>JBAXTE010000048.1:0-31113 GCA_037130365.1 Bacteroidota bacterium
TGCAAAAGTACATCAATATTTCTAATTTGCAATATATAATTCAATTTATTATTGTTAAACATAGGTATAACACTGATTATGAGCAAAAATAAGTTATAATTTTTATCCCTAATTTTTGAATAACTAGAATATAACTGAAACTTTACTATTAATCATAAATAAAATAATGAAAAATAATTGCAATTTAAAACGTATTGACAAAGAGTATCGGACATAAAATTCCGTTTAATACCGCTTCTAAATATAATATAGTCCATTTTTCAAACTTTATATGAACTATTATCTACGAGCGGCATTAGACGAATCTAGCGTATAAAATATCCTTGGGCTATTTTATACGCTAGATTTGGTATAAGATGCAACCTTAAAAAAAACTTCCAAAAAAACATATTCAAGGACTTTATTCAAAAACGAACTTTACCTTATATATAATAAAGAATATTTTTAAATATCATTTATTATATCTGACGGGAAATCTCTCTGAAACAATAAACTAATTAGCTTATTGAAAAACAAACTATTCGTAATCAAACAAAATAACATATAAGGAAATGGTTACAATTAATATAAAATTTTAAAATAAACTAGAATAAATTGCATCAATTAAAAAAAATTGTATATTTACGGCAGAAAATAAAAACAATATTATAAACTAAAACTTTTACACGATGGGAACTGAAACTGAAAACGCTGTTAGTTTTTTCCGATTTGAAGATTTGCGTATATACGCAAAAGCGTTAAGCTATATCAATTGGGTTTATAAAGCTACTTCTACTTTTCCGGAATCTGCTCAAGTTGCTTTAACCGATCAGTTTATCAAAACTACACAAACTATTGCGCTAAACATTGCTGAAGGGTCTGCTCGGAATAAAAGTCAGTTTATTTATTATCTAAAAATGGCAAAAAGCTCAGTCAGGGATTGTGTTGTTTATACTACTATTGCGACTCAGCAAGATTTGTTTAACGAAGAGAATGCTGAATATTCGAGAAATCAATTAATGGAATTAACAAAAATGATTGGTTCATTAATAGCATCATTACAACGTTCCATTCCAAATGTAAAAGATGAGCACGATGATATTGACGAAATATAACATTTATTCTGAATAATGTACTGTATTTTATAAAAAAGTAGAGGGAATGACATTCAAATTTTGTTGTTGCCTCTTTTTTTATTTACTTTGCCACAAAATATTAAAAACAGAATGATATTATGGCAATTTTAAAAGCATTTAAAGGTTTGAGACCGCCCAAAGCTATTGTTTCTCAATTAGCTTCACGTCCTTATGACGTATTGAATTCCGCAGAAGCTCGTATTGAAGCTGAAGGAAATCCATACTCACTTCTTCACGTTACTAAGTCTGAAATTGATTTACCTGTTGGAATCGATGAACATAGTGATGCTGTTTACAACAAAGTGGCTGAAAATTTCAACATATTTCAAGCTGAAAAATGGTTGGTTCGCGATAACAAAGAAAACCTGTACATCTACGCTCAAACTATGGATGGCAGAACTCAGTATGGAATAGTAGGTTGCACTCATATTGAGGACTATTTCAACAATCATATCAAAAAACACGAATTAACCAGAAAAGACAAAGAAGAAGACCGAATGATGCACGTTCGTGTGGCTAATGCTAACGTTGAACCTGTATTCTTTGCCTATCCTGCTCACGCTGAAATAGATAAAATTGTTGCTGCAATTACAGCTACGCCAGCTGAATATGACTTTATAACCGACGAAGGTTTTGGTCACCATTTTTGGGTAATTGATGATGAGAAAACAATTGCTCGAATTATCGAAATCTTTAAAACCGAAATTCCAGATTTATATGTAGCTGATGGCCATCATAGAACTGCTGCTGCTGCATTGGTTGGTCAAGAAAAAAAGAAAAACAACCCAAATCACACCGGAAACGAAGAGTATAACTATTTTATGTCGGTGATTTTCCCAGATAATCAATTGAAAATTATTGATTATAACCGTGTTATAAAAGATTTAAACGGACTTACAAAAGAACAACTGATTGCAAAAATTAGCGAAGTTTTTGAAGTTAAAAATATGGGAACAACAATTTATGCTCCTGCAAAACTTCACGAATTCAGTATGTACATCGATAACGAATGGTATAAACTTACTGCAAAACAAGGAACTTACAACGATGCTGACCCAATTGGAGTATTGGATGTAACCATTCTTTCGAACTTGGTTTTAGACCAAATCCTAGACATTAAAGATTTAAGAACTTCAAAACGTATTGATTTTGTTGGTGGAATTAGAGGTCTTGGCGAATTAAAACGCAGAGTTGACAATGGTGAAATGGTGGTTGCTTTTGCTTTATATGCTGTTTCGATGAAACAACTTATTGATATTGCTGACACTGGCAACATTATGCCTCCAAAAACTACTTGGTTCGAGCCTAAATTGCGCTCAGGATTAGTGATTCATACTCTTGATTAGTCAAATTAATTGAATTATAAAAAGAGGGTGGCATTAGTCACCTTTTTTTATTTTAACACCACTTCTTTAACCTCCTCAATAATTGCTTTTGCTTTAATTATTGAAAGACCAATTTTTTTAGCAAGTTTTAAAATATCGCTTTCAGTTGGAGTTCCGTTTCCTAAAACAGTAGTCGTGTGATTTCCATTAAATCCATAACTTGGAGTAAGATCATAAGCTGGAGTTAAGCTCCATTTTTGATTATCATATTTAAAGGAAAAGTTTTTAGCATGATCATCTCTGTTTTTGATTAAAATATTGAATATCATTAATTTAAATAACTTTTCAACTTCTGTAAAGTCGTTGGTTAATGCTCTGGTAAGCTTCAATAAGTCTTCATAATCGAGGGATGGAAGTCTGTGACTTGCATAAAGTAATCCTGATGCTGAATGCACATGAACTCTTTTTTCAATAGTTCTGTCAAATAGCTTTGACCCAAAATATTTACCATTAAAAAGTTTTGATTCGGGCACTTCTATTCCACATTTTTTGGCCATAAGTGAGCAATTAAACTCTATTTCACCAATTTTTGAGTCATCATATTGAGTTGGAAATTTTACCAACCATAATTCGTTTTCAAAACGAACAATCACTTTTGGTCTAACCCCCGCTGAAGAACCATTTTTAGCAATTAATAGTTCTAAATAATCTTCATCTTGCACCGTAAGGACTTTTTCTATCTCTTTAGCAAAAAAATCAAGATTATGCTGTTCATCTACGAATTTAATCTCATTATCAGGTTCATAGGAAAGTGCTCCCATTCCACTTTTTCCAACTAAACTCAATCTGTCCAATACTGACAAAGTACGAATATCTACTCCTTTACTCCTAAGAAATCGATCTAACAACAATTGTCCCCAACCATCGGGTAAGCTATCGTTAAAAACTCCAAATAATCCATCAAATGGTTGTTGTTTTGCGACAAATGTTTCTGCTGTTAATGGAAGATAAAATGGAGATATGGAAAATCCATTTTCAACCCACTCTTTATCATATTCAAAAACTGCTAAATTGTTTTTATTTAGCACCATTCTTCCCACCAACTGTTCGTTGAGTGTTATCTTTAATAAATCTATGGGTTTAAACATTTATTCTTGCTCTTTTTCGGTGAATTTCACGCTTCTGTTTTAGAATATCATCAATACGTTCAGACTTTTCAATTTTAAAAAGGTCGTTAAATAGTTCAGTAGCATTTAGTGAAATGGCTAATTGCAGTAAACTTTTTAAGGATATTTCTGCCGAAGTTTCAAAGCGTTTCAACGTTCCAAAACTAACTCCTGATTTTTTTGATAAAAGTGCTTGGGTTAAATTCAAATCCAACCGTCGCTGTTTCATATTTTGAGAAATCCTCTTGGCAATAGTTGAAGGCACATTATCGTTCAATATATCATCTAATATATTATCCATAAAGTAAATATTTTATTTTAATATATAATATTTTATCTTTTATATTTACAAAGATACAACAAAAATATCAAAATTCGATGATTTAAATTTTTAATGTTTTTTGAGCTAAAAACTGATACTAATATTCAAAAACTTTCTTGAAATATTTAACCAAAACTCCTTTTTTAAAGTATAAAACATACGTCGACATACATTCAATATTAACCTTATATATTTCTTCTTCTTTATCAATTGGAGATTCTACTTTTGGAATAATGGAGAGTGGGATAACTTTCACTTCTGACAATTTGTTCTTATTTATTAAAAACAATAAATCTCTTTCTAAATCAAATACTAAAATAGAATTTAGCTTTTCATCAAACATAAATATTGGCTCTCCATCTCCCATTCTTGGACAAAAACCAATTACCTTAAATTTATTAATTAGAGTCCCATTTACACTATACATATAAACATTATCCGAAATTGTATCCTGCACTGCTTCAATACTTTTCAAGGTATCTTCAACACCATAATTTGACATTTGAATAATCATCGTGTCTTTATACTCATACAATTCATAAAATACAAAAACGATTGAATCATTTACAACGGAAGTCCAAGTTGCTTCATTTGGAAAAGGGACGGTCATTTTCAGAAAGTCAGAAATCCCCGATCCTGAGACAAAATGTCTCTTATCAGGAGTTATTACCAATTTATTATGCCCTCCCCAAAAATTACTGTTAAACCCTTTCAAAATCAATTTTCCATCTTTCCCGAACACCAAAAAGTAGTCTCCACCTATATCGGTTCCTAAAAGTGCAAATTCTATTTTAAACAAAAAAAATGATTCCGATTTATCACAACCAACATAAGTAGGAGATATCGGAAAGCTCATTGTAATATCCTGATCATTTATATCTTGAAAATCTTTTTTCGTAACAGATGTTGAGAAAACTATTTTCCCACTTTCCTTCACCGTAAAGCAATACATATTATTACTGGACTTTTCTATCCAAACATGTATATTCTCCGTTTCGACAGAATCAATATGATTTATTGTTTTATAGATTGTGTCGTTTAATGAATTTGCTTTACAGGTTATTTGATACTTTTTTGCCCCAATGCTATATACAGAATCTGATGAATAAACAGTTGTGTCGTGAAGCCATTCATAAACAAATATTGTATCATTAATTTTTATGGAATCGGAATATCTCACATTCTCAGGATAAACTTGTTGGTTTGTATTTGAAAATGAATAACCCTTATTGCACGCAATTATTAATGCAAACAAAAACAGAAAACGGCATAATAGATTAATTTTCATGTTGATACAAGTGTTCTTTCGTAAATATTGATTCATAACTTCTTTGCTTTGACTAACCTCGGCTTTCCAAACAGATCCTCTTTCAACTCAACGTCCTTGTATCCATAATCTTTAAGCATTTGCACTGTCTCATTCCCTAATGCCTCGTTGATTTCGAAATAGATGCATCCCTTCTCTTGGAGCAATGTCAGGGAGATTTCGGCAATGGCCTTGTAGAAAATCAGCGGATCATCGTCTTCCACAAACAACGCCATTTCGGGTTCATAGGCTAACACATTTTGCTGCATCAACCTTTTCTCCGATTTTCTAATATAGGGTGGATTGCTTACAATAATATCATAAGTTTGATTGATTGGAACAAAATTAAGTAAATCATTTTCGGAAAATTCAACTTCAACTTTGTTCAATTTTGCATTAGAACGAGCCACCATTAAAGCTCCTTCGCTTTTATCAATACCCGAAACGCTCCAGTTTGGTTGTTCGTTTTTGAGGGCAATTGCAATACATCCACTTCCAGTCCCTAAATCTAGAACTGTTAATGGCTCATGATTTTGAGCAAAATCGTCTAAAATCCATTTTACCAACTCTTCCGTCTCTGGGCGAGGAATTAGAACATGTTTATTAACATTGAATCTCAACCCATAAAACTCCTCATAACCAATCACATACTGAATGGGTTTATGTTTATTTAAATCCTCTAACGCATTTTTCAACCAAACGACATCCGACTCATTTACTCTGAAATCTGGTTGGATGGCAATTTCAGTCTTGCTTAACCCAGTGATATATTGCAAAATCAAGGATGTTAAGACATTTTGTTCCTGTTTATCGGGGAAAGTATCCGAAAGCATCAATTGAATATGCTTACGAACCTGAGCTAGAGTGTTTGATGTCGGCCACATCCAGTTGATATTTTCTTGTGACATAGTTGTATTTTGAGTTTTTCGATCCTGCAAATTTAAGGATATTAAACCAAACAGAGATGTTTGGTGAAATTGCGAGATTTTGGGAGATTATGCATCAAAGAATATGACAATTACTTTATTCTTCTATTCGCTTTAAATTCAACAAAAATTTATTTTTCACTCTAAGTTTACAATAATCTTTGTTCAATTGAAGTATTTCAATTTCATTTTCATATTTGCCAATTGAATCACCATATGTTTTTTTTTCCCACTCGTCTAATGAAACACTTTCTAAATTCATTGCCCGCAACTTTTCAGGATAATAAACAATTCGATCAGATTCAACGTATGTCCATTCTATATAATATTTTTTTTCAAATTCGCGGTCAAGGTTCGATACAAATAGCAAATTATCTTTAAATTCAAATACAACATTTTCCTTGATTCTATTTATCACAGTATCATATTTACTTACACAAACATTAAAATCATCATTGTCATTAAGATATAATTGAACAGTATCGTTTTTAGTATTCTTCTCGAATTCTTTATCAGAAACAATCGAATCATTGCTTTTGTAATAGTTTATGCCAAAACTGGATTTTGCATTTCCAACCCATTTTCCTGATAATTTGCCTGTTATTCTTTTTTCAAGCATTGGATGAATAATGTCAAAATAAAGAAAGTTTGTGCCACAAGGATTTACTTCAAGTTTTGCACCTATAATGCAAGCGCTAATTATCGGGATTATGTAAATCTTATAATTAATCTTTATGATAAGACCAATGATCCACAAACGAAAAAACAATCCGATAAAATCATATGGATTAAAAATTGGAATACCTAATCCACCAATATAGCCACCTTTTAATACAAATAATTTAAATAGCCAATATCCAAATTCAATAAAAATAAAAACAATTCTATACTTAGAATTTGAAATCCATGCTAATCCAAATAAGATCATCGAAATTGATGAATAAATGATATAATCAATTGACAGCATATCTCTTGAATTGATAAGACAATCACAACTTTCAGTAAAATCCTGAGTTATCAAAAAGCCAATAATTGTCCAAACAATTAAAGTTGCAATTAATGAATTTTGATTTGAAAAGAAACGTTGTACTCTTTCAAATTTTTCAATCCCTTTTAGGATTGCAATGCTAATTCCTGAAGCAATTAGCCCTGTTATTATTGTTGCTATCATTCTGTTTATCGATATTCAAATTAAAAACGAAAAATCTTTTGTCACCAAAAGGTGACTAACTCATCAATGACATTAAGGTAATAATCTTTTCAATCATTTGATTTCCTCTCATAAAAGTCATTGCATCACGTCACCCGAAGATGCAATGACCAACATGCCGGTCGTGATTCGATAATATGAGATTATTGAATGGAAAATCAATCAGTTGGAAAAGAACGGTGATGTAATGCAAAGTCTTGCAAAGCTAAGAAATTATAGCTCAAACAGCAAAAAAATGTTTACTTAGAAATTACCTGTTTATATTTAAGTGGTGTGATACTGCCTACCACGATATGGAATAATCATAAGGCATACTTCGTACTAATCCTTAAACAATGTTTGATGTCGGCCACATCCAGTCGATATTTTCTTGTGACATAGTTTCTTAATCGTTTTATGGAGCGAAATTACGAATAAAAAAACAAATGAATTTAATTTAAAAATATTGGAATACATTATAAATATCTCGCAGTTAATGGCAGTAATAGTTTCAAATTAAGCTTTCGTAGCAAATGCAATTATCTTATTTTATGTATTTGGTTTTTATCTTTTTTTTGATACTAATGGTGCCAAAAGTTAGACTCGTGTTTGTAACAAAAAAAAGATTTCTTTAAGCTCAAAAATTAATATTTATCATTAAATTTGCATAGCCAAAAAGTTCTATTATTACCTCAATTCAGAAAAAACTCTATGAAGCGATATCTTATTCTAATAATACTATTTTTAAACTTTTTAATTGCATTTTCACAAAACGAAAATAATGCAATATTTCAAAGTGCAAAATCAGCGTATCAAACGGGCAATTATGAAACCTACATTAAAATAATATCAAATTATAAAAACAGTACGTCAAGTCCTGATTTTGAAAAACTTTTTATCGAAGAGAAGACCGAATATCAGGTTAAGCTAATATACTCACTTATAGAGATTAAAGACAACATCAACGCTCAAAATCAAATTGAATTATTTTTCAAATACTACCAAAACAAAACCAGCGAGTATTATATAAAAGTAAGGGAATATGAGTTAATTATTGAAAAAGAGAACATTAAAGAAGATGAACTATTTAACACTATTCAGCTTAAAAAGTCATCTTATTACTCGTATGAATACTTGAAAAATTATCCATTTGGGAAATACAAAAAAATCGTAACAGATTCTATATCAAGCTACAATGAATTTAATTCATGGAAATACTGTTTAAAAGAAAAAGAGGTTAGAGATTGTCAACACCATTTAAAAACATATCCGAATGGAAAACATTCAAAAGAAATTTCGTTTTTACTCGACAGTTTAGAAGTTGCATATTATAACAAAGCAATAAATTCAACATACTTACATATAATCAACGAATACCTGCTTCTTTTTCCAAATGGGAAATATTATTCAACAGTTGAGGAACTTTACAAATCAAAATTATATTTCGAAGCCCTAAACGGTAGTGATTCTGATATGGAAATTTTCCTTCAGAAATTCCCTAATGATAGTAAAAGGAATATTGTAGACTCTTTACTTCAAAGACACTATTTAACAGAAGGAAATTTAAATTTTAGAAAATGGAAATTCAATACGGCATCGGATATTTATTCTGAATACTTAAAAAAGTATGAGTATGGTATCTATAGAAAAAAAGTAGAAAAAAAATTATTAAGAGCAAATTTATTGGGAAATTTATTTGATGAAGATGGAGTAAAGGATTACGATTACACATATTTTATGTACAATTACGACTTAGAGCCATCTCATGGAATAACCATAAGTCAATTAAACAATAAAAGAATTAGTTTTTATTACAATTTACGATTCAATTTTATTACTTTTGATACCGTTACTATTTTTAGCAATGGGACCAATACAAGTAAATACGATTTAATTTCTCCTTCAACTGATACCCGTAAAGATTTATTAGCACTTTCGATAGGAATAAAATATAACCCCATTAATTATCCAATATGGTTTTATGGTTCCATCGGGTATGAAAGATATGATAATGTCACCAAATATTTGTGTTATAATATTACGAATGGCAGAAAAATATCTCAAGGTAGCCAATATTTTAATTCAGGAAAAACAAATTACATCTTCTATCCAGAAGTTGGTGTAATTACCTCTTTCTTAAAAATTTTCCTTTTAAAATATGGTGTAATGTACAATGGAAATTGGGTCCAACAATTTGGTTTTGGTATTAAAATAAATAATGATTACATGCCGTCGCTTATTCCAGAATCTTGCACAAATAGTTGCATGAATTTTCTATTTATTGGTTGGGGAAATTAAAGACTTAGTAAAGGCAAAGAATAGCATTACCATAAGAATCATATTAATATACAACCTCGTTTGGAAATGAAAAACCATTGTAATTTTTTGATGATGAAATATAAGCTCCTGCTGGACTTATCACTAACAAATCACCTACTGAAAGATTACTTGGCAATAGCACTTCATAGCTAAAAACATCGTGAGTATCGCAAGTTGGGCCGCAAACCACCATTGGGATTATTGGTGAATCAGTACAAACAGCTTCAATTTGATACTGAAGTCCGCCCATAATCCACGAAAAGCCTTGAAAAATACCACTATCAACATAAACCCAATCACGGTTATCTCGTTTTAATCGTTCAATAACACGAACGACCATTTTACCTGCATTTGCCACCAAAAAAGAGCCTGGTTCTGCCACAACTTCAAGATTAAAATCTTCCCGAAATCGAGTTAGGAATGGAAGAATTTCCTTCGATATACGAGTCAAATTTTCGTATTGATTTCCCAAATGCGCTGGGAATCCACCTCCAATATTAATTGAATTAAGTTGAATATTTTGAGACTTTAATTGATAACATAATCCTGAAATTTGAGTAAATACATGATGCCAAGTTTCGATATGATTATTGTTCCAACCCACGTGAAAGCTCAGTCCAAACATTTTTAAGCCTAATTTTTTCCCAAATTCAAATAGCGACTGAACTAAAGGAATTGGACAACCAAACTTTTGAGTCAACGCCCATTCGGCACCTGAATTATTGACAGAAACACGAATATAAACCGAAGATTTTGGTGCAAAAACAGCAATTTTCTCAAGTTCATTAAGGCTATCTGCACCAAAACAAGATATTCCTAACTGATGTGCTTTTTGGATTGACTCCTTGGCTTTTACAGGATTTCCATATCGGATTCGAGATGGATCAATTCCTCTATTTATAAGCATTTCACATTCAGAAATTGCTCCAACTTCAAAACCAAGTCCACGTTTCTCCATCAACTCAATAAAAATCGGGTTGTGATTTACTTTAACTGGATAAAAAATCTCGTGATTTTTAAATCCCAATGTGGATTGGAAATAGCTGATATTGTATTCAATT
Source organism: Bacteroidota bacterium (assembly GCA_037130365.1). GTDB lineage: Bacteria > Bacteroidota > Bacteroidia > Bacteroidales > WCHB1-69 > JBAXTE01. The sequence continues at coordinate 10,730 of JBAXTE010000048.1, forward strand.
TGTTCTTTTGAAACAAGAATAGCCGGAGTTATTTGCTCCGAAATATGTTTAACCCAAGAATTTGAAAGTGACATATCAACTATAATTTTAGGTCGTAAAATTACAATTATTTTACTTTGATTTGCTTATAATTTCTTTTAGATATTTTTTACTCTTTTTTTTTTCTTGCCCAAAAAAGAAACAAAAAAAGGCAGGAGGAGCGAAAGTGAAGTTTTGTTCATATTTCAAAAACAATAAGCAATTCGTTAGCAAGGTAGTGTGGCGCTTTGACGCCACAGACTTAAACTCCCTTGCAGAATTGCTAATAGTTTATTGAAACTTATTGCTTTTGATTATAAATCGCTTCTCCATTGAAATTAATAGACGATGGAGATATTTTTGAACCTACAAATTTCATAATAAACTGCGCCCAATGGGGCGCACGCGCCTTCGGTAATATTTTGTAATACACAAATTATCTGCGCTTTGACATTGCGCCATTAAGAGAATTATTTCTGATAATCAATTGGTTACATTTTTTAAGTTTATGAAATGAATAATTTACCGAAGTATTGCATTCATATACACAAAATTAAATCAAAAAAACTTGACAAATACATTTAAATAATATATCTTTGCCAAATGGTTTAACTAATTGGTTAAACTGAATAGTAAAATTAAATTTTATGACTGAATTAGAATCAATAAATACAGAAACAAAAATTTTAGAAGCAGCCAAGCAAGTGTTTATCCGTAGAGGTTTTGATGGTGCTCGAATGCAAGAAATAGCGGATGAGGCGGGAATAAACAAGGCGCTTCTCCACTATTACTACCGAAGCAAAGAAAAGCTGTTTACCGTAATTTTTGATGAATTGCTTAGCCAACTTACGGGCACCATTCATGAACTGCTGAACACCACCGACGATATTTTTGAGTTGGTTGACAAGTTCGTAGATTTCTACACCGATTTTCTGAAGAAAAATCCACACATGCCCATCTTCATCTTGAACGAGATTTATCAAAATCCGGAACGGATGAGGGAACGAATCGAAAGAAGTGGCAGTTTTCCCAAACCAATGGATATGATCATGAAATTTTCTAAACAGGTAGAAAACGGCGAAATCAAAGAAGTGAACCCAATATACTTTATTCTCAATATGGTCTCCATGTGCATCTTCCCTTTTATGGCTCGTCCTCTTATTCAAACCGTTTTTCAAGTGGGTGATCCAATCTACAACTTTATGCTTGACGATCGTAAAGCTTTTATTAAAGAGACATTGATAAATTCTATTAGAAATGACTCAAAAGCCTAAATGAAAATTTCAAATTATAAGAATATGAAACAAATAAAACTTCTATTGATCTTGCTTTTTGGAATAACCCAAATATTTGGACAACAAATTATGCTAAAAGAGTGTTTTTTGGAAGCCGAAAAGAATTACCCGTTGCTAATTCAGCAGGATTTGTGGCAACAATCGTTTGCCGAAACGAACTCCATCCTAGACAAAAACTGGCTTCCACAAGTCGATTTAAATGCACAAGCCACCTACCAATCGGATGTAACAGTGGTTTCAATTCCTTTTCCAAATATCAACATACCCACTCCCGAAAAGGATCAATACAAAGCCACTTTGGATATCAAGCAGTTGATTTGGGATGGTGGTTCTATTGGAAAAGAAAAAGGAGTTAAAAAAATCGAAAACAATATCGAAAAACAAAAAATCTCCATCGATTTGTTCAAACTTAAGGAGCGAATAGCACAAATTTATTTTCGAGTTTTACTCACCGACGAGAGCATAAATCTCACAAAAATGATGATTGAGGATTTAAACACCCGTTTAAAAACCATAGAATCAGGGATTAAAAATGGAGTGGTGTTACAAAGCAGTGCCGACCGATTAAAAGTTGAAATTCTACGTCAACAGCAACGAATAACTGAACTTCAAACCGATAGAAATACGAATGTTACTGCTTTAAATACCTTGTTGGGAACAAACTACGCATCTGAAGCTAAGTTGATTATCCCAGAAATTGCAATTACAATAACGAACATTCAACTTCGACCCGAATTGCAACTTTACGAATTGCAGCAACAACAATTTTCGGCCAAAATGAAGACAGTTTCCACTAAAAATTTACCCAAATTGAGTGCATTTGCCCAAGGTGGTTACGGTCGCCCGGGATTAAATATGTTCGACCTCGATTTTCAATTCTTCTATATTGCTGGATTGCGCTTGAATTGGTCGCTGTGGAATTGGAATAATGGTTCAAACGAAAAGAAGATGTATTCCATTGCTGGTCAATTGGTTGATAAACAAAAAGAGATTTTCGCAAGAAACACAAATTTGCAGTTGCAACAACAACAAGCAGAAATGACCAAAGCAGAAACATTGCTAAAAACAGACGATGAAATTATCACCATTCAAACATCTCTAAAAGTAACAGCATCTAAACAATTTGAGAATGGAACCATCTCCGCAAACGATTACCTCAACGAATTAAATGCTGAACTCATTTCAAAATTAAATAAGAAAATTCATGAAATACAATTAGTAATGTCGAAAATTAACTACCAATTTGCTACTGGAAATATTACATTTTGATTTTTAGTCATGCTGATCCCGAAAATCGGGATAAACTCCGGAAGCATCTCCTTTTTAAATAGATTCTTCATTTCGTTCAGAATGACTAAAAGAGCTTCTTTTCACGAAAAATCATTTCACGTCCTTTACCACTAAGACACTAAGTTCATTAAGATTCACTAAGATTTCTTAAATCAGTATTTTCGTTTCACGTTTCACGAATAATCTTTTCACTTCTCTTCACGTTTCACGATAAATCTTTTCACAATAAAAAAACATAAAGTATACATAAAACATAAAAATCAATGAAAATAAAAACAATTGCAAAAATTTTCCTCCCATCGCTACTACTGATGGTTGGATGCTCAAACAACGATAATCAATGGGATGCACAAGGTCAGTTTGAAGCCACCGAAGTCATGGTAGCATCCGAAGCTAGTGGAAAAATCATGGAATTTAGTATTGAAGAAGGGCAAACATTGGCTCAAAATCAAGTTTATGGCTACATCGACACCATGCAACTCTGCTTAAAAAAGCAACAATTGCATGCTTCAATCCTTTCGATACTTAGTCGCAACTCGAATATTAAAGCCCAAATTACCGTTATTGATGAGCAAATTATCAATCTAAAGCGGGAACAAATGCGCATGGTTCGGCTCATAAAAGAGAGTGCTGGAACTCAAAAGCAACTCGATGATATTAATGGGCAAATTGTCGTTTTGGAGAAACAAAAAGAGGCAACAACCACCAATTTTGCTCAGCTAAATGCCGAAACAGCTCCTTTGCAAAGTCAAATTGACCAATTAAACGACCAAATCCAAAAAAGCATCATCAAAAGCCCAATTTCGGGAACAGTAATCTCTAAATATGCTGAAAAAGGAGAAATCGCTGCTTTTAATAAAGCGTTATTTAAAATTGCCAACCTAACGGAGATGACGTTAAAAGCATACGCTACAGCAGAGCAACTTAGTTCCATAAAACATGGACAAAAAGTCACTGTACTCATCGATACGGATGGAAAAAACTATAAAAAACTCGAAGGAACCATAAGCTGGATTTCTGACAAATCGGAATTTACACCAAAAACTATTCAAACTCGAAACGAACGAGCTAACCTAGTATATGCGATTAAAATAAAAGTAAAAAACGATGGAACATTAAGAATTGGAATGCCTGGGGAAGTTAAATTTTAATGTGCTAATGTGCTAATTTGAAAATTTGAAAATGAAGATAGCTAGTAAACCGAGTGACGGAGTAACTTTGATTTGAAGTTTAATTAATTTGAAAATTTGAAAATGGAGATAGCAAGCAAACCAAGTGACCAAGTAAACCGAGTGACTGGGTGACTGGGTGACTGAGTAACTGGGTGACTAAGAAGCCTTTTACTTGTTTTACTTGTTCTACTTGTTCTACTTGTTCTACTTGTTCTACTTGTTCTACATAAATAAACTAAGATTCACTAAAGCTACTGAATACAACTCGTTCACCTCTTTTCACATTTCACGAAAAATCTTTTCACGATAAAAAAAATGCTCACAATAAAAAACATAACACGAAATTTCGGAGCTGTTCAGGCAGTAAAGGAGACCTCTTTTGAGATTGAAAAAGGAGAAATTTTCGGTCTTTTGGGTCCCGATGGAGCTGGTAAAACAACCTTGCTGCGGATGATTAGCACTCTTTTGGTTCCCGATTCGGGGAGTATTACCATCAATAATCTTGATGTCGTTAAGGATTATGCTGCATTGCGTATGATAATTGGATATATGCCTGGCAAATTTTCACTTTACACCGATTTAACCATTGCCGAAAATCTGAAATTTTTTGCTACCATTTTTGGGACTACCATCGAAGCTAATTACGATTTAATTAAGGAGATTTACAGTCAAATTGAGCCATTCAAAGATCGAAGAGCAGGTAAACTATCGGGAGGAATGAAACAGAAGCTAGCGTTGTGCTGTGCGTTGATTCATAAACCCGAGTTGCTAATCCTCGATGAACCTTCCACTGGTGTAGATCCAGTATCACGTAAAGAGTTTTGGGATATTCTCGGTAAATTGAAATCGGCAGGAATAACCATTGTAGTTTCAACACCATATATGGACGAAGCCATGCGTTGCGATCGAATTGCAATGATGATTCATGGCGAAATTATTGAAATTGATACCCCTAAAAAAATCGTTGAAAAGTACGACGAAGTGCTATATGCAGTTAAATCTGCAAATATGTTTCAACTGCTAAACGATATTCGTTCTCACAGTGATACCGCTTCGTGCTTCACGTTTGGCGAATATTTACATGTAACCTTAAAACCAGATTGCGATTATCACACTTTAAAATCGTGGTTAGAAGCCAAGCAATATCCCGATTTTGAATTTAAAGTCACAAATCCGAATATTGAAGATTATTTTATGTCGAAAATGATAAAAATGGAGCATTATGACTAACGATTTTGCCATAGAAGCTCATGAATTAACCCGCGAATTTGGGAATTTCACTGCCGTAGATAAAATTTCTTTTACAGTAGATAAAGGTGAAATTTTTGGATTTTTGGGAGCCAATGGTGCTGGAAAAACTACAGCAATGCGAATGCTGTCTGGATTACTAGCTCCCTCTTCGGGAAGTGCATCTGTAGCAGGATTTGACGTGAGCAAACAAGCCGAAAAAATTAAACTCAATATCGGATACATGAGTCAGCGATTTTCGTTGTACGAAGACTTAACTGTTTGGGAAAATATTCGCTTTTATGGCGGTATTTATGGACTTTCCAAACAAAATATCAGCACCAAAGCCGATGAAGTTTTAGAACGGCTGCAAATAAAATCGGAACGCAACCAATTGGTGAAATCGCTGCCGTTGGGTTGGAAACAAAAACTGGCTTTTTCTACATCACTAATTCACGACCCCAAAGTAGTCTTTCTGGATGAACCCACAAGTGGTGTAGATCCGATTACCCGACGACAATTTTGGGAGATGATTTACGAAACGGCAAATCGTGGTATTGCAATTTTAGTCACCACTCATTATCTCGACGAAGCTGAATACTGTAACAGAATGTCGATTATGGTGGATGGAAAAATCGCAGCCATTGGAACACCAAAAGAACTTAAAACCAATTTTAAAACCAATACAATAGATGATGTGTTTATTAAATTAACTAGAGGAGAAAAAGTTATTTCGTGAAACGTGAAACGTGAAAAGAGCGCGAAGCGGGAATAAAGAGACATTTCGTGAAACGTGAAGAGAGACGTTTCGTGAAACGTGAAATGTGAAAAGAGCGCGAAGCGGGACTAAAGAGACAATTCGTGAAACGTGAAATGTGAAAAAAGCGCGAAGCGGGAAACGAGCGAAGCAATGTTTCCTTGATAAATCAAAAAAACTTTTCACAAAAACATCCGCATCGCGATCTCCTTTTCACGTTTCACGGAAAATCTTTTCACGTCGCTTCACGTTTCACGAAAAATCTTTTAACGACTAAAAAACATAAAGCATACAATAAACTCAAAAAAAATGAAAACCTTTCTCGCATTTGTCACCAAAGAGTTCATCCATATTCTTCGAGATCGGAGGACTTTGCTTGTTTTATTGGGAATGCCAGTAATTCAAATTATATTGTTTGGATTTACCATTACCAACGAAATAAATAACGCGAACATTGCCCTGCTTGACCGTTCCAAAGATGGTGAAACTCAAAAAATAAGCAACCGATTGTTGTCATCGGGATATTTTGTTTTGCAACGCAATATCTCCTCTTCATCCGAAGCAGAATCGTTGTTTAGAGAAGGAAAGATAAAAATGGCAATTGTATTTCCCGAAAACTTTGCACAACATCTTCAAAGTCAAGGAAAAGCACAAGTTGAAATCATTACCGATGCCTCCGACCCAAATACAGCAACAACATTGAGCAATTATGCAACCGCCATCATCAATGATTATAATATTGAAAAGATGCAGCAATCGGGAATTCCTATTCAAATAAACACCGAAGTTCAAATGCTTTATAATCCTCAACAAAAAGGTGTTTTTATGTTTGTTCCGGGGGTTATCACACTGATTTTAATGCTTATTTGTGCTATGATGACTTCCATTGCAATCACACGTGAAAAAGAGAGCGGAACCATGGAAATAATGCTTGTATCGCCACTCAAACCATTTATGATAATTATAGGAAAAGTAGTTCCTTACTTTGTGTTGTCGTTAATTATTGCGCTAATTATTTTGGTGATGGGAGTTACTATTTTTGGAATGCCCATCCGTGGAAGTTATTTATTGCTATTTCTTGAACTTACCCTTTTTATAATCACCACATTATCGCTTGGAATTTTTATTTCGACCAAAACTTCGAGTCAGCAAACCGCCATGATGATTTCGATGGGCGGACTTTTACTCCCAACCATTCTTCTCTCAGGATTTATTTTTCCCATTGAAAGCATGCCACTTCCCTTGCAAGTGATTTCAAATATTGTACCTGCAAAATGGTTTATCATCATTATTAAAAGCATTATGATTAAAGGAATTGGCATCACTTACATCTGGAAAGAGACGCTGATTTTGTTATCCATGGCCATAATTCTCATCTTAGCTAGTATTAAAAACTTTAAAATTCGTCTTGATTTATGAAAACGATACGTTTTATCATCCAAAAGGAGTTTTTGCAAATCTTTCGAAACAAAGCAATGCTTGGGATTATCATCATGATGCCCATGATACAACTTCTGATTTTAGCCTATGCTGCCAGTTTCGAGATAAAAAACATCAATGTTTGTGTCATCGACCAAGATCATTCTGAATATTCCAGATCGTTGGTGGCTAAAATACCCTCTTCGGGATATTTTAACATCACTCAATACGCCAACTCACGTAGCGAAGCCATCAATCAAATCCATCGTGGAAATGTAGATTTAATCTTAGAAATTCCACCAAAATTCGAAAAGGATTTACAACGTCAAAACAGCGCATCGGTTCATATTTCTGCAGATGCAATCAATGGTATGAAAGCTGGATTGGCAATGTCGTATCTACGGCAAATGCTAATGAATTTTAACAACGAACTTATTGTTAGCAAAGGGTATATCAACACCGCTGTAATTCCTACAATTGAGCCCATAAGTCGCTTTTGGTATAACCCATTTATGGATTACAAAGCATTTATGGTCCCAGGAATTTTAGTTATTTTAATCACCGTAATTGCTGGATTTTTAACGGCAATGAACATCACCCGCGAAAAAGAAGTGGGAACCATCGAGCAAATCAATGTTACACCGATAAAAAAATATCAGTTTATTATTGGCAAAATGGCGCCTTTCCTGATTATTGGACTATTGGAATTCGCTTTTGGACTCACGCTAGCCAAAATATTATTCGATATACCGATGCGTGGCAGTTTGATTACGCTGTTTTCATTTGCGTTCCTCTATTTGCTAATCGTGCTTGCCATGGGACTTTTCATCTCGTCGTACACCGAAACGCAACAACAAGCGATGTTTATTGCGTGGTTTTTTATGGTCATTTTTATTCTAATGAGTGGACTCTTTACCGCCATTGAATCGATGCCCGAATGGGCGCAAGTGCTTACGTGGTTCAATCCCATAGCGTGGTTTGTAAAAGTTATGCGTTTGACCTTGCTTACAGGGAGTACGTTCCTCGATTTGTGGCGTCACTTCTTTGCAATGTCGGCTTTTGCTCTCTTTTTTAATGTACTGGCAATTCGGACGTATCGTAAGACTACAAGCTAAACGTGAAACGTGTGCCGAAAAATAATAAATCTACGATTTTTTTATTTTTCGAGCATCCTCGAGAAAAAATGAAATCAAAGATTTCTGTTTTCTCGGGAAAAAGAGTTCCGTGAAAAGAAGAAGTAAGAAGACAGAATCATGAAGTAAGTATTCTCTGCGCTTCTTTGCGATGCTTTGCGTCCCAATATGCGAAAAAAAGAAATTAAAAAGTGATTTTTTGTTGTTAAATTGAGTAAAATCAAAGTCTTTTAAATCTCAAATTTGAAATTAAAATAGAGGCCTAAATTTGTCAAAAATAAATTTTTTATTTTTCGATTTTTCATACAAAAAATGGTGTACTTTTGAAAAAAATTTACTCATGAACAAGACTATTTGCTCCGTGATGGTCGCCGTTTTTTTAATTCTTTTTTTAAGCTGTAAAAAAATCGGAAATAAACCACCTACAATTTCATTCTGTTATTGGAAAACGACTTTCGCCCTTGATTCAACTGATGCCTCTAACCTTAGCAAATTTGGAGCAGACCATCTTTATTTACGTTTATTTGATATTGAGTGGGATATTGAATCCAAAAGTCCAATGCCTGTGGCTCAATGTATTCAAACATATGATTCTAAATGCAATACCAATCTTACACCTACAATATTTATAACGAATTCGGTATTTGAAAACATTCAGGAAAATGAACTTGATACATTTGCCGAAAAACTCACTAAAAAAGCTATTAATCTAAGAGAGCATATTTTTGATGAATCGTTAAGAGAAAAAATTGATAATGATTCGAATTACATAAAATTCATCAGCAATATAAAAGATTGGGATAAGAAAAGTGAGTTTCGAGATAGTATATTTGATGATAAAAAAGCATTGTTTTTCAATCAAAATAAAGAGATTTTGATTGATTGCGACTGGACTCCATCGACTAAAGCAAAATATTTTAAATTCTTAGAAATCCTCAAGATCAAAATGACGGATTTGGAAATCACTTCCACGCTAAGATTATGGCAATATCGCGACTTTAAATTAGCTGGTGTTCCACCAGTAAAAAAATGTTTGCTTATGTGTTACAATTTGACAGACCCAAGGAAGTACGAAACTGAGAATTCCATTGCAACAACCGAAGAGTTCAAAAAATACATCAATCACTCCAATTATCCATTAAAACTAGATATTGCGCTACCAATTCACAATTGGGCAATCTATTTTAGAAACAATAAATACAAAGGAATTATTAACTCCATCGCTGTTTCTGAAATAAAGAGCAATAAAGAACTTTTTGAAAAAATATCAGACCAAAAATACATGTTTTTAAAGGATACAGTCATCAACGAAACATATTACCGTTATGGGGACGAATTCAGAATTGAACAAGTTGAATTCAAAGCCCTGCTTGAGTTTGCTCAAATCATTAAACAATATATTAAAGTTGATAATACAACAAGAGTCACTTTTTTCTCATGGGATGCAGAATTTTACAACCGATTTACCAAAGATGAATACAAACAAATTCTTAACACTATTACTGAGTAGTCTGTTATTACTTTTCATAAATTCTTCACATGCTTGTGTTGAATATGCAACAGGAGAATCTACTCGTTATGGATCGTTTTACATGTATCCTTTTGGGATGGAACCATATCTTCCATTCACCTATACTGTTGATATATATTACACGAATATTTCAGATCCAAATCATACCGACAAAAAACAATTGCTATCTGAATGGGAAAATGAGTTAGGCGAAAAAGTAAAACCAAAAGATATCGAAGTTATTCTTTATCAGGCGTCACCGAATATGTTTTTATTGTCAAATTTCTATCACAAACTCCAATTCACTTTTGAAGGAAACACCTTTATTGATTTTATTCTTAGACCTGAAAACAAGTCTTACCTTGACTATCTAGTAATTTTAAAACAGATGGAATATTTGGAATACTACCTTTGCGATAAATGGTCAGAGTCATATTATTGGGAAACAGGATATTACTCTGAAAACAACAATTTATTTAAGTCGTATTGTATGCAATACATCGATTTTTGCAAGAACCAAATTTCACAAACTAGAAATGATTTTTTAAGCACTAGATATTATTATCAATTGTCGAAAATTTATCTAAAAAACGTAATGTATACCGAGTGTGACAGCGTGTTGAATCAATATTTCACTATTTACCCAAATTCAAAAAGCATTTTGAATAATGGGATGCTTCATTACAAAGGAGTTTGTTTAATGCATAAAAAAAAAATTGCACAAGCCAACTTGTATTTTGTTCGATCATTTTATGGTGGAAATGAGCGTAAGTTCAGAAATATGCAATTATTCAGCACAAATGCCAAAGACGTTAAAAACACATTAAAACTCACTTCTAACATTTTGGAACGTCAACTAATTTTATCGATGCAAGCATTACGAAATCCGGGAAGAGCATTGAATCAAATTAAAACAATCGAAAAAAATAACCCAAAAACTCCAGAGCTTCTTTTTCTAATTTACCGTGAAGTGAACAAATTTGACGATTGGATTACTGCTCCAATATATGCAAACCAAACCCCCACGGTTTCAACCGTAGATTATTGGTCGGGAAACTATGAAAAATTATTGAAGATAAACATAAAAAAGGATCAGGAATATTTGAATGAGTTTATTGCTTGGTTATCTGATGTTAAAAACAAGTTTACGGGTCAATCAAGACTTTACTTAGAGCTTGCAAACATACATCTTTGTTTGATTAATAATGATGCTATAACCGCTTCAAATCTATTTAATCAAATTAAGATAGACGAATCAAATCCTTATTACAATTTATTTATTACAGAAGGGATGTATCTTAACATCATGAGACCAAATTTCGACAGTGATTCATCCCTGAATACATTAACCAAAGAGATTCAATTGTTTGATAAATCTGCCAGAAAAAATATATTGGAAGCCAAAATGCTTTATACATTAACTCGGATATTGTCATATAAAATGAGTAAAATAGGCAAGAAATATTATGCAGGATTACTCTTTTTGAAAAGTGAAGCTTTTGCTTCATTATCTGGCAATTATTTCAATGAATACTCACTGCGTAATAATTACAACTATTTATTTGATGATCAAATTATCAGTGATTACCAATATATCCGTTGGTTCGACGAAAATGCATCAATTTCTGATGTTGATTCTTTAATAAATTTAACGTTGAATAAACATAAGAAACCATTTCAAATATTTTTTACCGATTCGGTGATGGGTCCAACTGATGTATACCGAGATTTAAAAGGGAATATGGCTTTTAGAAAGGGGGATTTAATCCTTGCAAATAAAACATATCAAGAAATGAATCCACATTTCTGGGATTCTGAATATTTACAAGAAGATCCCTTTGTACCAAAATACTGGCCATCAAAAAGAATACTTAATTATAAATTCAGCAAACTTGACTTCACCAACAAAATGGTTCAGCTTACCAAACAGACCAAATTCCAGAATAATGAACAATCGGCACAAGCATGGTTAAAATTAGGACATGGATATTACAATACCACATATTGGGGAAATTGCTGGATGGTTAACCAATTTTCCTCTTCCTGTAGTATTAATCCTAAAAATTCCGACTTTTCAAACCCATACTATACTTGTTCTAAAGCTAAAGAGTGTTATTTAAATGTGGTTAAACGGTCAAAGGATAAAGAGCTAATTGCCACAGCAGTATTTATGATTTATGCTTGTGATTACCATTTTGCAGAATTTTGTTATTCAAGTATACCTTGGGATAAGCGAAAAAAGAAGATTTTTAAAACCCTTTGGCTTAAAGATTTTGCTAACAAATATAAAGAGACTAAAGTGTATCAAGAATACCTATCCAATTGCTCTTATTTGAATGAATATTTGAAAAAAGGATATCTGGTAATAGGAAATGACTAGGTCTTTCTCAATTTATTTGTAATTTACATTGATTTAGTTTATTAAAATAAATCACATTAAGTTATTTTGAAACGGTACCATTATATTTTTTAACTTTCAAAAGTAACTTCTATTCCCCCTTTCTAAAAGAGATGTCAGGATTTCCGCTTCAATCCTTCACGCAAACAGCCAAAAGAAAATATTACACAATTTTGACTTTTTAAATTAAATTAGCGTCATTAATCTAGATATCAAATAGATAAATAAAGAATATAATTAATAAAAAAGAGGAAATATTTAATATTTACGTCTAATCAATAAACATATAATCTAAAAACAGTAAAAAGATTTTTTTAACCCACATGATTTTCATAATTTTGTTGCAACTATTTTAATAAATAGTTCGTCTCATATTCTACCAACGAAAAACAAAAATTATCATATCATGAAAAAACAAATTTCTTTATCATTTTTTGCATTATTTATACTAATGCAAGTCTCTTTATTTGGGCAGTCATATAACATGGGAGCTGCTGGTGCAAGAACAGTAACCGGCTGTAATTTATCTATTTACGACAATGGTGGGCCAACTGGCGACTATGGAGCTAACAGAAACGATACCATGACTATTTTATCGGGAGCACCAGCAACGCCATCTATTGTAGTTACGCTAAACGAAGGAGATATTGCGACCGATGATTCGTTGTTTATTTATAACAGCAACACGGCCGATCCTACAAAAATTGTTTTTATGGGTCCATTAAATGCTCCATTTTTCAACAATAGCAATATGATTGTTTTAGGTGATTGGCGTACCTTTGCAACTATAGATAATCCAACAGGAGCAATTACGCTTCGATTTAAATCAAACGATGTAAATACTGGAGCTGGATTTAAAATTTCAGTGAACTGTCAAAAGCATTGTCAGCAAATTTTCGCATTTATCGATACGCTAGCAACAACTCCAACTCCTCATTCCCTATATCCCGATGATGGATACCAATATATTGATGTTTGTGAAAATGAAACTGTTCATTTTGTAGCAAATGCATTTTTTGCAGATAATAATACTGAATATTTTCAAGAATTGGACTCGTGTACTTTTAACTGGGAATTTAATAATGGAATTCAAATATCAGAGCCATTTGGTGATAATATTATCGACCAACAATTTCAACCTGGACATGGCTATAATATTAAACTTGAGGTTAAAGATCAACGCCAGTGTTACAGTTTAAATTCACAAAACATAAGAATCCGAACCTCAGTAAATCCGATTCATCAAGTTAATCTTTTAGACACCATGTGCTCTGGAAAAACTCAATTAGTAACTGTTGGATATAACGATTCCTCTGATGTTGTATTGATTCCGATATCAAATATTGAAAATCAAGGAGTGAATTTGGAGATTGATTCTGCATTTTTTATTCCCGATGGACCAAATTGTGCTGGTGCTTCCGATTGTTTAAGTCTTTATGGAAATTTCACATCCTTTTCTGCTGGGCAAACTATTCAAAGTGCTGATGATATTTTATCTGTATGCATAAAAATGGAGCATTCATATTTAGGAGATTTGAATTTTAAAGTAGTATGTCCTAATGGCACCAGCGTGATGATACATTCACAACCCAATGGAGGAGGTTTATGGTTGGGAGCTCCTATAGATGATGCAGGTGGATGTACTCCGGTAGTTGCAAATGCAGGTATAGGTTGGAATTATTGTTGGTCGAATTACCCAGGATATTCATATCATGGCTCTAGCCCAAATTATATTCATCAAAGCCAAACCATATTTTGTGATTCTACAAATAGAGCTGCCGGAAGTAATTATTATCATCCAATGACCGCTTTTTCTGGTTTAATTGGTTGTCCATTAAATGGTACTTGGGGTTTAGAAATTTGTGATTTATATGGTATTGATGATGGTTGGGTTTTTAGCTGGGATATTAATTTAGATCCAGCACTTTCGTCAGATCCATGGTCTTATCAAGTAAATTGGACTGACGTGAATTGGACTGGTCCATTTGTAGCTCCAATTTCTGACTCCACAGCACTTATTTCTCCTTCTCAAGCAGGTGATTTTAATTTTGTGTTTTCCATAAATGACGATTTTGGATGTTCTTACGACTCTGTTTTAACATTGCACGTTAATGAATCTGCATCTGCAGACTTTACATACATCTCAGATGCTAGCCTTAGTACGTTGTTTACTTGTCAATCATCGAATGCAGCAAGTTATTTATGGGATTTTGGTTATGCATCTACTACTTCTACCGACGAAAATCCAATATTTATTTATCCAGTAGCTGGACAATACACGGTCTCTCTTACCACAACTATTGGGCAATGCACAAATACTACTACACAAATAATTTCGATTCCAAATGTGGGCATTAATGAGCAAAATTCAGAGTCAATAACAATCTTCCCTATTCCAACCACTGGTAAAATCACTGTTCAATTTGGCAGCAAAATTATGGAAAATGCTCAACTTAGCGTGTTTGATATTACTGGAAAAATGATGGTGAATAAATTAATCACGGGCATAAACTCAAATAATTCGATTGAATTAGATTTATCATCATTGGTTGCTGGTGTTTACTGCATTCGTGTAGAAGACAACACTAACGTAATAAATAAAGCTATTGTAATCGAACGCTAATGTTTTTGATGTTTGAAATAGCACCTCATGTGTCTGCAAGCCTCTTGATAACTATGTAAAATTCGCCTTATCTCTGTTCTTTTTTTTTGGAACGCTGATGACGCAGATAAATGCAGATAATCGAAGTTAATCGAAGTTTTTTTCGTTTTTTATCCGCGAAAATCCGCTCAATCTGCGTTATCTGTTTTCTAAGATTTAATTAGAATCAAACTTAGGTAAATTAAAATAATCAAGGTTAATTTCTAACTATTCTTTTCAAAATATTTTATCATAAATGGTAAAAGAATTTTATTTTTTTATTATACCTTTGCAAGGTCTTTATTTATTACGTTCTATTACATCTCACCATTAAATATTAAAAAGAAAATAAATCTTTTTTTTTGTTCTCATCAACGGTTATTGAAGTGAATCGAAACGCCATTGATAATTTCAAATAATTGGATTCATATTAATGAATATAAATCAAATAATTACATATAATCAACAAACAAAAGTATGAAATGTATTTTTTCAAAACTTCTATTTAGCATACAACATAAGCGAAAAGTTGTAATTGCTTTAGTCAGTTTTTTAACTTGTTTTGGTTCGTTTGCAAACAATATTGCAATCAGCAACCTCAGTCTTACGGGTAAAAACACAACTGATCATTATACATTAGTTCAATTTGATATTAGTTGGGATAACTCGTTCCGTATCAGTTCTGAATCGGCAAACTGGGATGCAGCTTGGATTTTTGTAAAGTATCGTTATGCAGGAGGGGTTTGGCAGCATGCATTTTTGAATAATGCAGGTCATTTAGCTCCTTTAGGAAGCACAATTTATCCGGGAATATTTAATCCAAGCGCTACTTTTAATCCAACTACAAATCCAGGATTAGGTGCATTTATTTATCGTGATTCAGACGGTACAGGTACTTTTTCAAAAACTGGTGTCCAACTTCGATGGAATTATGGAGTAAACGGTGTAGGCGATAATGATGAAGTTGAAATTCAGGTTTTTGCAATAGAAATGGTTTATGTTCCTCAAGGAGCATTTACAATTGGTAGTGGAGGGTCTGAAGCTGCTGCATTTTATAAGTACCCAAGTTCTACTACTCCATATATAATTAATTCTGAAGCTGCCATTCCTGTTGGAGCTGCCCAAGATTACTTATACTACGAGCACACAACATACAGCAGTGATCAATTGGGGCCAATTCCAGCACTTTACCCTAAAGGATATAATGCTTTTTATTGTATGAAATATGAAATCAGCCAGCAAGGTTACGTTGATTTTTTAAATAATATTACTACAACTCAAGCAACAAATAGATTTTCAGTTCAATCTTCATACAGAAATGGGATAAATGTATCAGGTAATGTTTACTACACCACATATCCATATGTTGCTTGTAATTTTTTAGGTTGGCCAGACATAACTGCATATTATGATTGGAGTGGTTTACGACCAATGACTGAGTTAGAATTTGAAAAAGCTTGTAGAGGACCAATTTCCCCTGTGGCAAATGAATATGTTTGGGGCACAACAGGAATTGCAAGTAATCCTTATACGTTAAATAATATTGGGTCAAGTAGTGAAGTCATTGGTTCAAATTACAATGTGTCTACATCTATTGGGAATGCAGCACATTCTTTATCTACACCCAGAAACGGAGCAATCAATGGACCTGTTCGAGTAGGAATTTTTGCTGGTACAGCAGGCAACAACAGCCGAATAACCGCAGGTGCTACTTATTATGGAATTATGGAAATGGGTGGAAACTTATGGGAACGACCTGTTTCACTTGGAAATCCAACCGGTAGAGCCTTTGATGGAACTCACGGTGATGGTTCATTAAATTCAACTGGATTTTCAAACGTTTCAACTTGGCCTGGCTCTGATGCTGTTGGATCTGGCTTCAGAGGAGGTCATTGGGGCGATTACGCAGTATTTTTAAGAACATCAGATCGTAATTATGCTGCTTATGTTGAGCCTGGTCGATTTTTTTATGTTGGGGGTCGTGGTGTTAGAATAGCACCTTAATTATAATTCTTAAATTTTAATTCTTAATCCAACGGTTATCATATAATTATTATTCAACTATTAAAAATCATGAAAAATTATATATTATATTTATTAATTTTAGTTTTCCCATCAAGCATATTTGCTCAATACTCAGGCGGAATCGGTAGAGGGGACATTTCATTAATTTGCTTACCTCCTTGTTTTAATCCTTCAAATGGAGGAACAATTTCTGCTGATCAGACCATTTGCAGTGGCTCAACACCAGCATCATTGTCAGAAACTACAGCACCTGTTGGAAATACAGGAACCATAGATTTCAAATGGCAGAAGTCAACAACGAGTAGCACTAGTGGTTTTACTGATATTTTAGGAGCAACATCTGCTAATTATAGTCCAAACTCTATTATTCAAACTACTTGGTACAAGCGAATTGCAAGAGTAACTTGTATGCCAAACTGGATTGGAGCTGCTGAGTCAAATGTTATAACGGTAACTGTTGTTCAAGCATCTGTAGGTGGAACTGTTTCGGGAGGAACGACACTATGCTCCGGTAGCACAAGTGGATTACTAACGCTTTCTGGGTATACAGGAACAATTGTAAAATGGCAAAGTTCTGTTGCTCCGTTTACATCCTGGTCGGATATTTCAAATACTGGATCAACTTATACTTCGGGTGTGTTAAATGTTACCACTCA
Organism: Bacteroidota bacterium; assembly: GCA_037130365.1. Taxonomy (GTDB): domain Bacteria; phylum Bacteroidota; class Bacteroidia; order Bacteroidales; family WCHB1-69; genus JBAXTE01. Next base: position 28,271 of record JBAXTE010000048.1, read on the forward strand.
ATTTAGGGCTGTTGTTCAGCGAGGAAGCTGTCCGATGGCAAATTCAGTTTCAACTACTGTTACTATATCTCCAACTACGATTGGTGGGACTGTAAATGGCAGTAATACATTGTGTTCTGGAAATACAAGCGGATTACTTACTTTGACTGGAAATGTTGGTTCAGTTCTTAAATGGCAGAGTTCAATATCTCCATTTACAACGTGGACGGATATCACAAATATTGGAACCTCATATACCTCAGGAGCATTATCACAGACTATTCAATTTAGAGCAGTTGTTCAAAGTGGAAGTTGTGGCATAGAAAATTCGTTACCAGCAACAATAACTGTTAATCCATCTACAGTTGCTGGAAATGTAACTGGCGGTTCAATAATTTGTTTTGGAAACACAAGTGGTTTATTGACTTTATCAGGGAATATCGGCTCAGTTGTAAAATGGCAAAGTTCAACTTCTCCATTTTCTTCTTGGACTGATATCACAAATACTGCATTAACGTACACATCAGGAGCGCTAACACAAACTACTCAATTTAGAGCAGTTGTACAACGAGGAAGTTGTCCTACAGCAAATTCAACTTCCACAACAGTTACTGTTTCTCCTACAACTAATGGGGGATCTGTTTCTGGTGGAACATCAATATGTACTGGGAGCACAAGCGGATTACTTACCTTGACGGGAAATGTGGGAACTGTTTTAAAATGGCAAAGTTCAATCTCCCCTTTCACTTCTTGGACGGATATCACAAATACTGCATTAACTTACACTTCTGGAGCATTAACACAAACCACTCAATTTAGAGCTGTTGTGCAAAGTGTAAATTGTGCAATTCAAAATTCTGCATCAACCACAGTAACTGTTTCTCCATCAACGGTAGCTGGTACTGTAACAGGTGGCACAGCAATTTGTACTGGTTATACAAGCGGATTACTTAGCTTGTCGGGAAATGTGGGAACTGTTGTAAAATGGCAAAAATCAGTTTCCCCATTCACTACTTGGGCTGACATTTCAAACACTGCTTTAACGTACACATCTGGAGCATTAACACAAACCACTCAATTTAGAACCGTTGTACAAAGTGGAAATTGTGCAATTTTAAATTCTGCTTCAACAACAGTAACTGTTGATTCTAATACTATTGGTGGAGTTATATTGGGCGGTACTACTATTTGTGAAGGCAATACGAGTGGAGTATTAACCATATCTGGACAAACCGGTTCTGTTGTTCAATGGCAAAGTTCTATTGCTCCTTTTACAAATTGGACAATAATTCCACACACAGAATCTACATATGTATCTGGACCTTTAACAGAAACGACACAATTTGGTGCTTTCATTCAAAATGGAGCTTGTTTAATAGATCTTTCAGCCCCAGTATCAGTCATTGTTTATCAAAATACAGTTGCTGGAACTGTTACTGGAGGAACGTCCATTTGTACAGGAAGTACAAGTGGATTACTCACTTTGACCGGCAATATTGGGACAGTTTTAAAATGGCAAAGTTCCGTTTCCCCATTTACAACTTGGACGGATATACCAAACTCAGGATCAACTTATACATTTGATGCATTAACATATACTTCAGGAGCATTAACACAAACCTCTCAATTTAGAGCGGTTGTGCAAAGTGGAATTTGTGCAATTTTAAATTCGGCGGCTACCACAGTAACAGTGGCATCTGCAACAACTCTATCTGGAACCGTAACTGGCGGCACATCAATTTGTACTGGAAATACTAGCGGATTACTTACTTTGACCGGAAATGTTGGCACAGTTTTAAAATGGCAAAGTTCTGTTTCCCCATTTACAACATGGACAGATATTTCTAACACAGCATTAACATATACTTCAGGAGCATTATCACAAACCACTCAATTTAGAGCGGTTGTGCAAAGTGGAAATTGTGCAATTCAAAATTCTGCATCAACTACTGTAACAGTAGCGCCTACAACTGTTGCTGGCACAGTAAGTGGCGGAACAGCAATTTGTGCTGGAAATACTAGCGGATTACTTACTTTGACTGGAAATGTTGGAACAGTTTTAAAATGGCAAAGTTCTGTTTCTCCATTTACAACATGGACAGATATTTCAAACACGGCATTAACATTTACTTCAGGAACTTTATCACAATCCACTCAATTTAGAGCGGTTGTACAAAGTGGAAATTGTGCAATTCAAAATTCTGCATCAACCACAGTAACCGTTGCTCCTATCACTGTTGCTGGAACAGTAACAGGTGGTACATCAATTTGTACTGGAAATACTAGCGGATTAATTACTTTGACCGGAAATGTTGGCACAGTTATAAAATGGCAAAGTTCCGTTTCTCCATTTACAACATGGACAGATATTTCTAACACGGCATTAACATATACTTCTGGAGTATTATCACAAACCACTAAATTTAGAGCTATAGTGCAAAGTGGAAATTGCGCTCTTCAGAATTCTGCATCAACGACTGTAACAGTAGCGCCTACAACCGTTGCTGGAACAGTAACTGGCGGAACAGCAATTTGTACTGGAAATACTAGCGGATTACTTACTTTGACTGGAAATATTGGCACAGTTATAAAATGGCAAAGTTCAGTTTCCCCATTTACAACTTGGACAGACATTTCAAATACAGCATTAACATACACGTCAGGAGCACTATCACAAACTACTCAATTTAGAGCGGTAGTTCAAAGTGGAAATTGTGCAATTCAAAATTCTGCTTCAACTACTGTAACCGTTGCACCTACAACTGTTGCCGGAACGGTAACTGGTGGAGCAGCCATTTGTAATGGAAACACTAGCGGATTACTTACTTTGGCTGGAAATGTTGGCACAGTTATAAAATGGCAAA
>JBAXTE010000049.1:0-29521 GCA_037130365.1 Bacteroidota bacterium
AATAGTTCATTTAAAGTTTGAAAAATGGACTATATTATATCTAGAAGCGGTATAACACACTAATTATTAGCGCTTTGCTATCCCGAGTCATTGCTATGAATGTCACAGATAATCAATTGATTACAATTTTTCAAGTTTATGAAATGAAAATTTACAGAAGTATTCTAATACCATAAACTAAAATTATATTAACTAACGGAATTATATCTAGTTTTATGATTTTGAGCAATTTTGTATTATAAAAAAAAGTTAAAAATTTACATAAAAAATTTAATTATTTGATTAATTTAATATATAAAGTTCAGACATTCAATAGAATATAAATTTTGGAATTATTTTCGCAAATCTATTACATTTAACTGTTATAATGCAAAAGTAATGTTAAAATATTATTTATAAACTTTCTAAATAATATTGAATATGTGCTTAAGTGTCATAAAATCAGAATGATAAAATTATTTTATCTAGTATATTAATAATGTTATTGATTTATGTTATTTTTTTCAAATAAAAAATCAAAAATATATTTTATTATATTTACATCTTGATTTTAGGGGTTTTATAGGTTATAAAGAATATTGTTATGAGAAAAAATTATGCATTTGCAATAGTAATGATTTTTGTAATTATTTTATTTGCAATTCCAAAAAAGAGTTTCGGTCAATGTACAAACTGCGGAAGTCAGTATCCCAGTGGCACTGCATCAACAACTTCAGCAAGTTGGATTTTGCTTGGATCTGCAGTATATGGAGGTGATTGGAGTGAATATTCTTTGGATGCAAATTATATCTATCAGTGGACTACATCTGGTACAAGTGGAAGTACATATAGCGGGGTATATGATCCCTACTTAACATTATATCCTAGTGGTACTTGTGGTGCTACTTCGGCTTGGCATCCAGGTCCTTATTGGTTAGGGTACGATGATGATTATACAGCGACGATGTCTTACAATGCACTTCTTGCATTTTCACCAACATACAATAGAGGTGTTCGTATTTTAAATACTCAATCAATGTGTACCACAAATTCGTTAAATGGATATTTATATTGGCGAGCTGTTCCAAAAACACCAACAATAAGTGGAGGAGGTGTAACTATTTGCAATGGTAGTAGCGCAACTCTAACTGCAGGCAACTTGAGTGTAAACGATGCAAGTGTAGATTTACAATGGGGTACAACTTCTGGAGGTGCTGATATAAGTGCCGATGCACTTTCTGTTAATGTAGCTCCTACCACTACCACTACATATTATCTTAGATATGTAGTTTATGGTGGAGGTTCTCTTGGTACTCAATATTCAAATGTTGCAAGTACCACAGTTTATGTAGATCAACCAACCGTGGCTGGTACGGTTACACAAACACCTGGTAGCGGGGGCACAGTTTGTAGTGGTGGTAATGTAAATTATTCATATAGTGGCGGTTTAGGAGCTTTTCAATTCTTTGAATATCAATGGAATGCGACTGGAGGCTCTTATTCAGGTAGTTGGATGGCTGGAAATCCATCTAATTGGACTTCAGGGTTAAATGGGGCAAGTGTTTTGTATGTTCGCGCAAGTGCAAAAAATGGGGTTTGTCCTGCAGCAGCTTCCGCTCCGGTAAATATCACTGTACAATCCGTTGCAAATGATCCTGGTGCTGTAAGTGTACCTGCAAGCATTTGTGAGGGTACGGCAACTAATATTACAAATGTTACCCCAGCAACAACTGGATCTCCGGCATCAGCAGGGCCAACTTATTATTACTATTGGAGCAGAACATCTTCGCCAGCAACTGCATATACTAATTATGCAACATCAGCAGCATCTTCTTATGCATTACCTACAGATGTAATTAATACACCAGGAACATATATTATTGCTAGAAATTCTGCTTTTGCTTGCACCGGGCAAGCTAACAATGGAAGTACAGTTAATATACCCATAACTGTTCATGCTTTACCAACAGCACCAACATCTATTACAAATACAGGTACAACAATCTGTTATGGTAGTCCCATAACGCTTACAGCAGCAGGAGGATCGGAAGGTTCTGGTTGTACATATCAGTGGTATTCAGGTGCTTGCGGTACTGGTACTCTTTTAGCAGGAAGTGGCTCATCAATTTCTGTTTCACCTACAACAACCACAACATATTATGTACGAAGAGTTGGAAATACATCGTGTACAAATACCACTGGATGTGCATCAGGCGTTGTTACGGTGGAGCAAACACCAGTTGCACCTACATTAAGTAGCCAAAGTCCAGTTAATGGTTCTACAATTTGTCCTGGATATAATTCTGGCACAGCCACTTTTACAGGTGGCTCAGGAGGCACTGCTAACTATTATGAATTCAGTATAAATGGAGCTTCAAATTGGACTGCGTATACCAATGCAAGTGCAATTACAACAACGGGTGGCACAACATCTGTTCAAGTTAGAGGGAGAAGAAATGGCTCAGTTTGTACTGCCTCTGGATATAACACCTATACATTATGGAGTTATGCAGGCACACCCACATCTCCAACCCTAGGGGCTGCTTCTCCAGCAAGCGGAACGGTAATTTGTGCAGGATTTAACTCTGGAACAGTAACAGGAACTGGAGGTTCTGGTGGTAGTACAAATGCCGTTAACGAATATCAAGTAAGTTTAAATGGAGGTGGTTTATATTCACCATATACTAGTGGTACCGCAATTAATACATCATCAGCTACTGGTAATGTAATTGTTCAGGCTCGCAGAACAGGTGGAGATTATGGATGTTCTGCAAGTGCTTGGAGCACAATATGTACTTGGACTTTAGGAACAACACCAACGGCTCCAACTTTAGGTGCTGCATCTCCAATAAACGGAAGTACCATTTGTGCAGGATACAACATAGGAACGGTAACAGGTATTGGCGGATCGGGTGGTAGTACAAATGCTGCTAATGAATATCAATTTAGTATTGATGGTGGAGGTAACTGGACGACTTATACTAATGGTGCCGCAATAGTAACTGCGGGAGCAAGTGGTAGCGTAATTGTTCAGTCACGTAGAACATCGGGTAGTTATGGTTGTTCTACTACTCCATGGAACACAATTTGTAGCTGGACCGTAGCATCAACACCAACTTCACCAACCTTAAGTGCAGCTTCACCAATTAATGGAAGTACCATTTGTGCTGGATATAACTCTGGAACGGTAACAGGTACTGGTGGTTCGGGCGGAAGTTCCAATGCTGCTAATGAATATCAATATAGTTTAAATGGTGGAGGTAATTGGACTTCATATACAAATGGTGCTGCAATTCCAACTGGAAGTGCTACTGGAAGTGTAATTGTTCAATCACGCAGAACAGCTGGAGATTATGGTTGTAGTGCGAGTGTATGGAGTACATTATGCACTTGGACTATAGGTTCAACACCTACATCACCTACATTGGGAACAGCATCCCCTGCAAGTGGAAGTACAATCTGTGCAGGATACAACACAGGAACAGTAACTGGAACCGGCGGTTCGGGTGGAAGCTCAAATGCTGCTAATGAATATCAATATAGTGTTAATGGTGGAGGTAATTGGACTTCATATCTTAGTGGTGCCGCAATTCCAACTGGTAGTGCTACTGGAAATATAATTGTACAATCACGTCGAACAGGTGGAGATTACGGTTGTAGTGCCAGCGCATGGAGTACCATAAGTAGCTGGACATTAGGCACAGCAACAACAGCACCAACATTAAGCACAGCATCTCCTGTAAGTGGAAGTGTAATTTGTGGAGGATATAATATAGGAACAGTAACTGGCACCGGTGGCACCGGTGGTAGTTCAAATGCTGCAAACGTATATCAAGTGAGTATTGATAATGGCAGTATCTGGTCAGCTTATACCAGTGGTACATCAATTTCAACAGATGGAGCAAGCGGTAGTGTAATCGTTCAATCTCAAAGAACAGCTGGAGATTATGGTTGTTCAACTACTGGATGGAGTACACTTTCTACTTGGACAGTAGGCGCAACACCTATAGCTCCAACATTAAGTGCAGCGTCCCCCATAAGTGGAACTACAGTATGTGTAGGATATAACTTAGGAACAGTAACAGGAACAGGCGGTTCGGGCGGAAGCTCAACTGCTGCAAACGAATATCAAGTGAGCATAAATGGCGGTTCTTCATACTCTGCCTATACTAATGGTGCTGCAATTCCAACTGGTAGTGCTACTGGAAGTATAATTGTTCAATCACACAGAACTGCTGGCAGTTATGGCTGTAGCACAACCGCATGGAGTACTCTTTGTACATGGCCATTAGGGACTACACCAACTGCACCAACCTTGAGCGTAGCATCGCCAGCAAATGGAACTACAATTTGTGCAGGATATAACATAGGAACCGTAACAGGTACTGGCGGATCAGGTGGAAGCTCGAATGCTGCAAACGAATATCGAGTGAGTATTAATGGTGGTGGGTTATATGCCACCTATACCAATGGTGCTGCAATTTCAACAGATGGTGCGAGCGGAAGTGTAATTGTGCAATCGCGCAGAACAGGTGGAGATTACGGTTGTAGTAATAGTGGTTGGAGTACAATCTGTTCATGGACAGTTGGTTCAACTCCAACAGCACCCACTTTAGGCTCAGCTTCTCCTGCAAATGGCAGTTCAATATGTGCAGGTTATGATGTTGGCACAGTAACAGGCACTGGGGGCTCGGGTGGTAGTACTGGAACTTTAAATAAATATAGATTAAGTATCGATGGAGGTTCTTTATATTCGGATTACACTAGTGGACAAGCCATAAATACTTCAGCAGCTACTGGAAATATTATAGTACAATCGCAACGAACTGGTGGCTCTTATGGATGTACAGAATCATCATGGAGTACAATTTCTGAATGGATATTATCAACAAATCCAATAGCACCTACATTAAGTGCTGCAAGTCCAGCGAGTGGCACGCTAATCTGTGCTGGGTTCAACACAGGAACTGTAACAGGAACTGGTGGTTCTGCTGGAAGTACAAATGCTGCAAATGAATATGAATTAAGTATAAATGGAGGAGCAAATTATTCAACTTATGTAAATGGTGCTGCAATTTCAACTGATGGAGCAACAGGAAGTGTTATTGTCAGAACACGTCGTACTGCTGGAGATTATGGTTGTAGTACCAGTGGATGGAGTACGTTATGCACTTGGACTGTAGGCTCAACACCTATTTCTCCAACAGTAAATACAGCAACTCCAGCCAATGGAACTACAATTTGTGCAGGATATAATGTAGGTACAGTTACGGTAAATGTAGGTTCTGGAGGAAGTGCTGATGCAGTAGACGTATATCAATATAGTATCAACGGCGGGAGTAGTTATTCAACGTATGTTCCGGGTGCAGCTATTTCAACTGACGGAGGAACTGGTAGTGTAATTGTAAGAGCTCAACATACTGGGGGTAGTTATGGATGTTCTGCTTCATCGTGGAGAACATTAAATTCATGGACCTTCGGAACCACTCCAACAGCTCCTACCCTAGGTTCTGCAACTCCTGCAAATGGAAGTTCAATCTGTGCTGGTTATAATGCAGGTACAGTAACTGGCACGGGTGGTTCTGGTGGAAGTACTGGAGCAGTAAATATATATCGAGTTAGTCTCGATGGAGGATCAACATATTCAGATTACACTAGTGGTGATGCCATAAGTACATCATCAGCAACAGGCAATATTGTGGTTCAATCGCAACGAACTGGAGGAAATTATGGTTGTACGGAATCCTTATGGAGTACAATTTGTGAATGGGTATTATCAACAAATCCAATAGCACCCACTTTAAGTGCTGCAAGTCCAGCGAGTGGCACTCTTATTTGTGCTGGATTTAACACAGGAACTGTAACAGGAACTGGTGGTTCTGCGGGAAGTACAAATGCTGCGAATGTATATGAGTTAAGTATTAATGGTGGAACAAATTATTCTACCTATATAAATGGTAATCCAATAGTAACGACTGGTGCAAGTGGAAGTGTTATCGTCAGAACACGTCGAACAGCTGGAGATTACGGATGTAGCACAAGTGGCTGGAGTACATTATGCTCTTGGACAGTAGGCGATAGCCCAGTAGCACCAACCTTAAGCGCAGCATCTCCAATTGATGGTACAACAATTTGTGCAGGATATAATGCAGGTGCCGTAACAATAAATGCAGGTTCAGGTGGAAGTGCTGATGCCGTGGACGTTTATCAATATAGTATCAATGGTGGAAGCAATTATTCAACGTATGTCCCTGGTGCAGCAATTATAACAACGGGTGGAACAGGAAGTGTTATTGTAAGAGCTCAGCATACTGGTGGAAGTTATGGATGTTCTTCAACAGCATGGAATATATTATCAACATGGACTATTGGTTCTACTCCTCAGGCTCCTACTTTAGACTTGGCATCACCAATAAATGGAACTTCAATTTGTATAGGATACAATTCTGGAACTGTTTCAGCAATTGCTGGTTCTGGTGGAAGTACTGGTGCATCAGATGACTATGATTATAGTATAAATGGAGGTAGTTCTAGGTTGCCATATAGCATTGGTTCCGCAATTAATACCTCTACTGCTAGTTCGAGTGTAATTATTAGATCTAAACGTACTAGTGGCGATTATGGCTGCGCAACTACAGTATGGAGCACATTATGCACTTGGAATATAGCTTCAAGTCCTATTGCTCCGGTATTAAGTTCAGCATCTCCATCCAATGGGAGTACAATTTGTTTGGGTTACAATTTAGGAACTGTTACAGCTTCTGGCGGTTCTGGTGGAAGTACTGGATCATCAAACGAATATCAATATAGCATTAACAGTGGAACAGATTATTCATCATATACTTCGGGTTCGGCAATTAATACTGATGCTGCAAATGAAAGTGTTATAGTTCAATCAAGACGTACAAGTGGCAACTATGGATGCTCAAATACTGCATGGAATACAATAACTTCATGGTCGGTAGCACCTGTTCCTATAGCGCCAACATTAAATACTGCAAATCCAAGTAATGGAACTACAATTTGCTCGGGTGCAAATCCAAGCGCTACTTTTAACGCAGGCTCGGAAGGTTCAGAATGTACTGATTCATTCCAATATAGTATTAATGGCGTAAATTGGTTCCCATATATACAAGGATCAACTACAATAACATCTGGACCTACCGGAAGTACAGTAGTCATTCAAGGTAAACGAGGTTGCCTCGCTACAGGTTGTGATGCGGTTGATACTTATGTTACTTTAGTCTCCTGGCCTGTAGTTTCCGACCCGTCAATATCTAACGCCGTTTTTACAAACACATTAGTTTGTACTAGTGGCTCAACTCAAGTGAGTAGCACATTATCAGCTGGTACAGGTGATCCCCAGTTACAATGGAAATATCTCAATGGTGGAACATGGGAAAATGTTACAAATGGACATCCTACTGGCGCAAGTTATTCTGATGCAAATACTCAAACTCTTTCAATTAATGGTGTGAGTGTAGCTGGAGTTTATCGTTACAAACTTACTTCGACTCCAACTGGATTTGGTTGTGATAATACCGAAGGTTTATCGGCAACTTTTGAAGTGGTTAATCAGCCAGATGTATCTGTTAATGGTGCAAATATCACTGTTTGCACAGGAGCAACATTAATCTACACTGCTTCAGTGAGTGGTGGTGCAGGAGCTGGTTCGTATAAATGGCAATCAAGTGCAAACAATAGTGCTTGGAGTGATTTTGGAACTGAAACCTCATCAGCCTTAACAGTGCCAACTGGTTCTGTGGGTGATACGTATTACAGAGCTGCTTACAAAACAGCAAATAGTGGTTGTGATTGGCAGTATACTGTATCAAGGCGCGTTACTGTTGTAACACAACCCTCCATTAGTGATCCAATATATACGAATAATACTACTTGTCCGGGAGGTTCTACAAATATTAGTAGTAGCTTAAGCGATGGCACGGGTTCAATTACCTACATTTGGCAATATTATAATGGTTCAACATGGTCTAACGTAACTGCAGGAGTTCCTACGGGTGCTACATATTTGAATCAAACAACTACATTAATGACCATAAGTGGAATTACTGCTTTAGGGTCACATCAATATCGATTAAAAGCAACTTTATCAGGGAGTGGATGTTCTACAGCCTTAAGTAATGGTGTTTCGTTTACGGTTGTGGCTCAGCCAAGTTTATCGGATCCTTCATTTTCAATAACTCCAATATGCTCTCAAGGGTCAACAGAGGTGAGTAGTAATTTATTAAATGGTACTGGAACACCATCCTATCAATGGCAGTATTATTCTGGTGCTGCTTGGATAAATGTTACCGATGGCTTACCAGCTGGTGCCGTTTATTCAAATCCACTTACAAATACAATGACCATTGCAGGAGTTTCTGCGGCAAATACGTATCAGTATAAACTTTTATTACTCTCTATGGATGGTAGTGGTTGTAATGCAAATCAAAGTGCTGCAAAATCATTTACTGTTGTAAACGATCCTAGTCTAACAAGTGCCACATTTACAATACCAATAATATGCGCTGGAGGCACCACAGTTGTGAACAGTACATTATCTAATGGAACTGGAACCACGAGTTATCAATGGAAATACTATAATGGTTCATCATGGGTTGATGTTTCTACAGGAACTCCTACTGGTGCTACTTATTCTGGAGCTACTACTGCAAGTTTAAGTATTGCGGGCACCACAGAAATTGGAGTTCATCAATATAAACTAACTGTAGGGATGAACGGTGAAGGTTGTACCTCTACCGAAAGTGTTCCTGCTTCATTTACGGTGGTTGCGAATCCAGTCACACAATCTATCACGGAAGTTCCGACTTCAGGTTCTACAATTTGTATAGGTGCAAGTACTTCAGCTACTTTCTCTGGTGGTTCTGGCGGAACTGGCACTATAACAAATAGCTATGAATATTCTACAAATGCTGGATCAAGCTGGTTAAGTTACACGCCAAGTTCTAGTGTCACCTCCGTATCTACAGGAGTTGACCAAGTGCGTATAAGAACTCGACGTTTGGCTACTGGCGAAGGATGTGTTACTTCAAATTATAATATGGTTAAATGGACCGTTGTTGCGGATCCAAGTTTATCCGTAGTTTCTGTTTCAAATTCAACAATATGTGCTGGCGGTTCAACGGTAGTTAGTAGTACCTTGAGTGGCGGCACCGGAACCCCAACGTATACTTGGCAATACTGGGCAGGATCAACTTGGGAATCTGTTTCAAATGGAACCCCTGTTGGAGCCACATATTCTGGACAAACAACAAATACAATGACTATTGCTGGCACTACCGCAATTGGAACTCATCGATATCGTTTACAAGTAACGATGGATGGACTTGATTGCAATACAGCCACCAGCGAATGCACATTTACGGTAGTAGCAAATCCTTCATTATCTGCTTTGAGCTATACAAATCCTTCAATTTGTGTTGGAGGAACTACAACGGTTAGCAGTACTTTAACAAATGGTGTTGGCACTCCAACCTATACTTGGCAATATTATAATGGCTCAATTTGGGGAACAGTTGCGAATGGTACACCAGCAGGTTCAGTGTATACTAACCAAAGTACAAATGCCCTTACTATTACTGGTGCAACAGCCATTGGAAATCACCAATATAGATTAAATGTATCCATGAGCGGAAACGGTTGTAGTGCAGCTCAAACAGCGGGCGTTACCTATCAAGTTACTGCTGATCCAGTTGCACAAACAATTTCAGAATCCCCAATTGAAGGTACTATTATCTGTGCTGGTGGACTTGTGTCAGCTGGGTTTAATGGTGGTTCTGGTGGTACAGAAACTATAGTTAATCATTACCAATACTCCATAAATGGAGGAACTTCATGGACCGATTATACGCCAGGTAATGATATTGCTGCAACGGGTGTAGGTACAAATATGATGAAAATTAAATCATGGAGAACTGCAACTGGGAATGGATGTGATAATTCATTAGTAAACACTGCACAATGGACAATTGTTGCAAATCCTTTACCTCCTAGTGCAACTAAAGTCCCAAATACTGAAACAGTATGTCAAAATCAGTTATTATTTATCGAAAATCCAATAGATAATGGTGGTGGAACTGGCTCTTGCGAAATTCAGTATCAATATACCTCAAATAGTGGTGTTACTTGGTCGGCTTGGGGAACTTCAATTCCAGCATTTAGTTCTGTTATTGATCAATCAAATAGAATTCAAGCTCGTAAACAATGCGATGGTTACGGTTGCGTTGCTGAAATAGCTACATTTACTTGGGATGCTATTGTGGAAATGGAACTTACAAATCCAACTTTTAACAACCCAGTAATTTGCGCTGCAGGTTCTACAATTATTACTACTTCTATTATTGGTAGTGCTGGTCAAGATCATCCTCAATGGCAATACTTAAATCCTGTTACTTTGTTGTGGGCTAACGTTGCTAATGGAACTCCAACTGGTGCTGTTTATACAAATACAAATTCATTAAATATGACCATTTCTGGCATTTCAAATCCAGGTTTGTATTATTATAGAGCGGTGCTAAATATTCCAAATAGCGGTTGCGAAGAAACACAAAGTGATGCAGGAACGTTAAGAGTGATTGAACAACCTTCTGCGCCAACTTTTGCTGTTAAATCTCCAAATTATTCGAATGTTTGCGCTGGTGCAACTTTAACTTTAAGTGGTCCTGCTAGCGGTGGCGATAACTCTGGAGTTACTTGTTCCTACGAATACAGGTATTTTAATGGAAGCATGAGTACTACATCTACTAGCTTGCCTTCATTTACTGCCGTAATTGGTTCTAATTACATTCAAGCAAGGCGTGTAAATTGCCTAACTGGCTGTAATGCTTCTGATTGGAACACTGTTGCTACTTGGACTGTTAATGAACAAGCACAAGTTTCTATTGTGAATATCGATCAAGTTGCGTGTAAAAATGATCAATTGATTTATTCAGTACAAATTTCCGGGGGTACAGGAGTTCATAATTACCAATGGCAATCATCTCCCGATAGTACAACGTGGTCGAATATAGCTTCTCAAACAAACGCTTCTATAACTATTCCAACTTCTACCTCGGGCACTTTTTACTATAGAATTAAATATCAACCTAGCGGTGTTGGTTGCAATGCTGTTTATGATACTAAAGCTTTAACAATTCGTAATTATCCTTCAATTACAGGAATTCAAGCAAACGATTATGTTTGGATTGGAAATATTGATAACAATTGGTTTATTGCAGGAAACTGGAGAAAATATAACGGTTCTAGTTATTCCGTTCCTGTTACTGCTCCAAACTCAAGTAATAACATTTATATTATGGATGAAAATTCTTGTGTAAATAGAAAAATTATTAATGTTTCTAATATCGAAGCGGAGTTTAAAAATATATTTATTGACCAAGGCTTTGAATTAAAACTAGTTGATTAATAAAACAGACTGACTTTTTGTATAAAAATTGATGATATGAAAAAAATTATTTTAATTATAGGGCTTTTAATCAGTGTAAGTGCACTATATGCGCAAGATACAGTTCTGACAATTGGAGGATCGTTTACTGCTGTTAGTAAAAATTATGATGCTACTAATATTGCTACAATAGATGTGAACTCATTAACGCTTGTTGGGGTTAGAACTCCTGCTATCCCTTTTGTGAGTTTGTCGAATGTGGTGTTACATTATGCAAGCAATGGTCCAGGCAATATCAGTGTTTCAATATTTTCAGCAACTCTAGTTGGCGACAGTGCTCTAAATTATTCTTTAAATTTAGCTGGTTCCCCAACAACCACAGCAACTATTAAAAAAGCGCCTTTAACTTTAACGGGTACATTTACTGCTTCTAGTAAAACATACGATGGTAGTTTGACAGCAAGTATTGTCCCTTCAGGTATTTCAATATCTGCGGGTAAAGTTAATAGTGAAGTTGTAAACATTCAAACAGTTGTTGGTGAGTTTGTTGATAAATACCCCGGAACTGGCAAAACGGTTAACTTATTAAAAACTACGTTAACGGGAGCAAACAGTGGTAATTATGAGGTAAGTATCGCACCAACTGCCACAGCAAACATAACCAAAGCTCCATTAACTTTTGGAGGGGTGTTTACCGCATCCAATAAATCGTATAATGCGAGCAAAACAGCGAGTATTACAGTTACTACCCCAATTACAATCAGTAGTGGAATTGTTGGAACAGAAGATGTAACTATTGGCACCGTTGTCAGTGAGTTTTCGGATATGAATATTGGAACGGGTAAAACAGTAAGTTTGGTAAATTCAATATTAGCAGGAGCTGATAAAGATAATTATTCGGTTTCTACTACCCCAACTGCTACTGCTAATATCACCGCTAAATCTATTACGATAAGTGGCTCATTTACTGCTCAAAATAAAGTGTATGATGCCACTACATTAGGCGCAATATTTACTAACTCCTTAAGTTTAGTTGGTATTGAAGGTACTGATGATGCTACACTTAGTCCTGTGCTTACATTTAGCGATAAAACTGTTGGTAATGGTAAAACGGTAAGTTTAACAAGTTCTACTTTAGCTGGAGGCGTTGCTGGTAATTACGTATTGTCATTTACGGGTGCTCCAACTACAACGGCTAATATTACCAAAAAAGATGTTACAATTGGTGGCACTTTTGCCGTAAGCAATAGAGCTTATAATGGTCTTACCTCTGCAACAATTAGTACGAATGGTTTAAGTTTAGTGGGAGTTGAGTCTGGAGATGTGGTTAGTTTAAACGCTGTGGCAAATTTTAGTAGTAAAATTATTGGAACTGGCAAAACAGTAAATTTAACATCTTCAACATTAACAGGAACCGATAACGCTAATTATAATCTCTCTTTTATTGGTGTGCCAACTACAACGGCAAATATTACAGCTAAAACGGTCACCATTAGTGGAACTTTTACTGCAGATAATCGCCCGTACGATTGCACGTTAGATGCTACTGTAAATGCTGGCGGATTATCGCTTGTTGGAGTAGAAAGTGGTGATGTTACTACGCTTAATGCTATTGGAAAATTTGCAACAACGGCTGTTCAAAACGGCAAAACAGTTTCAATTACAACCTCTACATTGTTAGGAGCAGACAAAGATAATTATTCACTCAGCTTTGCTTCTGCACCTACTGCTACCGCAAATATTACTCAACGACCAATCACCATTGGAGGATCTTTCGTTGCTTCTGGAAAAATTTATGACGGAAACAGTGTTTTAACGATATCATCAAACAATCTTAATTCCTCAGGAATAGTATGTAGCGAAGATGTATCTATTAATTATATTGCTACTGCAGTTAGTAAAAATCAAGGTTCTCAAACGGTAAATTTAACCACTTCTACGCTTACAGGAGTCAATAAAGATAATTATGTGCTTTCGTTTGTAGGTGCTCCAACTACTACTGCAACTATAGCAAAAAAAGAACTCACTATTGGAGGCTCTTTTACTGCACAAAACAAAGCATATGATGGTGATAACACAGCAACGTTCAATGCAAATAGTACTACCTTAGTTGGCGTTGTATCTAGTGAAGACGTTTCGTTAACCAGCACTGTAATCACTTTTGCAAGTCCATTAGTTGCAAATGGAATAAGTGTTTCAATTTCAAGTGCCTCATTATCTGGGGTTGATAATGGTAATTATACATTATCATTGGTTAGTTCACCTACAACAACAGCGAATATTACAGCAAAAGTGCTCACTATCGGGGGCTCTTTTACAGCGATTAATAAAATTTACAACGGAAATAATTTTTCCACATTTAATACAAATAGTCTAAGTTTATTAGGTATTGATGGCACAGACGAGGTCTTGTTTGATGCTGTTACTATACGTTTCGCAGATAAGGATGCCGCAAATGGTAAAACCGTGTCAATATTTTCAGCAACCATTACTGGAGCACAATCGTCAAATTATTCATTGTCATTAACTGGTGCACCTACAACAACTGCTAATATTACAAAAAGAGAACTTACAATCGGGGGCTCTTTTACTGCATTAAATAAAGTATACGATGCAACTGATTTAGCTACAATTAACGCCAATAGTCTTGCAATTGTAAATAAAGTAGGTACAGAAGATGTTGGTTTAACAAGTGTTGATTTACGATTTGCTCAGTCAACTATTGGTAATGGGATTACAGTAAGTGTCAATTCAGCGAGTTTAACTGGTGCTGATATTGCCAATTATACGCTATCAACAGCAGGAGCACCAACTACTACAGCAAATATAACTTCTAAAACTCTAACCATAAGTGGTTCATTTACTGCTAATAATAAAATTTACAATGCAAATACATTAGCAATAATAAACACAAATTCTTTAAGCTTAGTTGGTGTTGAAAGCGGTGATGTGGTTACTCTAACTGCTGTTGCTACTTTTAGTGATAAAACGGTTGGAACTGGTAAAACAGTGAGTTTGACAAGTTCTACTCTTGGTGGCTCTTCTGCAAATTATAGTTTAAATTTCACTGGAGCACCCAGTACAACAGCAAATATTACAAAAAAGGACATTTCAATAAATGGGTCTTTTACTGCAAATAGTAAAATCTATAATGGAATTACTACTGCTGGTATCAACAGCAATAGTTTGAGCATTGGAACAATAGAGTCTGGAGATGCTGTTACTTTAAACGCAGTGGCCAACTTCAGTGATAAAAATGTTGGAACAGGTAAAACTGTGAATTTATTATCATCAACGTTACTAGGAGCAGATGCAGCAAATTACAACATCGCAAGTTATATTACAACTACTGCAAATATTACCGCGAAGGAACTAACAATTTCAGGATCCTTTACAGTAAATGATAAAGCATATGATGCCACCAACAATGCTTCAATTGTTGGAGGTCACGATCTTGCACTAAGTGGAATTGTTTCTCCTGATGTTGTAACTATAAACTTAGTAGCAAAGTTTAACAACGCAAGTATTGGAAACACAAAACCTGTTGATCTTTTAAGTTCTACATTAGGTGGTACAGATAAAGATAATTACTCATTAACAGCAACAAATCCAACCACAACGGCTAATATTACTTCAAAAGTTCTTACTATTGGTGGTTCATTTACTGCTAATAATAAAACGTATAACGCAAGTTCGGCAGCTACTATTAATACAAATTCTTTAAGTTTAGTAGGTGTTGAGGGTGGTGATTTAGTTACACTTACTGCTGTGGCTACCTTTAGTAATAAAACCGTTGGAAACGGCAAAACAGTAAGTTTAACAAGTTCTACGTTAGGAGGAGCTTCGTCAAATTATAGTTTGTCTTTTTCTGGGGCTCCCACTACAACTGCAAATATTACTAAAAAAGATCTTACCATAGATGGTACTTTTACCGCTAATAGTAAAACCTATAATGGACTCACCACAGCAGGTATAAACAGCAATAGTTTGAGCTTAGTTGGAGTTGAGTCAGGAGATGCTACAACACTTACCGCTTTGGCAAATTTTAGCGATAAAAATGTTGGAAATGGCAAAACAGTAAATTTATTATCATCAACTTTGTTAGGTGCCGATGCGGGCAATTATAACCTCACATTTACAGGTGCATATACTACCACTGCAAATATTACAGCTAAAGAGCTTACTATATCTGGCTCCTTCAGTGCAAATAGCAAAACATATGATGCAGTTGATAATGCATCTATAGTTGCTGGGCACGATCTTGCCCTCAGTGGAATTGTTTCTCCCGATGTGGTTACCATTAATTTAGTGGCAAAATTTAGCAATGCGAATATCGGGAACGGGAAAACCGTAAATCTATTAAGTTCAACCCTAGGCGGTGCAGATAAAGATAATTATACTCTAAATGCGTCATCCCCTACAACCACTTCAAATATTACAGCCAAAACTCTTACAATTGGAGGTTCGTTTACCGCTAGTAATAAAACCTATAATGCAAACACATCAGCTACAATAAATACAAACTCTTTGACTCTTGTTGGAGTTGAAAGTGGAGATTTAGTTACACTTACTGCAGTGGCTACTTTTAGTGATAAAACCGTAGGTGTAGGTAAAACCGTGAGTTTATCAAGTTCAACCTTAGGTGGCACTGCAACAAACTATAGTTTGTCTTTTTCTGGAGCTCCTACAGCAACAGCAACTATTTCTAAAAAAGATATTACCATTAGTGGCACATTTACAGCGCTTAATAAAACGTATAATGGGGTAACTACGGCTGG
This sequence comes from Bacteroidota bacterium, assembly GCA_037130365.1. Taxonomy (GTDB): domain Bacteria; phylum Bacteroidota; class Bacteroidia; order Bacteroidales; family WCHB1-69; genus JBAXTE01. The sequence continues at coordinate 16,162 of JBAXTE010000049.1, forward strand.
TATCAATACCAATAGTTTGAGTTTAAGTGGTGTAGAGTCAGGTGATGTCGTTTCCCTAAGTGCAATAGCTAATTTTAGTGATAAAAACATTGGGACAGGAAAAACGGTAAACTTATTATCATCAATTTTATTAGGAACGGATGCTCCAAATTATACTTTAACATTCACCGGTGTGCCTACTACAACGGCAAATATTACGGCTAAAGAACTTACAATTTCTGGGGCTTTTTCGGCAAATAATAAAGCGTATGACGCTACCGATGCAGCGTCGATTATTGGCGGTCACGATCTTGCTCTTAGCGGAGTTGTTTCTCCCGATGTGGTAACCATAAATTTAGTGGCTAAATTTAATAATGCGAGTATTGGAAATGGAAAATCAGTTAATCTTTTAAGCTCTACATTAGATGGTGCAGATAAAGATAACTATACACTTAATGCTACCAATCCTACAACTACAGCAAATATTACTGCTAAAATACTTACAATCGGAGGTACATTTACTGCAAATAATAAAACCTATAATGCTAGTTCAGCAGCTACAATCAACACTAATTCTTTGAGTTTAGTCGGTATTGAAGGTACTGATTTAGTTACATTAACTGCAGTGGCTACTTTTAGTGATAAGGTAATTGGAATAGGCAAAACTGTTAGTTTAACAAGTTCAACGTTAGGTGGCGCTTCTGCAAATTATAGCTTGTCATTTACAGGAGCTCCAACCACCACTGCTACTATTTCTAAAAAGGACATTACAGTTACTGGTACTTTTACTGTTTTTGATAGGGCTTATAACGGTTTAACAGGAGCCAGTATAAACGATAATAGTTTAAGTTTAACTGGAATTGAAGTAAGTGATGGTGTTGCCTTAGAACCTGTTGCAAATTTTATTAATAAAAATGTGGGTGCTGGAAAAACTGTAAATTTAACGTCTTCCACATTATCTGGTTCTGATGGTGGAAATTACAATGTAACAAGTTATCCAACAACTACAGCAAGTATTACACTTAAAGAGCTGACCATAAGTGGCGCATTTACTGCACAAAACAAACCTTACGATGGCTCCACTCTTGCAACAATTAATGGTGGCCATACATTAGCACTTGTTGGGGTTGTACTTTCTGAAGATGTTAGTGCTTCGTTTGTTGCAAATTTCATCAATGAGAATATTGGGACCACTAAAACGGTAAATCTATTAAGTTCTTCATTGTTAGGTGTTGATAAAGACAACTATAGTTTAAACGCTAATTCCCCAACAACAACAGCTAATATTACAGCAAAAGTATTAACCATAACGGGTACTTTTACTGCTAATAATAAAACGTATAATGCGACTACAGCAGCATCCATAAATTCAAATTCATTAAGTTTAGTTGGAATTGAGAGCGGAGATGTTGTCACATTAACTGCTGTTGCTAATTTTGTTGATAAAAATGTTGGAACAGGTAAAATTGTAAATATTACTAGTTCAACTATTGGCGGTGCCGGTGCTGGTAATTATAGCTTGTCATTTACTGGTGCTCCAACTGCAACTGCTAATATCGCCAAAAAAGATGTTACAATATCTGGCTCATTTACAGCGTTGAGCAAAGTATATGATGCAGGAACTTCTGCAACTATAAATACTACTACAGTAGCACTAAGTGGAGTAGAAGCTGGTGATGTCGCAAATGTAGTTCTCAATAAAGTGCTGAATTTTGCCGATAAGAACATTGGTTCAAACAAGCAAGTGAATTTATTGTCATCTACCATTACTGGATCAGAATCTGGAAATTATAATCTCTCATTTACCAGTGTTCCAACTACAACTGCGGATATAACAGCTAAAGAATTAACAATTACGGGTACTTTTACTGCCAATAATAAGGCTTATGATGGAACTACCACAGCAACAATTAATACCAATAGTTTGACATTATCAGGAATTGTAGCATCTGAAACGGTAAGTTTAACTAATTTATCATTGGCATTTGCACAATCAACCATTGGCACAGGGATTACAGTATCTATTATAGGTGCGGATATTACTGGCTCAGGTGCTGGTAACTATACCGTTTCTATTGTTGGGGCTCCAACCACAACAGCCAATATTACAGCTAAAACAGTTACTATTACTGGAACTTTCGGCGCAAGTAATAAAACTTATGATGGAAACACCTCAGCTACAATCAGTTCTAATAGCCTAAGTTTACTAGGTGTTGAAGGTACCGATGATGTTACTCTTACTGAAGTTGCAAATTTTGCAAATAAAAATATTGGGACAGGCAAAATCGTTAACTTACTGAGTTCAACTCTTGCTGGTGCTGATGCTGCTAATTATAGTTTGTCTTTTACGGGGGTTCCAACTACAACAGCAAATATTACAGCTAAACAACTCACAATAACTGGTAGTTTCACAGCCAATAATAAAACGTATGATGGGAATAATTCAGCAACTATCAACACAAATAGTTTAACCCTATCTGGCGTTGTTGCTACCGAAACTGTTAGCTTATCGAGCACAGTAGTTCAGTTTGCTAGCGTAAACGTTGCAAACGGTATTGTTGTAAACGTTGCAAGCACAAGTTTAAGTGGGTTAGATCAAGCTAATTACACGGTAACTGTTTCAGGTGCTCCTTCTGCTTCGGCAAATATCACAGCTAAACAACTTACAATATCGGGAACTTTTACTGCAAGCAATAAAATATATGATGGAAATATTACAGCATCAATCGTTGCAGGTCATAATTTAGCGTTAAGTGGCGTTGTTGGAACAGATGATGTAACATTAACTCCAATTGCAAAATTCAACACAAAAGATATTGGTGTAGGTAAACCAGTTAGTTTGTCAACATCTTCACTAGGTGGCACAAAAGCAGGGAATTATTCATTAAATGCGAGCTCACCTACAACCACCGCTAATATCACTGCAAAAGAGATTACAATAGGAGGCTCTTTCTCTGCATCTAATAAAACTTACGATGGAAATACTACTGCTTCTATTACAAGTAACAGTTTAGTATTGGTTGGAATTGTTGATGTTGAAGATGTAACTCTAAATCCAGTGCTAAATTTTGCAAATGCGAACATTGGAACTGGTAAAATTGTTAATTTATATAGCTCAAATTTAACTGGAATTGATATTGGTAATTATTCTCTAAATACCACGGGTTCACCTACAGCCACTGCAAATATCACTTCAAGATTGTTAACGATATCAGGAACTTTCACTGCTCAAAATAAAGTTTATGATGGAAATACCTCTGCAACAATTAATGGTGGACACACTTTAGCCTTGGTTAATGTTTCGGGTTCTGATGTTGTGACCCTAGTTCCTGTCGCAAATTTTGTAAATCAACACGTTGCAAACGGAAAAGCTGTAAATATTCTTAGCTCTACCCTTTCTGGAGCGCAAGCTGGTAATTATACCATAGATTTTACAGGTGCTCCAGCTACAACTGCTAATATTACTGCAAAACCGCTCACAATATCAGGAACTTTTACTGCATTAGATAAAGTATATGACGCAACTACAACAGCTACCATTAACCTAAATAGTTTAAGTTTAGTTGGTAGAGTCGGTACTGATGACGTGACTCTTGTTTCGGTCGCTAAATTTGCTACTGCAGCAGTTGGTACCGGAAAAACGGTTAATATTCTTAGTTCCACGTTGGGTGGTACATTGAGTAATAATTATAGTTTGTCTTTTACTGGTGCTCCAACAACTGCCGCTTCAATTACTGCAAAAGCACTTACTATTACAGGCTCATTTGCAGTGTCGAATAAAGTTTATGATGGAAATATAAATGCTACAATTACTAGCAATTCATTAACGTTAGTTGGAATTGAATCTGGTGATGTTGTTACTTTAACCGCTGTTGCTAAGTTTGAAGATGCTAGCGTAGGAAATAACAAACCTGTAATATTAAACAATTCTACTTTAGGTGGTGCAAACCTTGCTAATTATTCGCTTTCATTTACAAGTGCACCAATAACATACGCAAATATTACAGCCCAAGAACTTACTATTACTGGAACATTTACTGCTCACAATAAAGTGTACGATGGAAATACTGATGCAACAGTTAATAATAACAGCTTAACATTAAGTGGTTTGGTGTCAGGAGATAATGTAATATTAGTACCGGTTGCCATTTTTAATAACAAAAATGTGGCAAACAACAAACCTGTAACCATTCTTACCTCCACAATTGAAGGAACGGATGCAGGTAATTATACCCTCTCATTTACTGGTGTTCCTTCTGCAACAGCTAATATTACTCAAAAGCAGCTTACAATATCTGGTACGTTTACTGCCGAAAACAAAAACTACGATGGAAACAATATTGCAACCATTGCAACCAATAATTTACAGCTATCCGGAGTAGTTTTAGGTGATGTTGTTAGTTTAATTGGTTTAGTAGCTCACTTTGCTCAATCGGAAGTCGGAAACGGCATCACTGTGTCGATCTTTGATGCTACAATTGTTGGCGGCGATGAGCCAAATTATACGTTAACTGTTGTTGGTTCACCTACTACTACTGCAAACATTACCAACAGAACATTAGTTATTCGTGCTGAAGATAAAACAAAAATTTATGGAGATCCAGATCCAACATTTACGGTTACATACTCTGGATTTATTTCTGGGGAAGATCAAACAAATCTTGGTGGAACCCTCGGTTTTGATAGAGAGGTTGGAACAAACATTGGAAATTATTCCATTACTCCTAAAAACTTAACATCCAGTAATTATAATATTGTTTTCCTTAGTGGTGTAATTTCAATATCTAAAAAGACAATATCTATTGGTGGCTCGTTTACCGCATTTGATAAAAACTACGATGGAACTACTGTTGCTACAATAAATGCAAATAGCTTATCATTAACTCCTATTGTTGGGACCGATAACGTTTTAATACTGAGTAGTTCTATTCAATTAGCTTTTGCGAATGCCACCATTGGTACTGGAAAAACGGTATCGATTACCGCCGCATCAATAATTGGCGCAAATGCTATGAATTATGATCTTACATTAACAGGTGCACCCACAACTACAGCTAGTATTACTGATGGCGCTACAACTCCAGTCAATATATCAACTGTTGGAAATTTTATAAACAATGGTCTATTTGATTCAGGGACTCGAAAAGTTAAATTTAATTCTACTACACTGCAAAACCTTAAAAGCAATAACTCAAAGTTTTACGATATTGAATTTAATAATACAAGTGGTTTAGCGGATGCAATCACATTGGTGGATAACTTAACAATTACTAATTCTGCAAATTTCACTAGCGGCATTATTAAAGCTGGCGATAAACTAGTTGTATTAGAATCTAGTGCAACTACAAATGCAGGAAATGCAAATAGCTTTGTTGATGGAAAAGTCCAAAAAACAGGTGCATCTGAGTTTACTTTGCCTACAGGACATGTGAGCTTAAGAGACCTTGGGTATGGAGATGGTGAACTTAATTATAAAATTTGGGCTCCAATTAAATACACACCTGTTTCTAATGCTATTGTAAGTGTACGATATATGTTTTCTCAAGAGAACTTGCCTACTTGGTGGTATCATAATTGGACTCACGAAGTTCCTCTTACCCATACATCTGGACAAGAATATTGGCTTGTTGAATCAAATACTAATTTAACCAATGTAACTCTTAATTGGTCAGATAACGCCCCATGTTACGTTCATGGTATGTGCGAAAGTGGAACCACAAACTTTTATCCAGAAAACTTAACTGTGGCATATTGGGATGGAATATGGAAAGATGCTGGTGGAACCACCGAAGGTTCATCTACATACCAATCAGGTTCTATTGCAGCTGCAATTCCATTTATTCCTTTTGGAAGTAAATCACAACGTTTTGTCACCTTCGGAGGAAAAAATAAGAATATTCCATTGCCAGTCGAATTGTTGTTTTTTGATGTTCTTTGTCATGGAGATAGTGTGGTAGCAAAATGGCAAACTTCGTCCGAAGAAAACAACGATTACTTTACTTTTGAAAAAAGTATCGATGGGATTAACTTTCTTGAGTTAGCTCGAATTCAAGGAGCAGGAAACAGTAATACAATTGTTGATTATTCATATACAGATCTTCAGAAAAATAATGAGAGAACATACTACCGAATTTCTCAAACAGATTTTAATGGAGCTAAGAATGTTTACAATCCTAAATCTATAAACTGCCAAAACTTGGAGAGCATTATTAGTGTAATGCCTAATCCTTTTAAAGAGTCGATTAGAATTGTAGGGTTACCAGACGAACAATCTAAAATTGAAATATTGGATTCAAAAAGTGCTAAAGTTTTTGAGGCTTTGTCAAATAATCAAAACTCCCTCGAAATTAAACTAGAGCAACTTTCTCCTGGTATGTATCTTTTAAGAGTAATTACAAAATCTGGAAAAGTTCAAACCTTCAAAATTGTGAAAAACTAGAACTTATTCAAATATTTTAAAGTAGAAACAGAGGGGAATTCTCCTCTGTTTCTACTTTAAAACAAACCATAAAATATTCATTTTAATTTCCGAACTTATTCTAGCTAAAATATTTTGCAAAGTGATAATTATTAATAAAAAATACAAACATTTATTTTTGTTATCATAATAAATATTGTAAGTTTGAACAATAATATAAAGCAAAAAAAAAGCGATCTCCCGAAGAAGACCACCTTGAATGTTTTCACAACGGAATAATCCTTATTGTGATTTGCTTTATTTTGTCCTGCAAATATAGTTATTAAATCATTGAAAACAACATATCATGAAAAAAATTTTAGGACTGGATTTAGGAACAAACTCAATTGGGTGGGCATTGGTAGATACAGATGGGAATGGGAAACCCTGTAAAATTGAAGGAATGGGGAGTAGAATTATCCCTATGGGAACCGACAAACAGGATTACGAAAAGGGAGTGGGCATAACTAAAAATGCAACTCGTAGAGAAAAACGTACGGCACGAAAAGGTCATAAACGCTATAAACTTCGGCGGAATAAACTGTTATTTATACTGAATGAATTGAATATGCTACCAGACCAATTTAAGTTTAAGGAATTAAACATTACAGATAAAAACGGAAAAAATTTAAGACTTGTTGGAACTAAAGAAAATGATATTTTTAAAGTACATGACAATGGAATACCAGTGTCTGCAAAGTTAATGGAATTAGAGCTTTTGCCTGTTTCAAAAGAAACAAAACAATTAGATGCCTTAGGCCTTTTGGAGTTGAAAGTTAAGGCTTTGTATAATCCAATAGAGTTAAAGGATTTTGGAAAAATTCTATACCAATTCAACCAACTTCGTGGTTATTCAGGGGGGAATAATGATGAAGACAATAAAAAGAAAAAAGATGAGGATGAAGATGCTGAAAAAAAGAAGTATGTAGTTATTGTACAAAAAGGTGAGATTCTAAAAGTCGAACAATCTGATAATACTTTCACAGTACGAGGTGGAAAAAACAAAGGAGAAAAACAATATTACTTTGATATTAAAATAAATTTTAATGGTGAAGAAATAGAAGGACAAACAGAATTACAGAATTTAAAAGTTAAAGAAGGACAAGAAGAAGAACTTGAAATACGTATCACAAGAAAAAAAGACGTTGATGTAACTTATAAATTTGCTTTGCCTCAAAAGTCAAATTGGTGCAAAGCAATGGAATTATCTGAAAAAACATTGAAAGAAGAAAAGCTTTTTATTAGTCAGTTACGCTTAAAGGATTTGCAACAAAACAAATGGGCAAAAATCAGAAATCGAGTTTTTCTGAGAAACCGATATAAAGAGGAATTTGATAAAATTTGGGAAACTCAAGAAAAAAAGTTCCCATTTCTTAAAAATTGTCCGAAAGAAACATTGGAAAAGATTGCCAACTATATTTTTCCTGGGAATAGCAAGTCACAGTTGCAATTGCGAAATATAGGTCTTGAAAAGGGGTTGAAATTCATTATAAATGAGCAAGTGATTTATTATCAGCGTCCATTAAAACCACAAACGGAATTGGTTGGTAATTGTCGCTTTGAAAAAGAAGAAAAAGTTATACCCACTTCACACCCATTTTTTCAAGAATTTAGATGTTGGAAACAAATTAACAACCTTTTTATTACAACCAAAACATTGGTAGGAAATAAATACACTTATCAAAACAGATACCTGACCCCTGGAGAGAAGCAGGCAATTTATGAGAAATTACAAATACAAAAAGAAGTTGGTTTTGCTACAGTTATTGACATTCTTAATCAGGATAATAACAAAGGTAAATTAGACAAAGAGCAAAAAGATTACTTTCTTAATGGTTTAAACGTAAAAGCAAAATTGAAAGGTTGTGATACTATTTTATCTTTCAAAAAAGAGTTGGACGATAATTACAATAATTTTATTTCTCAAAATGTACAATTTGTTGAGCAACTATGGAGTGTAATTTTCGATGTAAAAAATCACGAAGGAAGTGAATATGATACAGAAAGCAAGAGAGTTGCATCAATAATTAGTGTATTGAATAATTATACTGACGAAAAGACAGCCACAGAATTGTCATTAAAATTAGCTCAAAAAATTAAATTTCCTCGCAAGTATGCAAGTTTGTCAGAGAAAGCAATACGGAATATTTTGCCTTTAATGTTGCCTAATCCACAGAGCATTAATGAAACAATTCAACAACATTTCAGAGATATTCAACATTTGATAGAAACAGGTGAAGTTGTAAATGACTTGAATTACGATTTGGAAGATTATGTGATTGACTTTGTGAAAAATAATCCGAACATATTACAAGGGGGCGGATTAATGGAGTCATTTGCCATTTCTTTGGTTTTTGGGAAACATACAGCAGAAACAATAAAAGCACAGATTAAGAATTATCACGACATAAAATACGAAGAAAGGAATTTGCGAAATCCTGTTGTTGAGCAACTTTCCAACGAAACGATGCAAGTAATTAAGGCAATCTGGAAACAATACAAATTCAATCCCGAAGAATTGGAAATTCGAGTAGAATTGGCAAGGGATTTAAAAAATAGCTCAGCAGAAAGAGAAAATATTTGGAAAGGACAAATAAAGAGTAAAAAGAATAATGACAGAATAAAGGAACGCTTGGAAGAACATAATATTCATCCAACAGATGAAAACATACTTAAATATAGATTGTATGAACAGCAAAAAGAAATGGCTCCATATACTCAAAATAAAATCATTCCTTTTAGTGCATTATTTGATAAGCGATTGTATGATATTGACCACATAATCCCCAAATCGAGATATTATGATGATTCTATAAGTAATAAAGTGTTATGCGAAGCTAATATTAATGAAGAAAAAAGTAATCGGACGGCATGGGAGTTTATTACAGGTCAGCATTCACAAGATGTTCGATCTGTAGAAGATTTTGTAAAGTATGTAAATAATAATTTCTTCGGCAAAAAGAAAAAGAATTTATTGGCAGAGAAAATTCCATCAAATCCTGTTGAACGCCAATTGAAAGATACGCAATATATTTCAGTTGCTATTAAGAATGAATTAGCTAAAATTGTAGGCAGTGATAACGTAAAAACAAGCACAGGAGAAGTAACGGACTTCTTACGAAGTCGATGGGGTTTAAGGAAATTATTTATGGAACTGACAGAAAACCGTTTTAAACAAATGGAACTTTGGGATTTGGATGAAAATGGTAATCCAAAAACTAAATGGGTAACAAGAACAGTAATTGACGATGGTGAGAAAAAGAAGAATCTTTATGAAATTAAAAATTGGAGCAAACGCTACGACCATCGCCACCATTCGATTGATGCTTTGGTAGTCGCTCTTACCACTCAAAGTCATATTCAACGCTTAAACAACTTAAATAAGTATTATCAAGATGAACTGACAGCCAGAAAGGACGAGTTTAAAATTGAAATAATTGAAGGTGAAAGCGTTCTAGAAGGATTTTTCAATTTGGAAGCAAAACGTAGAGATGAAATTCTTCGCCAAATTGAAAGTTCCCGATATTTTGAAAAGCCATTAGCTAACTTAGTGGAGCAAGTAAAAAATCAGTTGGAAACAATGATAGTTTCTCATAAACCCAAAGACAAATTAGGGATAAAAACTGATGAATTTGACAAAAACACCCCTGACAAGATCTTGAAAAAGCAAATTAAAGTTAGAGCTGGTTTACATCAAGAAACCTATTACGGAAAACTAAATGGACGTGATACAAAAAGAGTTGAATTATCGTCATTATTCATTACAAAAAACAAAGCTACCAAGCAGGAAGAAATTGTTGAATTGATAGACAAAGTATTAGAAAAAGAGATTATTGAACACAAAAAGCAATACGATTCCATTAAAGAAGCTTTTACTGGAGAAGGATTGAAAGCGTTTAATGACAATAGAATTATAAGTGGCAAACAACCTGCCTACAAAGTTAAAATTTGGTACAACAAAGAGGAAAAGAAAGAAAGCGGGTTACAACGATTATACGACAATAATGATAAACAAAGTGTTATAACTGGGGATAATTACTTGTTTTTGGTAATGGAGAAAAATGGGAAAAGAATTTTTGATATAGCCTCTTTGTACGATTCTGTTTCTATTGCAAATGATGCAATAAAAGAAAATATCAATAACTTTAAGAATAAAATTACTGAGGTTTACAGGATGAAAAACAAAGAAAAGCCTCATAAAGTTTTGTTTACTTTACAACAAAATGAATTGGTTTATCTTCCTACAGATAAAGATGATTTAGTTTTAAATAAATCAAATGCTGAGTTTGTTGAATGGATAAGTAATATTGAAAACAAAAAAGAGTTCAGCAAAAGAGTATACAAGGTTGTTAAATTCACAGGTAAGGATTGTTTCTTTGTGCCTCATAATTATGCCAATTCAATTAGCGTCCCCAAAGACATATCAAAAGAGGATCAAGAAAAATTGAAAGAAAAATATGGTGAAAAATCAATTCCAAAACAGGAAAAAAATTTCGAAGAATTTGGCTCGTTTGGAAATTGTGCCAAAATGGAGCATAATAATGACTTTATTAAAGAGTTAGTTTTGAAAAAGAGTTTTAAAGGTGAATCACCACAGAAAATCCAAGATTATTGTATTAAGGTGAAAACAGATTGGCTTGGCAATATTTCGCTATAAGGACTAAACATTTAGAGTTATGAATTTCGAAAACGGACATTTATACCATGTTTTTAATCAGGGCAATAACCGCCAGAAGATTTTCTTTAAGCGAGAGAATTATGCCTTTTTTATTCAAAAAATCCGCACACATTTATTGCCACACGCCGATGTTTTGGCTTGGTGTCTAATGCCGAACCATTTTCATTTGCTGCTGGTGCCTCGTTCTTTATACTCACCAGTTGACTCTAAGTCAACAGGTGAGTTAATAACTAACGCAATTGCAGTAACGCTTCGATCCTACACCCGAGCAATAAACATTCAAGAAAATTCAACAGGTTCGTTGTTTCGCCAAAAAACTAAGGCTCAATGTTTAACCAAATCTAATGGAGTAACACCAGCATACTTAAATTCGAATTTTGGGTCGTTAATAACCTTGCAAACTCCCGAAAATCAATATCCACAAGTTTGTTTTAATTACATACACCAAAACCCAGTAAAGGCAAATTTGGTAAAAAAGGCCGAAGATTGGGAGTTTTCTTCATACCGCGATTATTGCGGACTAAGAACCGACGATGGGTTGGTAAATTTAGACCTTGCAAAAGCTTTTTTTGATTTCTCATCGGATTACTTTTCGAAATACTCATCAGATGACTCAAAGTCATCAGGTGACTGTTCGAAATACTCATCAGGTGACTCTAAGTCATCAGATGAGTTTTACCAAAATAAATAAAAATGATTAAACGAACTTTGCATTTTGGAAACCCTGCTTATTTGTCTTTAGAAAATGGTCAGTTGATAATAAAATTGCCCGAGGTGTTTAAAAACGACACATTACCGGAGCAATTTAAACAACAAAACATCATCAAAATTCCGGTAGAGGATATTGGCGTAATAATGCTCGACCATAGTCAAATAACCATCACACAGCCATTATTAGGAGCATTGCTCGATAATAATTGTGCTGTAGTTACGTGTGGAAACAATCACATGCCAAATGGTTTATTGTTGCCACTCGAAGGACACAACACGCAACAAGAGCGATACGATTTTCAATTGGAAGCCTCGCAGCCCCTCAAAAAGCAGTTGTGGCAACAAACTGTTCAAGCAAAAGTGATGAATCAGGGATTGTTGTTAGAAAAAAATGGATTTGAAGCCAACAATTTTAAAATTTGGAGTAGAGATATAAAATCGGGCGATTCCGATAATTTAGAAGCACGAGCAGCAGCTCGTTATTGGTCGATGATATTTTCGAAAAAAATTGAAAATTTCAGAAGAGGAAGGGAAGGCGATCCACCCAATAACTTGTTGAATTATGGTTATGCAATATTGAGAGCAGTAGTTGCACGTTCTATTGTAGCAGCTGGACTAATACCAACATTGGGAATATTCCATCGAAACCGATACAATGCTTTTTGTTTAGCCGATGATATTATGGAGCCTTATCGCCCTTATGTGGATGAAATTGTACTCGAAATTATTGGCTCAGGAGTTAATTGCAATGAGCTAACTAAGGAGTTAAAGCAAAAATTATTAATAATTCCAACGTTAGATGTGGTGATAAATGGAGAGCGAAGTCCATTAATGATTGCAACACAACGCACAGCATATTCGTTGTTTACTTGTTACGAAGGAAAAAGTAGAAAAATTTTGTATCCTGAGTTTTGTTAGTCCTAACTTGTGATCTGATGACTCAAAGTCATTAGGTCACATACTATTTAAAGTAAGTTTAGAAAAGTGAGCAGTACTAATCGTTTAAATCAGTATCAAATATTGTGGATATTAGTGTTTTTCGATTTGCCAACCGAGACCAAAAAAGAGCGGAGCATAGCTGCTAGGTTTCGAAAAGACATTCTGAATGATGGGTTTGCCATGTTTCAGTTCTCAATATATGTGCGCCATTGCAGCAGTAGAGAAAATGCAGATGTTCATATAAAACGGGTTAAGCGAACCTTGCCCGAAAAGGGAAATATTGGCATTTTAACCATTACCGATAAACAGTTTGGAATGATGGAGCTCTTTTACGGAAAAAAAGAGACAGCTTTGCCTAATGTACCCCAGCAGTTGGAGATGTTTTGAGTTCGTGAGTCGTGATCAGATGACTCAAAGTCATCAGTTCACTACATAGAAACAAAAAAATCCCTTTAACCGCTCTGGTTAAAGGGATTTTTCTTCTCTTTTTTAAATCCTACAACAGCTCCAAAATGCCTATTCACCTAAGTGTAATCAGTCATCGTGATGTTGTGAGCAATTTCAAAGATACAAAATAAAAGCAAATCACAACAAAA
>JBAXTE010000005.1:0-140273 GCA_037130365.1 Bacteroidota bacterium
TAATGCTAAAACTAGTGAGAAATAATGATATTAAGCTGTTTGCTTAGTTCATTTTTAATATCAATTAAATCTTTGAGTTCGGTTAAAACCTCAATAAGCCGTTCTTCGCTCAAGGGACCCGTTTTTAACTCTGATTCAAATTTTTTAATCATAATTTCAACCTTTCTCAACTTCAGGGAATAAACAGATTCGATAACATGTTCGTTAAGTTTTCCCCCTTCTTCATCGTAAATACTTGGTGTAGACAACTTTAATTTATCTTCCCAATTTTTGCTGATAATGTGTGGAGAGCTAACGATGTCGATAGCAAACTGTTTGATTTCAACATTTTCTGATGTCAAAAAATGTTTTTCCAAACTTGTTGTTTCGTCAATTTCAATCAATTGAGCACACTCATAAAAAATGGTGTGATAAAGTGGATTTTCGAAAGTAATTTCGTCCACAATTATTTCCGAAATTACAAACTTTGCAATCAAATGTTTTTCTTTTACAACTTGTTTCTTCTCATCCACAGATGTTGTTGTAAAATATTGATTTCCATGATTTAACAACAATGATATTAAGTTTTTCTCCTGAAATTCACAATCGTAATAATCTGTATATAATTGAGGTTGTTGGGTCGTTTGAGCAGCTGCTTCTTGAGCGTAAAAATCAGGCATTCCTTCAATGGATTGCTCAGGTGGTATGGGGCTATTAAATTGTTTTTTAATTTTCTGAGAAACAATTTTATTTAATTGATTATTAAGCGTTTGCTCCTCAATTTGGAATAATGTACTGCACTCTTTTACATAAAATGAACGCGTTACAGGATTCGGAATTAATGAAATATCTTGAATAATTTCAGTTACCAAGTTTGCTTTTTTAACTGGATCGTGCGCTGCTTCGGCCAGCAATAAATTTGTTTTGAAGAGAATAAAATTCGCTGTTTTTTCTTTGATATAATCCAAAACAAATGAAAGTCCATTTTTCTTTACAAATGAGTCAGGATCTTCAGGTTCGGGCAGTAATAGTACTTGAACATTGAGCCCTTCTTCGAGAATCATACTTATGCCACGAAATGATGCTTTTATTCCCGCAGAATCACCATCGTATATAATTGTAATATTTGAGGTGAATCGTTTAATAAGTTTAATTTGCTCCGTTGTAAGCGAAGTTCCAGAGGAAGAAACCACATTTGTTATTCCTGCTTGATGCATTGAAATTACGTCGGTGTATCCTTCTACTAAAAAGCAATTGTCGTCGCTTACAATTTTGCTTTTTGCTTGCCAAATACCATATAAAACACTGCTTTTATGATAAATTTCAGTTTCTGGACTATTAATATATTTCGCTTTAGTCTTATCGGAAGTTAATATCCGGCCTCCGAAGCCAATTACACGACCAGTTAGATTGTGTATAGGAAAAATTACTCGTTGACGAAATCGATCGTATATTTGACCATCTTTTTCAGCAGAAAGTCCTGCTTTAAGAAGCATATTGTTTGTATATCCATTTGCAACAGCTTCATCGGTTAAAAAATGGAATTGATTTGGTGCATAGCCCAATTGAAACTTTTCAATGGTTTGAGTAGTAAAGCCACGCTCTTTGAAATAACTAACTCCAATAGCCTTACCTTCTTCGGTGTTCATCATGTTTTGAGTGAAGAATTTTTGCGCAAACAGGGTAATCGCATATAACGATTCTCTTTCCGATTGTTCTGCAAGATATTCTGGTGATGGCGCAGTTTCCTCAATTTCAATATGATACTTTTGAGCTAAATAGCGCAACGATTCAACGTAAGAATACTTTTCATGTTCCATTACAAACCCAACAGAATCGCCTCCTTTACCACAACCAAAGCATTTATAAATACCTTTGGCAGGTGACACGTGAAATGATGGAGTTTTTTCGTTATGAAATGGACATAACCCAATCATACTGGCTCCTCTTTTTTTAAGGGAGACAAAATCAGAGACGACCTCTTCAATTCGAGAGGTGTCAATTATTCGCTGTATGGTGTCTTGTTTTATCAAAGTTGTATCTTTGCATCTATATTTGATGCTAAATTACGATAAAAAAAGAAATAAAAATGACACAATTTAAATCCGTTGCTGTTTTTTGTGGCTCGGCTATGGGAAACAAACAGCTATATATCGATAACGCGGTAGAATTAGGATCCTTTCTGGCAACGCAAAAAGTTACTGTAGTTTATGGTGGCGCCGCTGTTGGAATAATGGGTGTATTAGCCAATTCTGCTCTTAAAAATAACGGAAGTGTAATAGGAATTATTCCATCATTTTTTTCGAAAAAGGAGATTGTCCACAATACATTAACCGAGTTGATTTATGTGGATTCAATGGCAGAGCGAAAACGCCTTTTAGCAAAACGTTCCGATGCATTTATAATTTTACCTGGTGGATTTGGCACCTTAGATGAACTCTTTGAAGTATTGACTTTGTCGCAATTAAATTTACATCAAAAACCAGTTGGTATTTTAAACATCAACGGCTTTTACAATCACCTAATTAAACAGTTAGAAGTGATGAACCAAGAAGGATTTCTGCGCGACAATCATTACAAAATGTTTGTCCACGATGCCACTATTGAGGGATTGTTTCAAAAAATGGAATCATTTTCAATTTCACACGAAGAAGAGTGGTTGAAGTGGGCTAAAGAGGAGGATTTGAATAAGCCTGAGTAATTTGAAGATTTTCAAATTTTGCAATTAGAAAAACAACTGGATGCCTTACTGAATAAGGATTTTAAGCCAAAAAAGATTATTATTGATGCTTTCTTAACTTTCGTGCATCTTTTACAGACATACTTGTGGAAAATGCAACTTAAAAATTTAAGAAGCGCCCCGAAAAGGGCGCACGCGCGTTTGTAACGCGTGTTCTTCAAAATATCATACCCAATAACTTGATGACTGCTTCCAAAAGCACGTGGCTACTCGTAACAACCTCCTGTTTATGGCGCTTTAGCCTTCACTTTTGCATCCCGAGCAATAGCTGTTATTGGCTATACAATAGATAATTTACAGATATTTTATCGGGACACGTGCTGGGTTTCAATGCGCGCCAGCTGAAAAATCTAATAACACTTGATTTTAACATCAAATCTTTTGCTGTCAAAAACAAATTTCTTTATGCTATCAGAGACTTGATCCATAAATTTAAGGTATGGACTATCGGGACAAAAGGTATGTAATTTTCCACTATAATAATAAGTGGTCTTATTTTCTCCACAATAAAAATCGATTTGTGAACCCCCACAATCATCGCATGTCCAAGATGTATCACATTTTGGTTCTAATACTTTACAGGTATCATAAAACAACCAGAGTGATGATGGATCAAAGCCGTCAAATCGTTTTTTTCCAATTCTTGGCTCCGATGGCCTGTTTTTATGCTTTTTTACACTCTTGATATAATAAACAACAATATAATTAATTCCTTTGTTTTTATACAACAAAAACAAGAAGTCAAAACTATAAGATGTATGATAATTACATTGAATACTTTGTTTTACATAATCATAGCTGTCATTTGTAAACGCAATTATTTGTTTAATTCCTTTTTTTTGTAAAGAAAAGATGTCCTTGTCCCTAGTTTTAAGTAGCCCATTAAAAGCAGTAGCTTGAAAGCTAACAAATAAAAGTGTAAATAAAATTAAAAATGTTTTAGCTTTTTTATAGCTTATCATAAATACCTCCTCTTTTCTTTTTTGGTAGTTCCATTGTATAATCGTGATCTTGTTTTGGTTGATTTTTCCTATATTTCAATTCTGATTATACTGTTTGTTGTTCTATCCCATTCATTTTGAGTTATGCATACATTCGTAATGAATGTAAACATGATAATAAATTTTTCCCTTTAATTCCTTTTCAATATCTTTATTTATACCTATACTTAGTCTTCACTTTTGCATCCCGAGCGATAGCTGTTATTGGCTATACAATAGATAATTTACAGATATTTTATCGGGACACGTGCTGGCTTTCAATGGGCTCCAACTTGGGTTAAAACAAACCTTTTCATATGCTAATATTTTATGATTATTCTAAAAGTTTCCTAATAGATTTCTTTGTTTCTTCTGTAACATTATATCTTGGTGGAATATTATCCAAATAATCTATTGCTTTTTTGCCATTTTTATCCACTGCATTTTTATCTGCGCCATGTTTTAGTAATAATTTCACTTTATCATAAGATCCAATAGATACAGAAGATATAAGCGGAGTCATTCCATCAATGTCTCTTTGAATATTTACTGTAAAACCTATACTGATTAAGTACTCAACTACTTCAACAGTAGCCCAATCACATGCAGACTTCATTACTGCTGTTTTCGTATTATTTACATTTAATGGAAATCCATAATCTTTTAGCATTTTAATAATTGGAACATTGGACTTTGTACATGCAAAACGAATCAAATCACTATAGTCTGAAATTATAACTTTTTTTGTATCCAAAATTATCCTTATTGCAATTGTATCCTGTTTTCTTATAGCAATAGTAAGAGCTGTATTGCCATTTTTTGAACAAGAATCTACATCACACCCTTTTGAAATCAACTTTATCATTTTTTTATGATTCCCTTTGTATGTTGCCTTCATGAATGCTGTCCATGTAGATTTGTCTGAATCCCACTTTTCTTTATTTGAAAAGCTAGAAAATGGATTAAATATTAAAAAGAACAAGCATAATATGCCAAATTTTTTATTTATCATTAATTCGTTCATCTTTTGGTCTTTCTTTGTCGTCAATTTTATTTACTCGATCATCAGTCTTGGAACCACTTAGTATTTCTTTTTAAATTCATTCTATAATCGTATTGGAGAAACCTTGTTAATGCACTCCAGCTTAGGTACATCAACCAACACTATTGAATTAACGTATCTTTATAATACAAATGTCGTGTAAGAAAAAGACTATCTAAACAAACATATTCCACCGATAATGTTTGCTTAAAATCTTCATCAACATTTGATTTTATAGATGATAAAAATATGCTGTCAGTATTCTCCAATATACACTTATTTACATCCCATGATAAACTTTTATTTTTTTTATTTATATAATTAAAGTCATCAATAAATGCAACTATTGTCACATCATTGGAAAACTTTAATGAAAGGCCATTTAATACAAAAGGAGTACACCCAGTGCTATACCCAATAGTTTTTAAACTGAACTTTGAATCTAATATCAAGTATTTGATAGGCTTATCAATATAATACTCAATGTCGTGTTTAAACATATTCATTGAATCAATTTTTTTAGTATTTCCATCAATTCTGTTTTTACAAGAGAACAACAGCAAAATTAATATTAATAACAACAAGTTATTTTTATTCATAAATCAGTGTTTTATTTTACTTTTTCAAATTTTGAATTTTCATTAGTCTTGTATAAACCTATTCCACTATCTTTAAAAGACAAACCACGTGCACCCTTTTTTAATGCGCAACAGCTTGGTTTCAATGCGCGCCAGTTTGGGTTAATAAAAAACTCTATTTAAATAAGAAGTTATTATAATAAAATTATCTCTTTTTGTGCAAGAACATTTATCAACTGGATAATACTTTTCATTTATATAGTAATTCTTATATAATTCTTTCACATCAACTCCATCAATACTAATTCTTGATAAAATTATATTATCCACCTTTTTTTTTGTTTTAAAAATTTTTCCAGATATCATTTTTTCATATATTTTACTATAAATATCATCAGATATTAGATTGAAAAAATCATAAAATTCATTAATTTTAAACCCCTGTAAACGATAAAACGAACACGCATTAAGATTATACACTAAAACAAACTCACAGTTAATCTTTTTCAGATTATCAGCACCAATTATGCTTTCATAATATGAAATTGTATCCTTTTCCCCAACTGGAAAATTCTTTTTTAACCAATCATCAAATATTACAGAGTTATAATAGTTTTGCCGACAAGATTTTTTGGAATTTAAACTATCCAAATGATTAATATAAATAAACCGTTTATATTTATCAATATTTTTCGTGGTTAATTTCAAACAAACATAACCATTTTCGTACAAGTTATTATCAACGAACTTGCAATCAATAGTTTTCATCAAGTTGGGAATTTTTTCTGAATCAATATTAGCTTCATAATAATCCGATATTACTAAAAATTTGGATTTATATATCAAATTTAACGAATCTACACCGCAATTTGCAGTATTCACTATAAAAATTATTAAGATACTTAAAGCGTTTTTCATAAAATATTATTTCTTTCTCTTTTTAATATTCAACGATATGTCCAAATTCATGTAGTAGAGCACAATCAACTCCCATTTTTAATGCGCGTCAGCTTGGGTTTGGCTAACTTGGGGGACTCTTGACACGCCCTCAATTTTCAAATTCAACGACAAATATCAGTTTTAACAGATCGAGTTGTGGCAAATTAAAATATATAAACTTTCTCATGTAAAAATCTGGATTAAAACTATAATCTGTATTATGATAATAATCTCGTAAACTAAAACCCATCTTCTTTTTTGATTCATATAAATACATATTAACTTTAAGAGCAACTATTTTTCGCTTGTCTGAATCAATAATATTTTTTGCAATTTGATTTGTGTCAAATAATATTTTTGAAATAGCATCACACCCATTCCATATTGTGTTTTGTATAAAAACACTATCAAAATTATCTTTATTATATAAAACTTGTAATTCTTCAATACTGTCCCAAGCCCCTGCATAATTCGAAGCTAATAAAATATCTGGTTTATGATTTTTAAAAAATGTCAAATAATCCTTTGAGAAAATATCTGATGGTATCGAATCGCAGAAAAAGGCATATTCTGTGGTCATTTTTTTCTGAATCCCATAATAAAATGCTATATCCCAATAGACCAAAACATACCCATCTCTTTTAATCAATTGTTTTGAAAAAGCAATGGTTTCTATATTTTGGCTTTTTGTTATTGATAATACAAATAAAAGAATTATTGCACAAAAATATTTCATAAATTATTGCCCCTCGGAGCCTATTAATTCGTCTATCATATTTTTTAATACTTTCTCATTTTTCATCCTTTCTATGTAATTTTCATTGTTGTCGGATAAAAATTTACAACTACTCCAAAAAACTAAAATTCTCTTACTTTACAATGGGCACCAGCTTGGAAATAAACCTTTAAATTTCCCTAATTCTTTTTTTCTCGATATATCACACCATACTTACACACCGGATTTGGATTTGAGTGGATGATTGTATTTGATATAGAATCTTTATTTACTTTAGAATGTTTTCTTGGTTTTTTGATTATTGGAATTGGAGTCACCGCATTATTATTGCTATCCACAATTGCTGGCTTTGTGTTATTCACCAAGGAATCTTTAATAGCCGGTTTGCTCGGTGGATCTTCGGGGGTTGATTTATCGTTATTTGATTTGCAAGAAATCAAAAAAACAATCATTAGTCCTAATAACTGAAGAAACGTTCTTAATGCAGTTTGTTTAATTTTTCTCATAATATTATTGTTTTTCGGTTGCTTCTTGTAACATTTTATAATGACAGCGTAGTACATCGTGATTTTCGAAATCTCTTAGATGTAAGCCATTTCCTTTACACCATTTGAATTCATTGCAATTGGCACAAGTCCCTTCCTTAGCCCAAGAACGATTGCGCATAATTTGAAATTTATTGTTCCAAACATCTAAAAACGAATCGTGGTAAATATTTCCTTGGACTACGTGTTTACTATTATTTGGGCAAGCCGAAATAGACCCGTCGTTAAGCACCGATGCAATATTGATTCCTGCTCGGCAGAAGAAAAGTCCATCACGAACTTCTCCTTCAAAACTTCCCAAAAACCCTTCGCAACCAAAACTGGCTTGAATCAAGTTTTCTTTTCTGCATTTTGCAATAAAATTCATGATCAATAACAGTTGAGAAGAATCTATTTGCAACATCGGATCATCCTTTGCTCTTCCAATTGGATCGATTGCAAAAATTCGCCAATATTTAACTCCCAAACCAATCAAATACTCTTTTATTTGTTCGAGTTGATGAATGTTTTTTTGAGTTATGCAGGTAACCACATCATACGCAATGTCTTTAGTGTTTGCCACCATTTTTATTGCATCAGATGCTTTTGCAAACGATTGAGGATTCCCTCTAAGCCAGTTGTGGCTATCTTCGAGTCCATCAAGGCTAATGGTTATTGAATGTAGTCCAGCCGATAAAAGTTCTTGAAACTTTGATTCGGTTAGTATTAACCCATTTGTAACCATTCCCCAGGGAAACCCCATTTTGTTTAATTCTGTTCCAATATAGGGCAAATCAGAACGCACCAATGGCTCACCACCAGTGATTACAATCATTACTTTGTTTGGGTTATACTGAGAACTTACCTCTTTTGCAATGGCCAAAAAATCATTGGCAGGCATATCTTTTGCGAGGACATCGCTATGACAATCGCTTCCGCAATGGAGACATTTGATGTTGCAACGCACCGTACATTCCCAGAAAAAATAGGTTAAATCATGAATTTTTGATTGTAAATCGATGTACTTAGACGACAGATTAAGTGCCATTTTACGACTAAACGAAGGTTTAATGCTGGATTTTTTCATCAAGATTATACCTTTTTAGAAGGATTTTGCGGAAATGTCTGAATAAACTCTGTGGTTCTTATCCCATATTTTGTAGCTGGAGCACCATATTTAGCCACCATTTTACGCGATCGGCAACCACACAAGAACATGGTTATGCTTACGATTAGTAATAGAATTGTAGTTTTTGAAATTTTCATAGATTTCTGTTTTTTTCTACATCACAATTATTTTGCGAGTAACAATTACTGCATTTTGAATAAAGCTAAAGAAATACGTTCCAGCAACTAAGCTATCCACATTAATCGACAACTTTTGAGAACCTATAATTGGAGTTATTTTTTTAGAATATACCACCGACCCCAAATCGTTTGTAATAGAAATTAAGGCCTGAGTAGTTGCGTTTGCAGTAAACTCAACTACAAATGAACCATGGTTTGGGTTTGGATACACATTAAATTCAGGATCAGTTCCGCCAGATATTGGATTATTTGGGACTATGGGTGTTTTGTTTTTTGTAGTATCAACAGAAATCGGGAATTTTACAATTGGTTTAACGGGTGCTTTTGTGCTGTCAATTGGCGCCGATTGTTTAATGATAATGGGAGCAATTTTAGCGGTATCTTTAATCTCAATTGGCTTTTTGACCACTTTACAAGGAGGTGTATCTAATTGCGAAAGTTGAATATTGAGATCTATAGGCTCAAACTGTTTTGCTTTTATTTTGAATGTTTTAGAAGCAAACGAGCCACCAGATGCAGCGCCATCAACATCACTAGCAATGATAGTCAATTCTTTAGGTTCATCGTAATCTGAGTCGTAATTATAAAGTCTAATATAATATTCGCCATTAACGGATGACTTAAATTTTTGCTCATTTGAATTCCCATTACCCACAACTGAAAGTTGAATATTGGGAATTGGCAAATTGCATTCTTTTGAAGTGATAGTCCCTTTAATTCGAAAACTTGCTGGTGGTGCACCATACTGAGCAATTACTTTAGCCGAAAAGCCAATTACAAATCCAATTAAAGCTAAGGTAAAGCTTGCAAATCGAAAAAACTGCTTTTTCATAATTTTACTTTTTTAAAGAATATGAACTTACAAATATAGTAAATTATTGTGAATAGTCTGAATCAAATAGTTTGTGGTAAAATTATTTATTTTTTCAAAATATCTTTTTCGAACCTTTTTTAAAGTGGAATTTGTATGTCGAAATCAGCTTTTATACAATTATTCATCGATTTAGCAATTAAAAAGGAATCTTGTTTGCTTTTAATTGGATAATTTTTCTAATTTTACCATCAAAATTATAAAAACAAAAGATCATGAAAAACCAGATTGCTTTAAATCCGAACCCGCTGGTTCAACATCTTAAGAAACCATCATTTGAGTTTACTCGCGCCGACATCATAAAGTATGTTGAGGATAAAGAAATTAAAATGATAAACTTCAAATATGTTGCTGGTGATGGCAGATTAAAAACACTGAATTTTGCAATCAATAGTCGCGAACATCTTGAAACCATTTTGACCTATGGAGAAAGAGTTGATGGGTCAAGTCTATTTTCATTCATAGAAGCTGGGTCTAGCGATTTATATGCTGTCCCACGTTATCGTACAGCCTTTGTAGATCCATTTGCAGCTTTACCAACTATTTCGATGTTGTGTTCGTATTTTAACAAAGATGGTGAGCCATTAGAAAGTGCCCCAGAATATACCTTACACAAAGCTCACGAATCTTTTAAACAGGTTACGGGTATGAAATTCGAAGCAATGGGAGAACTCGAATTCTATTTAATTGCCGACAAAGACGATTTGTTTCCAGCCATTGATCAAAAAGGATATCACGAATCTGGTCCATTTGGAAAATTCGAACAATTCAGATGCTCATGCATGAGCTTAATCGCCGAAGCTGGTGGTCAAATAAAATATGGTCATTCAGAAGTGGGTTGTTTTACTTTAGAAGATAAAATTTATGAACAAAACGAAATAGAATTTCTCCCTGTAAGTGTAGAAGATGCTGCTGATCAATTGGTTATTGCTAAGTGGATTATTCGCTCTTTGGCTTATGAATATGGAATTGACGTAACCTTTGCTCCAAAAATTACAACTGGGAAAGCTGGGTCTGGACTTCATATACATATGCGCATTGTTAAAGATGAAACGAATCAAATGTTGAAAGCTGGTAAATTATCGTCGATTGCAAAAACAGCGATCGCTGGAATGATGGTTTGTGCACCATCTCTTACCGCTTTTGGTAATATGAATCCCACCTCATACTTTAGATTGGTTCCACATCAAGAAGCTCCAACCAATATTTGCTGGGGTGATAGAAATAGATCGGTATTAGTAAGAGTTCCTCTAGGTTGGACATCAAAAACTGATATGATTAGTCAAGCAAATCCATTAGAAAAAGCTACGGGCAAATCTGGTGCATTTAAACAAACAATTGAACATAGAGGAGCAGATGGATCTGCTGATGTTTATCAACTTCTTGCAGGATTAGTAGTGTCATGTCGACACGGTTTTGAAATGGCTGGTGCACTCGACTTAGCCACTAAAACTTATGTAGATGTAAATATATTTAAAGAAGAACATAAAGAAAAAGTAAAACAATTAGCGCAATTACCAGCTTCTTGTTGGGAATCTGCGGATTGTTTAGATAAGCAACGTGATATTTTCATGAAACATGGGGTATTTAGCCCTGGAATGATTGATGGAATTATTTCTAAGTTGAAATCCTTTAAAGATAAAGACATTCGGAAGAAAATTGAAAAAAATGAAGACGAAATGTTAGCTTTGGTTGCGAAACATTTTTATTGTGGCTAAATAGTGTTTGCCAGAAAACGCCATCTATTTCCCCGCCTGCCGATGCAACCAACTTATTGCGGCGGGCAGGGTTATTTTTGCATTGAAAACAGTCATTTACCAATGTAATTCCGATAGATTCCATCGGTACCTAGGTTTTCAATGCTGTAAAAATGCCTAACATCTGCCATTTTCTAATAAAAACAAGGAGAGACATGTAAAATTAGATATTTTTTTAATCGACTTTTTTTGATCAAAAACTTCAAATATCTCTTAAATTTTAATTCGATTCATACTTTTTCTTGACAAAAAGTATGCAAAAGTCAAGACGGAGCGAATGTGTTTGTTCTTATAAAGATTTCAAAATAAAAGCAATACAATAGCAGCATAGGCAAATTTAAAGCCTAATACTTTATTTTATATTAATTGCTTTTCAAATGCTTTAAATTTGGACATAAATGCCCCTGCTGTATTGCTAATATTTTGAAATCCTTATTATTTCTATAAACTACGCTCCATCGGTCAAAAAACAATCAAACTCCGAAAAAATAGATGAGACATCTTAAAAAGTAGTGGGAGAAGTTTCGGATTAATAGCATTTTTTACAAGGTTGGTTTTAACGCTCATGCGGGTCTAAGATACAAACCTCATAAAATAAAAGCCTCATATTCATAGAATTAAGCTTTCTATGTGGGCATAAACCGCCTTGAGCAAAAGAGCGTGAAGAACCGAGACCCGCCTTTGCGGGACGAGCTCTATACGACCTTTAAATAAAATAAATAGACCCGTATAAAAAAGAGTCAGTTCTGCGTTAAGAGATCGATGGTGTTTGACGACGTTAGACAAAATGGAGATTTGAAGTGTTTTTTTTACTAGAAATACCATTTTGGTTAAAAGGAGGAGTTCATCGATTTTAAGCAGAACTGGTTCTTTTTTAGCACTTTTGCGACAGCGGCGGCATTTTTTGCCACGCTTTTAGCGTGATGCCTGGGAGTTTATCCCGCAAGGCGGGAGCATTAGGACATGTAAAAGGAAATTTTTTATTCTTTTTACACTCAAGTTTGAAAATATGATTTCTTCCATTTGAAAGAAAACAGAACTTCTTTTATTTACCTATATCCCTTATTTTTACATTACCCCCATTAATAGGGTTAGAGCCAATCGTTTATACAATAAATAAAAAGCCTCGAAATTCGAGGCTTTTTATTTGTTGTATTTTTTTGGTTTATCCCAAATGCATAATTCTGTTTAATCGGTAAGTGCTTTTATTCCTGGAAGTGTTTTTCCTTCAAGATATTCGAGCATAGCGCCACCACCAGTAGAAACATAAGAAATTTGGTCAGCTAGGTTATACTGATTTATTGCGGCAACAGAATCGCCACCACCAACTAATGAATAAGAGCCACTAATGGTTGCACTCGAAATTGCAATAGCCATAGCCTTCGTGCCTTGCTTAAAGTTTGAGAGTTCAAAAACACCCATTGGGCCATTCCAAAGAATAGTTTGTGATTTATTAATCAGTTCGGCATATCTTCTTCGAGTTCGTTTTCCAATATCCAACCCCATCCATTCTCCTTGAATGTTATCGGCATCAATTTCAATAACATTTGCATCGTTAGAAAAACCGTCAGCAGCAATTACATCCGTAGGAAATAATATATTTACCCCTTTTCGCATTGCTTCATTAATGATATATTTGGCATCATCTAAATAAGCTTCTTCGTATAAAGAGTTGCCAATTTCGCCGCCTAAAGCTTTAATAAATGTAAAAGCCATCCCGCCACCAATAATCAAATTATCTACTTTATTAAGCAAGTTCTTAATAATCGATAATTTGGTAGAGACTTTTGCCCCTCCAATTAGAGCGGTAAAAGGAGGCTGAGCAGCACCTAAAATGTAATCTAAATTTCGAATTTCGCTCGCTAAAAGCAACCCAAAATATTTATCTTTTGGAAAAAATTTAGCCACTGTTGTTGTAGAAGCATGTTCTCTGTGTGCTGTAGCAAAAGCATCATTTACATATATATCAGCTAGTGAAGCAAGTTCTTTGGCAAATTCTTCATCGCCAGCTTCCTCCTCTGGATAAAAACGCATATTTTCCATCAAAGCTACATCCCCTGGTTTAAGGTCTTTAGCAACCATTTTGGTTTTTTCGCCAAATAAATCACGGGTAAAGATTACTTTTCTACCCAAATAGCTAGAAAGCAACGGAACAATAGGTGTTAATGAATAATCATCTTCGTATCCACCTTTTGGACGACCAAGGTGTGACATAAGAATTACAGCGCCGCCGTCGTCAAGAATTTTTTGGATAGTAGGGATTGATTCCTTTATGCGAGTATCATCTGTAATTTGACGATTATGGTTTAATGGAACGTTGTAATCTACCCGTACAAGGACTTTTTTTCCTTTAAAATTCACATCTGCAACAGTTTTCATCGTATATTGAGTTTAATTATTATTTGCTTAGAACTATTATGCGGAGAACGTTTTGTTGAAATGGTTGAAATAATATACATTGAATAATAGGTCAATATTACAAAGAAATTTGCAAACCATCAAATCAAAATTGTTAAATGACTTAATTGTTAAATTTATAAATTTCTAATGTTGATGTTTTTTGTAAGTTTGCATTAAATATTATTTCATGGCAGCAGTTCATAATCGATTAATTACTAGAGAAGTTAAAGTTGGAGATATTGCCATCGGTGGCAAAAACCCTATTCGTATTCAATCAATGACGAATATTAATACACTGAACACCGATGCTGTAGTTGAACAAACAATGAATTTGGTAACGGTAGGTTGCGAATTAGTTCGGATTACAGCTCCTGGTATTGCCGAAGCAGAAAATTTAAACGTAATAAAAAAGTTGCTCCTTTCGAAGGGGTTTCGTGTTCCAATTATTGCTGATATTCATTTTAGTGCAAAAGCCGCCGAAATAGCTGCTCAATTTGTTGATAAAGTCCGTATTAATCCAGGTAATTATGCCGACAAAAAGCAATTTAAACAACACGAATACACCGAGTTAGAATATCAATTTGAATTGGAACGAATCTATTCTCGAATTAAGCCGTTAATTGAAATTTGTAAGAAAAATGGTACTGCAATGAGAATTGGGGTCAACCACGGCTCATTATCCGACAGAATTATTAGCCGTTATGGCGATACACCTATGGGAATGGCTATGTCTGCAGTAGAATATGCAAACATTTGCCAGTCACTTGGTTTTGAGAACATCATTTTTTCGATGAAATCAAGCGATGTTAAAGTTATGATTTATTCTACCCGACTTTTAGTTCATCTTTTTAATCAAAAAGGAGTTAGTTTTCCTATTCATGTTGGAGTTACTGAAGCTGGTGCTGGTGTTGATGGTCGCATTCGATCAGCAGCTGGAATTGGTGCACTTCTATCCGAAGGAATTGGAGACACCATAAGAGTTTCCCTCACAGAAAGCCCTGTGGCAGAAATTCCTGTGGCAAAAGAAATCGTGGCTCCATACTCAATTGAAAACACCGTTTTTGTTGAAACTATGCCTTTTGCAAAAAAATATTATCCTCACCATAATCCCTTTGAATACTCAGTTAGAGCATCTTTCGCAAACTCAACTCGAGCAATAATTATTTCTGATTCCAAAAACATTAAAACAGAAGATGTTTCTACAAAATCTACGGCCTTATATCCTCAAATAAATATTGACACACCCAAAGAAACTTTTCAAAAAGCTCAAATAACAGCTTTGCCTATTGTGATTTCTTCAACTGTTGAGACTCCAATTCAAAAAGTTAAAGATTTCATAGCGAGTGAATTGTTTGATAACAAAAATCCACTTTTGTTTAAACGAGATTATTTAGACTTAAATTCAGATGAAATTTTTATAAAAGCCGCCGCAGATATTGGGGCACTTGCTGCAGATGGGTTTGTAAATGGAATTGAAATTATTGGTTCGAAAATATCTACAGATCAGTGCTATAAATTATCTCTCGACATCTTACAATCGTGTGGATTAAGATATTACAAAACTGAAATTATTTCATGTCCTTCTTGTGGCAGAACTAATTACAACATTGAAGAATTGCTCGAGGAGGTTAAAACCAGATTGAGTCATTTCGAAGGGCTCAAAATTGCCGTTATGGGATGTGTTGTAAACGGACCTGGCGAAATGTCTGATGCAGATTATGGTTTAGTTGGTGCTGGAGAAGGAAAGTTATGGCTCTATAAAGGGAAAATGCCCATTTTAAAACACATCGAGCAATCTCAGGCAGTCGAAAAACTTATTGAAGTAATAACAGCGGATTTAATTTCGAAAAAATAATACCGCTTCTAGATATAATATAGTCCATTTCTCAAGCGTTCAATGAACTATTTATATCTACGAGCGGCATTAGACCAATCGCCCCGCAGCTAGCTTTTGGCAGAGGATTTCTTGTGATTCCTTTCGTGCCACGGGACAGATTATTATTTGTTTAACTTTAATTTCCAGTATTCACCCACAACTGATCAGCAAACCGCTGTTATGGGCTGTTATTCTTTTATTTCTTTGAAAAATTCCTGCTTTTTTAATTTTTTTAAATTGACTTTTTCATGTCTCGTTCTACCATTTGGTAATTCATAGATAGTTAATTTATTTTTAATATACTCCAAATGAAAATATCTTGTAGAATCTTTCTTTAAACACATTGAATTATACTGATAATCATCAGAACAAGAAATTGTCACTTTTTTATCTTCAATTAATCCTTTTAATTCGCCAAAACTTATAAGTTGATTCTTTGTGTCAGTGAACCGATATGCTAATAATGATTTTGAATTTAAAGTATTTAACTGCGACCAGATTTCGGAGTCATATGTAAATATCCCCTTTGGCGTCGACGGTATATCCAAAGTTTTAAGTCTATGCTTTTTAAAATGAATTTTGTCTTTTCCATAGTCAATTGTCAATTTATCACCCAAAACTTTAATTATTAAAGAATCTGATAAGGGCCATTGTTTTGCCACAATATAATTCAATTTGTCTTCAATCACTTTCATTTCCATCTCAGAGGCAGTCTCAAGTCCAAAAAAATAAGTTGATGATTGAATTAATACTGTTTTCTTCTCAAAATTCAAATACAAAATTACAAATTCATTTTTCGCCAAACATTCGCAAACGTCATTGCCAGATGAGATTAAACTTAAATAATTTTCATTTATCCAAAAATCAGTCGAATCAGGATAGTCCTTTTTCCCCTCATTTAAATTTTTAACAGCTAATTTTTCCGAGGTTAATTGGTTTGTTTTGTTTGAATTATTAATGCATCCTCCAAAAACAAGAATTATTGATAATAAGATGAAAATATTGTATGTTTTTTTCATTTTTATAATAGCCCATAACTAGAGTATAAAATATCTTTGGGCAATTTTATACTAAGATTTGGTATAATCAGTTTTTACATGCCAAATCAGGAAGCTTATTTACAAAAATCGTTTATGTTTTTTTCTGCTTCCTTATAGCCTAATTCAAGCGCTTTTTTCCAATCTTCACAACCTTTTTGGGCTTTTCCAAGTTTTCTATGACAAAAGCCACGATAGTAAAAAGCCATGTCGTATTTTGGATTTAATTCAATCGCTTTATTGTATAATTCTATGGATTTTGAATATTCTAATTGTGAATAATAAATATAGCCTTTGTAAAAATAACTTCGTGCATGCTTTGGATTTAATTCGATACTTTTATCAAAATCTGACATTGCGTTATCATAATTTTTGAGAGAGAAATAAGCCAAACCACGATTAAAAAAACACAAAAAATCTGAGGATGAAATGTTTATAGCTTGATTGAAAAATTCAATTGCCTTTTTATCGTTTTGCAAAGCATAATAGCAAAGTCCGATATACAACCACGCATCTTTATCTTTGGAGTTTTTATCAATTACTTTATTGAAATCTTCTATCCCCTCGTAGTACTTTTTGAGATTATATTTGCATATACCTCGGTTGTACCATGCATCTTTTAAATCAGGATTTAAGCTAAGCAATTTTGAATAATCTACAATTGCCAACTCGTGTTTTTGAGTTTCTTGATAGCAATAACCTCTATAGTTTAAAGCATCTTGGTCTTCTGAATTTCTTGACAAAACGGTGGTAAAATCTTCAATTGCTTTAGGATAATTTTTCAAGCTATAATATGATAATGCTCTGCTATAATAAGCTTCGGTATAGCTTGGGTTTTCTGTAATTGCAAGTGAGAAAGAATTAATTGCATTTTGATAGTTTTTATCAAGATATTGCTTTAATCCTTTTTCGTAATTTTCATTATTTTGAGCAAATGTAGTTGATAATAAACCAAGGAAAATTATCAAAATTAAAGATATTCGTTTCATTTTTTTAGTGTTTTATTTTTCAAATTTAATACAAAATGTGTTTAAAAAACAATACTCAACAAAATTTATTTATTAAGTAAATCAAAAAAGAGAGATTTATTTTGGGCATCGCAAAGCAGAATCAATGTATTTCTATGGTGCCATTAAAAGAGTGCTTAACGGGTCCTCGGAGCCAAATATTTTGATATTTATCTCCGTTTTGCTCAAAAGTGACCTCAAAAGAGCCTCCTAAAGCATCAACATTAATAGTATTAAATGGCAAGTTTAACTTGTTTGAAATTGCAATTGCAGAAGCCGTGATTCCCGTTCCACAAGAAAGGGTTTCTGCCTCCACTCCTCTTTCGTATGTACGCACAAATAAACGACCTTTTGAAAAAGAGGCAAAATTTACATTTGTTCCCGCTGGAGCAAACCGCTGATCGAAACGTAACATTTTCCCCATTCCCTCTACTGCAGCATTTTTTGCATTATCAACAAAAACTACCAAATGAGGAGAGCCCGTGTTTAGAAAAACATCGTCTTCAAACAACTCAATTGAGGATACATCAATCATTTTCAATTTAATATCATAGGAAATGGTTTCTTCATGAGAGAGTATTTCGCTGTAGTGAATACCGTCAATTGCATCGAACGTAAAATGAGATTTTGAATATCCTAAAGAAGCGGCAAAAGCAGTAATACATCGACCGCCATTGCCACACATTGTGCCTTCAAATCCATCTGAATTATAATATTTCATCGAAAAATCTAATCCATTAACAGTTGAATTCATCAGCAGAATCAGCCCATCAGCTCCAATACCATATTTTCTGTGGCATAGATGAAAAACTTGTTCATTTGTAAGTGAGATTTCACTGGTTCTGTTATCAATCAAAATAAAGTCGTTGCCAGCACCATGCATTTTTGAAAAAGCTATTTGCATAAAATTTTTGGTTTAATAGTTATTCCATTTTCCTTTCAACTAATTTTTTAAAACGATCTGTGAGGTCTAATTGGTAAACGGAATTATTTATTATCAAAAAATAGTTGTTTTCTAAAACACTTAATTCAGCATTTTCAATATCTGAAATGCCGAATATAATAGCCTTATTTGCAGATCGTTTATATCCTGTAAAACGAATAGGTGAAGCCCAAAATTCGATTGTGAAATTAAGTGTATTTGATTCATTTGTTTTATTCATAAGCAAAGAATCTAAATGGATATCTGCTTTAAGAATAGGAATAATATACGTTTTCTTTGCAATCATTACATCCTTTATGAGTTGAATCGTATCAGCATGCGTATATTCAACTTCGGAATTACCAATAAAACTGTCCATGAGAATTGGAGTATTCTGAGTGCTGTCAGAATTTAAATCATTATAAACACCCAATGTGTCTACAGTTTGTTCTTTTTGCTTTTTTATTGAAACATCTGCCTTTTTGGCATTAGAATCAGACAACTTGTCGGATGACGAAAAAAGTTTTCGAGAATTAGAAATAATATCTAAATCAGATATAGAGACTTGTTTGAATTGATTTAGGTACAATAATATCGCTAATCCAACAATTATTGGTATAAAAACTGCTAATGAAATTCGGATTAATCGTTTTCGCTTGTATTTTAACATGAATCGATATATAGAATGCAAAGATAATTAAAAGAGTGCAACAATTTGATTTTTCCAATTATTCCTTGTGTAATATTTATTGAGAATTGAAATCAAAATCAAGTTTAATTTTAACACAAATTATAAAATTTACAGTAATAAAAGGGGCTTTAAAACGTTTTGAACTCGCTAATAAAAAAGTGATATTTGTTATGAACATAGAAAGAAAGGTTAATACATTTAAAGTTGCATTAGTCATGATTTTTGCAACATTAATTTCATTCCCCATCCAAGCTCAAGATTCTGCAAATAGGGGTACGATCATTAAAACTGGTCCTGATTTTACCGTAGCAGCAGAAAATTCAATTCACGCAGTAGTTCATATTAAAACTGAATTTGCACGCAAAAGCAGTGTTTATGATGATTTTTTCGGATTAGGAAATCCATTTTCATTTTTTAATCCTCAAGAAAATGCATATCCATTAGTTGCAACAGGCTCTGGAGTAATAATTGAAGCAGATGGATATATTATCACCAATAATCATGTGGTGCAAGATGCAAATATTATTACGGTAACATTGAACGACAAAAGAGAGTTTACGGCAGAATTAATTGGAACAGATGCTTCTTCGGATTTAGCTTTGATAAAAATAAATGCAAGCAATCTTCCAAAATTAAATTTTGGCAATTCGGATCAAGCAAAAGTTGGTGAATGGGTTTTGGCTGTGGGTAATCCTTTTAATCTCACATCTACCGTAACAGCAGGAATTATTAGTGCAAAAGCACGAAATTTAAATATTCTAGGAAATAATAGTTCTGTTGAATCTTTTTTGCAAACCGATGCAGCTGTTAATTCAGGGAACAGTGGTGGTGCTTTAGTAAATATTAATGGTGATTTAATTGGGATAAACGCCGCAATTGCATCAAATACTGGCTCTTATTCGGGATACTCGTTTGCCATACCTAGCAATATTGTCAAAAAAGTAGCCGAAGATTTGAAAAAATATGGAGAAGTCCAACGATCTTTTTTAGGCGCTTCGTTTACGGAAATAAACAACAAACTTGCCTCAGATTTAAATTTAAAGGAGATAAAAGGAATATATATTAACAGCGTTGATCCAAAGGGAGCTGCTGCAGAAAGTGAAATATTAAAAGGTGATATTATTATTGAACTTAACGGATCTCAAACAAACAGCTACTCAATTTTTAAAGAGTTTCTAGCCCAACATCGTCCAGGAGATAAAATTGAAGCTAAAATATTAAGGGACAACAAAGAGATGATAAAAACGATTGTCTTAAGGAATAAAAATGGAACAACTGCTATTGTAAAAAAAGAAGAACAAAATATAGCATCGATGATAGGTGCAACATTAACACCCATCGACAATAGAACAAAGCAACTATTAAGAATCAATAATGGTCTTAAAGTAGAACGAGTCGATAATGGCCTTTTTAAAAATGCTGGAATACAAGAAGGTTTCATAGTCGTATCCATCGATCGTAGAGCTATATACAAGACTGAGGACATCGACAATTACTTAAAAAATAAAAAAGGAGGATTTACCATCGAAGGATTTTATCTCAATGGAATGAAAGTGATTTATGCCATTGGAATTTGAATTGAACATAACACAGAACTTTTGGTTATAATAAAAGGTTGAAAAACTAATAGAAAGAAAGACATGAGACAATTAAAAATATCAAAATCAATTACTAACCGCGAAACGGCATCTCTTGACAAATATCTTCAAGATATTGGTAAAGAGGAGATGATAACTCCAGCTGAAGAGGTAGAGTTAGCTCGCAGAATTAAAGCTGGAGACGAAAAAGCACTCGAAAAACTCACAAAAGCAAACTTGCGATTTGTAGTATCTGTTGCAAAACAATATCAAAATCAAGGACTTAGCTTGCCAGATTTAATTAATGAAGGAAATGTAGGGCTTATAAAAGCTGCCCGACGATTTGATGAAACCCGAGGATTCAAATTTATTTCATACGCCGTATGGTGGATTCGTCAAGCAATTTTGCAAAGTATAGCCGAACAATCTAGGCTTGTCCGCTTACCTCTTAATCAAGTTGGATCATTAAATAAACTTAAAAAAGAAATTTCTTATTTAGAGCAAAAACTTGAACGACCTCCAACCGTTGCTGAATTGAGTATTTCGTTGGATATTCCTGAACATAAAGTAAGTGATTATTTAAAGATAAATTCGAAGTATATTTCTATGGATGCACCAATTGCTCCAGACGAGGACACAAAGTTTATCGATACATTTATGAGCGACGATAATCAGGGAACTGATTTAGGATTAATGCAAGAATCGCTTACTGATGAGCTAAATAGAACTGTTTCAACATTAAGTAGTAAAGAAAAAGAAGTGCTATTTATGTATTATGGAATTGGTCATAATCACGAATTTACTCTTGAAGAAATTGGGGCACAATTTGATTTAACTAGAGAACGTGTTCGTCAAATAAAAGAAAAAGCAATTCGTAGATTAAAACATAGCAACAAAAGCAAAAATCTAAAAACATATTTGTAAATTTAAATCTAATATTACTTAAGCACTTCGTTTTTAGGAATGAGGTGCTTTTGTTTTTGATTGAATTTGAACTTGTTAACATTAAATGTTGATAAAAAAACATAAAATAATTTCATATCTCAATTAGTATAAAGATATTTGCATACAAATTTCAGAACAGAAAAAGAATCATGTCAAATACTAGGTATATTTTTGTAACAGGCGGTGTTGCTTCATCGTTGGGAAAAGGTATTATATCCGCCTCCCTAGCTAAATTACTAAAAGCAAGAGGCTTTTCGGCAACTATCCAAAAGCTAGATCCATATATTAACATCGATCCAGGAACATTAAATCCATACGAACATGGTGAGTGTTTTGTAACCGAAGATGGCGCTGAGACTGATCTCGACTTAGGTCATTACGAGCGATTTTCGAATACTCCTACTTCGCAGGATAATAACGTTACAACCGGAAAAATATACCAAACCGTAATTAACAAAGAGCGTCGTGGGGATTATCTTGGAGAAACGGTTCAGGTTGTTCCACATATAACCGATGAAATAAAATATAAGATTAAAAAACTCGGGAATAACGACCAATTTGATTTTGTAATTACTGAAATTGGTGGCACAGTTGGGGATATTGAATCCTTTCCTTTTATTGAGGCAGTTCGTCAAATGAAATGGGAAATGGGAACAAAGTGCTTAAATATCCACCTTACATTGGTTCCCTATTTGGCTGCTGCTGGTGAACTAAAGACAAAACCCACTCAACACTCTGTCAAAACATTGCTTGAACAAGGAGTACAACCAGATATTATTGTTTGTCGTACAGAACATTCTCTTAACGATAGCATGCGAAACAAAATTGCACTATTTTGCAATGTTGACCCAACTTCTGTTATTGAATCTATCGATGCTGAAACTATTTACGATGTTCCATTATTGATGTTTCAAGAAGGATTAGACAAAGAAGTTCTTCGAAAAACAGGCATAAGTAATGCAC
This sequence comes from Bacteroidota bacterium, assembly GCA_037130365.1. Classification (GTDB taxonomy): domain Bacteria; phylum Bacteroidota; class Bacteroidia; order Bacteroidales; family WCHB1-69; genus JBAXTE01. The sequence continues at coordinate 22,873 of JBAXTE010000005.1, forward strand.
CAGAGCCCGATTTAACGTTGTGGAATAGTTTTTTAGAAAAGCTAAAGAATCCAACATCAAGTGTAACTATTGCTTTGGTAGGTAAATATGTAGAGCTTAAAGATGCATATAAATCAATATCAGAATCGTTTGTACATGCTGGAGTTTCAAATCTGTGCAAGGTAAAAGTAAAACTTATTCACTCTGAATTTTTGGATATAGAAACAATTGACGAAAAATTAAAGGATGTTCATGGCATTCTAGTCGCCCCAGGTTTTGGCGCTAGAGGAATTGAAGGAAAAATTTTAGCCGTTAAATATGCTCGCGAAAACAAAATCCCTTTTCTGGGAATCTGCTTAGGAATGCAATGTGCTGTTATTGAATTTGCTCGCAATGTAATAGGTTGGGAAGATGCACATACTACTGAAATTAATCCAAAAACAATGCATCCAGTAATCGACATAATGGATGAACAAAAAGAAATCGACGGATTAGGTGGAACGATGCGTTTAGGAGCTTATCCATGCGAAATTGCTGCAAATACACTCGCTTATTCAATTTACAATACTACTAGAATATCCGAACGACATCGACACAGATTTGAGTTTAATAATAATTATTCCAATGATTTTATTAATGCTGGTATGGTGCTTTCGGGAATAAACCCAATTAAAAAACTTGTTGAAATTATCGAAATTCCAAGTCATCCTTGGTTTATTGGAGTTCAATTTCATCCAGAATATAAAAGCACTGTTGCTAATCATCATCCTTTATTTGTCAATTTTGTGAAGGCGGCACTCCTTCATCAAGGGTAAAAAATATTTTCAAGAAACGGCTTCGGTCGTTTTTTTAACTATAAATACTTAATGAAAGGCAACCTTTTTAATTAAACTGCAATCATTTATAAAATCACTTTTCTTTACTTAATTACTTCTAACAAATAATATTCTTAAAGCATAAAAAACAATCAACAATTTATGAAACGAACTATACTTATTTTAGCAATTACTCTAGCAATATCTAATATATTTGCACAATCAAATTGGAACTGGATGTATAATGCTGGTGGTACTGGCGACGACCAAGCTCTAGCTGTGACCAGCGATGCATCGGGTAACGTTTACGTTACAGGATATTTTACAGGAACAGTTAATTTTGGCGGAACTAATAGTCTTACATCTTCAGGAGACAAAGATATGTTTTTGCTGAAATTAAATAGCTCGGGTGTAATTCAATGGGCAAAAAAAGGAGGCGGGAGCCTTTCCGATAAGGCTATTGATGTTAAATGCGATGCCAGTGGAAATATTTATACTTTGGGTTGGCATGAAGGTAGCGCAACTTTTGGCACTACGACTTTAGACAATAGTAACGGAGCAAAAACCTTTATTGTAAAATGGAATAACGCGGGCACCGTAATGTCGACAATGAATTTGGGAGGTTATGGAAAATCGTTTGTAATTGATTCTGGCAGCAATATCTATTTAGCATCAGTTTATAGTAGTACCATTAAAGTAATTACAACCTCATTAACTAGTCACGGATTTGATGATATTTATCTAACTAAAATTACTTCAACCGGAAGTGAGTCTTGGGTAAAAACTATTTGGAGTACAGCTGGTTACGAAACGCCAATAGCAATTACATTAACCCCAGGTGATAGTTTATTAGTCACGGGTCGTTTTGGTTCGATTCTCACCTTTGAAGGCTCTACAACCCAATGTGCAAATAACGGAGGGGCGGCAAGTGAAGATCTCTTTTTAGCAAAATATAGCAATACTGGAACTTTTGTATGGGTTAAACAATTTGATGCAACCATGTCGAATAATGATGCTCCAAATTCACTCAAAGTAGATGTTGCAGGTAATATTCTTATAGCTGGCACTTTCACCGCTACTGTGAATTTCTACTCATATATGCATACAAGTGTTGGTGGGAGCGATTTATTTGTTACCAAGTTGGCGTCTAATGGGAGTAGCGCTTTTTGGTCGAAAAAAGAAGGAGGATTGTCTTCCGATGGAGCTATTTCTATTGGTTCCGATAATAGTTCTAATGTATATATTAATGGATTCTATTCTGACACCTTGACTTTTGAAAATATTTTTATGCCCAACACCGGAAATAGCAATATCTATTTAGCAAAATATAATGCTTCAGGGGATTTCCAGTGGGTAAAAGATGCTGGTGGAAATGGGGAAGATGGTAGCTTTGGTCTTTCTGTTGCATCCGATGGAAGTGCTTTAGTCTGTGGAAAATTTAGTACCACAGCTAAATTTCATGGGTTATATTATACTAGCAATGGTGGTATTGATTTGTTTGTAAGTAAATCTGCATCAACATATACACCACGTGCAATGGCGCTATTTACAGCCAGCGCTGTAAGTGTGATGGCTGGTTCTCAAATAACTTTTACCGATCAAAGCTTGGGTGATCCCAACCATTGGTCATGGTCATTTGTTGGGGGCACACCTGACACTTCAAATTCTCAAAACCCAGTAGTTACTTATAATACAGCTGGAACTTACAAAGTTACACTTTCAGTTTCAAATTCATATGGCGAATCAAGTCAATTGGTCAAAAACGCATATATTACGGTAACTCCATTTGTTTCACCATGCAATGCTGTAAGTTTCGATGGCGTGGATGATTACATTGATTGTGGAAGCCGGTCGTCATTGCGTTTTAATTATAATTTTACTATTGAAGCATGGATTAAACCAACTGCCGAAGGAGGTTATCCATTTTCATACTTAAACAAAACTACCACTTCTGTTTGTGGATATGGATTGGGTTATTTAAATGGAAAATTAAGATTTGTTATTCATCCAACCAATCAGTTTTTAGCTGCTGTTGATAGTATGCCTGGTGTTACTGTTCCATTGAACGAATGGTCGCATGTTGCTTGTACTTACGACGGTAAAATTGCAAAAATATATGTAAATGGTGTGTTGGGTGAAAGTAAAACCATCTCAACATCATTCACATCGCTTAATTGGGGAACAAATCCTGTTGCTGTTTATATTGGCAGATATTCAAATGCAACTACCTCTGAATATTTTAAAGGTATTGTAGATGATGTAAGACTATGGAAAGTTGCCAGAACTGAAACTGAAATTAACACGTATCTTAACTATAAATTAGTTGGTACCGAAACAAACCTAAGTGCATATTGGAATTTAAATGATGGAAGTGGCCTAACGGCTAATGAATCTACGATTAATAATTATGATGGAACATTGAAAAATGGTGCCGCATGGGTAAATTCACAAAATGCATGCTGGGGATTAAGTGTTGAAGAAAATGTAAACAATAGTCAGATTTCCATTTATCCAAACCCTGCAAATAGCTTTATTAATGTAAAAATTAATAGTAATAATCCAATTTATGTTACAATATTCGATTTTACTGGCAAAAAAATTCAAACTACAGAATTGATTGATAATCAAGGTTCAATTTCAATTTCACATTTGAGTTCGGGCGTGTATTTTGTCGAAATATTTGATGGAAAGAACAAAGAGATTAAAAAGTTGTTTAAACAATAATCTTAACAATTAAACGATACGTTTTTACTATAGACAATTATTTATAACTTAAAATTAAAATTTATGAAGATTAGAAAACTAGTTGTATTTGCAGTTGTACTCATTTCCTCTTATCTATTATCAAGTTGCTTAACATGTGAAACAAAAGATTATTCCTTTGAACTGAATAATCAAGGTGGTGGAAAATTTACCATTAAGTTTAACAACATCATGTCGAAGAAAGACAAAGAGGAATTAACAAAAGATGAAGAAACGACCAAAGATTTTGAAGAGTTAATAAGCAAGTATATTAAAGAAACGGAAATGGAAAAAACATTTCCAGATGCTAAAATGGTCGAAAAACGACTTTATGCTGAAAATGGCAAATTAAATGGAATTGTGGTGTTTGAATTCTCAAAAATTGATCAAGTAAAACTTTATCAATACGATAAAAACTCACCATTTCAATACTATTTATCTTCCCTATCGTCGGAATCATTTTCTTCAACAAATGGCAAACAAGCACCAGATTATTTTCCAGTAATTAATTGGGATAAGTCGTTAAAAAAACTTACCCTAACAACAAAAGTTACAGAAGTAAGCAATGAGTCAACGACTAGTTTACTTTCTGTTTGGGAAAAGAATAAAAAATAGTTTATAAAATTTCGATTATTCCTGTAGAAATAAACTGCATGACAATTGGAATCTATATTATTATAAAATAAAAAAAGAAGGGAACAAGTGTTTCCTTCTTTTTTGTTAACCAAAACACGCAAAATAAAAAGGAGAATTACTTCTCCCTTTTATCGTGGCATCGACTGGAATTGAACCAGTGACACAAGGATTTTCAGTCCTCTGCTCTACCAACTGAGCTACGACGCCTTACTTTCGTGATGCAAAATTAGAAATATTTTTTGATTCTACAAATATTAATTACTGTTTGACAAGAAAAAATATCACAAAGAACTTGTTTTAGATGTTTTTAACTCTGATTTTCACTCGGTTAAAACACCTTTTACATAATTTTCAATTTTAATTATTTTTCCATTTTCATCATAATAAGCCCATTTTCCATGACTGAAATAGTCGTTAATTTCTGGATTTCGAATTTTTTGACCTGCAAATTTCAATTTGCCTGTTTTTGAAAACTCTCTATAATTATAAAGATTCTTCTTGTCGTCAACAAGCATGAGTTCAGAATATGGTTTTCCATTGCGATAATAATATTTTTGGCTTTCTATATATCTTCCTTTTTTTTCATATACATCATCTAACTCCATTATCCCCCCAGGGTAAAAATCTTGTCGCTTAATTACTGTTGTTCTATAATATTCAATTTTTGTTACCGGTTTACTCAAAGAGTCGAAAACCTCAAAACTATAATAATCACCATTCGGTTTTTTAAAAAAGGTGCGTTCAATTACTCCTGAGAAAAAATAATTGGTAAATGTGGTTGAGATTCGGCCATAATCGTAACTGCCTTGATGAATTAGTTTTTCTGTGCCTGGATAATAATCCTTTACCCAACCTGTACATGGTGCTTTTCCACAATATCGAACAGAATCTCCTTCAAGAATTGGACAAAAGGCATCATATTTTGTAATTCCAACAATATCGGCAAGTGTGTCGTCTTGCATAAAATAATCATCATCGCTTTGAGCTATAATCAGTTGAGAATGGATCAACAAAAAAAATCCAAAAAGAAATTTTGTAAAAAATATTTTTTTCATAGATTATCTATTTTGATTTAACAACAATTCCATCTCTTTTTGCATCGATGCAGCTTCTTCGGATGCTTTTGCTGCAAAATCTTCTCCATTAGATGCATATAATATACTACGAGATGCATTTATGAGAAGGCCACATTCTTTATTCATCCCGTATTTAGCAACTTCTGAAAGGCTTCCACCTTGAGCACCAACACCAGGGACTAATAAAAAATGATTGGGAACAATGGCGCGAACATCTGATAGCATTGATGCTTGAGTAGCACCCACAACATACATCATTTCTGAGGCAGAAGCCCATTGAGAAGATGTTTTCAGAACTCGCTCAAAAACTCTTTCCCCAGATTCCAAACGTTCAAATTGAAAGTCGGCAGCTCCTTTATTTGAAGTCAAAGCCAATAACACAACCCACTTGTCCTTAAATCCCAAAAAAGGTGTTACGGAATCTTCCCCCATGTATGGCGCAACGGTCACTGCATCTACTGCATATTTTTTTTCTTCTGGATTAAAAAATGATTGAGCATATTGTGCTGAAGTATTCCCAATATCACCACGCTTTGCATCTGCAATAACAAATACCTTTTCTGGTAGACTGTTTAGATATTCAATTGTCTTTTCGTAACTCCGTATACCACTTAATCCATAAGCCTCATAAAACGCTAAGTTTGGCTTGTAAGCTACCGTAAATGGAAGCGTTGCATCAATGATTTGTTTGTTAAATTCAAAAATTGGATCTTCATAAGTGAGCAAAAATGAAGGAATTTTTTTCAAATCTACATCTAGCCCAACGCATAAGAAAGATTTTTTCTTATAAATGGAATTAACCAGCTCTATTCTGTTCATTTATTTGATTTTATTTGTTGACGATAATCTAAAAGTGCATTTTTTTCACTTGAAGCAAAGATACATAAATTCTGTGTTTTTCAATATAGATGAATCTTTAATCAACTATTTTCGAGTGTTTGATTTTTCAATATTCTTACAGTGCTTGAGTCTGAACATTCAATAAGTAATTCTGAAATTGATTTTAGAAACAATGGGTGTTGAAAATTTGGAGCTATTTCGGATAAAGGAAGTAGGGTAAATAATCGGCGGTGCAATTCGGGATGGGGTAATTCCAATTTTGGTGAGGAAATTATTAACTGATTCACAAACAAAATATCCAAATCCAAAGTCCTGGAATGAAACTTCCCATCATCCGTCCGTTTGCGACCATACTCTGATTCAATTGTCAACAAATTTTCAAGAATTTTATCGGGTTCAAGACTCGTTTCAACTTCTAATACTCTATTCAAAAACCACTGCTTTGCCTCAAAACCCCACGGTTCAGATTCGTATGTAGATGACTTTTTAATTATTTTTCCAATATGTTTTTCAATATCTCTCACAGATAAATCTAGGAAACGCTGACTATCTCCTTCGTTTGAACCTTGTAAAATAAATGCTTGCTTCATCGTGCAAAGGTAAAGAGATTATTAAATCTCGAAAACAAAAATCTATGATTTTTTTAATTTATCAATAAAACATTTCTATTCTTTATTATTGCTAGCTTTGTAGAAAATAAACCCATAATAAAATGAATCAATTAAGAACTATTAAAGATGCCGATTTACAAGGAAAAGTTGTATTAGTTAGAGTAGATCACAATGTAGTAAAAAAAGGAATAATCCACGATCCATATCGTATAGATGCTACTATTCCTACGTTGTTTAATATAGTATCGCGTGGAGGAAAGTTAATTTTGATGACTCATGTTGGTCGACCCAAAAACAAGAAAACAGGCGAAATTAATATTTCTAAAGATTCTTCTGTAGAACCCATTATTGAGTACTTGCTAAAAAAGCTACAAGTGCAATTTGTAATTCCCGACCTCCCTGCTCCAGATAATTTTGGGATCGTTGAACTAGAGAAACCAATGAAACTATATGTTGACCAACTACGAAAGGGCGAAATAGATGGATTATATTTGCCCAATACTCGTTGGTTTAAAGGCGAAGAAGCTAAAGACGAAACGGCAGATTTGTTTGCTCAGGAACTAGCCTCATTAGCAGATATATATGTAAACGATGCGTTTGGCTCATGGCAAGCTCATGCTTCTACTGTTCTGGTTGCAAAATATTTACCTTCGTATGCTGGTTTTTTGATGCTAAAAGAGGTGTCTAACCTTTCGAGAATTTACGAGCCCCAACGACCATTTGTAGCTGTTGTTGCAGGATCAAAATTTGACACCAAAATTGAACCATTGTATGCACTTTTAAAACAGGCAGACTACCTTGTTCTAGGAGGTGTAATGTATAATGCATATTTGTGTGCAAAATATGGATTTTCTATCAAAGGAATTGACGAAGAGGATATTCGGTTTGCCAAAGAATTTGTTGAGTTTGCCAAAGATTATCCGGGCAAAATACTTGAACTTAAATATATTGTAGAATCAGACACGATGGATGGTAAAATTGAGGGGAAATATCGCACTCATAACATCCTAATGCTTAATCATGGAACTCAACTTGAATATGTTTTGGATGTTGCCAAAGAATCGTTTAACGACCCAGAAATTCATAGTGTTTTTCACAAGGCATGCACTACCTTTGTCAACGCGGTAATGGGGTTTACTCCCTATTTTAACGAGGGAACTATTGCTTTAGATCAGCTAATTGACGATAATCCAAACGGCGTAAAACTATATGGAGGTGGCGATACCTTACAAGAACTCAAGCGATTACTGCCCGGATTGTATATTTCAGCTATTGATAGTCCGTTGTATTATATTTTTACTGGTGGAGGGGCTGTTTTAAAAGCAATAGAAGAAGGAACTCCTTATAAAATGAAACCGATCGAGGCTTTATTGAAAAAATAATCTATAAATAGTTCAATAAATTGAGAAGGAAAACGATACTTCCGATTTTAAATTGAGTGATATTTTTCAATTATAAACAAGTTTTTGTTGATAATTGGAAGAATTCTTTAAAAAAGTTGGTGAGTTAAAATAAATTGAGTAATTTTGCAGTCCGAAAAACAAACGCAGACGATTAAAATGCAAATCCTAGATCAATATAAAATTCAATTTAGTGGATTAACGAGTGGGGTTTATAACTTTAATTTTCAAATTACAAATTCGTTCTTTGAAGCCACTTCATTTCCCGAAGTAGAATCAGGAGACATCGCTGTACTTGTTAAGTTAGAGAAATCAGAAAACTTAATGGTACTAGATTTCCAATTAGATGGAGGTCTTGAATTGATGTGTGATCGTTGTTTAGAGTATTTTACATACCCAATATCAATTGCAGAACAATTAATTGTAAGACAAGTTGCCGATGCAAAAGAGTCAGAGGATGACAATTTGTTATTCATTGAATTACAAGCACATACTCTAGATTTATCACAGTTTTTATATGATTATATAAACATTGCACTCCCGATTCAGCGTATTCATCCAGAAGACGAACAGGGAAAATCTAGTTGTAATCAAGAAATGCTTGACCAAATAGAAAAATACTCCAAGCCGATAAATAATTCCCAATGGGATGCTTTAAAGGACTTTAATACAGATGTAAATTAAAAATGTTGAATATTTAAAAATAGAGAATCATGCCAAATCCTAAACACAGACACTCCTCAACCAGAAGAGATAAACGCAGAACCCATGACAAAGCTATAGCTCCACAACTAAGCACTTGCTCAAACTGTGGCACTGCAGTATTGTATCATACAGTTTGTCCAGAATGTGGGTTTTATAGAGGAAAATTAGCAATAGCAAAAGCAGTTACTGCATAGTTTGCTTTTTACAAAATATTAATTTAGCATATTAACTGAGGTTGATGTGCTAAGTTTGTTTGCGTATGTCTTTGATTTATAAGAAATTGCAATGATTGTTTAACATTTTTTGCATATTAATGAAAAGATTATTGAAGTACCTTTGTACACATTCTTAAATTTGTCAGTATTTAAGAATAGAATATTAATTAAGAATAAAGAATAATTAAATAGTGTTCTAAATGAAAAAAATCACTGCTGCAATTACTGGAATTCATGGTGCTTTACCAGAATACATTCTTACCAATGAAGAGTTAAGCCAAATGGTTGATACCACCGATGAGTGGATTATGAAAATGATTGGGATAAAAGAGCGTCATATAATCAGAGAGCAAGGCAAAGCAACCTCAGACATAGGTGCAGAAGCTGTGAAAGGATTACTTGAAAAAACAGGAACAAAGCTAGAAGATATTGACCTTTTAATTTGTGCTACAGTTACTCCCGACATGCAATTTCCTGCAACAGCGAATATTATTTCAGATAAAGTGGGTATTAAAAACGCTTTTAGTTTTGATTTAAATGCTGGGTGTTCAGGGTTTATCTTTGCACTAACTACTGCATCAAAATTTATTGAAACGGGCAATTACAAAAAAGTAATTGTTGTAGGTGCTGAAAAAATGTCATCAATTGTAGATTATACCGATCGTGCTACATGTCCAATTTTTGGAGATGGAGCTGCTGCTGTCCTATTGGAGCCAAATGAGGATGGATTTGGAATTATTGACACGATGATGCATACTGATGGAGTTGGCAGGGTTCACTTACATCAAAAAGCAGGTGGATCATTAAAACCAGCATCACATGAAACGGTAGACGCGCGTGAGCATTTTATTTATCAAGAAGGTCAACCTGTTTTTAAGTGGGCTGTTTCTAAAATGGCTGATGTTTCTGTCGCTATGATGAACAAACATAATTTGAAGGCTGATGACATTGCATACTTAGTTCCTCATCAAGCAAATAACAGAATTATTGAAGCCGTTGCTCATAGAATGGATCTTGATCCAGCAAAAGTGATGATAAACATTGAACGGTTTGGAAATACAACCTCTGCAACAATTCCATTATGTATGTGGGAATGGGAAAAGAAACTTAAAAAAGGAGATAATTTAATTCTATCTGCTTTTGGAGCGGGGTTTACTTGGGGAGCAATTTACCTTAAATGGGCTTACAATTCGAAATAAATTTATACCATATTTTCATTTAATATTTAAAGAGAGAGGAGTGTCGTCACATTCCTCTCTCTTCTTTATAACGAATATAAATAAGAAAAAACGTTTTTTTTTCTTTTTTTAACCAAAAGGAAAACATAAATTTGCATCCAAATATTAAAGAATTATGAAACCTTCACATATTGAACACATTGGAATTGCCGTAAGCAATCTCGAAGAATCGGTGAAATATTACGAAAACGTTTTAGGATTGCAATGCTATGCCATGGAAGAAGTCGTTGACCAAAAGGTGAAAACGGCTTTTTTTATGATTGGACAAACAAAGATTGAGCTCTTAGAGTCAACAGATCCTGAGGGATCAATTGGAAAATTTATTGCAAAAAAAGGTGAGGGAATTCACCACATCGCTTATGCTGTAGAAAATATAGCTGAAGCGCTTTCCGAAGTTGAGACAAAAGGGGTTCAGCTTATTGACAAAACTCCTCGCAAAGGAGCAGAAGGATTGATTATTGGATTTTTACACCCAAAATCTACTGGTGGCGTACTTACTGAACTTTGCGAAGATCCAAATAAGAAAATATAGTAATAAATTTTTAATATCGTTTCAATTATGACAATGCAGGAAAAAGTAAAAGAATTACTTGACCTAAGGACACAAGCTCGTTTGGGTGGCGGGCAAAAACGCATAGATAAACAACACAGTCAGGGGAAAATGACTGCCCGAGAGCGAATCGATTTACTTTTAGACAATGGAAGTTTTGAGGAATTTGACATGTTTGTTACCCATCGGTGTAATAATTTTGGAATTGAAAAAGAATCATACCTCTCTGATGGAGTAGTTACTGGGTATGGAACTATTGATGGCAGAACAGTGTATGTGTTTGCTCAAGATTTTACTGTTTTTGGAGGTTCACTATCTGAAACTTTTGCAAAAAAGATTTGTAAAGTGATGGATATGGCGATGAAAGTTGGTGCTCCTGTTATTGGAATCAATGATTCGGGTGGTGCAAGAATTCAAGAAGGAGTTAACAGCTTGGCTGGTTATGCAGAAATTTTCCAACGAAATATTATGGCTTCGGGTGTGATTCCTCAAATTTCAGCAATTTTCGGACCTTGTGCTGGAGGAGCAGTATATTCACCAGCGTTAACGGATTTTATTTTAATGGCAAAAAAAACCAGCTACATGTTTTTAACTGGGCCAAAAGTAGTAAAATCTGTTACTGGAGAAGATGTTACAAAAGAACAATTGGGTGGAGCATCAATTCATGCTACAAAATCTGGCGTTGCGCATTTAACATCCAACACCGAGGCTGAAGGAATAGCTCTTATCCATACGCTAATGGGTTACCTTCCATCTAATAACATGGAAGATCCACCAGTTATTCCATGTAACGATAATATTCGCAGAATGGAAGATCGTTTAAATTCAATAATTCCAGAAAATCCTAACAAACCATATGATATTAAAGATGTAATCCACGATATTGTTGATCATCGAGAATTTTTTGAAATTCATGAAGCATTTGCTCCAAATATTGTGGTTGGATTTGCTCGTTTCAATGGAAGAGTTGTTGGCATTGTAGCTAATCAACCAAAGTTCTTAGCAGGAGTGCTAGATAATAATTCTTCACGCAAAGGTGCTAGATTTGTTAGGTTTTGTGATGCATTTAATATTCCTATTTTAACATTAGAAGATGTTCCTGGCTTTTTGCCTGGAACAAACCAAGAGTATGGCGGAATTATTATTCATGGAGCAAAATTATTATACGCTTATGGTGAAGCTACTGTCCCAAAAATTACAGTTATTCTTCGAAAAGCTTATGGTGGAGCATATTGTGTAATGAGCTCAAAACATTTACGTGGTGACTTTAATTATGCATGGCCGACAGCAGAAATTGCAGTAATGGGTCCAAAAGGTGCCATTGAAGTGTTAATGAATAAAGACATTAATATAATTGAAGATCCTGAAAAAAGAGCTGATTTTATTAACGAACAAGAAAATAATTACAGAGATAAGTTCGCCAATCCTTATGTTGCTGCAAAGTATGGATATATCGATGAGGTAATTGAGCCAAGAAATACGCGATATCGTATTATTCGGGCACTTGAATCTCTTGTAAATAAGAGAGACACAAATCCTCCAAAAAAGCACTCAAATATTCCATTATAAGGGCAAATACAAAATATTATGCAAGATTTAAATCATAGTTTAAACACAAAAATTGCCCTAACTGGTCTTTCTCATTATTTAGATTCAAATATAAATATTCAGAAAGCTTTGGCAACTACAGCCCTTGCAATGTACCTAGAAAATAGTGTAACAAGCAAAACAAAGATAATTGCCCAAATTGCATTAGCCATTCATTTGCAAAATAACCCAAACGACACATTCTCAGCACCATTTACTATTGTGAATCATGCTAATTATTCGGCATGGAGTAACAAGATTTTAATGATGAGGCAATTACCAAACAGAAGATAAAATATATATTTATAACATAATAATAAAGATTAAATTTATGAAAAAGTACATTTTTAATGTGGATAACCAAGATTTTAATGTAGAAATCTTGAGCATAGAAAATGGATACGCTCAAGTTAGCGTAAATGAAGAAGTAATTAACATTCAAATTAAACAAGGTGATACAACTCCTGTCTCTGTTGTAAAGACAGAACCGAATGTAATTAAAGCTTCCCCAACTAAAGCGGAAGCTCCTATTGTTGAAAACAAACCAGTCTCTAAATCTAACGGAAAGGTATTTTCAACTTTAAAATCACCACTACCTGGTATATTAATCGGATTAAATATTAAGGTTGGTGATCGCGTAAAAATAAATCAAGAAATTCTTGTTTTAGAAGCCATGAAAATGGAAAACAATATTACATCTGAATGTGATGGTGTTGTTTTAGCAATAAATGCACATATTGGAGAAGCTGTTCTACAAGGTGATGTTATAGTAGAATTCGGAGAATAATAAATATGAAAACTAATATTCACCTAATATTTTGGGCTTCTTTTATCGTAATATATCTTGTTGCTTTTATTATAGACATGTATGTTACTAATCACCATAAAGGTGAAACTACTGTTAAATCAGCATTACGCTGGACTGGCTTTTGGATTCTATTAGCAGTTGCATATGGTGTTGCGATATATTTTTACTATCCTGCTGAAAACGTAATTGTAGGAGCAAAAGAAATTACCCACTCTGGTTTTGAAACTTTTAGAACCTTTATTACTGGCTACCTCACAGAATATGCCTTGTCTGTTGACAATTTATTTGTCTTTATTATCATCTTTTCATTGATGGGAGTAAGTAGTGCGAATCAGCCCAGATTACTGAAACTAAGCGTTTTGTTAACTGTTTTTTTAAGAATTGCCTTTATTTGTGCTGGAATTGGACTTATTCAGAAATTTAATTGGATAATGTATGTGTTTGGCGCTGTTTTATTATATACAGCAATTAAAATTGCATTCACAAATGAAGAGGATCAAGTTAAGCCAGAAAAGAATTTATTTTATCGAATTGCTGCTAAAATGTTCCCTATAGATAATGATTTTGATTCTCCTCACTTTTTTACAAAATTGAAAGGGAAACGTCATATTACAATGGGCTTTTTAGTGTTTTTGGTTATTGGAACTACAAATGTTGTATTTGCATTTGATTCTATTCCTGCAATTTTTGGAATAATTAATGGATTCTCTTTAACTGATCAAAATTTTATTGCAATAACCTCTAATGTTTTTGCCGTAATGGGCTTGGTATCACTATATTTTGCTCTTAATGGAATTATGGGATATTTTAGATTTTTAAAACAAGGAGTAAGCTTTATTCTGTTTTTTATCGCATTAAAAATGCTTTTTGCATGGTATGAGCCCGTGAAAAATTTATTTGAAAATCAATCTTGGATTTCATTAGCCGTAATTTTTGGATCCCTTACATTATCTATTCTCTTATCAATTATGATAAAAGAAAAAGAACAAATAGAAGAACTTCAATCAGAAATTTCTACAGAGAAAAAAGAGATTGAATCACTGAAAGAGGAAATAGACCATCTAAAAAACAATAATTAAAATCAAATATTATGAACATTGAATTTTCCCAATTATTTCCTGCAATTGCTGGTTTAACATGGCAACATTTTGTAATGCTTGCTGTAGGTGGAATTTTAATATATTTAGCAATTGCGAAAGAATACGAACCATCTCTCTTACTCCCAATGGGTTTTGGAGCCATTCTAGTGAATATTCCATGGTCTTCTGCACTTGCTATTATGGATCCAACAACAGGTAAAGTATTGGAAGAGGGGGTTTTAAAAGTGTTTTTTGAAGCTGGTATTTTAACTGAAATATTCCCATTGTTGATTTTTGTTGCAATCGGTGCTATGATTGATTTTTCTCCCTTATTTCGCAATCCATTTTTATTATTGTTTGGAGCTGCCGCTCAATTCGGTATCTTTGCTACAATGATTATCGCTACTCTTATGGGTTACGACCTAAAAGAAGCAGCTTCTATTGGAATCATTGGAGCTGCTGATGGTCCAACTTCAATATTTGTATCTAGTTTATTTGCTAAAAATTTAATGGGCCCTATTTCCGTTGCTGCTTATTCATATATGGCATTAGTGCCAATTATTCAACCTCCTATTATTAGACTTTTAACTACTAAAAAAGAGAGACTAATTAGAATGAGTAATTTAGGGGATAATAATAAAAAAGTTTCACGTACAGCGATGATCCTTTTTCCAATTTCGGTTACAATTATTGCTGGTTTAATTGCTCCAGTCTCTCTTGCACTAATTGGCTTCTTGATGTTTGGCAATTTAATTCGCGAGTGCGGTGTGCTTAACAAACTATCATTGGCGTCTCAAAATGAATTAGCAAGTTTGGTGACAATTCTTTTAGGAATTACAATCGCTTCAACTATGACTGCTGAAAGATTTGTTACAATCAGCACAATGAAAATTATTGGACTGGGTCTAATCGCATTTGTTTTCGACACTTTTGGTGGAGTAATGTTTGCGAAGCTTATGAATGTCTTTTTACCGAAAGATAAAAAGATTAATCCAATGGTTGGTGCTTGTGGAATTTCAGCTTTTCCAATGGCTGCTCGTGTAGTACATGCAATGGGATTAAAAGAGGATAAGCACAACTATTTATTAATGCCAGCGATTAGTGTAAATGTAGGTGGACAGATTGGATCTGTAGTAGCTGGCGGTTTAATTTTAGCTTTAATTCCATTATTTGCTTAATCAATAGGAGATATTTATATGCAAGAAACAAAAGATTCCGTACAGACTGTTCAAGGAACAAATGTACAAAACTCTAGCTCTACAACTTCGGTTACAGTTCCAGTAAAAGAACACGATCAAGCAAAAGATATCAATTCTGCTATTGAAGTAACTGGTATTGCTATGGTTGCAATATTTGGATTTATGCTCATCTTCTTTTTAGTGATAAAAGCTATTGATAAGTTTTTCCCAAATAAAGTAGAAAAATAATAAATTAAAAAATCATTTTTTTAATAGAGGTTTATTGCTTTTTGTAATAAACCTCTATTTTTTTGACTTCGGTCACCCATTTCAGACTCCTTATATCAATTCTTATTTCAAAATAGTTCAATGGACATTTTGAAATTTAGGTGTAATGGGCATTTTTTAGGCTAAAAACTTTATTAAACCTCATTGTTATTACCTTTGAAGCAAATTAAAGGTAATGAACAAAATTACGGAAAAACATTTAGTCGGTCGCCGATTTTTTAACAAATAATCAAAAAATACCACGCGAGTTGTTTGATCTGACAGTAAACAAATGCAATAGCTACCACTATTATAAAACATTCTGCCAATATCTTTAATCGTTATTTGGCAATAGTTCCAATAGCTTCAGCTAGTATTTTTTTTGCTCTAAAAATTTGCGTTTCCACTGCTGAAATCGATTGTTTAGTGATTTCTGCAATTTGTTTTTGCGATAATTCATCAATATGAAACAAGGTAAAAGAAACTCGATATTTATCGGGTAATTTAGCTATTGCCTGATATAGCAACCGAGCATTTTCTTTGTTTTCGGCAATAACTCCAGGGTGAACCCAATTAACTGGTTCGTTATAATTTGTTCCTTTTGATGGAGAATCAAAAAACGAGAATCTAGAAAACCGTCTTCTTTTTCTCAAAACCATGAGTGATTTATTCACGCAAATACGATAAATCCAGGTAGATAAAGCCGATTTTTCTTTAAATGTAGTAATAGATTGAAAAACCTCAACAAAAACATCTTGTAATATATCTGATGCATCATGATCGTTTTGCACTAAATTGAGCGCAGTATTATAAATCAAATCCTTATAATCAAGAAAAAGTTGCCTAAACGCTTCTTCGTTTTTTTGCCGAAGTAGTATAACTAATTCTTGATCAGTAATCATAAGCAAATGCTTTAGTTTTTAAGATTTTGCTCGTGAAATTGTTCAATTTTTCGCCACAAGTATACCCGATCAATTCCACGAACGTTGTGCTCATGATTAGGAAATATAAAGTAATCCACCAATTTGCCTGCTTTAATGCATTTTTCGACAAAAGATTGGCTATGTTGCCACAGCACTGTGTTATCTTGAGCACCTTGAAAAATCAATAATGGAGCGTTTAAACTGTCTACATAATTTAGCACAGACGATTTCTCATATCCATCTGCATTTTCGTCGGTGCGATCCATATATCGTTCGCCATACATAATCTCATACCATTTCCAATCTACAACTGGCCCACCACAGGTTGCATCTTTAAACATTCCTGGATTTTTTAGCAACATTGTTAAGGTCATAAAGCCACCATAACTCCATCCGTCTAACCCAATTCTTGTAGAATCGACAAATGGTTGTGATTTTAAGTACTTAACACCTTCAAGTTGGTCTTCCATTTCTAAAACTCCAACTTGACGATGAATACAACTTTCAAACTCAAATCCACGATTTGCTGTTCCACGATTATCGAGTGTGAAAATTACATATCCTTTTTGAGCCATATAATTCAAGAAATGACCAGCTCCACCCAACCATGAATTTGTTACTAACTGCGAGTGAGGACCTCCATAGACATAAATCAACACTGGATATTTCTTTTTAGAATCAAAATTAGCAGGTTTAATTAGTCGACAATAAAGATCTGTATTTTGTTTGTTTTTTATTGTAAACACCGATGTTTCGCCAAGTGTATAATCTTTAAATGGATCAGGACTATCTAGTAAATTTCTTAATAGAACACCTTTCGTTGTAAGAAGATCAATTTTATTTGATTTTTTCAAATTACTAAACCTATCAATAACAAAGCTATAATCTGGTGAGAATAATCCATCGTGGGTTCCTTCTTCTTTCGAAATACACGTTATTAATCCCGTTTTAAGTTCAAGAGAATATAACCCTGTTTGTATCGGGCTCTCTTTGTTTGCAGTAAAATACACAAACTCATCTTTATTATCAATACCTACGAAATCTTTAACCACCCAATTTCCAAAGGTCAATTGGCGGACCGTTTGAGAAGTTGTTTCCATCAAAAACAGATGATTCCATCCATTTCTTTGACTTAAACAGATAAACTTAGATGGATCTTTATTTAAAAAGAACATTCCATTTTGAGGTTCAACATAGCGTGAATTTTTCTCTTCAAATAATGTTTTTATTAACATTCCTGTGAGTGCATCATATTGGTTGACCTTCAAATGATTTTGAAGACGATTAAGCACAAAAACATAAACAGATTGCTCATCGGGACTCCAAGTAATGTTTGTTAAAAACTGTTCTTTGGGCTCGCCGGTTTGCAAAAACACAGATTTTCCACTTGTGTTATTATACACACCAATCGTCACTTGATGGCTCTTCATACCTGCCATTGGATAACGGATATAATCAACCGCAGCAACTCTTTTATTGATGTCTACGAGTGGATATTGTGTAACCATACTCTCATCCATTCGATAATAAGCTAAGAAATTACTTTTTGGCGACCAGAATAATCCTTTATCTATACCCCATTCATTTCTGTGAACCTTTTCTCCATTAACAATCCCATTTCCTCCATCGAAAGTAACTTGATAGTTATTTCCATTTTCTGACACAAACACATTGTTATCTTCTCGGGTATATGCAATTTTCGATAATTGAGGGTCATATTCATAATTCGAAGATTTATCGTAAGTTAAGGTAATTTGTTGTAATTTTTTGGTCTTTATATCAAAATTAAAAAGCCGCAGTTTGTAAAAAAAATAAATTGTTTTTTCGTCTTTCCAGCCAAGTTTGGGTAGTGCAGTTAATTCTTGAAGCTTAAGTGTTTTAAGCTTTTCGTTGAGAGTAATCAGATTTACCACTGTGTCTACTTTTGCATTTTTTACATTTGCCGAAACTAACGAATTATTATAGGTGTATGAAAAAAGCGAGTTAGACTGCCAAGAAAGTTGTGATAAATTAGTAGGAAATAGTTTCCTGGATTTAAAAACATCTTCTAAATTAATGGTTTTCTCCTGACCAAGAGCCATAAAACCAAGGGCGACAAAAATTACAAAAAAGGATAATCGTTTCATTGAATAATAGTTGAATGTATAAATTTATTATGCTATTAGAATTATTGATGTATAGCCGTTGCAATTTTTTCAATAAGCTCAGGTGATTGTTCAAATGCTGTTCCAATTACAATCACATCGGCACCAGCATTACAGGCTTCTATGGCTGCTTGAGGTGTTTTTATTCCTCCGCCAACCCAAATTTCAACCTCAATAGAATCTCTAACTGCTGCAATTAATTCTGCAGGAACAGGTTTCTTTGCACCACTACCAGCTTCTAGATAAACAGCTTTCATTCCCAATTGTTCGCCAGCCATAGCTGTGCAGACTGCAATATCTGGTTTATCGGAAGGAATGGGTTTGGTGTTGCTCATGTATTCCACACTGGTTGTTTTTCCACTATCAATTAGCATATATCCAGTAGGAATAACATCGAAATTAGCTGCTTTGATACTTGGGGCAGCAAGCACCTGCTGTCCAATTAATAGTTCTGGATTGCGACCAGAAATTAGCGAAAGCAACAAAATTCCATCCGCTTTTGAGCATACTTGCATTATGTTTCCAGGAAAAAGATACACTGGAATTGTTGTATTTTGTTTTAAAAATTCAACAACTTCACAAACAGAATTTCTAAGGAGCAAACTACTGCCAACCAGAAAAACATCCACTTTTGCTCGTATATAAATTTCAAAAACAATCTGTAATTGTTCCTTCGATGTTTTGTCTGGGTCAATCAATACTGCTAGTTTTTTCCTATTATTGGATGAAATCATTTGTTAAAGTTTTAGATGCAAACATACGATTTTTTTTGATTGATTGAGAAACTGTAGAATGTTTATCAAGGAAATTTTGGGACTTTCAACTAGTACATTAGGGTTAAATAATAGCAATACAAAAATAAGAATGATTGGATGATTAGTTGTAAAATGAACCAAAATGGCATTACTTTTTAAATTGAAAAAATCAACACGACTTCCAAAAATTAGCTTCGCTGAGCTTCCCTTGCAGCTGAGTTTCATTTTTCAATGTTAGTAGCATGCAATTTATTAACCTATCGACGAAAATTTTAAAAGTTCTAATCACGCTTTTGCCTAATTAGAACTTTAAATTGTGTTTACCATTAAAAAAACGGACATTTTACTCAACAGAAACTAATCGGAAACCGAGATACATATGACGATAAGCAGGAGCATCGTAATTTCTGATTGCAGAACGACATAAACGTGCGTAGTTAATCCAACTACCTCCACGAAAGACTCTATATGTTCCCGTCTCAGGTCCTTTTGGATTATTTTCGGCAGTTGTTTTATAATCTACATACCAATCACTACACCATTCCCAAGCATTTCCGTGCATATCATATAACCCCCAAGCGTTTGGTGCAAAGCTTCCAACGGGTAATGTTTTTTGACGATATTCTCCTTTTACATCTCCAATATATGGGAAATTTCCATCAAAATTAGACTGTGTAGTTAAAATATTTCCACCAGTATTAAAAGGAGTTTTTGTTTCAGCTCTACATGCATATTCCCACTCAGCCTCAGTTGGCAAACGACAACCCATCCAATCTGCAAAAGCTTTAGCATCAAACCAACTTACATTAATAACAGGTCGTTTACCTCTACCCCAACCAGCATCTGAGGGTTTATTTCTCTTGGTGGCCACGCAAAAAGCATCATATTGCTCAAAAGTCACTTCATACTTGCTCATTTTAAAAGCATTTATCGTTACTTGGTGTTGAACTTCATTGTCTCTCCTAGCAACTTCGCTAATGTCACTTCCCATAGAAAAAGTGCCAGCTGGGATATTTGCCCATTCAATTGTTGGTTTTGTTTGTGCTGATAAATTTGCAGCAGCAAGGCATGCAACGAATAACAATACAATTTTTTTCATCTTTAAGATTATTTATTTTGTGAATTCTAAATTTTTCTCAAATGCAAATCTATCAAAATATTATCAATTTTGCAAACTGTTTTAATTTTTATTAAAAGAAGGGCTGGGTCTTTAACACCAAATATTTTAAAAATCTTTTGCCCATAACTTACAGACAGATTCTTAATAAAATATATCATACAAATTTTAACGATTTGTATACTCGCACCCATTTGACGTCCCTTAGATAAAAAGTGAATGTTGTCAATAAAATAAAGACTGAATAAAAAATAATTACTGAAGGTTTTCTTAATCTATTTTTTTATAAAACCTTCTGTTTTATTATCATAATTTATCCAATAATCACCTTTTGGAAAGGCTTCAATATTTACATCTTTTCCTTTTCCTGTTTTCATTACTTTACCTTTAGAATCAACAATTTCAAACATGGTATTATCTGTAAACTCTAATATTTTAGTTGTTTTAGGATTTACAATCATAATTTCCTTCGTTCCTGGCCTAACTTTTATAGATTTTGTATAAGATGAGTTTTTCAGTTTTTGGTCAAATTGCTTAATTCTAAAAAGATTTAATCCAAAGTGATACAATGGAGCATACGTGCTGGTGGTCAATGTATCGGGC
Source organism: Bacteroidota bacterium (assembly GCA_037130365.1). Classification (GTDB taxonomy): domain Bacteria; phylum Bacteroidota; class Bacteroidia; order Bacteroidales; family WCHB1-69; genus JBAXTE01. The sequence continues at coordinate 44,141 of JBAXTE010000005.1, forward strand.
AAACCAATTTCTTTAACTTTAATCCATCTTCCCCAAATAAATTGTTCAATATCATAGATTTTTCCTTTTTCTAAATCACGAATACTCCATGCAAGCATGTTGTCTTTTTTGTTATATTTAAATGACTCTATCGAAAAATCTTTGTTTGGAGCAATTGCATCCAAATTAGTAATCATAGGTTCTGTGTTAGGAAGATGTGCAATTGAAACAATCAACGACTGACCAATTGAGAAACCCATTTTTGAGAAATCAACAACATACGAATTAGAATTAAATACAGTATCTAAAACAACGTTATTAACTGTTATTCTTAAAATAGATGATTGTCCATTTACAAATGGGTTAAAAATGTAAATGTTTTTCCCCCAATAATTTCCTTCAAACACCAAATCTGATTGTGAAAATGCCCCGATGGAAAGAAGTGATAGTGTGATAATTGCAAGAATTTTTTTCATTACTTTTCTATAAATAAAACAATAATAGTCATAAATCGATTTACCAATTTGCAATAATAATAAAAAAAGATGAGAACAACGGAATATAATAGAAAAAAATAGCGTATATTTGCTTGCAAAAAAACAACTAAAACGTTTAAAAATGGGGAAATTTATTAAACTTAAAAAAGTTAAAACCATAGTGCAACTCACTATTTTAACTGCTTGTTTGTTGTTTTCGGTACAAGGTTGGTCGCAAAATAATGCTAAAACAACTGTAAAAGTATTAGAAAACAGCAGTACAAAACTACGTGTTCAACTCAAAACAGGTGATTATCTTGCTGAAACCATTTATCGCAATAAAGCTAGTTTTGTTCGGATTGCTGTTGAGGGATTAGGCTCAACAAATATGGCAGGATATCCTGAATTACCTCAATACCTTGCATTAATTAATATTCCAATATGTGATGGATTTACTTACAAAGTAATTAAAACCAACGAAGTCACCACTCAACTTCACACTTCTGGTTATCCATTGTATCCTGTACAACCTTCGCGTTCGAAGAGCGATAAAAGTCCTATTGTATTTTCTCAAAATAAGCATATTTATCAACAAAACAGTTTCTGGAATGCTGGTGATGCAAAAGTAGAAAAATTAGGAGTAATGAGAAATACTACGATCGCTAGATTGTCAATGTCTCCATTTAGCTATAATCCCGTTACTGGTGAAATCAAAAAAGTTACTTCAATGGATATTGAAATATCTTTTACTAATCCTAACATCACTGCTACCAATAATTTAATTGCGAAATATGATGATATTTATGCTGGCAACATTCAATCAACAATTTTAAATGCTCGTTCTGTTGAAGCAAAAGATGCACACGTAACAGGACCATTGCATTATGTAATTGTTTCAAGCCCAACATTTCAAACAGCACTTCAGCCTCTAATTACCTGGAAAAAGAAAAAAGGATATATTGTAACTGAAGCATATACAAATAATGCAGCTGTTGGAACAACAACAACAACCATCAAAAATTATTTAAAAGGATTATATGATAATGCAACAGCTGCACTTCCTGCACCAACATTTGTATTATTTGTGGGTGATATAGCTCAAATTCCTACTTTTGCTGGTACAACAGGGACGCACCCAACCGATTTATATTATTGCGATTGGACTGGTGATTATTTGCCAGAATGTTATTATGGTCGTTTTTCTGGAACTACTGCAGCTGAAATCACTAATCAAGTGAGCAAAACTGTTGAATATGAAAAATATTTAATGGCTGACCCCTCATTCTTAAACAAGATGGTTATTATTGCTGGTCAAGATGCAACTTATGGACCTACTCATGGTGATGGACAACTTAATTATGTAAAGAACAATTACTTCACAACGCCTCCTTACACAACATATTCTTATCCATATAGTATTTCTGGTTCAAGTGCTGCTGATATTGTTTCGAAAGTTAGCGCTGGAGTTTCTATTGCAAATTACTCTGCACATGGCGGTTCTGATGGATGGTCTGACCCTGCTTTTAATGTGGGCAATGTAGCAACTTTAACAAATAGTGGCAAATATCCATTAATGATTGGAAATTGCTGTTTGACAAATAAATTTGATGATGCAGTTTGTTTTGGCGAAGGCCTATTACGTGCTCAAAACAAAGGAGCAATTGGATATATTGGAGCATCAAATAGCACTTATTGGAATGAAGATTACTATTTTGCTTGCGGATATCGCACTACTGTAGTGCTTAACTCTCCTTACGATGCTACTAAATTAGGTGCATTTGATCGTCTATTTCACAAAAACAGTGAACCATACACGGCACAATATATAACTTCTGGACAAGTATTAAATGCTGGTAATCTTGCTGTTACTCAATCTGCTTCTTCAAGTGCAAAATATTATTGGGAAATATATCATTTAATGGGAGATCCTTCATTGATGCCTTATTTAGGTGTTCCACCAGTAAACACTGCTTCTTTTAATCCAATATTGCCCATTGGAAGCACAACGATTGCTGTTACTACAACTCCATATTCTTATGTTGCTGTATCATTGGGGACAACCCTACTTGGTGCTACCTTTGCTGATGCATCTGGTGTTGCAAATGTTCCATTAAGTGGAGTTTCAAATCCAGGCACTGCTGATTTAGTAATTACTGCTCAAAACAAACAACCATTTTTTGGCACTATCAATATTCAAACTCCAACGGGTGCTTATGTATGGCTTCAAACAGAAGCTACTATAGATGCTAGTGGAAACAATAATGGACTTATTGATTACAACGAAAATGCAGGTTTATCTGTTACGTTAAAAAACTTTGGTGCTGTTACTGCAAATGCTGTTCAAGCAAAACTTACTACTACTTCTCAATATATCACAATGACAGATAGTCTTGAAGTTTATGGTAATATTACTGCCGATCAAAGCGTTTTGAAAACCAATGCTTTTGCATTCCATGTTGCCAATAACGTTCCTGATGGGGAACAAATAACTTTTAATCTTACCATTACAGATAATGCTTCGCACACTTGGGCTACTACAATTTTAAAAACTGTAAACGCTCCAAAGTTCGAAATTTATAGTATGACAATAAATGATGCAACAGGTAATAACAATAGTAGATTAGATGCTGGCGAGACCGTTCAAATTACTTTTACTGGTAAAAATATTGGACACGCAGCAACGACTACAACTTTAGGAACTCTTACAACTAATACACCTGGTATTACAATTACAAACTCTCCAAGTTCTATTGGTGCTGTGGCTGTTAACGGAAATGCAAATGCTACTATTCAAGTTGCTGTGGCTTCATCTGTTCCAAATCCTACTGTGGTTAATTTAACTTATCGTTTATCTGAGGGTGCATATTTTGCAGAAATGCTTTTCACTCCAACAACTGGATTAGTTAGTGAAGATTATGAAACTGGAAACTTTACTCGTTTTTCATGGAATTCTTCAGGAGGAAATGCACCTTGGACAATTGTTAATGCTGGACAATATGAAGGTACTTATTGCTCAAAATCTGGAGCAATCACCAATAATCAATCTTCGGTTATGCAAATAACAATGAATGTAATTGCCAATGATTCGATTTCTTTCTATCGCAAAGTTTCCTGCGAAGACACCTACGATTTTCTAAGGTTTTACATTGATGGAACTCAACAAGCAGAGTGGACTGGTGAACAAGCATGGCAACGAGTTGCATATCCTGTTGCCACAGGTTCACACACTTTTAAATGGTCGTATGAAAAGGATTATTCAACTACAGGAGGTTCTGATTGTTCATGGGTTGATTATGTGCTATTTCCTCCAGTTTCAAACACAGTTGACCTAAATTCAATGAATAAAGAGGTTAACAATCTTGTTCTTTTCCCAAATCCTACTTCTGACAATTTGAACATTGCATATCTATTAGCCGATAATCAAACTGTTACTATTCAAATATTTGACGGAAACGGAAGATTGGTGAATACATTAACCGAAAACGAAATGCAATTACAAGGAACAAATGCAACCATACTAAACACTTCATCATTAGGAAGTGGTTTATACTTTATTACAATAAAAACCGATAAAACTGTAATTACTCAACGTTTCAGTGTCATCAAATAAGTTATAATCATATTTTTCATAAAAAACCGCACTCTAGGGTGCGGTTTTTTTCTAATCACAAATAATTATGAAGAGATTCACAACTCTATTGGCTTCGATTATTCTTTTGAATATGACCATATTAGCCCAAAACAAAGTTTCTTTAGTAACCGCCGATTCACAGGGTGTTACCATTAAATTTTCGTTTAATGAGTATCAATTAAACTCTGTTTCAACAACCAAAGGGTTGGCAAAAACTGTAGCAGCTTCAAATTGCTATCCATTGATGCAAAAAGGAATGCCAGAAGTGTTAAGAATGTCTACGTCAATTGCATTGCCAAACACAGGGAGTTTTACTACGAACATCGTTAGTGAAAAGCACAACGACATTCAATCTTTATTAATTGCACCATCAAAAGGAAATTTGTTACGAAACGTCAACCCAGAAACAATTCCTTATTCGTTTAGTTCTGGATACCAGCGCAATGAATTTTTTCCTAAAAATATTCTAAAGGCAAATACGCCGTATATTGCCCGCAGTGTTAGAGGTTGTGCTATAGATGCAAACGTAATGCAATATAATCCAATTACAAAAACCCTTCGCATCTATTCTGAAATTATTGTACGTGTAAATTTTACAAATAAAGTAGGTGAAAATGAACTCACTCATGCAAAACCTATCGATTCGGAATTTCAAAAAATATATCAACGTCAATTCATCAATTTTAACCCTTCAAAATATACAGCGGTTTCTGAAACTGGTGAGTTATTGATTATTTGTTATGATAATTTTATGACTGCAATGCAACCTTTTGTAAGCCATAAATTAAGTATGGGAGTCCCAACCACAATGGTTGCAGGAAGTGTTGCAGGAACTACACCTACACAAATCAAATCATATATCAATAATGTTTATTCTACCCGTAATCTTAAATATGTACTTTTAGTTGGAGATTATGCTCAAGTTACCACAACGATGCTAAATACTTCTGGTGGGCTAGGTGGCTCTGACAATACCTATTCATTTTTAGCTGGAAACGATCATTATCCTGATATTTTTGTAGGTAGATTTTCTGCAGAAACGGTGGAACATGTAAACACAATGGTTCAGCGAACGATTCTTTACGAAAACAATCCAACAGCAGGAAATTGGCCAATCACAGGGCTTGGTATTGCCTCAGATCAAGGACCAGGAGATAATTCTGAATATGATTATCAACACATTAGAAACATCAGAACTACACTCATGAACTATGGTTATACCAATGTTGCAGAAGAATACGATGGTAGTCAAGGTGGGGTTGATGCTGCAGCAGATGCATCTGCAACAAATGTAGGCAATTTAATAAACCAAGGTCTTGGTGTAATTACATATTGTGGCCATGGCGATTGGAATATGTTTGTATCTAGTGGTTTTAATAACACCAATGTGGATGCACTTCAAAACACTACTAAATGGCCTTTTATTTTCTCCGTTGCATGTGTTAATGGGAATTTCACCTCACAAACATGTTTTGCTGAACATTGGTTACGCGCTACATATAATGGTCAACCAGCTGGTGCATTAGCTACAATTATGTCGACTATTAATCAAGCATGGAATCCACCAATGAAAGGACAAGATGAAATGGTTAAAATTCTTACTGAATCATACTCCTCAAACATCAAACGGACTTATGGTGGTATTACAATGAACGCCATGATGTCTATGTTAGATGCTTATTCTACAGACGGAACAGAAACAATGGACACGTGGAATATTTTTGGCGATCCATCTGTAATGGTAAGAACAGCTGTAGCAACTCCATTGATGGTTTCGCATCCAAGTCAAACTCCAGTTGGAACAACGAGCATTACACTAACTTCGGCAGTTGAAGGTGCAAGAATAGCTTTAAAATTGAACGAAACATTGCTTGGTATTGGAATTATTTCTGGTGGAACTGTTACTATTAATATTGCTCCACTAAGCACAATAGACACCATTGATGTTATTGGAAGTGCCTACAACAAAATTCCTTATCATGGCATTATTGTAATAAACAATAGTATTGCTCCTTATGTGAGCCTTTCAACCATAGGTTTAAATGACATTTCGGGAAATAACAATCAACTTGCAGATTATGGTGATACAATATTATTAAATACAACACTTAAAAATTTAGGATTAGCTCAAGCAACAAACGTATCCGCAACGATTAGCAATCCAGGAGTTTATACACAAATTTTAGACAACACTCAAATCTTTGGCAACATTGCAATTGCAGACTCAGTAAAAATAAATGGTGCATTTAAAATTGCAATTGCAAACAATGTTCCTGATCAAACTAGTCAATTATTTACATTGAATATCACCGATGGTACAAATTTATGGAATTCATACTACACCTTGATGATGAATGCCCCAAAAATTAAAAATCAACCACTTGTTGTAAACGATGGTACAGCTTCAAATCCAAATGGAGCTCTAGATCCAGGAGAACAAGTGATTCTTTCTGTACCAGTTATGAACCAAGGACATTCAGCTTGTAATAATTCAACTGCGTTAATTTCTTCAACAAGTACAGATGTAATAATTACAAATCCAATTGTTACATTGGGTGTATTGAATGCAAGTGCAACACTTCCAGCTCAATTTGATGTTCAGGTAAATCCAACTGCTCCAATCAATTCAAATGTAACTTTTCAAATCATTAGTGGTTGCGGTGCATATAAAGATACAACCATGTATTATTTGCGTATTGGAGCAATCATAGAAGACTGGGAATCAAATACTTTCACAAGATATATGTGGACAAATGATGCTACCTATCCTTGGACAATTGTAAGTTCAAGTCCGCAAGAAGGAACCTATTGTGCACAATCAGGAGCAATTTCGGACAGTCAATCTTCAACACTTCAGATGACGATAAACGTGGCTAATAACGATAGTATTTCTTTTTGGTATAAAGTTTCAAGTGAAGACACCTACGATTTTTTAAGATTTTATATTGGCAATGCTAAAAAAGCAGAATGGTCGGGAGAAAAAAGTTGGGCTCGTGCTTCTTATCCTGTCTCTCAAGGAAGTAGAATTCTAAAATGGATATACATTAAGGATAATATGGCTCTTGGTGGTAGCGATTGTGCTTGGATTGATTTTATTAATCTGCCAAAAGCGGTATCTGAGATTGGCATTGAAACTCAAACAGTTGATGTTAACTATTCCGTATTTCCAAATCCTGCAAAAGATTTGATTAATGTAAATATTCTTTCTAATAAAGCGGATGATGTTCAGATTTCACTTGTTGACTTAACAGGGAAAATCTTGAGCCAATCAATATTACAATTAAATGGCAATATCCCTAATACTGCTCAATTTTCAATTTCAAATTATTCTAATGGAGTTTATTTTGTAAAAATCAACTCTTCCACGATTCAGAAAACAATTAAAGTTGCAATAGTGAAATAAATTCTAGAAGAGAAAGATATCGATAAACTATGAATGTAGAAATAATTTGAATTCCGGATTCAAACTAACTATCATTCAAAAAGTTGAATTATCTGTTGTGTAAAAAGTCAAAAGACATTGAAGCCTCATAAGTTGGCACTTTTACACAACAGTTAATAACTATATTCGTGTTGAAATGGATTCAAGAAATAGTTAAAGTTATCCCGTTTATTCTGCCAAGTATTCGGTTGCAGAACATTTAAACCAAAGCATACAATATCAATGAAAATTGAACATAAAAAATTTATAAATGCCGGTCAATTCATTGCTTCTGATGGCAACGAAACAACTGGTGAGTTATCCTATTTTTGCCCTGATGATAATGGAATAATCATAAATCATACGTATGTTGATAAAAAATATCGTGGACTGGGAGTTGGAGATTCATTAGTTCTTGAAGCAATTCGGTTTGCGAGAAGTAACAACCTCAAAATCACTCCTCAATGTACGTTTGTTTCTCACTATTTTGAAAAATTTACCGAAGATTCGGATTTGTTGGTTTAAATAATTTTTACTCAAAGTGGAAACGATATTCCGTGACATTCAACTTATTTTGCCTTCATTAAAGTAAATGCAAAGGTGGTCCCAACTCCTATCGTACTTCGGACGTTAATAGATTGACGGTGAGCTTCAATAATATGTTTTACTATTGCTAATCCCAATCCAGAGCCACCAATATTTCTCGATCGGTTCTTGTCAATTCTATAAAATCGTTCAAAAAGTCGGGGAATGTGTTCTTCGGCAATTCCCATTCCATTATCAGTAATTTCAATTAAGATATACTCGTCCATATCGAAAAAGCTGATTTTTGTTTTACCCTTATTGCTATTTCCATATTTTATGGAATTGTCTATTAAATTTGTAAGGACTTTTTTTATACTCTCTACGTCTGCCCAAACAAATATTGGGGTCTCGTAAAATTCCGCAAAAGTCAATTTAATATTGAATGATTCTGCTTTCGTTTCTAATAAATCTACTACCGTTTTAGTGAGGTTTACAATGTTTATTGCTTCAGGTTTCAACAAAAGAATATTTGATTCTAGTCTCGAAATTTCTTCCAAATCATTGATTATTTCAATCATCCTATCAATGTTTCGTTCGGTGCGCTCAAGAAAGTCTTTGGCGAGATTTGGGTCTTCAATTCCACCATCTAAAAGTGTCAAAACGTAACCTTGAATATTGGTAATTGGAGTTTTAAGTTCATGCGAGACATTTCCCAAAAACTCTCTTCGATAAACTTCGAGTTTTTTCATTTCTTCATACTCTTGCTTATTTCCCTCGATCCATGCTTGTACCTCTACATCAACTTCATCTAAAGATTTCTTGGTGATAATTTTGTATTGAGCTTCATTCTCCTTTTTCTGAATTTTAAAGGTGTGAATATTTTTGTAAATAAGTCGAATTTTCTCCACAATAAATTCCTGAAAAATATAACTAGCAAAAAAATAGGTAGTGGCAAATATTAGTAAAGTGAATCCAATCACAAATAAAACATTGAAACTCTGAAAAAAATATAGCCAGAGAAAGAGTGTGGATGAAGCTATAAAAGAAATAAGTAATGCAATGCTTAAAGATAATTGCTTGTGATTAGATGATTTCATATTGAGTTTATAAAGTTGTAAAGTTCATAAGGTAAAATGTATATATGAATAGATTTTGATGTAAATAGAACAATATAAGAAGGTTCATATTAACATCCACTATTTACCATTGTTTGTTTGAAACTGGCAGATGTTATGTGTTTTTTCAGTATTGAAAATTAAGGTTCCGATAGCTCTCGGAATTACATTGGTAAATGACTGTTTTCGCTGAAAGGGTAACGATGAAACTGGCGTTTTCTTTCAAGCACTTAATCTTCAAATTTATAACCCACCCCTTTAATTGTCTTAATATTTTCTAAGTCTATTTTTTCGCGAATTTTTCTAATATGAACATCTATAGTTCGGTCACCAACAATTACATCATCGCCCCAAATTGCAGACAAAATCTCTTCTCGGCGAAAGACCTTATTCGGTTTTGAAGCCAATAATGCAAGTAATTCAAACTCTTTTTTAGGAAGAATATGTTGAACATTATTGAATACAACCGTATATTTTTCTTTGTCGATTGTGATGGAATTTAATGAAATTAAATTTTTAGAGTTTTCTATAGTTTCTGAAGTGTTGTTAAATCTTCGCAACAATGATTTTACTTTGCTAATCAGTATTTTTGGTTTAATCGGTTTTTGAATATAATCATCGGCACCAGCTTCAAAACCAGCTAATTGAGAGTAATCTTCATTACGTGCAGTTAAAAATGTAATTACCGTATTTTGTAATTCTTTCATAGTTCTTAACGACTGACACGCTTCAATACCATCCATTTCTGGCATCATTACATCTAAAATAATTAATTGAGGGATGAATGTTTTCGCCTTTTTTATCGCTTCTTTTCCGTTCGAAGCTATAGCAACTTGAAATCCCTCTTTAATCAAATTATATCGTATAAATTCAATTATATCGGCATCATCATCTACAAGCAAAATTTTGATTTCGGTATTGTCCATATTTTTGGTTTTTTTACAAAGATATTATTTTTGCTGTTTATTGTTATTAATCCAATGTTGTGATAATGTTATGGAAACATTATCTTGACTAAACTATTAACAGTCAGTGTGGTTAATAGTTTGTTTTGAAGCTTTTTAACACGATTTCATCATTTTCTGTTTGAGCAAAAGAGAAACTTTTAATCCATTCACCAGTATTAATATACTTGCTGTTTGGTGCTATTTCAATTTCTAAAGCCAGATGTCGATGCCCAAAAATAAAGTAATCAAAGTGTTCGATTAATAAAGTCTTTCGTGCAAATTGAAGTAATCGTTCTTTCTCTTCACCATGAAAAATTTCGTCCATATTCCCGTTTGCAGCTCTGCTTTTTGAAGAAACTAACAATGCTAACCAAAAAGCAAAATTTGGATGCAATCGAGAATAAACCCATCTGTTAAATCGGGCATCGAAAAGCCATTTCATAATTTTATACCCCATATCTTTGGGACCGATTCCATCTCCATGACCAATAAATACTTTTTTTCCATTGATGAGATAGGTTTGGGAAGAGCGGACCATTTCAAAATTAAACTCATCGACAAAATAATTCTTCACCCATAAATCGTGATTTCCGGTGAAATAAATAAACTTAATTCCCATATCCGAAAGTTCAGCAAACTTTCCGAACAATCGGGTGTATCCTCGAGGTACAACATGCTTATATTCAAACCAAAAATCAAAAACATCACCCAATAATATAATATAATTGGCTTTTTCTTTTATCGAATCTAACCATTTAACCAATAACTTTTCTCGCAAAAGACTATCGCTGGAATTTGGGACTCCAAAGTGGCAGTCGGAAACAAAATAAACGTTGCCATCAATTTTTCGCATACTAAAATCCAAGTTGTTTATATTTACTTATTGCCTTTAACGGATTTAATTCATTTAAGTTTAGTTTAAAACGAATCCTATCCGAAAAAGATTGATTGTTTAAATCGGCTACTCGTTGCATATCTGGTGAAATATATAGAGGCACATAGATTTCTAAAATTTTACTGATTACATTTATCTGAATTCCTGCTTCATAGATAAATATTTCTTTGTTTTCTAAGTATTGTGATGCATCCGGAAAGGTAGCAATATTGGCAAATAATTTCACCGGAAGTTTGCCTGGTATAGCAACCGAGAGATTTGAAGCGATGAGCCAATTATTTGTTCTCCCCAATGGTGTTGGCGTAACAAATCCACCATCGTTTCCGATATATTGACGAGAAAACAAACCAGCTTCTTCAGAGCGACCTAACAACGTTTGGTCAAAAAGATAATCTATTGAACCCGTTGCATCGGAATAATAGCCACTTGTTTTAAAGTTTACATTGGGTAAATATTCTACGGACGAATTAAATATTTTTCCGGCAAACACCCGAAAATCAACACCTTTTTTCTTTGCATACGTATATTGTGTGTTGAATTCTGCAGATATTTTAAATGTTTCACCAAAAGATTGCATGTCTACATCCGTTTTCCATGGATGAATTTTTCGCTTATTATCATATTTGTGGTGAATATTAAAGATCGAATACTCATTTTTCGATTTTATTTTGATGTAATCATAAACTACTGTTCCGTTTTCGAAGTGACTATTTGCTAATGTATTAAATATTCCTTGGCTGATAAACACCTTGCGAATTTTCAACTCATGAAGAATCGTTTTATTTGCTGGTGTTGCAAATGAAATCAACATCGAGGGTTCCAATTTGATATATTCATTCGGTTCAGTGATAAAATCATACGCATATTTTTTACTCAATAATCCAAACCGGATATAGCGAATGTCAATAATTTTTGGAGTAATCGAATATCCAATATCTGCCATTCCATTAATTGAATTTGTGTTGAAGGAATACATTGGAATTAATGTATAATCAAATTTGCGTGGAACAATTGGGTCTGAATATATGGCTAATCCAGCCATCCATTTGTTGTACATATTCCATCCAACAATTGGCGAATACAAAATATGATTTTCACTTGGACTAGATATTGTCCACAAGAACGCAGTTTTTGGAAGATTCCACTTCTTGAAAATTCCCTTTATTCGCATGGAATTATCTCGTTTATCAATTTCTGGAACTTCAAATCCCTCATTTATGGAAATCTTGTATGTATTTACTGGAACCGAAATGGTATCAATGTTTTTTCTACCACTATTCTCACACCATTTTGTTGACAGAATATTTCCCGATTTATCTATTGCAGAAATGCTGAATGGCGCCCCCAAGTGATATTTGTCTTTAGTTTTAATTATGAAAAGGTTATTACTATCCTTGATTTTTCGTGCAGATTTGAGTTTAATATCTATTGGAGTGGCGTTTTTAACCATAGATTCGAAAAACCAACTTAGGTTTTTTCCTGTTTTCAATTCAAAAAATTGTTTTAAATCTTCGGGATTGGGGTGTTTGAAATTCCATGTTTGTGCAAAATCAAACATCACTGAATTAAATGTGGAGTCGCCCAAATACGCTTTTAAATGTCGAAAGAGCATTACAGGTGTGAAATACACAGAAATTCCATAATTAATAAACGAATATTCGTCAGAAGGCAATCCAACTGCCTGAAAATCATGTTGTGACATTGAGAAAAGGTAAGCAAAGTAATTTCCATAATATCCAGGGAACGCGGCCGTATTAAACATTTTTTTTATCCCAAAAGAGCTAAGCAAGTTGTCGTTAGGAAATTGCTTTTGCATATATTCATTTTCGTAAAAGGAGTTTATTCCTTCATCGAGCCAAGGATAACTCCGTTCGTTGAATCCTAAAATGCCATAAAGCCAATTATGACCAACTTCGTGCATTACCACACGTTCAAGAGTTTTAAGATCTGAAGTGTGATTTACAACGGTAATCATTGGATATTCCATTCCTCCACCAGCTTCAAGAGCACCATCAACGGCGCTGCAAAAGGCGTATGGATAATCTCCAAGTTTTGAGGAGTAAAATTGTACGGATTTTGAAATATAATTTGGAACATTTTTCCATACTGCTGCATGACTTGGGAGATAATATGCGTATGCATCAATCGTACGTTTGCTAGGTAACTCAATCGTGGCTTTAGAAATCAGGAATCGTTTATCGGTAAACCAAGCAAAATCATGAATGCTATCTTGGCGAAAATGAAGCGTTTTTAGTTTCGCAGAAGACGGTGGAAAACTATCGGTGATCAAAGAAGTTGCAGAATTTGAGAGCATTATTCTTTGATTAATTCGATTTTGCTCTTCAATATTGTCTTGAAGAACACCAGTAGAAGCTACAATGTAATTTTCTGGCAAAGTAATAAAGACATCAAACGACCCAAATTCGCTGTAAAATTCACCTTTATCCAAATACGAAATTGGATGCCAACCATCGCGATCATATACGGCTGGTTTGGGATACCATTGCGAAATTTGATAGGCTTGCCTCTGATGTCCCATTCTAGAAAAATCTCCAGGAATTTTTACTCGAAAGGGCGTTTTTATCACCATTGAATCTCCGGGATTTAACGACTGAGGAAGCGCAATAATTGCAATATCCTTTTGTTTTTGGAAAAAGGAATAATTTGTCGGTATATTGTTAATGCTAAAATTTAATTTATCGATGTATCCACGCTCGCTTTTTTTTGAAAAATTGAGATTTGTATTCCTACTGCTAATTTGCTGTTGAACTAGCGCCGTATTATTGTCTGAATATCCATTTGGCCAAAGATGTATGTAAATTTCTCGTAATGTGTCAGGAGAATTATTGAAGTAAGTAATTGAAATATTGCCATTTAACTCATGTAAAGAATCATTTAGAGAAACTTGGATGATATTGTTTGCCCTCTGTTGAAAATAGGCTTTATTTTGTCCAATCGAAACTTGACAAATCAAAAATAGAATAATAAAAACTATGATTTTTCTAGGCATAATTTGACTTATTTTGCAACAACCACATCTTTCAAATTCTTTCCATGAGCAATCACTTTATTATTCACATCTACAAGCACATAATAAGGAATATTTGAAGTAGTAATATTAAATAATTGACCAATTTCACCGGTTATTCCATGGTTGTCGACAATGTGTGTGGCTCTTTTAAGTTCTTTACCCACAAAACTTAACCACGACTCTTTATTATCTTCTAGTGCAACAGCTACTAGCTTTATTGATGGAGAAAGGTTGTTCAGCTTAGCTAAATCAGAATTATCAACAAACGATTTAATATCCCAAAAAACGATAAGCTTCTGACGGGCTTGAATTTGACTTACATTAACTGGTTTATCTAATGAGTTTGGCAAGATAATATTTGGAATTAAATTACCTGCAGTTAGCATTGAATCTACTTTAGCTTGATTGTCCGCATTGATCTTTTTCTCTAAAAACAAAGAATGAAATTTTATCACATGTTTGCTTTTAGAAAAAAGTTTCATTAGACTTTCATCAATTTTTTGCATCGTTGATAAATCCTCTTGAGAATTAAAAAAAGTTCTTCGTCCAAGTGTTTGATAAAAAGCAACAATAGCGGTTAGCGAATTAGTATGCTTATCAATGTATCTAATTAGCCATGTTTTATGATTAATAAACATTCTAGAGTATGCTGAATCTAAGATCGGTTTTATTGAATCAAACTCTGCTGTGTTTTGATACTCTTTGAAAATTTTACTTAATGAATCGGTGGTATGATAACACTTATCAAGATTGTGATTAAGTTCTAAAAGCAAATTACTTTCGGGTGAACCCGTCAAAGATGTTGGATAGCCAAGACTGTCAGCCGAAGCGACAAGGGAAACGATGCTCCCTGGTTCGAGAATTAAGCTGATAAAGTTCTTATTTGAAAATCGAAGAAAGTAGAAACTAGTTTCTTCCAGTTTAATTTTAACTTTAAACTTGTTGTTAATAATTGAAGCAGAGTCAATTTTTTGAATTCCATCGGGAGTTAATTCTTCTATAATTAGCCTTGAATAGGAATTTCCAATAATTTCTCCATTAATCCAAACTTCATTTTTATTTGGTTTTTTTGTGCAAGAAATTGAAAGAAATATTAGAGTTAAGATTATTACGATGGGTAAATATTTATATTTCATCATGATTTTTTTGTCGATATATGGCAAAGTTAAGGATATTTTTTTAGAATTGGAATGTGAACTATTTATATAAAACACGACCAAGTATTTAAAAACATCCTGTTGTGCAAAATTTCAAAAGATGTGAGTTTATTGTTTACTTTATTCGTTTGTATAGGTTATGTTTTAAAACGATGTGGAAAAACTTCTACTTAAATAATTAGCTGTCTTTCTTGCCCGAAGAGGGCATTTATATCAATAAAAAAATCTGTCGTTATGTTCTAAATTTCCCTTAGGGAATTAACCTTATTTATCAAAAAGGGTTAATGCCCTATGGGCAAACAGTCATTTTAGATAGTAATTTTTTTATTGATATTTAAGCCCTATGGGCTATAAGGGGCCACAATATTCTAAAACACAACCTTTGTATATAACGAAATATATTAGCAAGTTTATATAAAAATTGGTATCAAAATTCAAAACTGAGGTGCAATTAGTGATTGTTACTTTCATTTTTTTTGTATTTTCGTAAAAAACTACAACGATGATAACATTTGAAGAGGTAATGAAATCGCTTTTTTACAATAATTTAGCTTGGTATGTAGATATGTTTGGAAAAGTTAAATCAAATAAGACCACACTTTTTGCCGATCGGAATAACTGCACATCACAAGCACAGGTCGAAAAATGGCTGTGCATCAATGACTTAATGAATTTAGCAAAACATTTTAATCACGATTGGGTACCTGATTGGACAAATTCGTCAGATAAGAAATTTGCTATTGTGCTTACAAATGTTCAAGAATTAAAATTTGAAGCTGTGGAAGTTTCGGAAACCATTTTTGGATTTGTGTTTTTTAAATCTGCAGAATCAACGTTGCAAGCAATAGAGATTCTTGGAGTTCGTAAATTAAATTTAATTTTTCTAAAATAAACTAGTACACAAATCAAATAAAAAAAATAAAAAAAATCAGTACATTTGCCAATATTATTAAAAATAAATCTATGAAAAAAATCGCTTTTACACTTGTTATCCTAATTAGCAGCATCACATTATTTTCTCAAACTAATACCCCAGAAACTAGTTCTTTTGGAATTAAGTTTGGTGGTTTTGTCCGTGAAGATGCAATTTTCGACACTCGTCAAGTCGAACAACTTCGTGAAGGAATGTTCCTTTTTTATCCATTAAATACTAGGTTAGATAAAGCTGGTGACGATATTAATGCTCGTTCTTCATTTAATCTTTTTGCCATTGGCGCACGTTTAAGTGGAGCCATTACTGGCCCTGATGCATTTGGAGCAAAGACCTCTGGATTACTCGAAGGAGAGTTTTTTGGTGCTACCAATGCAAACATTAACACGTTAAGATTACGTCATGCATTTGTTAAACTTAATTGGAGTAAAACTGAATTATTGGTTGGACAAACATGGCATGCACTTTTTACTGAAGAGTGTGTTCCTAACACTTTAAATTTTAATACTGGTTCTCCTTTTCAACCATTTAATCGATCTCCTCAAGTAAGAATTAAACAATCTTTAGGCAATCACTTTAAATTAACTTTTTCAACAGTTACTCAACGAGATTTTACTAGCACAGGTCCTGCTGGAGCTGGATATCAATATCTTGCAAATGCAGCAACACCCGAATTTACATTAGGCATTAGCTATACCAAACCAAAAACGGATAGCTCTGCATTAATTGGCTTTGGATTGGTTGGCGAGTATAAAGTTTTACAACCTCGTTTGGTAACCGATAGCAATGTTTGTTCAACCCAAAAAATTGAAACCTTTGGAGCATCAGCATATTTTCAAATTGAAACCAAAAGGATGGGTTTAAAGGTGAAAGCTACGTATGGTGAAAATTTATACGATCAATTAATGCTTGGTGGATATGCAATCAGAAATTATGAAATTAAACCTGCTGATGGCGATTGGCAATACACTTCTATTGCTTGTGGTGCAATTTGGGGAGATTTATTTGTTAATTTCGGAAAAGCAAATCTTGGATTCTTTGGAGGATACACTCAAAATTTTGGTGCTAATAATAATATTTATAGTTGGACAAGTTTTAGTTCGACAACGGATAATCCATTTTATTCAAGAGGTGTTAACATTGCTTATGTTTGCCGTATGTCACCTAGAATATCATATACAATTGGTAAAGTAAAAATTGGCTTAGAGTATGATTATACTTTAGCCGCTTATGGAAATAAATTAAATAGCTTGGGTGTAATCGTAAAAACAGCAGATGATCCTACCGCAAAAATCACACAAGTAGCTAATTCTCGTATTTTAGGAATGATACAATACAACTTTTAAAGACCAAACATCTGTTTATCAAATTCTTATGCACATAAAAAAAGCGGACTATTAATATAAATAGTCCGCTTTTTTACGTTAAATATGTTACAAATTTACTGAATAGTAATAGTAAATTCACCAACTCTTTCTGGAGCTGCATTAGCATTACTTACAGGTTTACAAGCAATTTTTGCAAAAGTAACAACAGTTCCTGTAGCCATTGCATTAATTGCATTTTTCATTTCAGTAGTTAAATTTTCTGAATTAGAAATTAATTCAACATTTTGAAGTTTGTTTTTGTAAGCCATCATAAAAAAACTAACTTTTTTGTCGGTAACATTTAAAGCAATTTTACCAGCAGCAACAGACGCTGCTTTAGTAATAGAACTTCCAGTTGTTTTTCCACCAATAGAAGGTGTTAGAGCTTTAGCTGTTTGTGCATAAGAATTGCCAGAAACCATAGCAACTAATAACATTACTGCTAAAATAATTACTTTTTTCATATCTTTTTATTTAAATTTTTAATGGAAAAAATCGTATGACATCTTCTCCACAATTTGTTTAAACGATCATACTCGTTGTTTTTCAATGATTTTGAAATGCAAATATAACAAAACAAAACTATAAACAAATAATATTTAACATATTTCTTAGTTAAATATTATTTGACATATAGAAAAAATTAATAGTTTATGTTCAGAACAGCTGTGTCAAATGCTGTACAATATACACTATCCGCAAATGGATTTATAATTCCGTTTCTTAAAACAGTCCAATAAAACTTATTATAGCTATTTCCAATTACCCTACATTTGGTAGACGCCCTATATGAGGCTCCATTACCAACCATAAATTGACTGCTACAACAGTCTGTACACGATTGAGGCGTGGATGCAAACTTGTATTGAATTTGGTCGTTATTATCAAATCCTATAATATTTGTAACATTTAGCCTAACCCATGCAGCCGGCAAAATTGTGATAGCAGCATTGTATGTACCTCCTTTTGGAATAGCCTCTGCTTCTAAAATTGAAGTATAATCAAAGTAGTTTGTTTTAAAAGATCTTAATCGGTATCGAGACACAACTTGCCATGCCGTTTTAATTTCAAATTGTCCGCTTGCATCAGTTACTCCTGAAGCAATTTCAGTAAAGTTTTCGTTGTAAACACCAGAGCTCAATATTGAACCATCAACATACACATAAGCACCCGCAATTGGACTTCCAGTGTTTGGATTGATTACAGTTCCTTTAATGATAATATTATCCGCATCCTCTTTTTTGCAGGATAATCCTACAAATAAAACAATAAAAACTAGGCTTATGAAAGTCAATACAAATCGCTTCATCTGAAAAATAATTGAATTATATTACCAAAGACTTAATGAAACACCAACGGTATATGGGTAAATTTGTGGTCCTTTATCGGTAAACATTTTTGAAAGTGAATAGGATCCATTTAATGTGACGAATTTCCATCCAACTCGAGCGGTAAGCTCAAATAGATATTTTTCGGTGTTACTAATATCTTTATTAACTATTTTCAAAATACCATTATTTCCATAAAATTGTGTGTCTGGATTTTCTCCATAATATGTAGAATATGAATCAACTAACAATCCTGAACGTAGTCCAAGTGCCGCACGAATACCAATTTTACTTCTAAACCTTAGTTCTAATGGAATATTGATATAGGTAAACGATAGTTTGTTTTGAGAATAATTTATTCCTGAAGCAACTGGAGTCATAATCGTTGTTCTGTCTATTGGTAAATTCATTTTTGTAACCGCATTTGAGTAAAAATGGTTACGAGCATATCCAAGACCCAAACCAAAACTAAATAAACTCTTTTCGGAAGTTGGAATATCAAACATAAAAGCTGCAGTGTATCCTTGAGAAATTGAACGTTGTTTAACACCAGTTGTCAATCCTTGCCACATGCAATTATAAACGCCTATGAGAAGTCTGTCTTTGTTACGTTCTGGTTGTTTTGCTACAGGAGAAGAAGTGCCGTCCGTTGTTTGTTGAGCGCTGATTTGAAAGACCATAAAAAGGCCAATAATGATTGCGAATATTTGTTTCATTTGAGATTCGATTTGTTTGTGATTGTAAAAATACGATAGTTTTTATTATAATTGGTTATTAATACGTTTAATACAGAAAATTATTGTAAGGATATACCTCTTGATGAATTTTTTTTGCAAGTTGATATATCTCATTTTTGAGTTCCTCAATATTGTCTTTGTTTTTAGCAGAAATAAAAATTGACTGAATATTTGCTTTAGCAATCCAAGTATTTTTCAGCTCGTCTAGCGAAATATTTTCTTTTTCGATGGGGGTAAGATCGTATGGATCTTTTTCAACAAAAGTAAATGCATCCGTTTTGTTGAAAACAGTTAACATTTTTTTATTGTCAGCACCGATTTCAGCTAGGGTTTGATTTACTACGTCTATCTGTTCTTCAAAATCTGGGTGACTGATATCTACAATATGTAATATTAAATCTGATTCGCGAATTTCATCTAAGGTTGATTTAAAAGATTCTATTAAACCATGGGGTAGTTTACGGATAAAACCCACAGTATCAGAAAGCAAAAATGGAAGATTTTCAATTACTACTTTACGAACTGTTGTGTCGAGTGTAGCAAACAATTTATTTTCAGCTAAAATATCCGATTTGCTAAGTAAGTTCATAATTGTGGATTTTCCAACATTCGTGTATCCTACTAAGGAAATGCGAACAAATTTTTCGCGATTACTGCGTTGAGTGAGTTTTTGTTTATCTATTAATATTAGTTTTTCTTTCAATAAAGAAATTCTATCTCGAATAATTCGACGATCGGTTTCGATTTCTTTTTCACCTGGACCTCTCATACCAATTCCTCCACGTTGCTTTTCGAGATGCGTCCACATGCGAGTTAAGCGAGGTAATAAGTATTCGTATTGTGCTAGTTCAACTTGTGCTTTGGCATGAGCTGTTTGCGCATGTTTTGAAAAAATATCAAGAATAAGGTGAGTTCTGTCGATAATTTTACAACCAAGAGCACCTTCAATATTTCTAATTTGTGACGAAGTAAGTTCATCATCAAAAGCAGCTATTTCAATCTGATTTTCATCTACATACTCCTTAATTTCTTTAATTTTACCTGAACCCACATAAAATTTTGGATCAGGACGTTGGAGATTTTGTATAAAACGTTTGGTAGGAATTCCACCAGCAGTTTCTATTAAAAAGGCTAATTCTTCGAGATATTCCGAAGTGCGATCAAGGCCAACTTTAGGAGTAGAAACGGTGATTAGAATTGCTTTTTCTTCTGTAATTTGATTGGTTAATTCTGCTGACATGAGCTGATTTTGAAAATTATAATGAACGAAATCCGATAATCTCACGAACTTCTTTCATCGTTTTTTGAGCACTTTCGCGTGCTTTTTCGGCTCCGATTTGAGCTACCTTTATTAGAAAAGCTTGATCGCTATCAATTTCTAAAATACGCTCACGAATTGGAGCACAGAAATTAACCATATCTTCTGCTAACTGTTTTTTTAAATCACCATAACGAATAGAACATTGGGCGTATTGTTCTTCGAAAAAATGAATAGTATCTGATGTAGAAACAATTTTTAAGAGTGAGAACAAATTTTCTACTGCTTGAGCTTTTGGCTGATTTGGCACTGTTGGACCAGAATCAGAAACGGCTCTCATCACCTTTTTACGAATTATATCTGCAGAATCGGCAAGATAAATACAGCTATTTTCATTATCCGATTTCGACATTTTCGTACTTCCATCAAGACCTGGAACTTTTACTAAATTGTTTCCAAAATTATATGCTATTGGTTCAGGAAAGTAATCAACTTTATACATATGATTGAATCGTTGAGCAAAGTTACGAGTCATCTCTAAATGTTGCTCTTGATCTTTGCCAACAGGTACTTTGCTTGCCCGATGTAACAATATATCAGCAGCCATTAACGAAGGATAAGTGAGTAAGCCCGCATTAACATTATTAGGTTGAGTGCGAATTTTATCTTTAAATGATGCAACCCGTTGCAATTCACCCACGTATGCATTCATGTTTAAAAACAAATATAATTCGGCAACTTCGGGCACATCACTTTGTCTGAAAATTATTGATTTTTCATAATCTAGACCTGCTGCTAAATAGTTAACCAAAATACTCCTAACATTACCATACAAGTCCACAGGTGTGGGGTGTGTAGTTAATGAATGATAATCGGCAATGAAGAAAAAACAATGATTTTCTTCTTGCATTTTTACAAAGTTAACAAGAGCACCAAAGTAATTGCCAAGGTGCATATTTCCGGTTGGACGGATTCCACTTACAACTGTTTCCATAGTGCAAAAGTACAGCTTTTTGAATAAATAGAATGGCTTTTGAAATTCTAAAAAGTGATTTTAACTTATTTATTTGAACTCCATTGGCTTTTTTTAGATAAAAAGACCTATTTTTTTGGATATATTTGTAAAATGATTTTTTCAAAAAGTAACTTACAAAATTTATGATTAAAATAAACACTTCTTTATACCTGGTTAAAACACTTGTTATCAGCTTGCTAATTATTGGATTTGTAAATATTTCCTTTGCTCAAATAACTTCTGACAAGGAAGCTACAGCGTTAGAACAAAAATTAACGAAACAATCATACACAGATAAAATTCAGAGTTATCAAAAACTGATTTCGTTTTATTCAAAAACAGCACTTGAAAAAGCTCAAGTTTTTTCAAATAAATTGATTGCAGAAGCAAAAGCACAAAACGATAAAAGAACCGTTGCCGATGGGCTTAATCTGCTAGGAAGAACAAATATTAGAATGGGAAAATTCAACGAAGCCAAGCCCATTCACATGGAGGCACTTTTTGTATATAAATCATTAGGAAATGATACTGGAGTAGCCGCTCAATATGGGAATTTAGGTGTGATTTTCGAAATGAGTGGTGATTTTCCAAAAGCGTTACTTTTTTATCAACGAGCTTTAAAGATATACGAACAACTTAATGATACAAAAAGTATTGCATTTGCCGAAAACAATATTGGCATTGTGTATCAAGAGATGAATCTTTTCGATTTGTCGTTAGCTTTTCAGCAAAAAGCTTTTCGACACAAACAACAATTAAAGGATACCTCTGGAATGGCTTCTACACTCAACAATATTGGCGTGATTTACGAATCATTAAAATTGGATTTCAACAAAGCGCTCATATATTACAAACAAGCACTAACTCTATACGAAAAACTTGGGAATAACTTACAAATAGCGACATTGCTAAATAATATTGGGCTCATTTATTTGAAGCAAAATAATTTACCCGATGCAGAAGTGAATCTTACTAACGCTTTTATTATCAGAAAGTCTTTAAACGATAAACACGGTGAGGCCTCTTCATTATTGAATTTAGCTCAACTAGCACTTAAACAAAGCAAACCAACAGATGCTATCGAAAAAGTTTCGAAAAGTATTGCTCTTTATCTCGTGATAGGATCAAAAACTAAACTTTCGGAAGGATACCAAACTCTTGCTCAGGCTTACGAAAAGACGAATAATTATCAACAAGCTCTGAATGGTTATAAAAATTATGTTGCTTATAGAGATACTATTTACAACGAAAACAATCAAAAATCGATTCACGAAATGCAAGCAAAATACGATTATGACGTGAATCAGAAGCAATTGGTTATTTTAGAAAAAGATAATGAGCTTAAATCAAAACAATTATCAAAAAACAGATGGATTTTAATTAATCTATTAATTGTGTTTATATTGACTATTGCATTGGTGATTTTCTACATTCGTCAAAACAAGATAAAACAAGAGCACCTTCAACTAAACACTAAGCATCAATTGTTTAGAGCACAAATGAACCCTCATTTTATCTTTAATGCATTGGCTTCGGTACAAAAATTTGTAATTGACAACAATAAAGAACTTGGAAGTTCATACATTACTCGTTTTGGACGTTTGATGAGAAAAACACTCGAAAACTCAACTCGAGAATATGTTCCTTTGAGCGAAGAACTAGAAGTTCTAAAAGATTATACAGCATTTCAACAGTTGCGTTTCAATCACAAGTTTTCGGTACAATTCAACATCGATCCACAAATAGAATGCGACTTATTAGAGATGCCACCAATGCTAATTCAACCTTTTCTCGAAAATGCGATTGAACACGGTGTTGCAACCATTAATAATGGCAAAATTGAGGTAGATATTAAACTTCACGAGAATCACTTAACCATTACCATTACCGACAATGGGGTTGGGATAAATCATAATAAAAACAAAAAAAACACGAATCATAAATCAATGGCAATTTCTATTATAAATGAGCGGATAAAGCTGTTATCAAAATCTAAAAAGACGAATAAACTAATAGAAATTACGGACCTTTCAGAAGAAAATCCTGCTCAATCTGGCACTAAAATAATTTTTGAAATTCCTATAAGTGATGGTAAAAAGTGAATCTACTGGCATCCTAATTCAATAGATTTAATTTTTTGATCTAACTATTTTATAATTAATCACATGTAAACCAATAATTTGGCACATCAGGATTCAAATAATTGAATTAACAAAAAGGCTGATGTTAACAAGAATATTGCTTAAAATCGAGTATATTTGCCTATTATTTAACAATAAAAAATTGAAACTGGGTGAAAATAGCAATCATTGACGACGAAAAACATTTAATCGACAGAACTTGTGATGTGGTTAAGCAACACTTTCCGTCATTTGAAATAGTCGGCACTGCAGGTACGGTAGAAGATGCTATTAACTTGATTGCCAATACACAACCGAATATTGTACTACTCGATATTCACCTTAGCGATGGAACTGGATTTGATTTAATCCAACGTCTTTTTCCTATCAATTTTAAAATTATTTTTATAACTGCTCACGAACAGTTTGCTATTAAAGCATTCAAATTTAGCGCATTAGATTATATATTAAAACCTTTTGACGACATTGATTTGGTAGATGCTATTAATCGGGCCTCATCGCAGTTACAAAAAGAGAGTTCGGACGTTAACATTGAAGCATTACTTTCAAATATTAAAACTGGAACTAAAGAGGTAAAAAAAATAGTTTTAAAAACCAACGATAGCATATATGTTGTCCGTGTAAATGAAATTATTCGTCTGGAGTCGGACGGAGCATATACCCAATTCTTTTTTCTTGATGGCAAAAAAGTGTTAGTTTCAAAAAACTTAAAAGAATTTGAAGATATCCTTTGCGATTATGGTTTTTTCAGAATCCATCAATCTCACTTAATTAATACTGAATTTTTGATTAGATATCAAAAAGGAGATGGCGGATTTGTAATTATGAAAGATGGCTCAATGCCTCCAGTTTCGGTTCGTAAAAAAGAACAATTAATAAATTACCTCAACAATCTTTAACCCCCCCTCACCCGCCATAACTTTCTTGATTTTCTGTTTTCTTTCAAATCTCTTTTTTTCGTTTTTAAAATAACCGCCCACGAATATAATTTCAAACTACTCTAATATTCAAATGCGTAATTCAATCATAGAATTACCGCGTAGCTTTGATTATTGAAATCAAAATAAACACAAAATAATACATATGAAAAAAACATTATTCTCAATTTTTTTATGCTTAAGTCTCAGTTTTGCAATTGCACAACCAGGCAGCATCGACACTTCGTTTCACGTAGGAACGGGATTTAGTATTTCCTCTGTTCTGGGTTACGGAATAAAAGCATTGGCAATTCAGCCAGACAAAAAAATTATTGCCGCTGGAACATTTACTTCGTATAATGGAACTGACTTTCAAAAATTGATTCGCTTAAACACCAATGGAGTTATCGATTCTTCATATTCCATTGGGACTGGATTTAATGGCAACATTAACGCTATTTATATGCTAAAAGACACTACTCTTTTGGTGGCAGGTGCTTTTACGACATACAATTCTACGAATGTAAAAGGATTGATTAAGTTGAATAAAAACGGCACTCTAAATACCTCTTTTAATCCATTAGACAGTAATATTTCTCAAGTAAATGCAATTGCTGTTGATACAGCGACTGGGAAAATTTATATTGGCGGTAACTTTACCAGCGTGGGAAATACAACCGTAAAACATATTGCGCGCTTAATGCCAAATGGCTCATTAGACAACACATTTAATGTGGGCACTGGATTTACGCATTTAACCTATGCTCAAGCACCTGTTTACACACTAAAAGTTCAACCCGATGGTAACCTTCTTGTGGGTGGTGATTTCGATTTTTACAAGGGGGAAATTGCCTCAAAATTATGTAGATTACTTCCTAGTGGAACTTTAGATGCAACTTTTTACACCATGTTTAATGGCATTGTAAATTCTGTTGATCTGATGAATGATGGTAAAATAATCGTTGGTGGAGAATTTACATCAGCAATGTCGAATCCTTTTAGTAAAATTGTAAGTTTAAATACAGACGGAACCGTAAATACTTCTTTTAATATTGGCACAGGAATTTCTGGTGAAGTATATATAGTTAAGGCAACTCCTGGTAATAAAATTTTAGTAGGAGGAAATTTTAACTTTTTCGACAACGTTCAAACAATGTCCCTTGTTCAACTAAATGCAAATGGAAGCAGAAATACAAATTTTTTAATTGGCACTGGTTTTACTCTTACCTCAGGTAATCCGTCAAAAGTTTATTCTATTCTTGTTCAACCCGATTCTAATTTGATTGTGGGCGGTTTTTATAATAAATATCAAGGCACAACCTCAAATCATATTGTACGAATAATTGGAAAAGGAGCTTCTATTCTTGCAAAACCAACAGTCACTACCACAACTCCAACGCTTATCACAAACAATAGTGCAAAACTTGGTGGCGGAATTTCTGATAATGGAAACAGCGCTATTTTAGAAAATGGAGTTTGCTGGTCAACTTCTGTAAATCCAACCGTTTCGGATAATTTTGCAACTACAACTTTAGGCTCAAACACATTTAGTTTATTTGCTTACACGTTGCTAGATACCACCCAATATCATGTAAGAGCCTATGCTCGAAACAGCGAAGGTTATGGATATGGAGAAGATTTGGTTTTCAAAACTCGTAGCAACGAAAATTACACTTGTGGCACGGTGACTTTCACATACAACGGAACTCCTGTTACTTATGGCACTGTTAAAGGAAAATATGGCAGATGCTGGTTAGACAGAAACTTAGGCGCTTCTCAAGTGGCTGAATCCCTTGTTGATACTTATTCATATGGAGCATATTACCAATGGGGACGTAAAACAGATGGACATCAAGTTGGAACATCAGGAACTGTTTCGACTTTGGCTTCTGGCACTAATCCTTCTCATAGCGATTTTATCACTGTTCAAACCACTCCTTTCGATTGGACTTCTAATCCAAATGATAATTTGTGGACTGGTTTAGATGCCGTCAACAACCCATGTCCAACAGGTTGGAGAATTCCAACAAGTGTTGAGTTTACCACAGAAATGACACTTTGGAGCGAACAAAATTATGTTGGGGCTTATGAATCTGCACTCAGATTACCTGCAAGCGGAATGAGGTCATACCAAACAGGCACATTACAGAACGTAGGTGCGTGGGGAGTTTATTGGACTTCTGATACTCATTTGGCACCAACTTATGAATCAGTTTCATTATTGTATACTAATAATTCTGCAGGTACTGTAGTTTCTCCACGTGCAGTAGGTGCAAGTGTGAGATGTATTAAAGATTATTCCAATGATATTCAAATCATAGATGTAAATAAAGCATTCAATCTCTATCCAAATCCAACCAATAATACGTTGAATATTCAATTAATCAACAGCGTAAACACTGAAATAATGTTATCAATTTATGACAATACAGGCAGAGTGGTGCATATTCAATCTGTTTCTAAAACAAACCAAAGTATTGATATTAGCCAAATTCCAGCTGGAATCTACTTTGTAAAAATTCAAAATAGTGCAGCTCAACAAGTTGAACGATTGATAATTGTAAGATAAATAAATTCAAAAAAAATCACAAGCAGATAAATAGAATTAATTAACCACATAGGAACATAGGATTATGATTACAAAAAACAATATTTCTCTAAAGAAAACTATGTCTCTATGTGGTAAAAAAAACACATACAAAAAAATAAACAGATGAAACGATTTTTTTTGATTTTCGCATTGATGGGATTTTTACTGTCCAGTAATGCACAGATTACCACTAGCAACAAGCCAATTTTAGAATGGGCTAAGTACGACTTTATTCCTGGGACAGAGATAATTTTCGAAGATAATCAGGAAGGAGAACAAAACGGAGAGTTTCCTTCAAAATGGAATCTTAAATCAGGCACAGTGGAAAATGCCTCCTTAGATGGGATAAACATCATTTGGTTTCGTAAAAGCAGTTCAACCATAACTCCTTTGATGAAAATAAAAGATTATCTACCCGAAGAGTTTACCATTGAATTTGATTATCTGATGACTTCTTCTACCCAAAGAGCTTACCATTTGTTTTTTATTGGAGATGGTGGAAAAGGCACGAATGGAAGAATTCAATTTCATGGAAAAGAAGTCTCTTTTTCAAATCCGAAAAAGGCTAGTACAACTATAAAAGGGGATATTAATGCAACTTTCCTAAAGGGGTGGAAACACGCTGCCATTTCGTTCAACAAAAGAGCG
The DNA here is from genome assembly GCA_037130365.1 of Bacteroidota bacterium. GTDB lineage: Bacteria > Bacteroidota > Bacteroidia > Bacteroidales > WCHB1-69 > JBAXTE01. Next base: position 72,250 of record JBAXTE010000005.1, read on the forward strand.
CTTAAAGTTTATATTGACGATCAACGAGTGTTGAATATTCCGAATATTGAAGACTCTTTTAAATCATTTAATATTGCCATAGGCAATGCAGGGTCTGCTACAGAAGCCGAAACTGTAATTAAAAACATTCGTGTTGCCAAGGGAGCAATTCCTCTTTACAATAAGTTATTAACCAATGGTAAATTTGTCACCACTGGTATTAAGTTCGATGTGAATAAATCAAACCTTAAGCCCGAATCGATGGGTACGATTAACGATATTGTAAAGATGATGCAAGATCATCCAGAATTAAAATTCAATGTTGAAGGGCACACCGACAGCGATGGTGATGATGCAACAAATTTAAAACTATCTGACGCTCGCGCAAAAGTCGTGATGGAGAAACTAGTGGAACTTGGAATATCGAAAGCACGGCTCACTTATAAAGGACTGGGTGAGAGCAAACCAATTTCAGACAATAGTACTTCTGAAGGGAAAGCAGAAAATAGAAGGGTAGAATTTGTAAAATTTTAATCGATTATTTTAACCAACATTACAAATCTAAAATAAACTATATGAAAAAAATTACATTAATTATTGCGGTAATTATTACCGTATGCCAATTAAGTCTAAGTGCTCAAGCTTGGCAATGGGCTGTTTCGTCCCAAACAGAAGAAGCTTTTTACTCCACCACAGATCCCTCTGGAAATGTATATCAAATTGGAAAATATGCAGGCACAGGGACTTTTCAAGGAGGCGTAACATTATCCCAAGGAGGTGCTTATTACAACAATTGGTTTATTGCAAAATACAACACTTCGGGTCAACTGCAATGGGCTAAAGAGGCTTTTTCGCAAAAAGGCGACAGAGAAGTTATGGCATTTACATCCGATGCAGAGGGGAATATCTATTATGCAGGCTATTTTGATGACACCTTACGTGTTGAAAGCTCAAGTGCCGTTAGTCACGGAGCAAGAGACGCTTTTTTAGTAAAGATGAATTCTTCTGGGAACTTGCAATGGATAAAAACTGGAGGTGGAGTAAATGATGATTCTTTTAATGATATTGCTTGTGCAAACTCAAATGTGTATGCAGTAGGATCATTTGTCCCTGATGCAACTTTCGAAACGGTAACTATTACTGGCTCCACCGTAAATTTCTCTTCCGAAGCCATGTTACTTAGCTATTCTTCGGCTGGGAACTTAAATTTTGCTAAAAGTTTTGGAGGTATTAGTCAAGAAACTGGAGATGGAATCTATGTGTATAACAATAAAATTTATTTCTCTGGATATTTCCATAGTTCAACTGCTACATTTCAGACTATATCGTTGAATTGGACAGGAACTGGTGGTGATTTTGACACCTATTTGGCTTGCACTGATTTGAGTGGAAACATTGAATTTGCAAAAGGTTTTCATAATGGATTTTCTAGTTTGCTCTTTAGAAATACAAACACGCTGTTTGTAAACAATTCAGGGATCTATATGTCTGGACAATTTTTCGAACAAATAAATTTTGGGAATGGTCCAATATCAATAAATGGCTCTGCTCAAAATGCGTATCTTGCCAAATTTGATTTTTCGGGTATTAACATTTGGGCAACGACATTCAAAGGTGAAAAATTTGTATCTGCACAAAAAGTCATTGGAAATAACGATCATATTTATGTTGCTGGTAATTTTTCCGATTCGATAAGCATTTTAGGACAGAATTATGTCGGTTTATGCGAAAGTGCAGGTCTAGGCAAAAATAATGGATTCATCACTTCGTGGAATAACGATGGCACAATGGCTTGGATTAAAACCATTCATCCTTATCAAAACCCTGATTATCTTGCTCAAATGGGTGTGTTTAGATTAAATGGCTTCTCGATGGATAATAATTTTCTTTATATGTCGGGTGTTTTTACGATGACATTACCTTTATACCCACATTCGGTATCCACAGATGGAGTTCTTTCAAATAACGATGCTGTAATAGCTAAAATAGACATAACTGCAAATGGGATAGAAGAAATAAGCCAATCAACACTAAACTGTTATCCAAATCCAGCCACAAATCATGTAACTATTGAAACGAAAATGGATGAGAACTATGTTATCTCCATTAAAAACATGAATGGGCAAGTGATGCTAACGCAAAAATCAGCTGGAATAACTTCTGCAACATTAGATATCCGCCAACTAAGTAAGGGAATTTATATTTTGGAAGTACATTCAAAAAACAATATAGAATCCAAAAAATTAGTGATTCAATAGAAATATTTGATCAATAAAAAAAGAGGCTATTTTTCAATAGCCTCTTTTTTTATTTTATCTGTATCAAAGATTATCTAGCACTTATCATTTTACTTGCTTCAGCATGACCTAAGGTTGCTGCTTTTTCAAAATCATCGTGAGCATCGGTTGTATATTCTATCTCCATTTCGATAGTGCCACGAATAAAGTAATAGTTAGCATTATTGTTATCAAGTTCGATAGCTTTATTCATTTCTCGATAAGCAAATTTAAAATCTTCTTGATCTGCAAAAGCAAGTGCTTTTTCGTAATAGTAAATAGCATTTTTTGGATTTAAAGCAATAGCTACAGTAAAATCACTAATTGCTTCAGTGTTTTTACCTAACTGAAAGTATGCACGACCTCTAAAGAAAAATGCATTTGCGTCGGTCGCATCATATCCTATCGCAATAGTTAAATCTTTAATAGCTCCTTTATAGTCGTTTTTTTCAAACTTTGCTTTTCCACTATTAAAAGCCATTGCTGCTTCTTTAGAATTTGAAGCATTACAAACGACAACTGAAATAACAAGCAAAATTGAAAATACTAATTTAATCTTTTTCATATTTATTAAATTTCCCCAAACAACAAATGATTCTCATATTAATTCTGCAACAAAATTAAGACAAAATCTTTAAATTATCAAATTTTTTATGTTAAATATATGTTATTATATTGACATCTGTATCTACCTCATACACTGGTACTTACAAATTTCGTCTGTTTATAAATGTATTAATCAGGAGTTTAAATTGTTTTTTGCGTAATTTACATGATTACTTGTGACAAATTTTAAAAAAAATTAGAGTCATAAAATAATTATATATATAATATTTTCAAGCATATACAACAAATTGGAAAAAAAATAAAGCAAATATATTCTCGAGAGCTAGGTTTAGTCGTTGAATAATAACTCCTAATTGTTGTTAATTATATTGTATTATAAAAACCTATACTGTTTGATTATTTTTCAAATTATAAATTTAATAACAACTTATGTTATACCAAATCTTGAAACAAAATAGCCCAAAGATATTTTATTTCAAGAGTGGCTTGTCCAGCCTTAACGGGATTTCTCATTATTATTGAGTGCGGTGGACAATCTGATCGATTTTTTGGGCCATAAAAAAGTGGCCGGAATTTCTTCCGACCACTCGTGGAGAATTACCCCCTTTTTTTTAATTTAAATTTTGAAGCTATTTTTGAAGAACAAATTTCTCGACAAAATTCTCTGTTACGAAATTCAAATGAATAAAATAAGTGCCATTTTGCTTATCTGATAGATCAATAGTCGACAGAAAACGGTCTGAAAAAAACACCTTTTCTCCGAGCAAGTTAAAAATTTCGATGGAGTGAACTTGGTTTTTATCTCCATTAAATTGGATGTTTACAATTGATTTAACTGGGTTTGGAAAAACAGTTATATCAAAATAGCTTAAACTGCATTTTTTTAAATAAACAATAGATGAAAAATCAAATGCACCATCAAAATCTACTTGCTTAATACGATAGAAAAAATCAGATTTTTCAAGATTATAATCGAGATATTCATAATTTACTTGTTGTGTGCTGTTTCCAGCACCCATAACTTTTGAAACAAAATTCCAACTTTTAGCATCTGTGCTTTTTTGTATTTCAAAATAGTTATTGTTCGTTTCAGAAGCAGTTGTCCATGAAAGCAAGGATTGATTATTTTGACATTTTACGTTAAAATTAATCAACGAAACAGGAAGTGAATTAACTCCTTTCTTTTTAGAAGCCAATGTAAAAGGGGAAAAACTAGTGATTAATCCAGAGGTAATTGTTCCAGCAATGGTATCGCCAGAAGTTGCTGAGTTAAACATATCTTCCCATTTAGAGCCATTCCAATGTGCTACTGTTAAATCGCTTAAACTCGAAACTCCACCGCTTCGTGCATCCCAACTTAGCGTGACACCAACATTATTAGTTCCATTTCGGTCTAATTGCCAGTATTCTGAACCACTAATTCGAATAATGCTAGTATCGTGTTGTGTACTATCTAAACCCCTCTCGTGTGGCATTGAATTATAGTACGAAGCAGTGAAGAAATCATTTATATTTCCTCCACCGTTGGCAGCAGAAATTCCTATTGGTGCATATTTTCCATTGTTTCCAACAGGAAATACAAATGCGGTATTTCCTATTTTTCGACAATTTCCATCGATATAATTACTTGAAGATGCCCCAACTATGCTGTTAGCAGTGTTTGTTAAGATAACATTATTAGAGCCTGTATGAATAACTCCAGAAGTAAGTTGAAGCGTTTTAGTTATCGAAACATCATTGTTCAGTGTTACTCCATTAATATTGCTGATTGTTAAATCGCCAAAAGTGCTTAACGATGTTCCTCCTATCGTTTGTGCAGAAGAACCATTTAAAGTAACCACATAATTAGCAGAAGGATTAAATATGCCATAATTGGTTATATTACCATCAATTTGGTGGTTGAAATTTCCTGTATTAAAAGTTGCATTGTTTGCTATCGACAAATTTCCACTAATACTTAATGCAGAATTTGCATTAACAGTGGTAGTCCCATCAATTGACAAATCACCTAAAATAGTCAAAGCAGAAATAGGAAGAGTTTTAGTTCCCGAACCACTTAATGTAAGATTATAGTACCCTGTTGTGCTTCCATTTGGGTTAAGCACAGTTTGGTCGCCACCATTATACTCCACGGTAGTTGGCGATACATTTACTGCTCTCAAGCTTCCATTATTTGTTAAAGTCCCAGAAATTTTCATCACACCGCCATTTTCCATAGAAAGGACTTTGTTTGCATCGATAGTGATATTATAAAAGTTAGTTGATCCAGATATTGTGGCAGCTGCATTTGTGAAAACAACATTGCTTGTACCAAAGTTAAATATTCCACCAGTATTATTCCAAGCACTGTTTCCACCATTTACAGTTAATTGAGCCGAAGCGGTGGAATTTAAAATTCCAGCAGATTCAATAGTCAGGGTTTTAATTTCTGTAACAGCTGGCAAAATAGGTGAACGAGGCGTTGTAGAAGCATCAGGAATAATAATATTCTTATCCGAGGATGGACCCGCATTTGGAGTCCAGTTTTCAACACTTGTCCACGAATCAGACAAAGAACCATTCCAGGTGAGTGTTGTAACATCACTATATTCATCAAGGGTTAGGTTTTTAGTTCCAGTCCATGATGATGGGAAAAAGGCAACATTTACATTTGATAAGTTCACCCAATCATCTACCATATTATAAGCAGAACGACCATACTCTAAATTGAGGTATTTTGTCCATAAAACCAAATGTCCTTCGTTATTACCATTTAATTCACTATCAAGATAGTGGCATGAGAATGCTGCTTTAGTAGCATTTCCACCCGTTTGAATAATTTCAATTTCTCGTTGAATAGCTCCTGATCTCCACGAAGGTTCCGTGCCGATACTTATTTTTGCACTCATTTCGGATGGAAGCGTACCTTCGTTTGGAAAGTACACCGACATAAATTGATTTCCAAAAGTGTATGTAACTCCTGGATTTATGGTTGTTCGTTTAATTATTCCGGTAACATCACCTAATCCTATGGTTGTGGCATTTGCACCCATAGTTAATGTTTTAGCCGCAGAACCATCCCACATATCAAGGCTTCCTTTTGTAGAAATTGGATTAGTGCTTTGAAGATTTAGAATTCCATTAATTGTAAAATCGCTACTCGCTGTGATTCCACCAGTGGTATTAAGTGTTAGGTTATTTACATTGCCATTAAAAAATGAAGAAGGAAGAGTAATGGGATTGTTGTTATAAAAAAACAATGTAGAACCAGCATCACTTACATCAAGAGAACCAGTTGTTCGTGTTGGTGAATTTCCAGTTATTGTTATTGTATTTGTTGCAATATTTAATATTCCTGATGATAAGTTTAAAGTTCCATTAATTGTCATGTTTTGATTTCCGAGTGTAACACCTCCGGATCTGTTTATTGTCAGATTGTTAATACTTGGAGTACTACTAAATATGTCACTAAGCAGAGTTATTGCACTTGTTCCACCAAAACCCAGCGAAGAGCTTGAACTCACTTCAATAAAACCAGAAGTTTTGCTGATTGTTCCATTTATCTCAAGTAAAGTGCTACCAACTGTTAAGTTCCCATTGGTAAGCGTTAATACATTAGAAACAGTGGTGTTTTCAAGAAGAGAAACTCCTAGTGTATTGTTGATGGTTAGATTATCAAAAGTTGAAGGAACAGTACCAAAAATTGTTTGCGCAGATGCCCCATTCATAGTAATCGTACCACCAGAAGTTGCAGTAAAAGTTCCATTGTTGTCAAAATTTCCACTAATTAAATGGTTGTAAACACCTGTTTCAAAAGAAGTACCAACACCAATGGCAAAGTTGCCATTTACGGTTAATGATGATGCAGCCGAAGTTGATACTGAATCAGACAAAGTAAAGTCTCCAGCAATAGACAAGTTTGTTGCAGGTAATGTTTTAAAACCATTTCCACTTAAAATCAAATTATAATAACCTTGTGTTAATCCATTAGGATTAATAATTGTTTGATTAGTTCCATTAAATTCAATGGTATTGGGTAATAAAGCAGCACGAAGAGTTCCATTATTAGTCAGAGTTCCAGCTATTCGCATAACATTCCCATTTTCTGGTGTTAGTCCAGCACCAGTGGCAATAGTAAGATTATAGAAGTTTGTTGGATCAGCCATTGTTGCATTTGCATGAGTGAAAATTACAGTGCTCGTTCCTGCATTAAAACTTCCCATATTTAGCCATGCACCGGTACTTCCAGTAACAGTTAATAATGTGCTAGTACCTCCATCCAAAATTCCGCCAACGTTTATTATTATTGTTTTTAAAACTGCACTATCTGGTAATAAAGGGTTATGAATAGTGGTAGTTGCATTTGGAATAATTACATCACTTGTAGTTGATGGCACAATGCCTCCAGACCAGTTATTTGGATCATTCCATTCGTTACTTGGAGTACCTTGCCATGTGAAATTTGGAGATTCTTTATTCGAAAACCCCCATTTATGGGTGCCAAAAGTAGTCCCAAAATAGGTAATATTTCGATTTGAGATAGCAACCCAATTGTCACTTATATTTTGATTTGCCTTGCCATGTTCTTCAACAATTAAAGATGGACTAGTATGATAATCCCATTGAACTAAATTATCTTCTGTATTTGATTGTAATTCACTGTCAAGATAATGGAGACTAAGTGTTACAGTTGTACTTGCACCTCCAGTTCTAATGATATCATAATCTCTCTTAACAGCTGATGCTTTCCATGAAGGAGCCACACCAATTGAAATTTTAAAACTTATATCTGTAGGCATTGTACCACCTGCCGAAAAAGTCATTGTCGTAAATTGATTGCCAAAAGTATAATCGGTACTGGCAACAAACGAAGTGCGTTTTACAATTCCAGTGACATCTCCAATTCCAATTGTGGTGGCATTTGCTCCCATGGAAAGGGTGTTTGTTCCCATATCTAATTTGCCTTTAGTAGCAGATGGATTTGCGCTTTGTAGATTAAGTATTCCATTTATAATTAAATTGCTACTTGCTGTGATTCCACCAGTACTATTAATGGTTAAATTATTTATAGCACTAGTAAAAATAGTTGAAGGAAGTGTAATAGCTGTCGAGTTGTTAAAATAGATTGTTGCTGAGGTATTACTGGCATCAATACTTCCATTAGTGTTTGAAAGTGAGTTGCCGGATATCGTCAAGGTATTTGCCCCAACTGTTAGCAATCCGTTTGTTAAAGTTAACCCCCCTACAATATTTACATCTCCATATAAACTAACTCCACTTGCCCGATTTATGGTTAAATTATGGAGTAAAAATGTGGGCATATTAATAATTTCACCAGTACCCCCAATTATCATATTAGTAGAACTTCCTCCTGTAACTGTTCCAGTCATAGTGGTAAAATTACCATTGATCGTTAACGTATTTGGTCCAATAGTAAAATTGCCAGCAATAAGTGCAATTCCTTTATTTATGGTAAAATCACCATTTAAGGTCAGCCCATTTACATTATTTATCGCTAGCGAATCAATAGTATTACTAACAAATGAACCAGATGGAATATTTTGAGCTGTAGAACCTGCAAATACAACGGATGAAAACTCGGTAGTTCCATCAATCTTAGCATTATTTGTAAAATTTAAATTACCCGTTATTGTTAATTGTTTGCCATTTAAAACCAGGTTTTTTGTAGCTTGAGTGTTCGTAATTCCCTTAAAACTTCTGTTTTGGTCTAATACACAGTGATTAGATGGAGAGGCTGCAAAGCTAATATTTGCACCATTTGGAGGAACAGAGCCACTAGTCCAGTTTGCCCCAGTCGCAAAATCATTGCTTGTTGCTCCAGTCCATGTAAAATTATTATATTCTAAAGACCCCATTTTAGGGGTGGTTCCACGTGTTAAACCATCAAAATCTGTGGATACTTCAGAAATTGTTATACCAGGAATTGTCGCTGACGTATAATAATCAAAAGCAGTTGTACCTCCTGGTGTAGTAAAAACAGGATTTATACTTAAACTGTTTACGTCTTGACTGGTACCCGTTTTCCAAGCTGCAATATTAGATTTTTCTAACGTTCCAATTTTTCCAAGAACAGTTCCTGATACAAAATAATCGTTATAATCAATGGTTGTAGTAGCAACTCCTGCAATTATTATCGCATAATGTTTGCCAGTTGATCCACCTGTACGAGCATTATAAAGTATGTTATTTCGGTAATTTCTAGTAGAAGTATTGGTTGCATTATTTAATGCAGCAGTTGGTGATGTTACACCCGAAGTTACACTGCCACCAATATAAACAGAGTTATAGTAAATATTGATAGTATTGCCTACAATAGTACCATCCCAAATTCCATTAATAATATAACCGAGTGAGGAGCCTCCCAAATTAATAATATTATTAGCGCAAGTTACAACTCCACTGTTCATTGCTATCCCATAAATAGAAGCTCCAACATCTGAAGATGAAACAGATAAACTATGGACAAAATTGCTAGAAACAGAATTAGTGCCTGAGGTTGGACCTGCATAATACATTCCAAAAACAAGGCCTTTGGCAGTTCCATTAGTATTTGATAAATTATAAATACTATTCCCCGTAAGAGTTTGAGTAGTGCCAGAAACATTAGACACCTGCGAAATACCAATTAATGAAACATTGGAACCACCTCCTGTTTGAGCGCTTGCAGTAAAAATATTTCTGACTGTGTTGTTCTGAATTGTATTAGAACCAGCAGAAGTATGAATGCCTCTAGCCCTGGAAGCTTGATTTGTTCCTGTATATCCATTAGTTAAATTTGCAATTGTATTATTCGAAATAATGTTTGTTCCTGCACCCGAACTATAGATTCCATAAACATCTTGTTTTTGAAGCGATGAAGCGGCTGAACTACTGGCATATATACTGTTTGTTGTACTGAGACTTCCAACCAGATTATTACTAATAGTATTTGTTCCTGCTGCACTGCTGAAATATATAGATTCTATTCCGTGCGAATAACTTGAAGAACCAATAGTAGTGATAGATCCAATATTGTTATTAGTAATATTAACAATTCCAGAACTGTAATTATTTATGCCGTGAGAGGTTGAGTAAGTTCCCATTCCGTCAAAGTAAACTATTGGTGCTGATGTGTATCCAGAGCCCCCACTTATTAGATTAACAGAAACAGCACCTCCTGATAATGTTGCAGATGCTGTTGGTGCAGTTCCTCCTGAAGGAGGTGCTGTAAAAGTAATAACAGGAATAGTCGTATATCCACTACCACCCCCATTCATTGTAATAGCTGTAACTGAACCACCGCTTAACGTACAAAATGCTGATGCTGTTGGAGCACTTACTTGAATTGAACCATTACCTGTTGTTGCCCCAATAGTATTGCCTGTAATATTAACATTACCCGATTTAATATAAATTCCATCCCATGGATTTGATTCAGTACTTGTGTAGTTGATGTTTCGGATGATGTTGTTTTGAATTGTACATGATGTTCCTAGAGTATTACCCCCATTTACAAAAAAGCAACGTAAATAATGAGGTCGGCTTGAATTAACATTGAATGCTGAACCTGCACAAAGTGGCTGACTCCCACCAATATAATTATCACTAACAAGATTTTTGCTTAAAGTTGAAAGTGAAATAACATAGTATGCAAATGCACCAGTTGGGATAAAAGTAGTCGTTTCATAAAAACTGTTCCCCGAAATTATCCAGTCTGTTGACCAAGAAAAAATATTGATTCCATTTGAACTTGAATTTGATCTGAGAAAATCATAAATATTATTGTTAGAGATGGTGTTATTATTATTTTCAAAGCCTGAAGCCCCTGCAGAAAAAATTGCATTAATTGGTCTGCCAGCACCACTGCTTGTAATGTCGTTGTGATCAATAATATTACCATCATTTCCATTGCCAGAAATTGATTGCGCAAAATAGATAATTCCTTTTACAGAACTTGTTCCCGAACCTTTAAGTGTGCAGTATTTTACGGTGTTATTTTCGGCTGAACCATAAAAACGAATTGTTGAAGCAGAATTTGAGCCTGTACTCGTGTTAGAAATAATTAAGTCTTTTGTGGAACCCGATGCATTTACCCTACCATCGATAGTAACATTGTCTGCTCCATCCAGGTCAATCATGTATGCGTCTAAATTTCCTGCAATAGTAATTCCAGAAACTGTTGGAAAAATATTTACAGATGTATAATTAGATGTTCCTCCAGCGCCAGTGTATCCGCTCCTATAAAGAACTGCTGAAACTGTTTCGGTCGTATTTGCTTTAATTCTGATTTCAAGAGCACCTGTATGCAATCCATTATTGATTTTATCAAATGCCCCCTTCAATGTGGTGTAACTCGATTGAAAAGCACCAGCTTTATAAACATCCACACTTAAATTTAATGTAATATCATAAGCTCCCATGGTAGGTGTGCCAGCTCTATTAGTTAATGCGTAATCAGTTGATATCGTGCTAATTGTTGTACCAGCTAATGTTACAGTAGCAGGTATGTAATTTGTAGATACTGTACCTCCAGGTGTTGCAAAACTTGGATTAATGCTTAAACTGTTAGCATCAAACGTGGCAATTAGTGGTAAGGATACAACATCTACACTGTTGAAAAATCCCAATACACCACCAGTTCCTGTCGTGTAATAATTGTTATAATCTAAGGTTAACGAGGTACTTACTGCATAATTAAAGTATGCAGCATAATGTAAACTCACACCTCCAATGGTTGAACGACTGTTTTGCAAAATGTTGTTTTTATAAATCCGAGTGGTGGTGGTGGCAGCACTAAATAAACAATAAGATTTATTTGCAATGCCAGCAGAAAGATTACCTCCAATATAAACTGTGTTATAATAGAAATTGTACGCTTGGGATGAAGTCCCCCCATCATATATTCCATAAATAGTTGTGGCACTATTCCCACCTAAATTAATAATGTTATTAGAATAAGTAGCAGAACCAACAGTGCTGACCTTAATGCCAAAAAGTGAAGCAGAAGTTGAAGCAACATTTACCGAAAGGCTATGAATAAAATTTCGAGAGATGCTATTCGTACTTGTGTTATTTGAGACAAATATTCCAATAACACTTCCTTCAAACGAAGGGTTTGAATTTGATAAATTGTAAACTGTATTTCCTGTTAATGTTTTTCCAGTGCCTGTATTTGTTAAAACAATTCCACAAACTGAGGCAGTTTGGTCGGTGGCGGTGTTCGAATTGGCAATGGTTAAATCGTGGATTGAATTGTTTGTAATAGTGCCATATCCTGATGTTATTCCATTTACAAGTCCTGTGGTTGCGACATTCGTATTTGTTGTGGAATTGGTTAAATTGGCAATGATGTTATTGTTTATAGTAAGTGTTCCACCCCCCGTATTATAAATTCCAATAAGGCTTTGGGCATTATTTGTACTAGTTGAACTAGTTTGAATGGTATTACTTGAGCCACCAATTGTATTATTGCTTATTGTGGTTGTTGCAGAACTTGTTCTGTTTATTCCATAAAAATTACTTGCTAATGCTCCATCTGAATTTGACACTGTAATTGAGCCAATGGTATTGTTCTGACAAATAAAAGTGCCAGTACTTGAATTGTAAATTCCATATACAGTTGTGTTAGTTGCTCCTCCTGATACAGTGATGGTTTTTGATGCTGATCCAATAATGTTTCCTGTGGTATTTCCAACGTTTACTGAGCCTGAAGAAATATAAATTCCAGCCCAATCTGCGGCCCCTGAATTACTCCATGAAAAGTTTGAAATGGTGTTATTCTGAACACTATTTTCATTGCCAGCTGTGCCGTTGGATGAATTTATAAAGATAGCATAAAATTTATTGTTTTTTTCATTTGATTTAGTCCAAGCAGAACCACCACATAATGCAGAGCTTCCACCGATATAGTTCCCTGTTACTGAAATATTAATTCCCGAATAAGTGTTGTTAATTCGTATAGCATTATAATCAACATCGGCTGTAGATGCAAACGATGAGGTTTCATATAAACTGTTCCCAGAGATTGTACTCGCTGTGGTATATACTTCAAATCGTATCATGTACGATGCATTACTTTTGTTTAGGACATCATAAATGTTATTGTTACTGATAGTAATTCCATTGTTTTCGAAACCATTTGAGCCCTGTGAAAAAATAGCATTTATAGGTCTGCCAGCAGCATCGCTTGTAATGTTATTATGATCAATAGTGTTATTATCGTTTCCGTTTCCAGCTGTGGCGCCATCAAAAAGGATAATACCCTTGGTTGTGCTAGTTTCGGAACCTTTAAGGGTGCAATATTTTATGGAGTTATTTTCGGCAGAACCATAAAATCGTATGGTTGATGCTGAAGTGCCAGTACTGGTATTGGTAATAATTAAGTCTTTTGTCGAACCTGATGCATTTAGTCGCCCATCGATAATTACATTATCGGCACCATTCAAATCGATAAGTGGTCCGTTAACATTTCCGTTGATAGATTTACCTGTAATAGTGGGGTAAATAGTAATTGATGAATAGCTAGAGGGAGATCCACTGGTATTTAGTATAATAGACAATGTTTCTGTTGTGTTGTCAATAATTTGAAGGGTTATGGCTCCTGTTATCGAACCAGAATTTATGGCATCACAAGCAGCTTTTAATGTTGAATAATCTGCACCCGAAGCTCCAACTGTTTTAGTGGTTTGAGCGGATAATAATGCTATTGAAAATAGACTTAAAAAAAGAAGTATTACTTTTTTCATAAAACACAAATTTTGTATAACAAATATAGTTCGTAATTCGAAATTATTCAAATTTTTAACAAATTTTCAAACTTATTCACACACAAGTTTTATTATAATTAATACCGTATGCTAATATAAATTGGTCCAATATTCAAAATATAATTCAATATTGCATATTACGCATCGAGCATTAAACCAAACTAAATTCCAAATTGTCTACTGGACTAATTTGGAATAAGTAATGGTATAAAAGATGGAAATTCTTCATTCAAAGATAAGGGCTCCAACACCACGAAAGGATTATTTCTGAAGTACAATTTTTTCTACAAAACTCTGTGTTGACGATTTAACATGAATAAAGTAAGTACCATTTTGTTTATCCGATAAATCGATTGTCGATTGAAAACGGTCTGAAAAATACACTTTTTCGCCTAGTAAGTTAAAAATTTCGATGGAACGAACTTGATTTTTATCTCCATTAAATTTCAAGTTAACAACAGCTATTGTAGGGTTTGGGAAAATAGTAAATTCAGAAAAGTTATTGCTGCAGTTTTTTACAAAAATAACACTTGAAAATTCAAATTTTCCATCAAAATCAACTTGTTTAAGGCGATAGAATAGGTCTGATCTTTCAATATTATTATCGAGATATTCATAATTAACTTTCTGTGTACTGTTTCCAGCACCCGTAACTTTTGAAACAAAATCCCAACTTTTAGCATCTGTGCTTTTTTGAATTTCAAAATAGCTATTATTCGTTTCTGATGCAGTTACCCAGTTGAGGACATTTTGATTGTTTTCGCATTTTCCATCAAAAGAAAGAAATGAAACAGGCAAAAGATTCGTACTTCTGTTTTTAGATGCAAGAGTGAAAGGAGAGAAACTAGAGATTAAACTCGATGTAATTGTGCCAGTAGCAGTAGTTCCACTTGTTGATGAACTGCCTTTATCTTCCCATTTAGTACCATTCCAATGAGCAATAGTTAAGTCCGATAAATTTGTTACTGCACCGCTACGGGCATCCCAGCTTAGAGTAATTTCTACATTATTTGTTCCAACTCTATTTAACAACCAATATTCCATACCACTAATACGAACTATTGTAGTATCATGTTTTGTACTATCTAAGCCATCTGTATTTGGCATTGAACTTACGTAGCTAGCCGTAAAGTAGTCTGTTGCACTTCCGCCACCATCTGCTGCAGAAATCCCTATTGGTGCATATAAATTATTTTTCCCAATAGGAAATGTAAAGGCTGTATTTCCAATTTTACGACAATTTCCATCGATATAATTATCAGCAGAAGCACCAGTAACAGCATTTGCAACATTACTTAAAATCAAGTTATTAGATCCTGTATAAATTAACCCTGCTTCAAATAGTAGATTTTTGTTGATTGTAATATCCTCACCTAATGTAACACCTCCTAATCCACTCATGGTTAGATTATTAACAACTCCTGTAAAAAACGAGGTGGGAAGAATTATTGGGACCGCATTTGCAAAAGATAAAGTGGCAGAAGCATTGCTTGCATCGATTGTTCCGCTAGTTCTAACAGGCGAAATACCGGCAATTATTAGTGTATTTGCACCAAGATTAAGTGTTCCAGAGGTTAATTTTAACAATCCATTCACTGTCATATTTTGATTTCCAAGTGTAACTCCGCCCGATCTGTTTACAATCAAAGAATCTAATGAAGGAGCGTTTGAAAACAAATTATTATTCAACATTATAGCAGTTGATCCACCAAAGCTTAATGAAGAAATTGAGCTCACTTCAACTAAACCTATAGTTTGGTTAATTGTACCATTAATCCCAAAAGTGGTTCCACCAACAATAAGTTTTCCACTAGAAAGAGTTAATGTATTTGAGACTTCCGTTGGTGAAGCAATTGTCACACTACCAGCTCCCGAAGCGTTATTTGTGATTAGATTATAAAAGGATGTTAAAGAGGATGTTCCTTCAATTATTTGGGCAGATGAAGGGCTGTTCATTTTAATAGTGCTACCTGTTAATGCAGTAAAAGTCCCATTATTGATAATATTCCCTTCAATATTGTAATTAAAAGCCTCTGCAACAAAAGTTGACCCAGAGTTGATAGTTAAATTACCTTTTAAATTTAAAGTATCAGCAAACGGTGCAGTAGCAGTTCCTGATATTGTTAAATTTCCGTGGAGAGTGAGTGGTGCACTTGGTAATGTTTTTGTTCCACTTCCACTAAGAATTAAATTATGATAATGAGGAAGAGCGTCGGTTAAAAGTACAGTTTGATCTCCACCGTTGTACTCCACTGTTGCTCCAAATACATCAGCATACCATTTTCCAGTACCTGTTCTAACAATTGTGTTTGCAATTTTCATTGTGCTTCCTGCTTGATTGCTTATATCGGCGCCATTCCCAATTTCTACATTATAAAAGTGTGCATTTCCTGAAATAGTGGTTCCTGGCATTGAAAAAATAACTTTACTAGTTCCTGGGTCATTACCTAAAGAATTTTGATCTTCCCAGCCACCACTTAAGGTGTTTTTAATAGTAAGTGTTTCATTTCCCATAATTAAAATTCCACCATTTAAAAAAGTAAGTGAATTTATTGTAACGCCAGAAGGTAAGATTGGATCGTTTGGGGTGGTTGCTGCATCAGGAATAATTACATGACTAGGATCAGAAGGAACACCTACAGGAGTCCAGTTTACAGATCTTCCCCAATCCGTATCAATTGATCCATTCCATGTATAATAATCTACAATATAATCACGAAGTTGAAATATTGTTCTCCAAGCATGTCCTGGAATATTTATGAAATAACTTATAGGAATATTTGACATTCCAACAAAATTATTGGTAAAGTCGTAACTCGATCGACCATGCTCATCGGGTGTTCCCCAACCACCAGCAATATCATAATCCATAGTAACTAAATTGGCTTCTGTGTTTACGTGATATGGACTAATACTGCTTGTAAGTTCGGCATCTAAATAGTGGAAATTTGCAGTAACATGAGCAGTTGATGTATAACCACCAGGAACAGTTGGAACTATTTCGTAGGTGCGCTTAATTGCATCAGGATTCCCTGTTGGAGTTGTTCCAATGGTTACTGAAACCGAAATTGCATCGGGCATTGTTCCTGTTGAAAGGGCAATGGTTGTGAGTTGATGTCCAAATGAATAGGATGTGTTTTCTAAAATTGTTGATCTTTTAATAGTACCTGTTACATCTCCTAGGCCGACAGTAGTAGCTGTTGAACCCATATTTAGAATATAAGAGTTTAAATAACTCGAATTAGTGGTTCCTGGATAGGATGCATAGCTAATAGTCATTTCTAGTAACCCCTTAGTTGAAGAAGGATTTGCTGCTGCCAAATTTAATATTCCATCTATAGTTAAATCGCTTCCTGCAATCACACCACCAACACCATTTATTGTTAAGTTATTTATATTTCCCGTAAAAACTGAAGCAGGAAGTGTAATTGCTAAAGTGTTGGCAAAGACAACGGTTGCACTACTATTGCTAGCATTAATATTTCCAGTTGTTCTTGTAGGTGAGTTGCCAGAAAGAGTTAACGAATTTGCCCCAACAGTTAGTGTGCCTGAAGTTAATGCTAATGTTCCACCAACACCTACAGAACCCGATAAATTTATTCCATTAGAACGATTTAAAGTTAGGTTATTTAATGTTATTGCTGGTAAATTTGTACTTGCACCAGAACCACCAAAAACAATGTTTGAAGTACTTCCTCCAGTTAATATTCCAGAAGTTACAGCAATTGCTCCATTTAAAGTTAAGGTGTTATTACCTATTGGGAATGTACCATTGGATAACGTTAGTGTTTGAGCAACAGTTAAATTTCCACTTAATGTTAATCCATTGCTGTTGTTTAACGAAAAACCATCAACGGTGTTGCTAAGAAAGATTCCGTTTGGAATGTTTTGTAGAGCTGTTCCAGCATAAATAATAACTGAAGAGACAGACGTAGCATCAACTTTAGCGCTATTGGTAAAATTGAGATTCCCTGTGATTGTAAGTTGTTTTCCATTTGTAACCAAGTATTTTAAACTTTGCGCATTTGTTATGTTCTTCAAACTTCTATTTTGATCCAAATAACAATGATTTGCTGGTGTTGTGGCAAATGAAATATCTGAGCCATTTGGTGGTACTGCACCATTTACCCAGTTTGTAGGAGTTGCAAAATCTATACTTGTGTTTCCTTGCCAAATATAGTCATTGAGTTCTAATGCACCCATTTTTGGTGTAGCGCTTCTAGTTATACCGGCATAATCTGTTGTTATTCCTGTTCCAGTGACTCCAGGTAAAGTAGCTGCGGTATAATAATTTAAAGCAGAAGTTCCTCCAGCACTTGTAAAAGTAGGATTTATTGACAAACTATTTCCATCCATACTTGCAATTAGCGGAAGTGTAGTTTTATTTGAACCGTTATAATATCCCAATACACCACCAGTGCCCGAAACGAAATAATCATTATAATCTAAGTTTAAAAATGCATTTCCTGTATAGTTGAAGTAAATTGCATAATGTAAACTAGCGCCACTTGTTGTTGAGCGTGCATTCATGAAAATGTTATTTCTAAAATTCCTAGTGTTTGAAGTAACAGCACTAAATAAACAGTATGATTTATTTGTAATTCCAGAACTCAAACTTCCACCAATATAAATGGTGTTGAAATAAATGTTGTTGTCGTATGTAGATGTTCCTGTTTCGTAGATTCCATAAATTGTAGTAGCAGTATTTCCTCCTAAATTGATGATGTTATTTGAATATGTGGTTGCCCCTGCTGCAATTTGAATTCCGTAAATTTTTGCAGTTGTAGTGCTTGAATTAACTGATAGACTATGAATAAAGTTTTCAGACACAATATTTACACCCGTAAAACCAGAGTAATAAAGTCCCACAACACTACCTGCAAAAGAGGCAGAAGTATTGGATAAGTTAGAAATAATATTTCCAGTTATTGTTTTTACAAACGCAGCTCCTGTTATGGCAATTCCAGCAACAGCAGCTGTGTTAGTATTTGATGTATTGGCATTAGCAATTGTTAAATTCTGAATCGTATTATTGCTTATAGTTACAGTTCCTGTTGTAGATACAATTCCATTAATCAAACCCCTTGTTGTTGTTGTGCCATTTGTTGTACTATTAGTAAGATTAACAATTGTATTGTTATCTATCGTTATGGTACCTCCTCCAGAATTATAAACTCCATAAACGGATTGGGCATCTCCTGTACTAATTGAATTTGAATTAATACTATTTGAAGTTGACGAACTTCCAATTGAATTACTGTTAATTGTGGTAGTTCCAGAAGCACTGTTTCTATTTATTGCATAAAAATTGGTTCCATTTCCCACAGCATTATCTACGGTGATAGAACCAATACTATTATTTTGACAATTTATAATACCTGTACTTCCAATGTTTATCCCGTAAACATTGGTGATTTTCTGATTTCCTGTAATATAAATTGATCCAGTTCCTGTATTTGAGCCAATTGTATTTCCAGAAGTAGTTCCTATATCGACATTTCCAGCAATAATATTAATTCCTTGCCAAGGATTTAAATTACTGCTTGTGTAATTAATATTTTGAATCGTGTTGTTTTGTATTGAGGAAGCAGTTGTGGTTCCCGCGCTAATGTAAATTGCTTGAAACAAATGAGATTTTGCGCCATTTATTACCATAGCAGTACCACCACACAATGAATCTTTTCCACCAATAAAATTTCCATAAATTGAAAAGTTGTTGCCAGAAGTATTAACTACCCTTATTGCGTTATACGAATTACCATCTTGCGTTGGAGTAAATGTTGTGGTTTCGTAAAAACTATTTCCAGAAATTATCCAATTTGTATTAAATCCAGCTAATTGAATGGAATATGAACTAACTGTAGCTGCAGACGAAAAACGCCAAACATCATAAATATGATTATTGCTAATTGTATTTCCACTGTTATCCCGACCAGACGACCCTGCTGAATAAATTGCATTATTTACTCTACCAGCGGCATCACTTGTAATATCATTGTTGGTAATCAAATTATTAATATTGCCAAGACCAGATATAGATGTTGAAAATAAAATGATACCACTTGATGCATTAGTTTCAGCTCCTTTGATATTGCAATATTTAATGATGTTATTCGACGCCGAATTGATAAATCGAATGGTAGATGTTCCTGCTGTTGCAGAAGTGCTAGTATTTGTAATTATTAAATTTTTAGACGTTCCCGTTGCATTAACTCTCCCATCAATGGTTACATTACTTGCCCCATTTAAGTCAATTATAGGATTGGTAGCACTGCCACTTATTGTTAACCCAGCAACTGTTGGATAAATGGTTAGTGAAGTCCATGTTCCTGAATTTAAACTATTAGTTCCAGCTTCTGAAATTGAACTTGCCGCCATTGTTATAACAATTGTTTTTCCCGTTTGAGAAAAACTGTTTATTGCAGCAAATGCTCCAAGTGCATTTGTAAATGAAGTGTAATTTCCGTCTGCACCATTTGAACCATAAACATTTATTGGATCCTTCTGTCCTAAAACAAAATATTGAGATGCACCACCACCAGTTGTGCTTGTTATGTTAATTGAATTTCCATTTTCGGTTCCACCAATCGAAGTATATGTTCCTGTTAAAGTTGTACTTTTTCCAATTTTGTCGTAAGGTGAAACTGGTGTTGATCGTGAAAGTGAAATTTTGCTATTTGTAAAGTTCCCAGTTGAAATCAATGACCAGTATTCGCTTGTGCTTTTAAAAATTAGTGTAGCATCGATTAATCCTCCAGAATTGCCCAAAAATGCTTCGCCAGTGATAGTTGGAGTTCCTGTTGTTGTAGTAGGGTCAACTACCGACATTGGCAAATACGTTGTTCCTTTACCAAGGGGAAAAATATAGGTTGAGCCTGCAACTAAACTTGAGGGTAAGTTCCATGTAATTGGACCTAAAATAAACGAGGTTGTTGATCCTCCACTAATCCCAGAAGTTAATGTGTTAGCAATAGTTAACACTTTTCCGGAAGTTGTGAAAATTCCATTTAAAAGGGTTAATGTGCTGTTAATAGTAGTGTTGTTTGTAAGTGTTACTCCATTTACATTGTTTATTGTAAGATTGTTTATTGTAGAAGGCAATGCATTACCCGTTGATTGGGAAGATGAACCATTATAAGTATAATTTGCTCCTGAACTGAACGATCTTGTCGTAGTTTGAATTGAACCAGTTGCGCCACTCGAGGTTATTCCATTTGTATTTGCTGTTGCTAATCCAGCACCTGAACTTAATGTGAAAGTTCCGGTACTTCCATCAATTACAGATGTTCCCATATTTAAAACGGAGCCACTATTTACTGTGAAATTTATTGCATTTGCCGAAATTGTTCCTCCAGATTTTGTGTATGTTTGAGTTCCTGATTTATTGAAAACTACGCTTGCTGTACCATTCGTTTTACTAATTGTCCCTCCAGTTATTGAACAATTTCCAGTTAAATTTAATGTTCCAGTATAACCAGCAGCTCTAATAAAATCAAAAGTTCCTCCACTTATACTAAAATTACCTGTAATATTTAAAGTGCCGTTTGCAGTTGCTGCTGCACCGACTATTGAAAAATAACCTCCTTGAATATCTAAATTACCTGCAATATTTGTGGTAACTGTTGCAGAATTTGTTAACAGTAATATTTTTGGAGTTGAACCAGTAGATTTTATTGTAAAGTTACCATTTACGGTTGTTAAGGATGATCCAAAACTACAGTCAACATATTGACCAGGGTTATCCCAAGTTATGTTTTGATATGTTGCGGATGCAAAAGCAAGACTTGTTGCTCCAGCCATTCCTGTGACTTCAAGCGTAGAACCAGTGTTCCACGTAATTATTGGAATTGTTCCCCCGTCAGTGTTATGTCGATAGATACCTCCTGAGTTAACAGTACATCCACCGTCAAATGAGGATCCATTGGTATTGGTTCTGATAAAAGTACCCGCAATTGAAGTTGCTCCAGAAACTTTAACCCCACCCCCTGAAGACTGATCTAAAATTCCGCCAGCGTTTATCGTTAAGGAACTAAATTGAGTTCTATAAGTAGCACTATTAGAAATTGTTAATGTTCCTCCATTTTCAATAACAATCACATTTGAAGAGCCAGTTGTATAATTATCAACATTATGGGTGACATTATGAGTGTTTTTTATAGTAATTATTTTCGCTAACGTTGATGTTGGAACTGAACCAGCTGCAACCCATGCCGAACCATTGTAGGTTTCCCATGTTGAAGCTAAACTCCAATTGCCTGTGGCTTTTGATCGATAATCACCATTCGTTTGACTATAAATTGTTTGCGAAAACATCGTTAGGATAAGAACAATTGCAAAAATCAATTTTGCAATTTTCAAAAGATTTAGAAAGAGTGATGGGGTGTTTTTATTTGATAAAGTATTATTATTTTTCATAATTGTAATCTTTAAAAATAATTTATTTAACCAAAAGTAATATATTTTATGACACAAATATCATTTTGAGATAAAATATACCGTTTTAAGGTTTTTTGTTTTAACCTTTTACTATTTTGATTTATCTTAACGCCTCAAATTATTGTTTGTTCAATAAATAATACTAATATATATATAAACAAAATTTATCTCCTAAACTTGACAGTTAAGCTGCATATCTTTTTCAAAATATATTTAGGTTTTATTAACAGAAAAGATTCTGATACATCTGTAGAAACTAATATTTATCCAAATGTTTAAGTGCAGATTTTACAAAAAATACATTCCAATATTTTTCTTTTGTCATTTCTGACCAATGGATATGATTAAATCGATACTGCACAGTTTGAATTTGACAAACAATGGTAATCAGAATAATAAGTGAGACAAAAAGATTTTTTGAAGTTTTAAATTTGATATGATGTAGTGCTAATCCGAGCAGTATCATAAAAACAGAAATAAATTCGACATATACTCTTGAGGAAAAACTTCCACCATAATACCAATTCCACCACGAAGAAAAAACATACGTAATTAATAGAAAAAAACCAAACCAAGAAATGAATAAATATCGTGAATTTTTCCACAAGAAATATCCACCTACTAAAGAAATTAAGTAAAGTGGCGTATATAAAAACAAACCCTTTTTATAACTAAACAAAATATCAATAATGTGAGGATTTAAGAAATTAAACCCCTCATCTTGATAAGAATATATAATAAAACTGCCAGTAGAAATTTTATAAATCACAAATTGAATAGCAAATACTCCAATCACTATAAAAAGGCTAAACAACAAACGGACTTTATTTACAAAAAGATTGGAAACGCCTTTTTTAAATGTTATAAAATCTCCAGCTATAAACGGCAATACAAACAATATCAATCCATTAATAGGTCTAATTAGAATAATGACTCCAAATATCAGTGCGAGTATAGGAATATACTTTTTGCGAAAAGCACTAAAATATTGTTGTGAATAATATAAGAACATAGTGATAAAAGCAAATGAATATACATGAGACATAGATGGTTCTCCTACGGTATAATAAAAGAGATTTGTACCGAACACTGCCGCAAAAAGCACCAACGATTTTTCCCATTCTTTAATATGATAACCTGCTAAAATTAAATTTAAAAAAACTAATCCAAGAAACAAATAAAACAAAGTAGCAATGGTGATAAAAATTGGATATAATTTTGAGTAACCATCGGTTTTGTAATCAAGCAAATAGCTCAGTAAGTGGGCCGTTAAAAAGAAAGGTAATTCTGCCACAGCAGTACCACAATAATATTTATTTATTGTTTTCCAATTTCCATTAGAACGATAATCGTAAACGTTGTTTTTGTTGAAGTACTCTTTATTTTCAATCGTATCATAAAAACCAAAATTCAGATCATGATAGATAAACACAGCGGGGAGATAGGCGTAATAACCTTTCCCATCAACTCTTAAAATTCCTTTCCAATACTCTTTACCCCAATTAAGATTAGATGAAATCATAGTTATAAGCAACATGATAACCACAATGGATATTTTTGAAGGGGTGACTTTTTTTATCATTTAACAGTTGATTTGAATCAACAATTCAGGTATTTGAACTTTACTCAGAGTACAAAGATAATTAAAACTTCGAGTTTCAAAATGTTGTTTCATTTAATGCGTTAATATTTCCAATCATTTTTTTGAATGGGAAATATAATAACAGTAGAAAAGCTCGCAAATATTCATTGGGTTTTTTGTACCTTTGTTGCCAAATATCACATAATAACGTTAAAATTATGAGCATCGAGTTAAGCGAACAGGAAATAATCCGTCGCAATTGTTTACAAGAACTAACATCTATGGGCATTGAGGCATATCCTGCAAAGGCGTATGAAGTGAATGCTACTACAACTGAAATATTAACCAAATTTGAGGCTGATCAAACCCTTTTTCAAGAGGTATGTATTGCTGGAAGAATCATGAATCGCCGTATAATGGGAGCTGCAAGTTTTGTTGAACTTCAAGATTCGATGGGTCGTATTCAATTGTATTTTAAACGCGATGATATTTGTCCCGACGAAGACAAAACCTTATATAATAATGTATTCAAGAAACAACTCGATCTAGGTGATATTATTGGCATAAAAGGATTTGTTTTTATTACACAAATGGGCGAAACCACTATTCACGTAAAAGAATTCACTATTCTAAGCAAAACCTTACGTCCATTACCTATTGTACGCGAAAAAGAAGATAAAGTATGGGACGCATTTACCGATCCAGAACAGAGATATAGAATGCGTTACCTTGATTTAATAGTTAACCCCGAGGTAAAAGAAACGTTTATAAAACGCACAAAATTAGTAAATACAATGCGTGAGTTTTTGAACGAAAAAGGATATCTTGAAGTGGAAACTCCAATTTTACAACCTATATATGGTGGCGCAGCGGCCCGTCCATTCAAAACACATCACAACACGCTCGATATGCCACTGTATCTTAGAATTGCCAATGAGCTATATTTAAAACGATTAATTGTTGGTGGTTTTGATGGTGTTTATGAATTTTCTAAGGATTTCCGTAACGAAGGAATGGATCGTTTTCATAATCCAGAGTTTACACAGATGGAGCTTTACGTTGCCTACAAAGATTATTTTTGGATGATGGACACCGTAGAAGAGATGGTAGAAAGAGTTGCTATTGCATTGAATGGCACCACACAAATTCAAGTAGGCGAAAACCTCATCGATTTTAAACGTCCTTGGAAACGATATACCATGTTTGAAGCTATTGAACATTTCACAGGTATCGATATTTCAAATATGAACGAAGCTGAACTACGCGAAACCGCTATCAAATTAAATGTTCCAATTGACGATAGCATGGGAAAAGGAAAATTGATTGATGAAATATTTGGCGAAAATTGTGAGCATTTGCTAATTCAACCAACATTTATTTACGATTATCCTATTGAAATGTCGCCATTAGCAAAAAAACATCGTTCGAAAGCTGGGTTAGTTGAGCGTTTCGAAGCCGTTTGTAACGCAAAAGAAATTTGTAACGCTTACTCCGAATTAAACGACCCAGTTGATCAACGCGAACGTTTCGAAAGCCAATTGGAATTAGGAAAACGTGGCGATGAAGAATCGATGGTTTTGGATGAAGATTTTTTAAGAGCGCTCGAATTTGGAATGCCTCCAACAGCCGGATTAGGCATTGGAATCGATCGATTAGCAATGATTATGACCAATGCTCATTCTATTCAAGATGTCTTATTCTTTCCACAAATGCGTCCTGAGAAAAAGCCAGAAGTGGCTACAGACAACGATTATGAAGCTCGTGGAATTCCTTCAGCATGGATTCCTGCACTTCGCAAACTCGGGTTCAATACCATAAATTCGCTTAAAGAGGCTAATGCACAAAAGCTCTTCAACGACTTGAATGGAATGCGCAAAAAACTAAAACTAGAAATTGGTGCTGCAAAACTAGAAGAGGTACAAGCCTGGATAGAAAAATAGAGTAACTTCTGTATTTGAATCTTTGTGAAATTAGGATTTATTGAGATTTTTTATCATAATCAATCTCTTGAGCTAAAACTCCTTTTTCGTCATATATTTTCCAGATACCTATTTTTTTGCCATTTTTAAATTGGCCAGAATAAAAAAGTTTTCCCGATTCGTACCAAACATTCTTTAATCCATCCTCAACACCTTTGATGTAATTGCCTTCGCTCCATTTGTTGCCGTTTTCAAACCAGGCTGTCCAACGTCCATCTCTTAGAGAGTCTTGATAACCGCCTTCAATTTTTTTGGTTTTATTTGGCCAATAAAGTACCTCTTTTACTAATTCTTTCTTTTGTCCATCTTCTTTAAAATAACGTTCCAATTGTGGAGATCCATCAGGATATTTTTGTTCTACCACTTTTGTTAATTGCTGTTTGCAAGATCCCATTGAAATAATTAGAATGAGGGCAAATACTAATCTCGATACTTTCATTATTTAGTCGGTTTTTCTTTATATTCTTTATTTAATCCTTCAAGAATTTCTTTAGTAACATCCATTTTAGCATTTGTCACAATGATTGGACCTCCCTTAGTGTATCCTAGAATATAATCAGCACCATATTTTTCATTGAATTTTTGAGAATATGAAACGATGGCTTCGGTAATAACTCTGTTTATTTCCATTTCTTTAGCAGCCAATTGTTGAGTAAATTGCTCGTTCATTGCCATAATCTCTTCCCGTTCTTTCATCAGCTGTTTCTCCGCATTTTGAGCTTGAACTGCGTTAACAGAATTGTTTTGCATATTTATCTGATAATTCTTTACTTTTTGATCAAATGCAGCTTGCTTGGAAGTAAAAGTGCCTTCAAGTTTTCCTTTTTCAGCTTTAAGTTCTTCACGAAGTACATCAACTAATAGATAATTTTGAAATACAGAATCTGTATTAAAAAAAGCAATTTTTAAATTTCCGGTAGATGCTGATTTTTCACTAACTCCTGTTTTGCTATAGAAGTGCAAAAAATAAAGTACCGCAATTGCAACAAAGAAAAACATATTAATAAATGTGGAAGGTCGTAACGGACATGACCTTGATTTTTTTTCTTCTTGCTCAATTAGTGGTTGCTTAATATCAAGATCATTGATTTGCATGTTGTTTTCTTGTTCCATGTTTAATTAATTTGCAATTTCGGACATAAATTTTATCTTCACCAATCGGATTTCTTCTTCTGTAAACTCATCTTCTCCGAGTTCTTTTAGGGCATCTTCTACCGAGTCAGTAGTGGCTTCGCTAAAATATTCAAATATTTCTTCAATATGATATGGATCCACACATTCATCAATATAATAATTTATATCAATTTTTGTCCCTGAAGAAATAATACTTTCAAGTTCCATCAATAATTCATCAAAACTTAAATTCTTAGCAACGGCAAGCTCTTCAAGTGCTATCTTTCTATCAATATTTTGAATTAAATATACTTTTAGTGCAGATTTATTTACTACTGATTTAACGATTAAATCTTGTGGGCGCTCAATTTCATTATCAAGCACATATTTTTTAATCAATGTAATAAATGGCGTACCGTATTTTGTCGCTTTTCCTTGTCCAACACCAACAATCTGGGTAATTTCTTCCATTGTTGTAGGATACTGAATACACATATCTTCAAGCGATGTATCTTGAAAAATCACGAATGGAGGCAGTTTTTCCTTTTTAGAAAGGTCTTTACGCAAATCTTTTAATAACGAAAAGAGTGCTTTATCCACAGCGCCACCTTTTTGACCGCCACCCATCTCTTCCATTGCCATTTCGTCGTCATCCATATCTGGAGCTTGCTCCTTAGTGAGCATAACACTAAATGGTCGTTTTAAAAACCGTTCCCCTTTGGCCGTGATTTTTAATATCCCATAATTTTCAATCTCTTTAACAATAAGCTCATCAATAAGAGATTGACGAATAACTTGATTCCAGAATCGTTCATTTTGATCCATTCCTTCACCAAATTGTTTAATCTCGTGATGTTTAAATTGCTTGATTGTAGGATTTGATTTTCCTAAGATTACATTTATAATGTGTTTATCTTTATACTGTTGTTTTAATACCTTAATCGTTTCCATAGCAAGATAAACAAAATCTTTTCCATCAAATTTTTGTTTCGGATGCAGACAGTTATCGCAACTCCCACAATTATCGGCAGAATAACTTTCTCCAAAGTAATGCAAAAGCATAACTCTTCTACAAAGACTAGATTCTGCGTAAGAAACAGTTTCAGCAATCAGTTGTTTGGCAATTTCTTGCTCAGCCACAGGTTTGTTTTTATTAAACTTTTCGAGTTTAGCGAGGTCTTCTATATCGTAAAAAGCCACACATTTTCCCTCACCATCATCTCTACCCGATCGCCCAGTTTCTTGGTAATATCCTTCCAGACTTTTTGGCATATCGTAATGAATTACAAAACGAACATCTGGTTTGTCAATTCCCATCCCAAAGGCAATAGTTGCAACAATAACATTCGATTCCTCCATTAAAAACATATCCTGATTTTTAATACGAGTTGCAGGATCTAAGCCAGCATGGTATGGAAGGGCTTTAATATTGTTTACTAACAACGTAGAAGCAAGTTCTTCTACTGTTTTTCTGCTCATGCAGTAAATTATTCCTGATTTACCAGAATTGTTACGAATAAACCTTACAACATCTCTATCAAGAACTTCTTTAGCTTTTGGTTTAGGTCTAACTTCATAATAAAGATTTGCTCTATTAAATGATGATTTAAAGACCTCAGCATCACTCATTCCTAAATTCTTTTGGATATCGTGTTGAACTTTTGGAGTAGCCGTGGCTGTAAGTGCCATTACAGGAACTTTGTGTCCAATTTCGTCTATAATCGGACGAATTCGTCGGTATTCTGGTCTAAAATCATGGCCCCATTCCGAAATACAATGTGCTTCGTCTATGGCATAAAATGAAATAGAAATTTCTCTAAAAAACTCAATGTTTTCTTCTTTGGTAAGGGTTTCTGGAGCAACGTATAGCAATTTTGTTTTGCCTGAAAGGAGATCTTTTTTAACTTCTTTAATTTCTGTTTTCGATAAAGAGGAATTAAGAACATGGGCAATACCATTTTCGGACCCATAGTTTCTGATGGCATCAACCTGGTTTTTCATAAGTGCAATTAATGGGGAAATAATAATTGCAGTTCCTTCAAGCAATAGTGCTGGAAGTTGGTAGCATAATGATTTGCCACCACCTGTTGGCATGATAACAAATACATCATTATTGTCGAGCAAACTCTTTATTACCAACTCTTGGGTTCCCTTAAACTGTTCGAATCCAAAATGGGTTTTTAGCTTCTCATG
Source organism: Bacteroidota bacterium (assembly GCA_037130365.1). Classification (GTDB taxonomy): domain Bacteria; phylum Bacteroidota; class Bacteroidia; order Bacteroidales; family WCHB1-69; genus JBAXTE01. The sequence goes on from JBAXTE010000005.1 coordinate 101,120, forward strand.
TAATTGTGCTGTATCAATTTTTGTCATTAATGTTGTTTTTGTTTTGAGTATCAAATCGTATCGTTGTGTCCAGTTTGAATTTTTAAAAAGAGATGCAAAAATAGCAACATTTCGCTATAGTACTAGTTCTTTATCACTTTAATATCTTGTTAATTTACTAATTAAAGATTTCATTTTTTTATTTTCAAATGAAAAACCCTTATATTGGCGGTCTTTGGCATTTATTATATTAAATATAAATTGGTGAAAAACTATAAATTACAATTCTTTTTATATTTTTTTAACTGATTTTCACGTATCTAAGGTCAAAAAAACGAAGTATTCTCTAATAATTTTCACTCATCACTTCAAAATAAGCTTGTGGATGATCACATGCTGGGCAATTTGCTAAAGCTTTTACACCTTCGTAAACGAAACCACATTTTCTACATATCCATTTTACTGAAGTTTCTTTTTTAAAGACTTTGTCGTTGGTAATATTTTCGAACAATTTGCGATATTTTTTTTCATGTTGAGCCTCTACTTGGGCAATTGCTTTAAATTTTGTAGCAATTTTTATAAAACCTTCTTCTTTAGCAATCTCAGCAAACTTTGGATAAATGGCTTCCCACTCCTCGTTTTCTCCCTCAGCGGCATCGTGTAAATTTTGAATAGTAGAGCCTATTACTCCAGCAGGGTATGTTGCTGTTATTTCAACTGCACCACCTTCTAAAAATTTAAAAAATATTTTTGCATGCTGTTCTTCTTGCAAAGCTGTTTCAGCAAAAATTGATGCGATTTGTTCATAACCTTCTTCCTTTGCTTTTTTAGCAAAATAAGTATATCTGTTTTTAGCCTGAGATTCACCGGCAAATGCTTTTAATAAGTTTTTTTCTGTTTGTGTCCCTTTAATAGTTTTTTCTTCCATGAGTATTTTGTTTTGGATTGTAACTTTATTAATTCAAATTTCGTATTAATTTCGTATTATTCAATATGTTATTTGATATTTATCTAATACCTTTTTTTGATGTTTTTCAAAGTTAATACATTTTTTGCCAAATTATACACTTTTTTCGCCAAAGGAAAAAATTATTTTCTCATTGCACTTTTTTATATTCCATTTTTTACTTCTGCACAGACAAATATTGAAGTGAAAAAAACAGATGTTTTTTATGGAAAAGCATCCTTTTACGATGAATATTTTAATGGAAGAAAAACTGCTAATGGGGAACTGTTTTCTCACAAATTACTTACTGCTGCTCATCCATCATGGCCATTTAACACCAAAGTAAAAGTAACAAATATCGCAAATAGCAAATCTGTGGTTGTACGAATAAACGACCGAGGACCCTTTATTCGTGGTCGAAATATTGATGTTTCTAAACAGGCTGCTATTGAACTTGATTTTGTTAAATCTGGTGTTGTTAAAGTAAAAATGGAAATTCTTAATTGGGGCGCTAAACCAAACACTTATCACAACGAGCCAATGTTGGCTGTTGCAAAAGTTAGCACAGAGAAAAATCAAAAAAACAGTATAAAAACATCTACAATAATAAACCCAACACCATTATCAAGTGATTCAATAAAAACAATTGCACAAAATAATCCACCAATAGTTAAGAGTAAGGTGGAATCCAAATCTTACAAACAAACAGAAAAAACCGCCATCAAAGATGCTCCTATCAAAAAGAGCAAGCCCATTTTAGCTTCAAATAAATCAACAATTTACTGTTCTCAAGCCGATAGTCTATCAGGATGGTGTGTTCAAGTTGGTTGTTATGGAAGCAGAGCCAATGCGGATAAAGCAGTAAAAGCAGTAAAAGAAATCACTCGGGAATGGACTTGTATTCAAGAAATATCTCGCAATGAAGTAGCTTATTACCGAGTTGTTTGTGGTAAAAATATTGAAAATTCAAAAGCTGTTGAGATAAAAAAAGGTCTTGCTGAAAAATATCCCGATGCATTTATCACTAACTATGTTACCCTTTTAAACAGCTCGGCAAAAACAAAATAATTAGTTTTCTTGCAAGGATAAAATTAATGCAATAGAAAATTGAGATTATAAGTTTTTTGAGATTAATCGCAAAAAAAGCATTATTTTTGAACTCAAATCTCAAAATAATGCAGCAATATCTCGACTTATTAAATCATGTATTAGCTCATGGCGTGGATAAAAGTGATCGCACTGGCACTGGTACTCGTAGCGTGTTTGGTTATCAAATGCGTTTTGATTTACAAAAAGGATTTCCGCTTTTAACCACAAAAAAGCTTCACATTAGATCAATTCTTCACGAACTTCTTTGGTTTTTACAAGGAAACACAAATATCCAATATTTGAAAGATAATAAAGTGTCGATATGGGATGAATGGGCTGATATAAATGGCGATTTAGGACCAGTATATGGATATCAATGGCGCAGTTGGCCTACCTATGATGGCAAACAAATCGATCAGATTTCTAATGTGATTAATCAAATAAAGACAAATCCAGATTCACGAAGATTATTGGTTAGTGCGTGGAATGTAGCGCAAGTTGATGAGATGAAGTTGCCTCCTTGCCATATTATATTTCAGTTTTATGTTGCTAATGGAGAACTTTCATGTCAACTTTACCAACGAAGTGCCGATATCTTTCTAGGTGTACCTTTTAATATTGCTTCTTATGCAATGCTAACCATGATGGTAGCCCAAGTTTGTGGGTTAAAACCTAAGGAATTTATTCACACTCTTGGAGATGCACATATATATTCTAATCACTTCGAACAAGCCAAACTTCAACTATCGCGTGTGCCTCACGAACTTCCAATTCTTAAGATAAACTCTGCCGTGAATGATATTTTTGATTTTAAATTTGAAGATTTTGAAATCATTAATTATAATCCAGATTCTCATATCAAAGCAATAGTGGCCGTTTAATAACGGGTTAATTATGCATTTATACTTTATCAACTAAACAAACTATAATGAATAACATATCAATAATTGTCGCCATTGGCAAAAACTACGAAATTGGCAAGCAAAATCAACTGCTATGGCATCTTTCAGACGATTTAAAACATTTTAAGCAAATCACTTCAGGAAAGCCTGTAATAATGGGTCAAAATACTTGGTTTTCTTTGCCAAGGCGTCCATTGCCACAACGCCGAAATATTGTATTGACATACGATAAAAAAGAATTTTTTGAAGGAGCAGAAGCCATGTTTTCAATTGATAAGGTAATGAATACAATATCTTTTGAGGATGAGGTTTTCGTTATTGGTGGAGCGATGGTTTATAAACAATTTATGCCATTAGCCTCTAAACTTTATATCACCCATGTAGATAGTGCTTTTGATGCGGACACTTGGTTCCCGGTAATAAATCCAAAAGAGTGGAAATTAAGTGATAAATCAGAACAATTTAAAGATGAAGCATCTGGTTTATCATACTGCTTTGCTGAATATCAACGTGTAGGTAAATAAAAAATATTCGACTGAATAAATATTCGTTTTATTTACTACCCGTTTTTGAAAGTTTACATACAATATTAGTATTACTAAAGCGAACTAAGAGCTTCAACTGCCAATTATTCTAATTAAATTCACTTCTAACGGCACAAGGTACATGGCACAAGGTTTATGGTTCTCCCTCCACGCTTCGGGCATTCCTAATTCTTAATTGACTTCGTCGAACTTCGTTTCTGTATTCCATTTTTCCTTTTCACGAACCGGAACGAAGTGGAGATCAGCGTAGCTAAAAATCTTTTCACTTTTTCAAACACTAAGGCACTAAGTTCACTAAGAAACACTGAGTCAGTTGAATTTCTCTTAACGGCGCAAGGTTCATGGTTTGCGCATTTCTGCATCAAAAAAGGCTGACATTTGATAAATGTCAGCCTTTTTTTGTGATTTTAAATATTATTTCAATTTTTTTGCAATTTCGCGAAGCATCACTTCGGTCATGGTATCCAGAGTATATTCGTAGTTAAGATCCCAATCGCGTTTTGAGATGCTATCTTCGATACTCTGTGGCCATGAATCGGCAATTGCTTGACGGAAATCTGGTTTATAAGAGATTTCAAATTCAGGAATATGTTTTTTAATTGATTTAAAAACATCATCTGGGCAGAAGCTCATTCCACCAATATTATAGCTGTCGCGGGTGGTAAGTTTACTTTCGTCAACCTGCATTAAATCGATCGTAGCTTTAATGGCATCGGGCATAAACATCATTGGAAGATAAGTATCTTCTTTTAGAAAACACTCATATTTTTGATTTTTAATTGCTTCGTAATAAATTTCTACAGCATAATCGGTAGTACCACCACCAGCTTCTGTTTTGTAACTGATTAAACCAGGATAACGAACACTACGTGTGTCGACGCCATAACGTTTTTGGTAATAGCTAATCCAACGTTCGCCCGCTAATTTGCTGATTCCATAAACGGTATTTGGATCCATCACACAGTTTTGAGGTGTATTTTGGCGAGGAGTTGTGGGTCCAAAAACTGCGATTGAACTAGGCCAAAAAAGGCGTTTCAATTTTTGATCGCGAGCAATTTCAAGCATATCCAACAAGCTCTTCATGTTGATATCCCACGAAGGAAGTGGATTTTTTTCAGCATTTCCTGAAAGAATTGCAGCTAAATGATAAACTTGAGTAATTCCATGTTTGCGAATGGTATCCGCTAGTTTTTGAGCATCAAGTGCATTTAGAATTTCGAATGGTCCATTTTCGCAAATTTCGTCGCTTGCTTGTTTGATATCGGTAGCAATTACATTATTATTGCCATACATATTGCGAAGATCAAGAGTGAGTTCTGATCCAATTTGACCTGCACAACCAATCACTAATATTTTTTCCATATTTTGTTTTTTTTACGCAAAAGTATGGATATTTTTTAATTCCTAATTGATAGAATGCATTTTTGAATAAAAAAATTATAAATTTGGATTTATTGATAGTTAGAGAGTAACATTAAATTGTATTTGCAATACTTCTTTAGCAATTAGTTTGCACTGGAAAAGTATAATAGGCTGACTAAATAATGACTAAAGAGCTAAGCGAAGCTTTTGCGTGAGGGATAGCAGCAAAAAGCCCACAGCGAAGCGAGGACTTGTAGCGAATAGCCCGACCGTGTTCGTTTTGTTAAGGTGTAATATTTTCTCAAAACTTTACGAACAGGGACACGCCCAAAAACTTAGAACCAGATAAATACAGTTAAATTTGCAATAGTTGTTGTTTGGTAGTTCGCATAAAAAATGGTACGTTTGCATCAATAATTAAAAACAAAAAACTAAGGTCATGTATTCAAAATTTCAACAACACTTAAACACCGAATTGGAAGCCATTAAAGCTGCCGGAACGTTTAAAAATGAGCGTATTATTGTTTCGCCACAGTATTCGAAAATTGTATTGAATAATGGAAGTGAAGTGCTTAATTTCTGTGCTAACAATTATTTAGGACTGTCGAATAATTCTGAATTAGTAGATGCATCGATTAAAACGCTCCATGAAAGAGGTTATGGAATGTCGTCGGTTCGTTTTATTTGTGGAACTACTGATTTGCATAAAGAGTTGGAGCAAAAAATTGCAGAATTTTTTGGCACTGAAGATACTATTTTATATGCTGCTTGTTTTGATGCAAACGGTGGTGTTTTTGAGCCACTTTTGGGTGAAGAAGATGCAATTATCTCCGACTCGTTAAATCACGCTTCTATTATTGATGGAGTTCGTTTGTGCAAAGCTCAGCGTTTCCGTTATAACAACGCAGATATGGCAGATTTGGAAGTTCAACTTCAATCGGCAAGCAGCTGTCGTTTTAAATTAATTGTTACCGATGGCGTTTTTTCGATGGATGGAAACGTTGCATCTATGACTGAGATTCTTGCATTAGCAGAAAAATATGATGCAATGGTTATGATTGACGAAAGTCATTCGGCTGGAGTAGTGGGCAAAACTGGTCGTGGAGTTACCGAATTGCATAATTGTAAAGGCAAAGCTGAAATTATTACTGGTACACTTGGAAAAGCATTTGGTGGTGCTGTAGGTGGATTTACAACAGGAAAAAAAGAAATTATTGATTTATTGCGTCAACGTTCACGTCCATATTTGTTTTCGAACTCATTGCCACCAATGGTAGTAGCAGCAGGTATTAAGACTTTTGATTTATTAAAAGCCAGCAATGTACTTCAAGACAAATTACATTCAAATACCGAATATTTTATTGGCAAAATGAAAGCAGCTGGATTTGACATTAAGCCTACAAAATCGGCAATTTGCGCGGTAATGTTATATGATGCAAAATTGGCAGGCAATATGGCGGAAAAACTTTTAGGTGAGGGAATTTATGTCATTGGATTTAGTTTTCCAGTTGTACCTAAAGATCAAGCTCGTATTCGGGTTCAGATTTCGGCGGCACATGAAGTTGATCAGTTAGATAAAGCGGTGAATGCTTTTGTGAAAATTGGCAAAGAGCTAGGAGTAATAAAATAATCAAATTAACACAAAAAGAATGGGGCAATCGGATTTTCCGATTGCCCCATTCTTTTTGTGTTATGCAGTCTCATTTTATTGAGTGATATCAGTAGTAGTTTCCGCTGGTTTTTTTGTCTTTTTTACTGCTTTTTTATTGGCGTGTTTTGTTGATTTTTTTATAGCTTTTTTTTTGGTTTTTTTGTCGTGCTTTTTCTTTGTTATTTCTTGAGTTTCAGCATCTGCTGTTTTTGTTGGTTTTTGTAATTCTGAAGTTTTTTGTTCAGTTGCTACTTTTTTCTTTGCATCTGTTTTTGGGTTTTGAGCCATTACAGCAATTGTTCCAAACATAAAAACAAAAGCCAATGATAATGCTGCTTTTTTCATTTTTTTTTTGATTTAAAGATTAATTTTTTAAGAACGTGCAAAAATAGTTCAGAATTGGCCTCGTTATTCAGTTGTTGAGTTAAACAATGTTAAGAAAAGCGGGTCACATTAAAAATTAAGGGGGAGAGCATTCTGATATGATATAAATATCAATTTACTCATGCTCCCGATTTTTTCCTTTCTAAAGACCTCAAGCTCCCGCTTTGCGGGATAAACTCCTGGGCATCACGCTAAAAGCGTGGCAAAAAAAGCCGCCGCTATAACAAAATAGCTAAAAAATGAAGAGTTCCGCTAAAGTCCATGAACTCCTCCTTTTAGCCAAAATGAGCAATTATTTTCTAAACATAAAATTACTCATAAAGCTCATTCCGTCTAACGTCGTCAAACACCATGGACTTCTTAACGCAAAACTCTTCATTTTTTATACGTGAAAATTTATTATATTTAAAGGTCGTATAGAGCTCGTCCCGCTATGGCGGGTCTCGGTTCTTGACGCAATTTTATTAAAGGCGGTTCAGCCCATAATTGAAGCGGCATACAAGAAACATAACAATTGAATTCTGACACGGTATTTTTCTGGATTTTTTTAATCACCGCGGCAGCCTTCGAACCGACCTCATCAAAAAAGCGTAAGAAAATCAACCATTTATGCGATTAAGACGAGGCGGGTGATGCTATGAAAATAAATTTCAAGACGAATAATCCGTCGGGTGAAATTCAAGTTGAATTAAACACTTTCAATTAAAACAAAAAAGGTCATGAATTTTCATCACGACCTTACTTGTATATAAAACAGACTATTTTAACCACATTTTGAGTATCCACAATCGGTGCAAGCCAGGCAACCTTCTTTATAGATTAAGCCTTTTTCGGAGCCACATTCTGGGCATTTAGCACCTTTTGCTTTAGTTCCATCTGGAATAAATTTCTTAAGTGCTCGAACCACTCCATTTTTCCACGTGTTTATATTATCGGTATCGAGGTTCATGTTTTGAATAATATCCACAACATCAGAGATTGGCATTCCGTGACGTAAAATACCAGAAATTAGCTTTGCATAATTCCAAAATTCTTTAGAAAACGTACGAGACAACCCGCTATATACTTGAGGATAACCATCTTTATCGTTATAATGAAAATCGTAACGAGTTTCTTTTCCTTGCTCTTTGTTTTTAAGAATAAATCCTTTTGTTAGGTACGAAGGAATAAAAATATCTTCCGCTTTACCTGTAAATATTTCATATGGTCGTCCATCGATATTACCAACAAAAGCAACCCATTTTTCATTATTGTTTTGAAAACGAACGACATCCGCTTCTAATTTTTTAGGACGAGTTGGAGCTTGGGTTTCAATTATTTTTGTTTTATCTTCTTTTTTATCGTTGCTTATTAGAACACCAGATCTAGACCCATCACGATAAATAGTCATTCCTTTGCAACCACTTTCCCAAGCAGTTTTATAAATATTACTAACTAGTTCTTCATTAACATTAGCTGGTAAGTTTACGGTTACACTAATAGAATGATCTACCCATTTTTGAACCGCACCCTGCATGGTTACTTTTTTCACCCAATCGATATCGTTGGAAGTAGCTTTATAATATGGAGATTTTTCTATTATAGAATTTAGCTCAACGTCTCCCATAAGTTTTACTTCATCAACGTTGTAATTGTTTACTTTGAGCCATTTTAAAAATTTGGGATGGAAAACATTAAATTCTTCCCAAGAATCGCCAATTTCGTCTACAAAATTTACTTTTACATTTTTATCGTTAGGGTTTACTTTTTTCCGTCGTTTATATGAAACCATAAATACAGGCTCAATTCCTGAAGTAGTTTGAGTACAAATACTTACACTTCCCGTAGGAGCAATCGTCAACAACGCAATATTACGACGACCAAATTTTATCATCTCGCTATATAGTTCTGGAGCCGCTTCTTTAATGCGCAAAATAAATGGATTATTTTTTTCTTTTTCACTGCTATAAACAGGGAAAGCACCTCGTTCGCGAGCCATCGCTACCGATGATGTGTATGCCGAAATTGCAAGTTGTTTTTGAGCTTTTACAGAAACACTAATTGCTTCATCAGAACCATACTGCAAATTTAAAGCAGCTAACATATCCCCTTCGGCAGTGATTCCTAAGCCAGTGCGACGACCTTGCAATGTTTTTGTTTTGATTTTTCCCCAAAGTTCACGCTCAACATGTTTTACATCTTCAGTTTCAGGATCTGTATCAATTTTTTGGAGAATACCATCAATTTTTTCCATTTCCAAGTCAATTAGGTCGTCCATTAATCGTTGACCATATTGAACATGTTCGTTGTACAAATTGTAATTAAAAAATGCTTCTGGAGTGAATGGATTTTCTACGTAACTATAAAGATTAATTGCTATCAAACGACAGCTATCGTATGGACAAAGAGGAATTTCACCACAAGGATTTGTAGACACCGTTTTAAAACCTAAATCTGCATAAGAATCGGGAACAGACTCACGAATAATAGTGTCCCAAAATAAAATCCCAGGTTCAGCAGATGACCATGCATTATGAATAAGTTTATCCCAAAGTTTCTTTGCATCAATTTCTTTGGTATATGTTGGGTTCTCTGATTCGATTGGATATTGTTGACGGTATGGTTTGTTTTGAATAAGACAACGCATAAAATCATCATCAATACGCACAGAAACATTTGCGCCCGTAACTTTTCCTTGAGTCATTTTTGCATCGATAAAGCGCTCTGCATCTGGGTGTTTAACAGAAATCGACAACATCAGAGCACCTCTTCTGCCATCTTGTGCAACTTCGCGTGTAGAATTAGAATAACGTTCCATAAAAGGAACAATCCCTGTTGATGTAAGTGCACTATTTTTAACAGGACTGCCAGTTGGGCGTATATGTGACAAATCATGGCCCACTCCACCTCTTCGTTTCATTAGTTGAACTTGTTCTTCGTCAACTTTCATAATTCCACCATAAGAATCAGAGGAACCATTGTTGCCAATTACAAAACAGTTTGAAAGCGAAGCTATTTGAAAATCGTTACCAATACCAGTCATTGGGCTTCCTTGTGGAACGATGTATTTAAAATCTTTTAATAGATTATATATTTTTTCTTCTGAAAGTGGATTTGGATATTTGGCTTCTATGCGTGCAAATTCTTTAGCCAACCTGCGGTGCATATCATTTGGTGTGAGTTCATAAACATTCCCATAGCTATCTTTTAATGCATATTTATTCATCCAAACACTTGCAGCAAGGGTGTCTCCATGAAAATATTCTGTTGCAGTAGCTAGAGTTTCTTCATTGTTATATGCTTTTTTTTCTACCGAGTTGTCACTGTTTTGAGTCGTGGTCATGCTGATTTTCTCTTCTATTATTTCTTTTTTTGAATCTGGCGCTTCGGGGTTCACAATATATTTGTTCTCATTTTTTTCATCAAAAGTGCTTTCGTTTGGGCGCACCCTATTTTCTATTAACTTAGAGTATGAACTCTCTTGAGTTTTGGAAACGGAGGTGGTTTCTACTTCTGAAAATAAATCAAATAAATCGATCATCGTATGCAAGTATTTTATTTAATTGTAAATTTAGTCTCTTTCGATTATTTATTGCAATAGTTTTATCTGAGATATTAAATAGTTGATTGCTAGAATTTTAAAAATATGTGTTTTTCATATTTTCGTAATTGCGAATTTACAATTTATTTGAGTATAAAAATGTGAAGAGGTATAATTAATAATCAACAACTAGAGGTTAATATCATGATGCTCAAAGTCGTTCATTGTTTATAATTCGTTTGTCCAAATTAGTTTTGTACCGAAGCCCAGTTTATTATCAGTGAGTTTCAACGAGTTAGGATAAAGTGCCCATAATGAGGTATTTACGAGAAACGCAAAAGGAAACTTTTTTAGATAGGTCCCTTTTAAATGTGATATGTTTTGATCGTTAAGCTTAACCACTTTACCCGTAATTTGTAACCCTTGAATTATCCCAATTATTTTTGTTTCTAAGATAATATTAGCGGCAACATGATCATTTGTTAATATTTCCATAACATGCCGCGTGTTTTCGTCTGAAGTAAAGACAAAGCAGTTTTGATTGGTGTCGTAAGCATAAAAACAAGCACTACACCATGGTTGGTTATCTTTAGTAGTACAAAGTGTCAACACATGATGTTTGCGAATAAATTTCAAAAATCTTGGATCATCAATACTCTGAGTGTGAATTTTTGTGCTCATTATTTTCCGAATATTGTTTTTAACGCTACTAAGATTAAAAAAACTCCAAATATTTTCTTGAGTAAATCTTGTGGCATTTTTACGGCATATTTAGCGCCAAAATATCCGCCAATAAAAAAAGCGCTTGCAATAATTAGTGCATACGTTAAATTTACATGGCCCGCTTTATAATATTGATAAGCAGCCATCAATCCAATTGGAGGAAGCATAATCGCCAAACTTGTACCTTGGGCTTGATGCTGAGAAAATCCAACAAAATAAACTAATGCAGGAATAATAATCACTCCACCACCAATTCCTACCATTCCACTAAAAGCTCCAGCAAATAAGCCGATAGCAATAAGTATTAATAATGTTTCAACACTCATTTTCATTATATTTTGTAATTAAAAGTCTAAATTAAGTGAAAGATAAAAAACTGGTTTTTGTTGCTTGTAATTTTCAATACCCCAAGCCCAGTCTGCCCGGATAAAATAACCAAGCAATTTTGATCTTAGCCCAAATCCATATCCACCTACAATAGGCTCAATTTGTTTATCGAGTTTAACCTGAATTGGTCCTCTGGTTATTATTTGAGTATATAAAGAATTTTCTTCTGAATAGGGTGAAGGTCCTGTCCATGCAGTTCCAATATCTCCAAAAATATTTGCCTGAAGATTGTTTAAAAAGTCAGAATTAAAGGACTTGTTTACGATGAATTTTACAAATGGAATTCTTAATTCGCTATTTATGACAGCAAAGCTATTTCCGTTTCTTATATTTTGAATAAATCCACGCATATTGGTTGCTAAGGTTTGAAACGTGTAATTTTGATCGGTTGAAATATTCGTGTATTGATTAAATTTTGCAAACAACCAATTATCAACACCGCCCATATAATAAACTAGCTTGTTTTTTCCAAACGAAGTGCTGCCAGCAATACGATTGGCCCAAATAAAGTTACGATAAATTCGTAAATAATGACGTGCATCAGCGCCCACGACCACCATACTTTTATTGCTTTTTTCTATTGACTGATAATACTCTGCAAATATTTTTGCTCGGGTACCATCATAAATATTGTTTGCCAACTGTCGTGAATTGTCGAAAATCCATTCGCCTTTTAGTCCACTCCAATATCCATAGCGATTTGGTTCTATCAACGAGTTATTTTCGAGCGATAAAAACACCTCTTTATCTGCTCGGCCTAAAATAGTACCACGAATTGAACTTACTGGACTAAACGGCCATTTTAGAATATAATACACGGAATTAGAAACTTGCTTAACTCCATAATAGTCGTTAAATTGTTTGAGTTCTTGGCGATGCAATACAATTTGACGATCGAGTCGTTTTTCTAATGATTCGTAACTGAGCATAAACTCAGTATTATCGAAGTTAAGGGTAAATCGCATTCCACCAATAAGACGATGATTTTCTAATAAATCTTGTGTTCCCACCATAAAAAGTGCATTAAACCCAGGATTTAAATATATTGGATAACCACCTCCTGTAAACTGTTGGTATGAAGTGTTCATAAAACTAAAATCTACCTGTGAAATAATTTGACTGATAGAATATTGGACGTATGCATTTTGCTCAAGGCTTTCGGGTTTAATTTCGTCTCCAATAGATATTTGACGGGTGTTTGTATCACCAAGCTGAATTGAATTTTGATTTCCCGAAATAAATATTGCCCCAGGATAATCGTTATAAGCTTCTCCCATTCTTACGGTTACGAGTCGTTTTCCTTTTAATTTTTTCGTCCTTGATTTTTTTTGAATAGTATCTGTTTTTAGTGTGTCATTGGCAAATTTAAGCTCGTTTTGAGTAGCACCATCAGATAATTCTGTTCCAAATTTTGTGGGAAACTTTTCAACTTCCTGCTCATAAAATCTGTTTATCCCATTGGTAAGAATTAGGGTGCTATATTTCTGATTTGATTTAGAAAAGTTATGTTCTAAAATTGAAGATCGATAGTCGGTAAATGGAGAAATTCGAGTAAAAAAACGATAATGTACCGATGTATCGATGTGGCTTAAAGTACTATCAAAGCGACCAAAATATGAATTGTTGATTCCATTTTTATCACTTAAAAACAGAAAAGAATTTTTCCCCAACTCTAAAGGTTTCGTTTCGTTTGAACTGCTTGATGGAGTAATTCTTCTCAATACATTATCTTTAGTTTTTAGGTCGTATACAAATAAATGAACAGCTCCAGTTAAGTTTGATCTGCTATTTGATTGCAATGCCCCAATGGTATCGTTTACGCGATTTGAACTAAATAAAATTTTTGACGATTGTTGAATAAATTGAGGGTCATTATCGTCAAATTTATCATTGGTGATTTGTGTATAACTTCTAGAGGTTAGATTATATACAAATATATCGCTAGCACCCTCTTTTACAGCCGAAAAAACGAGAAACTTTCCATCGTGTGAATAAGCGAAAGATGTGACTTTTGTAAGATTATAAACCTCATGTCTTGAGAGTTTTTTATCATCTATGGAGTAATTATAAATATTTATCTTCCCTTTTTCTTCAATAATAAAAGTCAGAATTGTCCCCATTGGATTCCAAGCTAATAAGGGAAAACTTAAATCTGGGTTTTCATCAATTTTATGATTTCTTTTAAAAATCCTTTTAGGCCTTTTTTGAGAAGAATTATAAATCCAAATTTTGTATTGTCCTCGTAAGTTTGAAATATAAGCAATAGATTCGCCATCAGGTGAACGTTGGATATTTCCATAATAATATTCTTTTTTTAGTTTTATCGTAAGGAGTGAATCAGGGAGTGAACGTTGATAATCTTTCAAATATTTCATATTATAGAAATCAAGACTTTGTGTATAAAGTTCTTCAAAGCTTATACCTAGCGTGTAAATAAATCCTTTGTCCACCGAGCGAGCTGAATGAATCATATTTAGGACACTTGGAATCGAATTTGCTCCATATTTAAAGGCAACAAAGCTCCAAAATGCGTGACCTGCAACTTGCGCTTCACTTGTAGTAAGCAATGTTAGTTTTTTATACCTTTCAGAAACAATTAAATCTCTAATTTTATTGTCGATTTCTGGACTTGTTTTTTCGGAGTAATATGAGACTAATCCACTCACAAACCAATCTGGTAAATTTATGGTTGCACTCGATCTAATCTTAGAATAAAGAGAGGTTCCATTGATTAGTTCGTTGATAAAAATCGAAGCTACACCTGCTCTAATTTGTTTGTCAAAATCGCGATATCCATTATTAAAATACAAAAAAACCTTATTTTCTGCAATTATGGTATTACCTCCAGTGTTATAAAGATTCTCGTTAATCAATCCTGCATTCGATTCTTTAAAATCTGCAAAAGTGGCATAAACAATAAATTGTATTTTTTCACTTAATCCGTAACCCAAAACTTGTTCCATGGCTTCAATTTCTTGATTTCCATATTTCAATGCATATTGGGCAATGGGTTTTCCTTGTGGATAAAAATAAACATCACAGCGATTGTTTCTGTAATAAAACCAATTAAATTTTTGATACTGAACTCTGTTTTTACCAAACGTTAGATTTGAACCATTATAAAATTGCGCATAACTAGAATAACCAAACATTACTAAAATGATAGTAATTGCGAATGTAGTAAGTCTAGTTTTAATTCTGCTGGTTATTAACATACGATTCAAGGCTCTTTGTATAGCGAAAGTAATACAAATTTTGTTATTCCGATTTTTCTTTCCACTTTTGTAGTGCAAAAATACATTATAAATATGATTCAAACTGCAGTTTTTATCTTTAATTTTATCCAAGTTAATACGTATGTGCTTTACACTCCAAGTGGCGATTGTGTGATTGTTGATCCAGGGTGCTACGCCTCCGAGGAGATTGCCAAACTCGACTCCTTTATCACTTCCAAAAAGCTAAAACCTTATGCAATCGTGCTTACACATCCACATATCGATCATGTGGTAGGCGTTGAAGCCATAAAATCGAAATACAATATTCCGGTGATGGCGCATATTCAATCTCCAGTAATTTTGAATCAAACGGAACAATATGCTGCAAATTTTGGATTCAATAATGTAAAAAACTTTCTTCCCGACAATTACCTCAACGATGGCGACGAAATTTATTTTGGGGGAACCACTCTAAAAGTATTATATACGCCAGGCCATGCCGAAGGAAGTATTTGTTTATACTCCAAAGATGGCAATTTTGTGGTTACGGGCGATGTGTTGTTTCAACAAAGCATTGGAAGAACCGATTTACCCACAGGAAACTATCAGGTATTAATAGAAAGCATTAAAACAAAGTTAATGTCTTTGCCCGATGGAACGTTGGTATTGCCTGGTCACGGCGAAGAAACCACGATTGGCGAGGAACGCAAGTCAAATCCATTTTTGTAGTGCTAAACTTTTTAACGCTACGGTTGTTAGTTTTAAAACAAAAGAATTATGCTGATTATACGACGCGAACGTTTTAATGCTGCTCATCGATTGTTTCGTAGCGATTTTACCGACGAACAAAATCTCGAAACTTTCGGAAAATGCTCCAACCCAAATTGGCATGGACATAATTACGAACTTTTTGTTACGGTTGAAGGGGATGTAAATCCAGAGACTGGCTTTGTCATTAATCTTAAAACGCTTAGTAAAATTGTGAAAGAGTTGGTAATTGATAAGTTAGATCATAAAAACATTAATATAGAGGTGGATTTTATGAAAGGGAAATTGGCATCCACAGAAATCTTGGCAATCTCTATATTCGAGCAACTCGAGACACCTATTCTTGAACTAGGGGCAAAACTTTATAGCATCAAAATCTGCGAAACAGAAAACAATTCAGTAGAATACAAAGGAATTAATAAATAATATAATGGAACGAAAAAAACTTTCGGTAGACGACATTGAAAACGATATGTTTGAAGAAAACTCAATGGATGGCTACCAACGCGTAGACAATTACAATCAGGCAACTATTGAAAAGCTAAAACCGCTATATACCGAAATATTAAAATTAATTGGTGAAGACCCTACTCGTGAAGGGCTCATCGACACGCCAAAACGTGTAGCAAAAGCAATGCAATTCTTTACGCATGGCTACGATTTGAATCCAGAAGAGATTTTAAAATCAGCGATGTTTAAAGAAGATTACCGTCAGATGGTTGTAGTAAAAGACATCGAACTTTATTCGTTATGCGAACATCACATGGTGCCATTTTTTGGAAAAGCACACGTTGCATATATCCCAAATGGACATATTGTGGGATTAAGCAAAATTCCTCGAATTGTAGATGCCTATGCACGTCGTTTGCAAGTACAAGAGCGGTTAACCACACAAATTCGCGACTGCATTCAAAACACCCTGCATCCACTTGGTGTAGCTGTAGTTATTGAAGCTCAACACATGTGTATGTCGATGCGTGGGGTACAAAAACAAAACTCGGTTACCACTACTTCCGATTTTACTGGAGCCTTTATGAATCAGGCAAATACACGACAGGAGTTTATGAAATTGATAGGTTCTCGATTACATTAACGGGTTTTTTAATAATCCCATTAAACAAAAGAAAATGACAATAAAAGAAGTAGAACAACAAATAATCAACGAATTTGGTCTTTTCGACGACTGGATGGATCGATATAATTACATCATAGAACTAGGAAAATCGCTGCCTGCTATCGACGATAAATATAAAACTGATCAGTTTTTAATTAGTGGCTGTCAATCTAAAGTTTGGCTTTATGCCGATCTTATTGACGGAAAAGTACATTTTACAGCAGATAGTGATGCAATAATTACCAAAGGAATTGTGAATTTACTAATTCGTGTTTTATCCGACCAAATTCCTCAAGATATTATTGATGCTCCTCTCGATTATATTGATGAAATTGGATTAAAAGAACACTTATCTCCTACCCGCTCCAATGGGTTAGTTTCGATGATAAAACAGATGAAAATGTATGCGATGGTGTATAAATTAAAACAACAATAACGTATGATTACGATAGAAAATCCAACTCCAATTCAACAAGAAATTATTGCTCGTTTAAAATATATTTACGACCCCGAAATACCGGTGAACATTTGGGAACTGGGTTTTATTTACGAAATTAACCAAGATGCCGAAAACAATGTGCGAATTGTAATGACGCTCACCGCACCTAATTGTCCGGTTGCCGATACATTGCCCGCAACTGTTCGCGATGAAATGATGACCATTCGAGAAATTAAAAGTGTAAATGTAGAAGTAACCTTCGATCCCCCTTGGGATACAGAAATGATGTCGGAAGCGGCAATGCTGGACATGGGATTATTGTAAGCAAAAATTGAGACCATTGCAAAAACAAAGCATTTAATGGTCTATTTATCATGCTTTTTGTCTTAATTTTCACAATTAATTTGACACAATTATCATTGGTGATCAATTTCACCAAAGCAGTACTTACAAAGAGGTTCCCAAATATTGCCTAGGTAATATTTGGGAACTTCTTTGTTTATTCAAACTATTTCAGTTATTCCTTGATAATTTTCTTGAAAATCACCGTGTTTTTCGATTGGATTTTGATCAGATAGACGCCGGCTGAATATGCATTCATCTCAATTTTTGTTCTATTGCCCGTTGTCGATTTATGAAATGATTTTCCGTTTATATCAAGCAATTCGATGGTTAACCCTTCTGTTTGATTGGACACTTCAATGGATAATTCGTTTTTCACTGGATTCGGGAAAATTTGGACAGAAAGATCCAGTGTTTCAATTTTGATTACTGAAAATATTTCATCCGTATAAATCCCTGTAGATAGGGTTGTAGTGTCAACATAAAAGTTCAAATTTCCAAACAAGGTATCCGAAGCGGTCACGTTGATTCCAGTATAAGTTTGAATCATCGGAATTCCCGGTATATCGACATAGATTGTATAGCTTCCAATCGGAACTTCAGTAAATTTATACGTTCCATTCAATCCTGAGGTGTTGTTTGAAACAGGTTTGTTCCTGGATTGAGATTTTAAGTATATTTCAATTCCCGGAAGCGGATCACCGGTGGTTTTGTTGTTGGTGTATTGCTGGATAGTCCCTGTGATATGGCCATTGCCAGGATTTGAAGGTACTGTTTCAATCATGTGAATGATTACATTGGTGTCGGTGTTACAGTTAATGGGTAAAACATCTGCGTTTTGCCACTCAATGGTTGAATCAAGATAGGTGTTAAACAAATCTGGATATGTTGAATTATCTGTCAGATTTACATGTAGATAGTAATTTCCATCCACCATGTTTTGAAAAGTAAAAGCTCCGCTTGGGTCGACAATTGCGGAGTCGATTTGTTGAAAATTCCCCGAAACATTTTCATTGAATAATATCACACTTGCAGTTCCCGCATTCAGAGGCCCTCCGCTATAAACCACGGAACCTGTGATTGAGGAAGTCGGATAAAAAGAGACTAAATCATTTACCAACAAAGAATCAGATCTGCCATCAGGTGCTGTCATCTTGCATTTCACAGAATAAACTCCATAAGATGGATAATTATGCTCTAAGTTGCATAGAATTGCTAAAGGAAGATGATTGATGGTTTTAGAATAAATAGTATCTGTGCCATCTCCAAACCAAACATGAAAATCAATGCTATCTCCTTCGTTGAATAACGGCCCGGAAACCAGTGATTTAATTTTTAAATCTACATGAAAGGATGATGTGCAAGTATTATCAACAGAACTATTTTCAATGCTTGTAATCTTTAATGAATCGATGTTGTTATTTACATATTCTCCACCAGTATAAGTTTTTAGGACCAAATCAAAATTTCCAACAATATAACCAGTATTTGGATCAGTAAAAAAACAAGAGTTCAAAGATGTACCCGTTCCACTAGGCAGAGCAGTCCACGTCTCTCCAGCATTTGTGGTTTTAACAAATAATCCTCCACTACCGACAGCATACCCAGTAGTTTCATTAACAAAATAGACGGAGTTAAAACGATTAAAATATAAATCTTGATATTTTTTATTCCATATACTTCCACCATTTGTTGTTTTATAGATTACGCTCATATTACCCTCTATACCAACAGCATAGCCTGTATTAGCATCTGTAAAATGGATTGATATTAAAACCAAATTCGCCCCTTGATAAGCTATTCCCCAATTATCTCCACCATCTGTTGACTTTAATACTCGAGACCCGTTGACCGCATAACCGATATTATGATCAACCATAAATATAGATGAGATAGATTGATTTGTAGTATATTCAACGGTCCATGTTGCACCGCCATTTACTGTCTTATAAATTACTCCATTTACTCCATCGCCACAAGTAAAACCAATATTGTTATCAACAAAACAAACACTTAACAGCTGATAGGTTGTTATTGAAGAACTTACACTAGGAGTTGTTAACTGTTCCCAAGTTGCGCCCGCATTCGTCGTTTTTAAAACAACCCTATAAGGATCTGTGCTTTTGGAGCCTACGGCAAATCCTGTATTGGTATCAGGAAAATAAATTGAATTTAATTTTACATTCGGTACATTTGAAAGCATTAACCAATCTTTGCCGGCATTCGTTGATTTAAATATTGTTCCGATAATATCCACGGCATAACCAGTATTATTATCAACAAAATAAACAGACGTTAAATGATAAGCCATCCCACTTTTTATATTAGACCAATTTATTCCAGCATTTGTTGTTTTAAAAATTTGTCCGGATGAATTAACACCAAATCCAGTAATTGAATCTGTAAAGCATATTTCATTAAAATAAAAAGAGGAATCATATAATGTCCAACTTGATCCGCCATTTGTCGTTTTATATACTCCACCACCGGTTTTTAATACATAACCGTTATTTATATCAGTAAAATTGACATTTATCAGCGTTGACGTAGTCACACTGTTCAATGTTGTCCATGTATTTCCAGCATTGATAGTTTGTAACATTAACCCTGATTCTCCAACCGCAAATCCATTATTCATATCAACAAAGAAAATCGAAGAAATGTCTTTTGTCGTGCCAGAATTGAGAACAATCCAACTGTTTCCTGCATCGGTGGTTTTACACATTTTACCATATTCACCTACTATATAGCCGATGTTTGCGTTAGTAAAAAAAACATCGTCCATACCTTGCATAAATGAAAATCCGGGAACAGGTATTCTGGACCAAGTGTTTCCGCCATCAGTAGTTTTAAGTAAAACTGAATCGCGTTTAAGTGCGTATCCAGAATTCACATCTGTAAAAAAAACTGAATAAATATTGTTATGTAACTCAGTAGACATGTCTGCAACGGTAATCCAAGTAGCGCCAGCGTTAGATGTTTTTAAAATTATTCCTTCGCCTACCACATAGCCAGTGTCATGACTTGGAAAGCATACATCATACAAAGGTTTAAAAGTTCCACTTGGTTGATGAGTCCATGTAATTCCTGTATCAGAAGTTTTTAATATTGTTCCGTTGTCTCCTACTGCATATCCCGTATTAATATCTGTAAAACATAAAGAACCTAAGCCATTGCCCATTTCTTGTACATGAGGATTCCACAATTGTCCAGCATCGGTTGTTTTGAAAATCATTCCTCCTTGACCAATAATATAACCCGTATTAGCATCAGTAAAATAGACTGAATTCAATGCATTGGGTGTTGACCTTTCTTGGGTAACCCAAGTTGCTCCTCCATCTAAAGTTTTATAAAAATAAACATCATAATTACTAGAGCCTGGAGAATTTCCTATAGCATAACCAACTGTGGTGTCAGTGAAAAAAACTGAAGAAAAACTTCTGTCCACAAAAGTAGCTAACGTGGTCCAGTTTGTTCCAGCATCAGTTGTTTTATATATTACACTGTTCTTCGAATAACCAACAGTATAATATCCAGTGGCATATCCCGTGTTTTCATCCAAAAAATGAATATCTAAAAGTTGAATTGTAGGAGCATTTGATAATTCAGACCAAGTAGCCCCAGCATCTGTTGTTTTTAAAATTTTCGTATTCGAACCTACAATGTAACCAGTTGTGTCATTTGTAAAAAAAACATCATTGAATGATATTACATAATTTGTATCAAATACAGTTTCAGACCATGTAATTCCAGCATCTGTTGTTTTTAAGATTTTATTATATCCAACAGCAACCCCAGTATTATTATTCGCAAAACAAACAGAATTCAGCGACGTTTGTGTATTGCTTGATAAAGCTAGCCAAGTTGCCCCAGCATTCGTCGTTTTTAGGATGGTGCCATATTTACCAACAGCATAACCAGTGTCAGAAGAAATGAATGTGACATCATTTAACCCATGCATACCAATTATACTTAATGTCCAATTAATTCCAGCATCCGTTGTTTTTAAGATGGTTCCTCCTTCCCCAACTGCATACCCGGTATTGGCATCCGTAAAACAAACGGACTTCAATTCGTTGTTATTTGATAATGGGTATTGTCTTTCCCATCCCGTTTGACCTATTGCCAAAACATTGCAAAGAATCAATAAAAAAGTAATGGATAAAATTCTTTTCATATTTGTTTGTTTTCAGGTGGGTTCTAAAAATTAACTTCGTTGAGCTTCCTGGCTCGGTTCTTTTTTTCCAATTTCCCTATACACAAACTAGAACCCGTTTGAATCTGTGCTGAAAAAGTATTGCAATATTACAAATTATTTTAATAAATCCCCATATTTATTACCAAAACTAACTAAATAAATAACAGAGGTATATGTTAGCAAAACAATTATAATCTTTCCTCTTGGTCATATCGAAACATGTTGTAAGTAAGATTTATTAAGCTAATTATTTCTGTTGCTCTAACAATTCCAATTAATCTTATACGCAATCCGTTCATGCTTTGCTCTATAAGTCTAATGTTTTTTCTAAATTAATTGCTTTTCAAATACTTTAAATTTGGACAACTTGTCACGCTTTAGCGTGATAAATACCCCTGCTGTATTGCTAATATTTTGAGACCATTGCATAATTCCAAAATCAAGGCTTTTGAAATATTTAAACACGGTCACGATAATTATCGTGATTACTCCTGTAAATGAGCAGCTTAAATAGTTAATTTAACGCAGAGTTTGGTGTTTTGCAACGGTCTCTACTTTTCACATTGCCCCTAAATTAGTTCTATATCAACAAAGGGCTTCCGTTTTGGAAGCCCTTTGTTGATACATTCGTTCAAAATATTTTCTTCTTTCCTACATTCCTCCTTGTTGGGCAGAATAATTTTTTAACTGGTTCAACATCTCAGCAGCTTGTTGGAATCCTGGATTTATCTTCAAAGCTTCTTCAAGTACTTTTATTGCTTTGTTTATCTCGTTTTGTCTGACATAAACCATTGCCAATCCATAATACCCATACACAAACTTATAATTTACTTTGGTCGCTTTTTCAAATGCTACTCTTGATTCTTCTAGTGCTTTAGCATTTTTATTTTTATCAAATAATTGAATTCCAATCCAACCTTTCATATTTAACCCATTTTCGTACGTTGGATAAACTTTAAGGAGTAAATCGGCATAAATATTTGCGCTATCGAGATTTCCTCTATTCATATTCATTTCTGTAAGCGAAAGCAACGATAGTTCATTGTTTGGATCTGCAATAATAGATTTTTTAAAGAGCATTTCGGCTTGCATCATATTCTGAATTCTTACACTCATTGAATCTTTAGTGTTTTCAGATTTTGTTTTAAATTCCGAAGCATAAAAATCATCTTTATTGGCACGTTTAAGAATTGCACAAATTGGCTTTCCATCGACATCGATAGTATGAATGGTGTTTTTTGGAGGCCAAATACCTGTTTGAAGTTGCGTGGCATCAATATAACTATTTACTACAATATAATAATCCCAAGGCGAACTTCCTCGCTCGTAATAACGCACATAAGCCGATTGAATAATATTTGTGTCGTGACGGATGTAATAATCGGTAATTCCTAAATTATTAGTTCCAACAATGGCTTTTTGTCCAATTGGTTGAGGATTTTTCTTCACATAATCGATAATCCAATTAGTGGCCGCACGCATACTGTGATAGTAATAATCCATTTCGTAATGACCATACGCTTTTTCCACACCACCAGCAAATTCGTTATAGTAAACATACTCGTGAGGATGATTTTTTGCAATGTGTTTTAAAGGTAAAAACACCATAAAACCAATGACTATCAAGCCAGCAATTTGAGCATATTTATTTTTAATCAATCGTAAACCAGCTTCAAAACCAAGCGAGGCCAACATCACTAAAAAAGGATAAACAAATAGTACGTGTCGCCATCCGCCATATACGTTTGATTTTTTAAATATGATATACCAAACTGGAAACACACACGCGAAAATCAAGATAAACAAAACAACACCATTGATTTTCTTTAAAATTGGTTTTGAAAAAATTGCAGCTAATCCAACGCCAATAATCACTAAAATTGGGATGGTCATAAATATATATTTTGGCAAATAATACCACGGAGCTTTATCCGACCAAATATTGTTTCCTTCGAAAAGCTGACGCAAGCCAACAGAAAAATTAGTCATAATGTCTAAAGATTCTTTAGAGTGCTTGAATGGGGCTTCTATAGCATACGGCCAAAGTATGATTCCTATATAAAAAGCCAAAATAATTATTCCGCCAAGTATAGCAATAAGTCGAAATCCACCATTCCAAAATTTTGAGGAAAAATACTCTTTTGAGGAAAAACTAGCCGCATACGCAACCCCAACAAACAAAAACAAATATGCCATCAGCATTACTCCTCCAACACGAACACTAACAGCCATTGCAATGCCTAAAGCAATATAAATTAATCGTTTAAGATTTCTTTTTGGCATTTCACGAATAAATAATACCGTTTGAAAAACAGTGAAAAGATATGCAAATGCAAAAGGAATATCTTTCGGATTATTATATGAATGTCCCAAAAAACGCGGCGAGACAAACAAGAAAATCATCCCAAAAATAGCGGCACGCCAGCCCATAATGTGCGACAAAAACAATCCCGTAACTAATATAATTAACCAACCCACTATGCTGTTCATAACGTGGCGACTTTCGTAAGGATTGTCTGTGCCAGTAATTTTGTTTACAATATAAGTGATGTTATCGAACGATTGACCATAGTATTGAAGCATCGTTCTTTCCAAGTTTGGATTTGTGTTAATATCAACCGCCGATTTATCTCCTTTTGAGTAGTAATCATATACTAACTTTGCGTGATCGTAGTTCACTTTTTCATCACCGGTCATCCCTGCATCTCGACTTAAAATTGGCATAGCAAACATCAACCCTAAGGCAATTACAAAGAATAGCAAGCGGTAAATAGATGATTCTCTGTTTGTTGTAAAATCGTTAGAATATTTTGTTTTTCCCGATAAATCTTTGATTGGCTGTAGGATATACCACTGTAAAAAATTAGAAATTGAGAGTTTTATTCTATCAACAATTGAAATTTTTGAAAAATTGCAAGGGTGATTTACTATAATTTCGCTGGTTCTAAATTGTTGTTTGCGAACAAAATATTCGATAGAATTCTCATCAATTTGAGCACCAACAATGCCCGAAGCAGCTGCACGATTTAAAATCCAGACTCCTTGTTTGGTTGGACGAGTTTTACCTTTTTCTGTAAATCTGATTTTTGAACATATATCAGAATCAAGTTCTTTTATTGATAAAAACTCATTGATGTTTACCTTTGTTGTTTTGTTGCAATCAAGTACCACACAATGTGGATGTTGTGGCTCAAATGCTTCCAGAAAATTATAAACACGAACATTCAACGAGTTATTCCCACCCGAAATTTCCAAAAGTTGTTGTTCTGTAATTGATTCCTTTGAGGCAAGTACTACTTCAATCTTGCTCAAGTTTTCGGGTTTTATCCGCGATAAAATATCTGTAACAAATGATTTGTTTTTAATAAAGTTATCGACATAAAAAACCACACTTAAATCCCTATTTACTGGAGTTGTAGCAATTGGTTTTTCTGATTTTTTAAGGGAATTTCCTTTCATTTGTGTTTTCATAAAGAGCAAATCTTATTGACTGATTTTTTTATTCTTCTTTAATTTTCGGTGGTATTTCCGATAGATTTTCATTAAATCGATTGGAAAAATTAGAAAATCTTTTCCTTTGATTCGTGAATCTCCTTTTTCGAACCAAAATTCTAATGGATGTTCGAGAATGGCTAGTTTTACTTCAGGATATCCTATGTTAAGGGCCACTCGAGCAAAGATTTCAACATCGAAAAGCCATTTACTAGAAAAATGTTCTTGAAAAATATCTTGCGCAAGGCTGTGAATAAACATTTTTGCGCCACATTGTGTGTCGTAAATTGGTAATAGCAAAGTGGAGGAAGCCAATGTTGCAAACACTCGCCCAAAAATATGACGTTTTGTGTTTCTATCGATATCAGCGCCCATTCTACGAACCCTCGAACCTACCACCATCTGAAGTTTTGGTTCAGCTAAAAAATAAGTTAAAAACCGTTGAATTTCGTATAGTGGAGTTGCTAAATCAGCGTCGAAATAACCGATATAATTAAAAGAAAAATTTGATAAAGCATACAAAAAACCTTCACGAACAGCATTGGCTTTACCTTGATTAACTTTTATATCAAGTACTTGTACATTTATATATGATTCTTGTAAGGTTTGTAAAACTCCAATTGTATTATCTTTACTGCCATCGTTGACAAACAAAAAAAGCACAGATGGATTTGAAGAGAAATAGGTTGTAAAATCAACCAGTGGAAGCCGTTTTTCTTCGTTGTAACAAGGAATTACAATCACAGTTTCTGAAGATAATCTCATTCAAATAGGTCTTTAGTTTTCCATTTAACGTACAAACTTACAACAATTCTATGAGATTTGGAAAATTTGGGGAATCATCCTCGATTGGTTTCTGCAAATAGAAGATTAAACATAATCCATTAATAATTGTTAAAATAATTGATTGAGTTTTAAATTTCGGATTTAACTAGAGATGAATTCAATTGTTCTTTTTAGGAAAATGTTACTCGCAAAGTTGGACTTCAAAAATGCTTTATGACATAGCCCAAACTGTATTATGCAAGTGCGTATTAAATGACTTTCATTTGATAAATTGTTATTGTTTTTTTATGTAATTTGAGAAAACAAATACAACTTCGATTTATTAATATTGATAATAGGCTCTATTGAATCAGAATTAATGTTTAACTTTGATGATTAAATTAATTATTACAAAAAGTTGAATTGAAAATCAAATTAATGACAACTAAAGTTAATAATTAACCGAACTGAATCAACCCAAATAATAAACCATATAAAAGCAATGAAAGGAGTTTTTAGAAATTAAAAATCAGCATTAAACAAAATCAAAATTCTATTATTTACTAAACACTTAAAATTATGATTAAAAGCTACTTAAAGAAATTTATTTTTCTTTTAATTGCCTTATCCTTTAGTGGATATTCATATGGGCAATTTTTAACCGAATCGTTCGACGGAACGACCTATCCGCCTACAGGATGGACTGAAACAGTAATTACAAACACAAACACAGCTCCTCTTACCGGCTTATGGGAAAGAGTTACAACAGGCATATATCCTACATGCACTACACATTCTGGCGCAGGAATGATAAAATACAACACTTGGGATTATGTAGCTGCAACTGCTGGGTTATTAATTTCTCCAGTCGTTGATTTAACTGCAATTACACCAACGACAATCTTTGAGTTTTGGATGTATAGAGACAATGGAAATGCAACTGCAATTGACAGCTTGTCTTTTTACATTAATACAACCGCTAGTATCACTGGTGCAACACTTCTTGGAAATTACAACCGAATTAGAAGTTTATCTCCAATAGAAACGGGTGCTGATGGTTGGTACAAATACCAAGTATTGATTCCTGCTGGGTTTAACACGGCTACAAATTATTTAATTCTTAAAGGCTATAGTGGTTATGGAAACAATCTTTTTGTTGATGATATTTCGATAAAAAATCCGGTTGCAGCTGATGCGGCTCCAACATCTATGACATTTACTGGAACAACCATAAACTCAACTACTGTAGGTTGGACAGATAATTCAACAAACGAAAATTCGTTTAAAGTGTATATGTCCACCAATCCAACTTCTGGATTCGTTCAAGTTGGTACTGAAGTAGCATCAACAACTTCTGCTGTTATTGGAACAACTTACTCAAAAACAATCACTGGTTTGTTGGATAATACCACTTACTATTATAAAGTTTCTGCTGTAAGGGATCTTGAATCAGCTTATCTAACAGGAAATATTACAACTGTTGCTGGAACTATTAGTGGCGTTAAGACAATTGGAACTACTGGTGATTATCCTTCATTAACCGCTGCTTTTGCTGCAATCAACACAAATGGACTTGCTTCTTCTGTTGAATTGTCTCTACAAGCAGATTATGTTTCTACTGTTGAAACTTTTCCAATTACTCCATCTCCAATTGCTACTTCAACTGAAACTATAAAAGTCTATCCAGCGGCTCCAGGATTGAGCATCACTTCCTCAAATGCAATTGGCACTATAAATTTTGATGGCGCATCATATATTACTTTTGATGGCAGAATCAATGGAGTTGGTAGTGCAGCCCTAGTTATTGAAAACACTGCCCTTACCGCTTATACTGTTAACTTTATAAATGGTTCTGCACACAATTCCTTTAAAAGTTGCTCCATTCAAGGTGTCGACACAGTTGCTTCCTCAGGAGTCGTCGTATTTAGCACTTCAAATAATGGAATAGGAAACAGCTATAACACCATTGATAGTTGCGAGGTTAGAGATGGTGCTTCAACTCCATTAAATGCAATTTACGCTTATGGAACAGCAGGTGCTGAAAACAAGAATATCACCATTTCGAATTCAAATATCTATAATTTTTATTTCAACTATCCCATTTCAAAAAGCCCAATAGGTATTGGAATTTTTGGTGGAAACAGTGCTTGGTCTATCCTAAATAATAGTTTTTATCAAACAAGCCCTAGAAATCCAGCAGTCGCTGTTGGATATAACATCATTTATATCGGTGCTGGCGATAACCATACCATTTCTGGTAATAATATCGGAGGATCAGCTCCGATGTGTGGTGGAACCCCTTTTACCCTAAACGGACTTACTTTGGCAAACACCATGTATGCCATTAGAATTGGAGCTTCTGCAGGTGTTAATCCAAACAGCATTCAGGGAAATACAATAGCAAATATCTCATTGCAATCGTACAGTACAGCTGCTGGATCTATTCGTTTCGTAGGCGTATTGTCTTCTGCGGGTACAACCAACGTCGGAACTATTGTTGGAAACACCATTGGAAGTAATACTGTAACGGGTTCGATTTTGTATACAAATGGAAATTCTACTAATACATCCTTGATTGGAGGGGTGTATATCTCTGTCGGAACTGGGAATATCCAAAACAACACCATAGGCGGAATTACCATCAATGCAACTACAACCTCTACTTCGGCAATCTCTTTTTATGGTATTTTTAGTGGTGGCACAATGGCAAACATCATTTCAAACAATGTGATTGGGAGTAATACACTTGCAAATAGTATTCAAACCGTTGCAGCAACTTCCACTCCTATACAAATGGCTGGTATTTACACTAATATTGGTTCTGGAACTGCTACATATAACAATAATATAATTGCAAACATTGTAAATAATAACACCCCTACTTCAGGATACGTTCTTGGCCTTAGAAATGCTGGTACTGTTGTTACATCAATAACTAACAATAACATTCATGATCTCTCTTCTGCAACTAATAATGTATCAAATACAAATCTACCTTCCTTAATTGGTATTTCAAGTTCAAACTCAGGCGCAAATTTAGTTATTTCAAGAAATTCAATATTCAACCTATCGAACACTGCACCAACTGCAGCTGTAGCTGTAATTGGAATTTATCGTAGTGGAACGGGTGCAATAAATGGAAAAATTGAGAAAAATCTAATTTATAATCTTTCGGCAAATACCACTTCAACCAGTGCTAAAATATATGGAATTATGGCGAATGGTGGGTCAAGCTCTTATTCAAATAATATGATAAGACTCGGGTATAAAACAGATGGAAGTGATTTAACTACTGGCCTAAAAATTAATGGCATTTTTGACATGGCGTTAACTAATAATTATTATCACAATACCGTTTATATTGGCGGAAGCAATGTGGTAGGGGTTGACACTACTTATGCTTTTAACAGTTTAGCAAGTACTGGAACAAGAAATTTCCAAAACAACATTTTTGTTACTACTCGTACAAACACTTCTGGAACTGGAAAATATTTTGCAGT
Source organism: Bacteroidota bacterium (assembly GCA_037130365.1). GTDB lineage: Bacteria > Bacteroidota > Bacteroidia > Bacteroidales > WCHB1-69 > JBAXTE01. The sequence goes on from JBAXTE010000005.1 coordinate 130,441, forward strand.
TTCTGTTTCTGGAACCACTGTAAATCCTGCTGGATTGAATTTGAATAACAACATTTATTATGTTTCTGGTACTGGTGGTGTATTTGGATTCTTTAATGGCGCAGAAGTTACTGATTTTGCAACCTGGAAAACAAATACAGGCATGGATGCAAACAGTTTAAATGCTGACCCTTTATTGGTAGCTCCAACTGCCGTTATTCCTAATCTACATTTAACCGTTGGCTCACCTGCCGAAAGTGCTGGAACTGCTATTGCCTCTGTAACTGATGATATAGATGGTGATGTTAGAGTTGACAATTCTCCTACTGATATTGGTGCCGATGCTGGAATTTATGACAACATTACTCCAATGGCTACATTTGTTCCTGCAAATGCAAGCATAAATATTGCCGTTGGAACAACCGTTGAAGTTACATTTAACGAAAATGTTAGAATGATTAACAATACAGTTTTAAGCAGTTCAAACATTGCTTCAGTTATTAGCTTCGTTAAAGTTTCTGATAATTCAAGTGTTGCTTATACTGCAACTTGGGATGCAGCAACTAAAAAAATTGTAGCTACTCCTACTGGTGCATTAGCTGCTGGTGCAACTTACAAGTTCTCAGTAAGTGGATTAGAGGATTATTCTAACAACGTATTAACTGGACCAGATTCAACAAGATTTACTACTCTTGCTTCTTCAGACGCTACATTATCTGATTTAACTTCTGGCGGAACTACAGTTACTGGTTTTGTTTCAGGCACATATGTTTACAATGTCATTTTGCCTTCGGGAACAACTGTTGTTCCTACCGTGACAGCAGTGACAACTGATGCAAACGCAACAAGAGTAATTACTGCTGCTACATCATTACCTGGCTCAACAATTATTGTGGTAACAGCTCAAAATTTAACCACTCAATTAACTTACACAATCAACTACACAGTTGCTGCTGCTAACGATGCTTCTTTATCCGACTTAAAAGTAAATGGTACTACTGTTACCGGTTTTGCTCCAACGACCTATTCTTACAATGTTGCGTTGCCTTTCGGAACAGTAACAGTACCTACCGTGTTAGGAATTGCTTCAGATGCTAATGCAATGGTTACTTATGTTCACGCAACAGCTCTTCCAGGAGTTGATAGTGTGAAGGTAACAGCTCAAGATGGTGTTACAAAACTGTTGTATTTAGTTCATTTTTCCATAACTCCAGCTGCTACTGATGCTTCATTATCTGATTTAAAAGTAAGCGGAACTACAGTAACTGGATTTACTCCAACTACTTATTCTTATAATGTGGTTTTACCTTATGGAACGACTGCTGTTCCTCCAGTTACCGCTGTAGCAACTGATGCGAATGCAACAATTGTATATGTTCATGCAACAGCTCTTCCAGGAGTAGATAGTGTGAAGGTTACGGCTCAAGATGGTGTTACAAAACTGTTGTATTTAGTTCATTTTTCCATAACACCAGCTGCTACTGATGCTTCATTATCTGATTTAAAAGTAAGTGGAACTACAGTAACTGGATTTGCTCCAACTACTTATTCTTACAACGTAGTATTACCTGCCGGAACTACTGCTGTTCCTCCAGTTACCGCTGTGGCAACTGATGCCAATGCAACAATTACCTATGTTCATGCAGCTGCTCTTCCAGGAGTTGATAGTGTGAAGGTAACGGCTCAAGATGGCGTTACAAAACTATTGTATTTGGTTCATTTTACTGTTGCAATTCAAACTTATGCAGTTACCTTTAGTGTTGTGGGAACAAATGGAACATTAGCTGCAACTGTTGACGCTGCTGCAATCACTTCTCCTACTGATGTAAATGTTGGGAAAACTGTAGTGTTTACTGCAACACCTGCAACCAATTACAGCGTTAAAGAGTGGAAATTGAATGGAACTGTTGTTTCTGGAAACCTTACAAACACTTATAGCATCGTCAATTTAGCAGCAACATCAAATGTTACTGTTGAATTTAAACTGAATGTTGGTGTAAATGAAGTAAACGAAAACTTCGTAAGCATCTATCCAAATCCAGCAAATGATGTTGTAAATGTAAAAATGAACAATACCATCAACAAAATTGAAATTGTTAATATGAACGGTCAAGTTGTTGCTGAATCAGTAATCAACAATAATGAAGGTTCAATTAATACCTCAACAATTGCAAACGGTATGTACTTCTTACGCATCGAAACTTCAAATGGAATTACAATGAATAAAATTCAAATTGTAAAGTAATTTCAAAATAAATTCTCATAAAAGAGCTGCCTATTTGGGTGGCTCTTTTTTTATTATAATAACGTTGTCCATCCAATATTGATGAATTATGGTATTATCTCGAATAGGACAAAATATTTTTTTATAGTAATCTTATACCAAATCTTAATATAAAATAGCCCAAAGATATTTTATATGCTAGATTGGTCTAATGCCGCTCGTAGATATAAATAGTTCTTTTAAAGTTTGAAAAATGGACTATATTATATCTAGAAGCGGTATTATCGCTTTTTCAGGTTTTTTAGCTTGTCGAAATTGGCAAAATCGGGATTTTTTTTGTTATTTTGTAAAAAAAATAGAATATGGAAAAGATACAGAGGTCTGTCATTATTGATTTAATAAAGAATCCACAAGCAGTTGGAGTTAACAACCCAGTAAATGTAAAAGGATGGGTGCGCACTAAACGGTCAAATAAAGAGGTTGCTTTTATTGCTTTAAACGATGGGTCAATTATTCATAATATACAAGTAGTCGTTAATCTTGCTGATTTTTCCGAAGAATTATTAAAACTAATTACCACAGGTAGTTGTATTAATGTAAATGGTGTTTTGGTGGAATCGCCAGCTCAAGGACAAGCTATGGAAATTGCAGCCAAGGAAATTGAAATTTTTGGAGTTGCTGATTCCGAAAAATATCCACTGCAAAAAAAAGGACATACTTTAGAGTTTTTAAGAGAAATTGCTCATCTTCGTCCACGTACAAATACTTTTGGAGCAGTTCTTAGAATCCGTCATCACTTAGCTTTTGCTTTGCATAAATATTATAATGATCGTGGTTTCTTTTATCTTCATACTCCAATTATCACGGGTTCGGATGCCGAAGGTGCTGGCGCTATGTTTAGAGTAACAACGCTCGATTTAAATAATATTCCAAAGACTCCAGAAGGAAAAGTTGACGTAACTCAAGATTTCTTCGGAAAAGAGACCAACCTCACAGTTTCTGGTCAGTTAGAAGCTGAATTAGGAGCCTTAGCGCTGGGAAAAGTGTATACTTTTGGACCTACTTTTAGAGCCGAAAACTCCAACACTCCTCGACATTTAGCAGAATTCTGGATGAACGAACCAGAAGTTGCTTTTAACGATATTACCGATAATATGAATTTGGCGGAAGATTTTATCAAATATTTGGTGAAATACGCTTTGGATTATTGCATGGACGATCTTCAGTTTCTTAACAATATGTACGACAAAGAGTTGATTGAGCGTTTGAATGCCGTAATTTCAACCGATTTTATAAGAGCCACTTATACCGAAGCTGTAGAAATTTTAATAGCATCGGGCCAAAAATTTGAGTTCAAAGTTGAGTGGGGAGTGGATCTTCAATCAGAACACGAACGTTATTTGGTAGAAAAACATTTTGGTAAACCCGTAATTCTTACCGATTATCCTAAAAAGATTAAAGCTTTTTATATGAAGCAAAATGAGGACGGAAAAACGGTACGTGCTATGGATATACTCTTCCCAAAAATTGGAGAAATTATAGGTGGCTCGCAACGGGAGGAAAATTTAGAAAAACTTACTTCTTGGGCCGAAGAAATGGGAATTCCAGAAAAGGATATCTGGTGGTATCTCGACACTCGTCGATTTGGCACTGCACCACATAGTGGCTATGGATTAGGATTTGAACGATTGGTGTTATTTGTTACAGGAATGTCAAATATCCGCGACGTAATTCCGTTCCCAAGAACTCCTCAAAATGCAGAATTTTAATTAAACCTATTGACCTAAGGAAATATTTTTAGTAACTTGCAAGAAAAACTCAGAGTTGACGTATGATTCATCAAAGACTTGAACAAAAACAGCTTCAAAAGCTCTCTCCACAGCAAATTTTGCTGATGAAGCTATTGCAGGTGCCTGCGGTTTCGCTAGAACAACGAATTAAACAAGAAATTGAAGAAAATCCTGCCCTCGACGACGAAACAGACGATGAACTCGATGTTCCTAATCAAGATATTGAAACTTCCGAATCTCAAGAAGAGAAAGATGATTTTGACGAAAAGCAAGAAAATGAATTTGATTTTACCGATTACTTTGATTCCGAAGATTACGATATCCCTGATTATAAACTAAACATAAACAACCATAGTCCAGACGAAGAGCGGAAGGAACGCCCAATGGTAAGTGGAAGTTCTAGTCACGAAACACTAATCGATCAGCTTGGAATGCTCACAAATAGCGATAACGAAATGGCTATTGCAGTTCAACTTATTGGCAACTTAGAAGATTATGGCTATTTAACTCGTGAACTTGATGCAATTGTAGATGATTTAGCCTTTAATCTAAACATTCACGTTACTATTCAAGAAGTTGAAAGAGTTTTGGAGGAAGTTATTCATCAATTAGATCCAGCAGGAATTGGCGCTCGAAACCTACAAGAATGCCTATTAATTCAACTTAAACGTAATGAATCCTTAAATACTAAATCTATACAATTGGCCAGAAAGGTGATTGAAAAATATTTTAATGAATTTAGTAAAAAACATTACGAAAAGATAATTGCCGCTATCGGTTGCTCAGAAGAAGAATTTAAGAGCGCACTCAGCGAAATCCTAAAGTTAAATCCCAAGCCCGGTGGAGTTTCTACCGAAAATCAAGGAAATAATTATATCATTCCCGATTTTTACATCAGCACCGCCAACGAAAAATTGGAGCTAACTTTACATCAGCGAAATTCTCCAGAACTCCGAATTAACAACACCTACAAACAAATGTATGAGCAATTCGGACAGGCTTCAGAAAAACCATCCAGAAGTAAGCAAGAAGCCGCTCAATTTGTACGTCAAAAAATTGACTCTGCAAAATGGTTTATTGAGGCAATTGAGCAACGAAAAAACACATTGCAAAAAACGATGGAGACCATTATGAAGTTTCAAGAAGAATACTTTTTAACTGGAAACGACCAGCGCTTGAAACCTATGATTTTGAAAGATATTGCCGAAATAATAAATATGGATATCTCTACTGTTTCGCGCGTGGTGAATAGTAAATATGTTCAAACTCCCTTCGGCACTTTTTTACTTAAAGCATTTTTTTCCGAATCACTATCAACAGATTCTGGCGAAGAGGTTTCCTCAAAAGAGGTAAAGAAAATTCTAACTGATTGTATTGATGCCGAAGACAAACATAAACCCATCACAGACGATGAATTGAGTAAAATTCTTAATGGACGCGGATATCACATTGCGCGAAGAACGATTGCTAAATACCGCGAACAACTAGGGATTCCGGTAGCTCGTATGCGTAAAGAATTATAGTATTTATTAATTTCTGTTTTGTAGAATGTAGCTGTTTTACAAGCTCAAATTTCTAAATTTTTCTTCAATCAATAGAATAAAGATTAACCAAAAAATGATCAAAAAACCAATATTAGCCCAAGCCATTTCAGTAGTTTTTCATCCAATTTTATGGACTTTTTATGTGCTAGTTTTTATGTCATATTCCTATCATTATGTGTTTACAAAGCCCGAAGGAATGTGGATGTTTTTAGGTACAGGATTTTTTATGATGGTGGTTGCTCCGCTGATGATGATTTTGTTGTTGATAAAAATCAAAGTGGTAACATCTTTAGAAATTAACGAGCGAAGAGAACGGTCGCTGCCAATGTTTATTGTTGGTTTATCGTACTATTTATCGTACACAGTCTTTAAATCTATTCATCTTCCCGATTTGTTTAACTTGCTATTGTTGGGCTCTACAATGCTCGTTATTATTGCAATGTTGATTACTTTTTTCTGGAAAATAAGTTTGCATTTGCTTTCTCTGGGAGGAATTTTAGGATTTTTTCTAGCGATTGGTTTTCGGTATAACATCAATTTTTTAATCGTAATTATTCCATTAGTTTTTATTGCTGGTTTAGTTGGTTATGCTCGATTAAAACTTGAAGCACATACGCCATCGCAAGTATATTTAGGCTTTTCAATTGGCGCTTTTGTTATGTTTTTGGTATTTATTCTCCTTTGATTTTTTTAAAAGTTCCGTTTGATTTAAACTGTTGCATAAAACAGATTGAATTGATTATTTTTGTTCACCCAATAAATTAATGTAAGTTTGCATACATCGATTAACTAGTACAAAAGAAATTTTATGGATTTAAAAGAATATACCACCCAAGTAGACGGTGAAAAAATGAATCACCCTTGGGAATACGCTCGATTTGAAGTTGTTTCAGATATCTTAAAACGTCATCTTACCCCCAAATACAATAGCATTTTAGACGTAGGTTGTGGTGACGGATTTTTTCTAGAACAACTCTCTGCAAACTATAAAAACATGCGCTTTGTGGCAGTGGATATTGCTTTTGATGATGAAATGATTGAGTTTTTCAGCAAAAAATATCAAAAATCAAATGTAGCTTTTTACAAAGAAATGCCAAGTTCTGTGGATGGAGTTACTAGTACAGATGCCGTTTTACTCCTCGATGTAATTGAGCACATTGAAGATGATATAACTTTTTTGAAGGGATTAGCCGCAGAACCAATTGTAGGCAACGACACGTTATTTATGATTTCAGTTCCGGCATATCAAGGATTATTTTGTTCGCACGATGTTTGGTTAGGGCATTATCGACGATATACCACAAAAATGCTAAGAGAACATGCCAATCAAGCAGGATTAGAAATTGTTGAAACTGGATATTTTTTCAAATCATTGCTGTTGCCTCGAACGATTCAGGTGTTGAAAGAAAAAATTGTAAAACCAAAAATAGATAATGTAACAGGTATCGGTGATTGGAAAGGTGGAAAAACTGCCGCTAAAATTATGAAATCTATTCTCGTATTTGATTATCAGGTTTCCCGATTCTTCAGATTCTTTGGACTCCGTTTGCCTGGCTTATCATGCTATGCCGTTTGCAAAAAGAAAACAATGTAAATCTTCGCAAATTTATTTCTCTATAACGTGTTTTAGATTCAATATCCTCGCTCTAATTGAAAAAAACCCTAAAAAATCAAAATATTTCGTAGGTTTTTCAATTATTTTGTGTTAATTTGCATATAGGAAAACAACATCAAACAATTGAGTTATGAATTTTTATAGGGCAAATATTAAAATTTTAATTTTCATTGCTATAGTTTTTGGGCTAAGCAATGTAATCTCCGCACAAACGCTAAAGCGAGATTCTGCATTAGTTTCAATAGATAGTGCCGAAACTCAACAATTTTGCAATACCGCTGCTAGTCAATTAGATAGTCTTCTTAATATTTGGTATATTAAACAAAGTGTCAAATCAAATACCAGTAATTATAGCTCTATTAATGATGTGGGAATTTCATATTCAGATTCAATTTATGCAAAGCGACTTGCAGAAATTCCCTCCATAATTCCACTCACTTATAACAAAGAAGTTAGAGGTTTTATTGAAATGTATTGTGTAAGAAAGCGAAAACTTGCGGGAATAATCGTTGGATTAACCAAATATTACTTCCCGATGTACGAAGAAATTATGGAACAAAATGGAGTTCCTCATGAATTAAAATATCTCTCAATAATTGAGTCCGCTTTAAATCCAAATGCAGTATCATGTGTTGGAGCAACAGGGTTGTGGCAATTTATGTTTTCTACTGGAAGAATGTATGGATTAGAGGTGAACACGTTTGTAGATGCCCGAAAAGATCCAGTAAGAGCTACTCATGCTGCTGCTAGATATTTAAACGATTTACATAAAATATACAATGATTGGATTTTGGCCATAGCCGCATACAATTGTGGTCCAGGTAACGTAAACAAAGCAATTCGTAGAGCTGGTGGAAAAACAGATTTTTGGGAAATATATTACTTTTTACCTAAAGAAACCCGTGGATATGTGCCTGCATACATTGCCGCAACCTATATGATGAACTACTACGATAAGCACAATATAATTCCAGTTAAAATAACGATGCCAGTGCTTACCGACACCGTTGTGGTTAACAAAGAAGTTCATCTTCAGCAGATTGCAGCTGTGTTAAATATTCCAATCGAAGAAATGAGGTCGTTAAACCCTCAATATAAGCGAGATATTGTTCCAGCTTATAAAGATTCATATTCTATAATTTTACCTCCTAATAAAGCCATTGAGTTTACCACTCTTCGTGATTCAATTCATCGTTATAACTATAGCACTTATTTTACACCAATGAGGGTTGTCGATATTGAATCTCAAAACACTAATCCAGCTTTGAATGTGGCTCAACTTAAAAAGAAGTATCATCTTGTGCGAAAGGGCGAAACATTAGCCTCAATAGCAAAAACTTATGGTATTGCTGTGGGAGAAATAAAGTATATGAATAAAATCAGAGGAAAATATGTCGCACCGGGTAAGCAAATTGTTGTTGGATATTCTCCCATAGAAAAAAATCTAGCTACCAAAAAAGTGGATACAGCCATCACCCCAAAAGCTACTTTGCTTTCTGCAGATAGCTCAAGAGCTGCTATTACAACTCCTTCTGATAGTTTGTTAGTTGCCAAAAAGCCTGTTTTTAAAGGATATCATTATTACAAAGTAGCTGCTGGTGATACCATTTGGAGCATTGCTAAAAAATTTCCAGGTATTACCCACATAGATATTCTTAATAATAATAAGCTAAAACAAGGGCAAATTCAGGCAGGACAAGTGTTGAAAATCCCGAAAGGATAATCATTCCAATTACCCATTGTTTTTGTGGTGTATCTTATAATCATATGATAAACATGGTAGCTTAATAATCAAATACGCCTTTACGCTAATCAGAATTTAGTAAATATGCAAAGACCCTTTGTTCATAATAAGTGTGTCTAAACCAGTTTATTATAAGTAGGGTCTGCTGAAAAACTCAAAAGTTACCAATTAGCATCAACGAAGCATTGAAGTAACTAAAACATCTCTTCTTCTTCTAAAATCGTGGGATGCCTTGGGCGAAGCGGCGGTGCCAGACAGGGAGGGAATGACGTAAGACTTGCAAAACTTTCGGAGGCGTTTACGTTTGTGGCGCCAGAGCGCCACACTACTCCGAATTAGTTTTGTTAGTCTTATGGCAGGGCGCGTGGAGCATCGCTTCGCCTAGCCTTTTTTGCTTACTTTTTGTGGCAATGACAAAAAGTAAGGCGATAAAAAAATGATTTTAGAACACAAGCTGCAAGGTTTATTTAATAAACTTCAAAAAAATCTTGCACTTGATTCTGAATAGATGTCATATATGGTTTTGATTATAAGTTGTTTGAAAGTTTTTCAGCAAGCCCTAAATATATTTGAGACACCATTCAAAAGGCATTAACCCAAAGAATCGTTGGATTGACTTAAACCCGTTTGAATCTTCGCCCTTTGTCAAATCCCTTTAATGCTTTGGGGTGGTCAATGCAAATTAAAGCAACGAAAAATCTGTATTTTGACCATCTATACGTAATTTATATGTTAATATTTCAAATACCATTTCATTTTTTACATGTTATTTATTTGTTATTACAAAATTGATTTTAATCAATAAACTCAAACTAACAACTTGTTATAATACTATATTTTAGCCTATTACAACATTTTAAACAGGCATTAATGTTAAATATAGCTGAATTCAAGTGTTAAATGCAACTTGTTGTTTATGCAAATTTAATGATAAAAA
>JBAXTE010000050.1:0-28711 GCA_037130365.1 Bacteroidota bacterium
AAATATACACATAATTATCAGATATTCAAAGCTTTAAATTTTAGAAGTCCCCTTATCTTATCCGTTTCGAAAACACGGGGACTTATGCCGCCGAAAACATTGTTGTAAAAGACATAATTGACACGACTGTATTCGTTGCAAACTCCCTTCAAGTCACCGACGCCAGTCATAATGCATATACACGCATCACGAATGGGAATCAGGTTGAATTTATTTTTGAAAATATTCAGTTGCCTTTCGATGATGCAAATAATGATGGATATATTGCTTTTAAAATTAAAACTAAAGCAGATCTTGTGGTTGGTGATTCAATAAAAAATATCGCAAATATCTATTTTGATTATAATTTTCCAGTCGAAACAAACGAAGCCCAAACTACCGTACAAAATCCAATTGTTAATATTGATGACTTAAGTATTTTATTAGAAAACCTCGAAATATTTCCAAATCCTGTGCTCGATATATTATCCATTAAATCGGAGTTAATAATTGAAAAAATTGAAATTTATGACCTTTCCGGACGAATTATCCAAACACATAAGGTAAACAACAATCAAGTGAAAATTAGTGATTTACCCACAGGAACATATTTTGTAAAACTACACACAAATGATAAAATATATCTTTCGAAACTTGTAAAAAAATAATCAAGTCTTAATAAGCATAATTTTCTAAAGAGGCGCTTTTCGATAATTGCGCCTCTTTTTAATTCTAAGCAGTTTCATTATTGAACTTTTCACAATCAATCAATGTTAGATAATAAACATTTTAATGGGTGAAGTTACAGTTTTTTGGTTTCGCAGAGATTTAAGAATTGAAGACAATATTGGTCTATACAATGCCCTGAAATCTGGAGTTAACGTGTTACCTATTTTTATTTTTGATCCTCAAATATTAAGGCAATTTCCAGATAAAAAGAATTTCCAAATTAATTTATTGATTCAGTTTGTAAGAAATCTCGACTTACAACTCCGCACACTCGGTACTTCATTATCAATTTTCCATAAATCGCCACTTGAGTCTTTTGAGGAATTGTTGCAAAAACATCAAATAAAATCAGTATATTTTAATGAGGATTACGAACCTGAAGCAATTCGTCGAGATGATGAAATTAAGCGGTTTTTAGAGACTAAAGGTGTAAAAACTCACTCAAGTACCGATCAGGTAATTATTAAACCTGGAAACCTATTAAAAACAAATCACACCCCATATTCCATTTTCACTCCTTTTGCAAACCGTTGGAAGACTATATTAATTCAGACTCCAGAATTATTGAAATCAGTTCCTTCAGAAGATATGGCAACTAATTATTTATCACAAGATAATATTTCAACTTTTGATTTTGATAGCTTAGGATATACTATTGATAATCATATTAATATCACACCACATATTTCTCTTGAAATAATACGAAATTATCACTTAACGAGAGACATTCCTGCACTCCAAAATGGCACTTCCCGTTTGGGTGTTCACCTGCGTTTTGGAACCATTTCTATTCGAAAACTTGTTTCAATCGCAGTATCTTTAAATGAACAATTTTTAAATGAACTTATCTGGCGTGAGTTTTTTATGCATATTCTTTATCATTTTCCACATGCTGAAAGAGGTTCATTTAAGCCACGTTACGATACTATTGAATGGAGAAACAATGAAGAAGAGTTTCTAGCATGGTGTAATGGAGAAACTGGAATCCCAATTGTTGATGCTGGCATGAGAGAGTTAAATATCACTGGTTTTATGCATAATCGTGTGCGAATGATCGTTGCAAGTTATCTCACCAAACATCTTTTAATTGATTGGCATTGGGGTGAAGCCTATTTTGCGCAACATCTTGTGGATTTCGAACTATCGGCAAATAATGGAAATTGGCAATGGGCTTCTGGTTCAGGTTGTGATGCAGCTCCATACTTTCGCATTTTCAACCCCTATCGTCAGCAAGAACGTTTTGACCCAAATTTTGAATACATCAAACGTTGGGTTCCTGAATATCAGTCAGAAGCATATCAAAAACTTCTTAAAACCGACCTGAATCTAGCCAAAATCAGATGTTTGGCTGTGTACAAAAAAGCTTTGACACTCTAAAATGTAACATAACTTGTTGTTTATCGTTAAAGATTAATTATCCACAAATAATAAACAACATGAAATCAGGAGCAAAAATCAGATTGAGCATCATTACGTTTTTGATGCTGGTAGCCATTTCTACATGGGCGCAGAAGGTCACCAAAGAAAAAACCACTTATTTTAAAACTCCCAAAGGATTTAAGTATATTCCTCAGGGAAATGTTTTATTAGACAAAGATTCTACCCATTTATTTGGATTTTACATGTTAGAATCAGAAGTTAGCAACATCATGTACAAAGAATTCCTTGATTCGCTAAAAGCACAGGGCAAAACCACAGAATTTGCTGTTGCAAATGTTGACACTTTAAAATGGAGAGATAAATTGGCTTATAATGAGCCGTTTGTGAGCTATTATTTTCAACATCCTGCATATCAAAATTATCCAGTTGTAAACATTTCTTACGAAGGCGCTGTATTATATTGCCAGTGGTTAACCGAAAAACTTAATAAGCAGTCAAAGGGAAAGAAAGTAAAAGCACAACTTCCATCGAGAGCACAATGGGTGTGGGCAGCGCGCAATGGAACGAAGTACAATGTTTATTCCTGGAATGGACCGTATTTGTTCAAAAATGAAGGGGGGCTTTATTGTAATTATTATGCAACTGGCGATCAATGTGTGCATTACAATTCAGAGACGAAGGAGTTTGAAAATATAAAAAGTTCAATTGGGCGAAATTGTGGCATAGCAGAAAGCACTGATATTATGACTCCCGTTCGTTCGTATCTGCCTAGCAAATTTGGATTGTATAATATGAATGGAAACGTAGCCGAAATGGTTCACGAAAAAGGAATTGCGGTAGGTGGAAGTTGGAAATCTCCAGGTTATGATGTACGAAACGAAAGTATGTTGAATTACACAGAAGCATCAACTACAGTTGGGTTTAGACCTATTTTAGTGGTTGAATACTAATTCATTACAACAAAGAAAAATCATCAAATTCAACAAAAAATGATACATAAAATTAAATGCAAAACGTATTTCTCGACAATAAAAATCCACAAATCTATTTTAGGATATCTAATTCTACTTTTTATTGGATTTCAAGATTTAAATGGATTTTGTCAGAACACAACTCCAGCTGAAAAAATCAATTATGACACCCTAATATTAAGAGACATTTGTGACTATTGTAGTGGGGAAAACTCTACATTTTTCCCAAGAAATTTTTCCTCAAATACAAAGTGTTTGTGTTATGAAGAAGCATTAAAAGTCGATAGTTTTATCGCAAATAATTGTAAATCAATTAAATATATTAAAATTGAAAATCCTTCAAAAATAATTTTTAAAATTAATTTTGACAACTTTTCGGAGCTAAATACCCTTATGATATTTGGAAATGATTTTGACGTAATCCGAACCCTTCCACCCTTTTTAATGAGATTGCAATCGTTGAAAAACATTATTGTTTCAGGTGTTGGAATTCCCAGCAAGGAGATTAAGCGGTTAAAAAAATTATATCCAAACGTGGAATTTAGCGAAGAAATTCCAGAGTATGAAAAAGATTGGGATGATTTGAATAAATATTCTAAAAGTCAAACAATTGACATGACATTGGTTCTTCGTAAAAACAACAAACTTGCACTCTGGGAATTTCCGTATGAAAATAATCCAACTTATAGTTTTAACGCCATAATTAAAAACAATTATGGTGGTTATGTGTGTGTTAATGATTCGGGAGTAGATTTTATTCAACCAAATTCTCACATAAAATCTCATTCAGATTTCTATCAAGAAACCACATTAAAAGGTGATAAAGAGGATGTTTCTATTTATTTTATCAATAATGGTGGACATAAAGATGTGCTAAGCTTTATCAATCAAATAACAATTCCAATTCTAGATATGGAAGGGAATGAAATGAAAGATACTGCTATTATTGTTTTTGATACTATATCATTTTTTAGAGGTGGAAAATCAGGGTTGTTAGATAAATCATTTCAGCATATTATTCCTGTAAAATACGACGAATTGCTTATCCCAGTTAGTGACATAATTTCGGACAAACTTTATAAACCAGATGTGAATCTTGCAAAACCACATCATCCTATTTGGATTGAGTTTGGCGAAATTGATAACCCGACTAAAACATACAGTTTGAATTCAAAAGAGCTCATTATCGTTCGAGAAAAGGAGCTTTATGGAGCTTATAACTTTAGTGGAGAATTAACCATTCCGGTAATATATAAGATTCTAATGCCTATTAAAGATGATTCATTGGCATTTTTTGCTTTAAAACCTGATTTAAAATATGATATCTATAATCATCAAAGTAAGATTATCAAAAAAGGCAGAATTCAAAAATCTATAAAATTTAATGAAATCAGAAATAATCCAGACTATATTTTAAAAACAATTGAGTATAAGAATCAAGAAAAAATCATAGCTCCTCAATTGCTGATAGATTTTGCAAAAAAAAGCAAGATTTTAAGCTACGATTCTGCATATTGCAACAATCAAGTGAATGTGTACCCTTTTGAAGTATCGAAGATTATGATTTCATCATATATTTCAAAAAACATGAAGCAGCAAAAGCATTCTGATGTAATACCATTTTCAATCACTCTGATAGATGATCTCAATAAAATTGAGGTATCGTATAAAATTGATGAATTGAAAATGATTTATGAATTAAATCCAAATGAAACGCTCTTGAAAGCAATCCTTGATATTGATGAATACACCAAAAATGCCTTTAAATAGCAGTAAGTAAATTAAAAACAGCACTAACTTTTATTTGCAAAGATGGCAATTCCTCCTTCGGCAGTTTCCCGATATATGCTTGGTAAATCGTGACCCGTTTGTTTCATCACTTGAATAATTTTATCGAAAGACACAATATGAGTCCCATCAGAAAGGAGCGCATAAGTAGCAGCATCTAAAGCTCTTGTAGCAGCAAATGCATTTCGCTCGATACATGGTATTTGAACAAGTCCAGCTATTGGATCGCAAGTCATTCCCAAGTGATGTTCCATGGCCATTTCTGCAGCATATTCGATTTGAATTGGTGTGGCACCAAATATTTGAGCTGCTGCCGCTGCGGTCATTGCGCAGGCAGTTCCAATTTCTCCTTGACAGCCTACTTCAGCGCCAGAAATTGAAGTATTAAATTTCACCAAATTGCCAATAATTCCTGCCGTTGCCAATGCTCTTAATATTTTTGAATCTGAATAATCGTAGTTCATCTTTAATGAATAAAGAACACCTGGTAATACGCCAGAAGATCCACATGTAGGAGCAGTGACAATTCTTCCACCACAAGCATTTTCTTCAGCAACAGCAAGTGCATAGGCGTATGTCATACTTTTTCTTTTTAATGTAGACTTGTAGCTTTTTGATTTTACATAATAAGAAGAAGCTTTTCGTGAAAGGCGAAGTCCACCAGGAATTATTCCTTCGTTTTCTATTCCCCGTTCAATAGCTTGTTGCATAACATCCCATACTACTTCCAAATAATCCCAAATTCCTTTACCTTCAACCTCTTCCACATATTCCCAAATGGCTCCGCCCGTCTCTTTACACCATGCTAGAATCTCATTCATTGATGATTTGGTGTAAATCATATTCTTAACAATCTCTTTTTCAGAATCATAAATAATATTTCCACCACCAATACTGTAAACTAACTGTTCAGCTAAAAGGGTGTCATTATCAGAAAATGCACGAAAAGCAAGTGCATTAGGATGAAAATCTTTAACTATAGATGGTTCCCAAAATATGGTCAATTTAGTTCCCAAAATTTGATAAAGCGCTTCATCGGTTAGATGTCCTTTTCCGGTTGCCGCTAAGCTACCAAAAAGTGTGACTTCATAACGAGAAGCATCAGAATACTGGTTTTTGAAATTTGTTGCGGCAATTGCAGGTCCCATGGTATGGCTACTAGAGGGGCCAAACCCAATTTTGAATATATTTTGAATTGATTCCATTTAACGTATAAGCTACTTGAAATTTAGAACATCACGCATAGTATAAACACCTTTTTTGTCAAAAATCCATTCCGCAGCTAAAATTGCACCTTGGGCAAATCCCTTGCGGTTATGCGCGATATGTTTGATTTCAATAGAGTCAATTTTCGAATCGTAAGTAACCACATGTGTTCCAGGTGTATTGCTAATTCGCTTCGACTCAATCTGCAACTCTTCCGACTCTTCACCATCTTCGGAGTTTACCCATTTAGACTTTGATTTAACAATTTTCAAGATATCATCAGCAAGTTTAATAGCAGTACCACTAGGAGAATCAAGTTTGGCTGTATGATGAGTTTCTTCGATATTTACATCATAATCTGGAAAATCTTTCATCAACTTTGCCAGTTTACAGTTTAATTCAAAAAAAAGATTAACGCCAATACTAAAATTACTTGAGTACAAGATGCTTTGATCCATCTTCTGACATAGAATTTTAATTTCTTGCAAACGATCTTTCCACCCTGTTGTGCCTACAATAATTGGAAGATTGTTATTAAATGCATTGCGAATATTGTTGTAAACAGCCGAAGGAGTCGAGAATTCAATAGCAACATCTGCTTTTGAAATTTCGTCAGCAAACTTTACCCACTGGTCATCTTGATCAATAATAGAAATTATTTGATGATTCCTGGCTATTGCTGCTTTTTCAACTTCTTGCCCCATTTTTCCATATCCAATTATTGCAATTTTCATCTGCTAATTATTTTGAAGGTTGGTGATTATTAAAACTGTTGATGATTCGAGTTCGAATTTGATTCTGTTCTCTTTTCGGAGTAAGCGTTAGATGAAATCCAGAAGTAAATGTATTACTAAAATAGTTGTCTTTTATGAAGTATGGCGATACATTCATCGAAAGATTATCAGAAATATCAAACGAATAAAGATGCCCATCAACAGTGGCATCAACAATATTTAATGTGTACCAAATCACAAATCCAATAATACTGAGTTCTCTGTTGCGCTGGTAGTAATTCTTTAATTCTAAAATATTATCATCAGAATATTGATCCAGTCCACTCTTAAAATTAAGCGAATCTTTATTTAATCGATTAGAGTATTCGTTAAGATACAGCGAATACTTAGCATCGCTAAACGTTAATGAGTATGCAAGCGCAGTAAATCCGGCGTACACAATTGGGACTTTCCAATATTTTTTATTATAAACCTGTCCCAAACCCGGAAGAACAGCAGAATAGATAGTTGCTTTTCTAGGTGAATGCTCTATAGGTTTGATCTTTAAAGAATCATTTGGAAGTGGCTTTTGAGCTAGCGCAACAACACTTTGTAATGACAAAAAAATCATTAGAAGTATACAAAAAGGATGTACGTTATTGCGAAACATTTGATGCTTATTGATTGATAAGTTCAATTATTCTATTAAAATCATCATCAGATTTAAAATGAATAGTGATATGACCTTTTCCTTTAATGTTCCGTTTTATCTCAACTTTTGAATCAATTTTTGATTTTAAATCTTCTTTTCGAGCAATATAACTTTGAGGTAACGATAAAACTATAGCTGGTTTTTCTATCTCAATATCTTGGTTGAATTTTCGAATTAAAGTTTCAACTTGTCTAACGGATAAATCATTGTTTATTATATCATTACATACTGACACTTGAACGTCTGCATCATCTATACTAAGCAACGCACGAGCGTGGCTCATGGTGATTTTATTGTCGCGAACATAGATTTGAATTGGAGTTGGAAGCTTCAACAGACGGAGATAATTTGTTATCGTAGTTCTGTTTTTCCCAACTCTGTCGCTAACTTGATCTTGAGTAATGCTACATTCGTCAATTAGCCGTTGATAGCTAAGTGCAATTTCCATTGAATTAAGATTTTCGCGTTGAATGTTTTCAACTAATGCCATCTCAATCATTTGCAAATCGTCAGCAGAACGAATATAGGCAGGAATATGATGTAATCCACCAATTTTTGAAGCTCTGAGCCTACGCTCGCCAGAAATTAATTGGAAGCGAACACCCACTTTACGAACGGTTATAGGCTGGATTAATCCATGAATTTTAATAGATTCAGCAAGTTCTTGAAGTGCTTCTTGTTCAAATTCTGTTCTTGGTTGCCAAGGGTTTGCATCTACAAGATTAATATCAATGGTATTAATATCGTTAAGTTTAATTCTACTGGGCGAATCAGGAGCAATCACCTCTTCATTTGGTGTGGAATTGAGTAAAGCGCTTAATCCTCTTCCTAAAGCTTTTTTTTGAGCATTCATTATTCTACTATATTAATCGTTTTTTCTGCATTACTTATTTGGGTAAGATCATTTTTTTGAAGTAGCTCACGAGCCAGATTGAGGTAGTTTTGTGCTCCTTTACTATCAATATCATACATTATGATAGTCTCGCCGTAACTAGGTGCTTCACTAAGTTTTATATTCCGGTAGATCACTGTTTCAAAAACTAAATCTTGAAAATGTTGTTTCACATCTTCAATAACCTGATTTGCAAGTCTAAGGCGAGCATCGTACATTGTGAGCAAAATTCCTTCAATAATTAAATCGGGATTGAGATGAGATTTTATTATTTTAATCGTGTTGAGTAATTTTCCTAATCCTTCGAGGGCAAAATATTCACATTGCACAGGAATTATCACACTATCGGCCGCAGTAAGGGCATTAACAGTAATTAATCCCAACGATGGAGCACAATCAATGATGATAAAATCATAGTCATCTTTGATTTTATTTATTACACTTTTCATCTTAACCTCCCTATTTGGAAGATTAATCATTTCAATTTCAGCTCCTACTAAATCAATGTGTGCAGGAAGTAAGTCAAGATTAGGTGTTGTAGTTTTGTAGATGATATTATTTGGTTCAATATCATCTACAATACATTCGTAAATACTTGTTTTGACAGTTTGAGGATCAATCCCCACACCAGAAGTAGCATTTGCTTGAGGATCGGCATCGATAATCAGCGTGCGATGTTCTAATACGGCTAAACAGGCTGCAAGATTGATACTTGTAGTCGTTTTCCCTACACCTCCTTTTTGATTTGCTATGGCAATTACTTTCCCCATGCTCAGACTTTTTAGATATTAAATGATTTGCAAATTTACGATTTTTTGCTTTGTATTTTTTGTTTGTTGATAACTTAGTAATTGGATAATTTTTAATGATTCCGAAAAATCAAATAGCGGAATTATCGTAGTATAGTTATTTGTTTGAATTACATTAAGATATGAATAATAATTAAGTTGATTATAAAATTTTATCTTCGAAAACGTATCGCTTAAATCCAAGCTAAACTCGGTAAAAAGACGACTGATTTAATAATGATATTTTGCCAAATAAAACAAAGAATTGTCTATAATTCGATGGGATATTTAAAAATCCAATGATTTTTCTATGGATATAACATGAGCCTCGGTATAACCAATCACAAAACGCACAAAGAGATAAGACCTGAAATCTTTAAATAAACTTAGAAAATATTGACTCGATTATTTTTGGAATTATTTATTAAACAAAGTAATTAAGAATTTCAACCAATGGTGATTTCTTTTTTAACCCCTGTGTTAACAAAGTTTACAGTGTCGTTAAAAGCTTCTGTAAAGTTCTCAAAATCTTCTCCATAAAGAAATATTTTGTGCTTTTCAAATTGAAATTCTCCCGTTTCTAAATCAACTTTTTTCTTACTCTCGGCAATAACTAAATATTTTTCGCCATTTTTGGTGAGCCTAACATCAAAAAAATAGGTTCGTTTACCAGCTCGTACAGATTTTGAATATACAATACCAGTTTCTTTGTTTTCAATCTCTTCCATGTAACTCTTTTTTGTGTATAGCAAAATTAATAAATTATTTTCACAATTACAAGTTGTCATTAATACTATAAAAAGCAAACGGTTTCAACAAAATTTGCTGAAACCGTTTTACTAAATTGCAATGCTTATAAAGATCAGTAGTTGTTGATATTTAAATCAAATTTATTATTTTATCACTTTTAAGGCATTATTAGTTGCATTGATTAATGGAGTTATTGAAAGTGGCTCTCCTACTGCCTTTTTCATCCACACTTGAGGAGCCAATCTGCCTTGAGCATATATTCTCGTGACCTCTGTACCGATGTTTTTACCTTCAATGTAAGTTTCTAGTTGATATTCAATCAATTGTCCTATTGGATATGCCGAAAGATATAATGGAGCATCAATCATGTGTGAATATATTCCAAGAATTGGCTGATTTGAGATTCCGAAAACTGGAGCATAATATTTATTCCAGACTTCAATTGCAATTCTATTTACAGTCTCTTTTAATTGTTCTGGAGTCGCATTTGGATTAGCATACAACCATTTCCAAACATACATATCAACCAACGAAACTCCCATAATTTCGTAACTTCCCCAGAAAATATCTAAGGTTACCAATTCACGTTGATTTGGAGTTGGATCTACCATGCCAAGTAAACTTAAATCACGTTTTTGAAACAAGAATGCTAATGCTTCAGTAAATGAAGTATTTGGAACTCCGCGGACAAAATAATTATCTACATCGTGCAACGAAATAGTTTGCTCAACATTATGACCAAATTCATGAACTGCAATGTTATATCCTTTATAATCCATGCCATTAGCACCAATTCGAGTTCTGAGGTGTGCCACATCACTTTTCATCATCGATTCCCACGCGTGACCAGCTCCTCTAGATGCATCAACAGCAACTTTGGAACAAATAAACTGTGCTTTTTCTTTAGGAAATCCAAGTTTTGCTAGAATTTCGGGCAAATCTTTTTCAAAGGCTGCTTTCGTTGGATATTTCTCACGTACTTTAGAGTCTAAAGTTTCTGCAGGAATTGTGCTTCGAGATTTGAATCCATCATACCAAATATCAAATGGCTCAATTTTACGACCTAAACGTTTTTGAATAAGTTTTGCAACTTGCTTAACTGTAGGTGAAGAGATAAAATCAACAAACATTTTTTCTATCTCAATTTGAGGAATCTCCATCTCCTGATCAAATTTTCGAGAGATGTATGTAGGAAATGCAGGGCTATATTGATCGATAGCTTGCATAGATTTGAAGTTTTGCAATAAATGCGAATATCGTGTTGATGGTTCTGGTGTTGATTTGATTTCAATGCTATTATCAAAGACTTTGTTAGAATAAGGATTCCACGTGTACTTATCGCTGTTGATCACCTCTTTAGGAATCGTTTGAGTGATAATTCTTTTCATCACTTCATAGATTAGACGTTGATTTTCAAGTCCATCTTTTTTATTTGAATAGTTTGATTTTAGTTCATCACGCAATCCCCAATGGGTAATCAACTTCATAGCAGCAGGAAATCTAGATTTACCAGTGTTGTCGAAAAGTTTACCCATATAAATATTATAATTTGAGATATATGTATCAGCAGCGGTTGTAGTTTCGCTATATTTTTGCAAAAGAGCAGCAGGAACTCGCGAGGTAAACATATCACCTAAACGAACATAACCCCAATCTCGAGCTGTCCATTGTTCGCCAACAAGTTGCTTTTCTTCAAGAGTGTAAAACGGGAAATTCAAAGTGATAATAAAAGCAAGTTTGTTATCAAAAAAATCATCATTTACATGTGAAAATGGATCCCAAGCTCCAAATATTTCATCAACAGCCATTACTTCACCCATATCCAGATGAAGTGGACGTTTCATTTCTATGCTCATCTGATTATACAACCCATAGATAAGTTCGAAATTGTGTTGCATCTTGTCGAAAAGTTGTTTAAGCTGGGCATTGTCAGAAATAAAGTTTTGCTCACAAAAAAGTGAGAAATCATCTTCTGTACCATCAGTTAATCGCCATAAAGAAGCAGTTTGTTTTACACACTTTTCAATCCGAAGTTTGTGCATCGATGCGTTTTTTGCAATCAACCCCTTCGACACCTTGTCGATAGTAGCTTGACTTACACTTGAGGCCGTTTGCGAAAACGCTGGAAAAGTAAAAGCCATCAACATAATCATGATTCCAAGTTTTTGTTTCATCCGTTTTTAGTTTTTATTTTAATGATCGAATAGCTTTTTCCTAAAAACAGGAAACTCGCATATAAGTATTACTATCCATTTTATTTTTAGCCGAATATGCTCGATTAATTATTTTACGATAATTTATTTTGTTAATTATAAAGGGCTAAATTATAAAAAAACAATGTACAAGAGTTCGTTTCTTAACGTAATAAGTGAATTTTATTTCAAATTTTAATCAGGAAATGAAAGTCAAACTATAATAAGACATAAAAGAGTCATGACTTTTGTTAGATAATATGTGCAATAATTATCAACGTTGGGCATCTATTATCATTAACAAACAGGATGATAGATTCATTACATTAAAGTATCAATAAATTTTTTTGATCAATTAATTATTAACTAATTTGGATAATAAGTATTTTCAATCACTTACTACTTTCATTGTTAACGAGAAACGACTTCAAATAAATGTTAAAATGAAATTGAAAAATCAATATTTCAAAAATTAGATATATATTTGTATTATTATTCAGGGTATATATGTGAGGTAATGTATTGTTTGAAAAATATTTAATATGATTAAAAAATTATTTTCTAAAATATCTCTTCTATTCATACTTTTTTACCTGATAATTAACAATTTGGATGCCCAAGAGGTTGTAATTAATGGAGTAAAACTTGTGTTTAAAGATGGAGTAAACTTTGTTTTAAAAGGTGATTACTCAAATAATGGAGTTAGCTCAATTATTTCTTCAGGGACAAACAATATCTTTAAGCTTGACGGAAGCATGGATAATAGTGGTACTCAAGCACTTAATTTTAGCGGAGTTAAAATTCTATTGATTGGGAGCACCGATGTGGCTATATCTGGAAGTCAACCAATTAAATTTGAAAAAGTAGAAATTGCTAAAAATTCATCCTCAAACGTGGTCTCTCTCAATAGGAATATTGAAGTATCTGATGAGCTTTTAATGACCCAAGGTCAAATAGATCTATTAAATAACAATATTGATTTGGGCACTACGGGATATTTATCAAACGAAACAAATACAAATAGAATTAAAGCGACTGATGGAGCTTCAGATGGTCATGGAACTGGGACAATAACAGCTACTCGGACATTTTCTTCAGGGCTAAATTCTAATGTTGCAGGAATGGGAATTGATATTAACTCAACATCATATACTGGTACTAAAACCATAAAACGGGGACACAAAATTTTAATGGGAAGCGGCTCCTATACTATGAATGAAAGCGTGATGCGATATTTTGATTTACCTGGATTTGGGCGCGTTACTAGCGGCAATGAAATCGTGTTTCATTACTTTGAAAATGAACTAAATAGTCATCTCGAAGACGGTTTAATCGCATACCAAGATGTTAAAAATAATTTAGATAACATTAATTATTGGGCTCCTTTTAATACGACTCCAAATATAGCAACAGATAATTGTGGAATTTTTGATTTTGGCACGTATGGTTATTACCAATATTATACTCCAAGCGGCACTTATGATTTTTCTTCAGGAAGATTTACATTGGGATCAATTTTAATTCCACTTCCAATCGAGTTAACTGCATTTAATATCGTTTGTGCAGATAATGGATACACTCTCCAATGGAGCACTACCAGTGAAACGAACAATCATTATTTTACGATAGAACGTAGCACAGATGGGGTTAATTTTATAGCGATTACACAAATTGATGGTGCTGGGAACTCTAACCAACTTCGCGAATATTCATACTTTGATTTATTTTCAAATAATGGATTGGTGTACTATCGATTATTACAAACAGATTTTGATAATGCTAGTCATACTTACCCTCTAAAAGCAATTGATTGTTCTAAATCAAATGAATTTGAGACAAAAACAAAAATTTACACACCTAATCATCGTGATATTGTTGTTGATTATTATTCAAATCAAGAACAAAATATGACAATTGCAATATATGATGATCTAGGAAAGCTAATTCATAATAGCAATGAACAAGTGATGCAAGGAGACAATCATATTGAAATAACAAATTTAAGAATCCATTCTGCAATCTATGTAGTAAAAATTATTGCAGGAAACGTTCAAAAAGTTGGAAAAGTTCAATTATGGAACACATTAGATATTGAGTAATATTCAACAAGTACCTTGTAGGATTAAAAGAGAATTTATTTCAAAAAAATGATTTTTTAACCGCAAAACATCAATTATCAACATTAATTTAAAATGAAAACTTTTAAAAAATATTTTTCACTATTACTTTTCATTCTTTTGAGTTACAGTTATTCGTATGCTCAATTAGGTGTAAACAATGATGGAAGTTTCCCCAATCCATCGTCGATGGTAGATGTAAAAAGCACAAATAAGGGCATGCTCATCCCTCGAATGACTACAGCAGAGCGTGATGCAATTAGCACTCCTGAGGAATCACTTTTTATTTTCAACACTACCACAAAATGCTTTGAAGCATACGTTAATGGTGCTTGGAATACATTATCTTGTCCTGCAGCTTGCACTCCTCCAGCTGCTCCAGCTGCATCTTCTGCAACTGGTATTGGCTGTACTTCTTTTACTGCAAATTGGAGTGCTTCTACCGGAGCTACATCATATCTTTTAGATGTAGCCACTGACGCTGGATTTACCTCTTTTGTTGGTGGATATAGCAATCTTAATGTTGGTAACGTTACTTCTTCTTCTGTATCAGGGCTTAATGCAAGTTCAAATTACTATTATCGTGTACGAGCTACAACTGCTTGTACTGGTGGAAATTCAAACACCGTTTCGGTCACAACAGATTTAACGCCGTTGGCTGCTGGAGTGATTACTGGAACAACCCCAGTTTGTCAGGGTGAAAATGGAGTTTCCTTTTCTGTTGGTGCCATATCTGGAGCAACAAGTTATACTTGGACATATTCTGGAACTGGCTTTAGTCTTGCCTCTGGTGCTGGAACTAATTCTATCACTGCTAATTTTTCTGCAACAGCAACTTCTGGAAATCTTACTGTTTCTGGGACTAATACTTGTGGAAATGGTACAGCTTCTAATGCTTTCGTTATAACAATAAACAATGTTCCTTCTGGAGTTTCTGCTTCTGCTTCTCCAAATCCACTTTGTGAAAATTCAGAATTAACATTAACAGGAACTGCAACTGGAGCTACAAGTTGGAGCTGGTCGGGACCTAATGGATTTAGCTCAACTGCTCAAAATCCTACAATTTCAAATATTACTTCAGCAGGAGCTGGCATATACTCATTAACTGCAAGTAATACTTGTGGAGCTGCTTCGGCTGCAAACACTGCTTCTGTAGCAATAAATTCGGTTCCAACAGGAGTGACTGCATCTGCGAGTCCAAATCCAATTTGCGAAGGAGCTACAATAACATTATCAGGCAACGCAACTGGGGCAACATCGTGGAGTTGGACTGGTCCAAACGGATTTACTTCTACGTTACAAAATCCTTCAATTTCGAACATCACTGTTGCAGAATTAGGTGTTTATTCATTAACTGCAAGCAATTCTTGTGGTGCAGCTACTGTCGCAAATACTGCTTCTGTTTCATTGAACACAGTACCAACTGGTGTAACCGCAACTGCGAGTCCAAATCCAATTTGTGAAGGCACAACCTTAACATTAACAGGATCTGCAACTGGTGCTACCACTTGGAGCTGGTCTGGACCAAATGGATATAGTTCTTCAGCTCAAAGTCCAACCTTGACTAACATCACACCAGCAGGAGTTGGAATCTATTCATTAACGGCAAGTAATGCATGTGGATCTGCTACAGCAGCGAACACAGCGTCTGTTTCAATTAATCCAATTCCATCTACTGTTACTGCATCAGCAACTCCAAATCCAATTTGTGAAGGCACAACCCTAACATTAACTGGAACTGCATCTGGAGCAACAACTTGGAGCTGGTCAGGACCAAATGGATATAGTTCGGCAACTCAGAGTCCAACATTATCAAATATTACTACAGCAGGAGCTGGTATCTATTCATTAACAGCAAGCAATTCATGCGGATCAGCCACAGCGGTTAATACTGCTTCAGTCACTGTCAACACTGCTCCTACAGGAGTAACTGCTTCTGCAAGTCCAAATCCAATGTGCGTTGGATCTACGTTAACATTAACAGGCAGTGCCACTGGGGCAACAAGTTGGAGTTGGTCAGGACCAAATAGTTATAGCGCTGCAACTCAAAACCCTACATTATCAAATATTACTACTTTAGGCGCTGGAGTTTATGCTTTAACAGCCACTAATTCATGCGGTTCTGCAGCTGTTGCTAACACAGCATCAATTGTTGTAAATTCCATTCTTTCAGCGCCTACAGCAAATGCAGCAACAGTTGGAGCACAAACAGCTTTTGATGCGAACTGGACATCAGTTGTTGGTGCAACTTCATACTTTTTAGATGTAGCAACTGATAATGGGTTTACTACTTTTGTTTCTGGCTTTAATAATCTTGATGTAGGAAATGTGACCACATATAATGTTCCTGGATTAACTTGCGAACATACATATTATTATCGTTTACGTGCTTATAATGGTTGTACAAGTGGTAATTCTTCGACAATTACTGCTGTAACTCCAACATGCTTACCAACCTGCAATGCTCAAGTTTTTATGACTGCAAATATGAATGTTGGAGCAAGAGTAAGTAGTAGTTTAGATCAAAGCAATGATGGTGTGTTAGAAAAGTATTGTTATAACGACATTGAAGCTAATTGTACTACTTATGGAGCTTTATATCAATGGTCTGAAGCAATGCAAATACCAAATTCTTATAACAATGCTGATTATACCACTGATTATACTTGTGACCCATGTGGAAGCTCTGGAATTCAAGGAATTTGTCCTTCAGGATATCACATTCCAACTGATTTAGAATGGAGTCGATACGAACATTGTCTTGATAATACCTTAGCTCCTACTGGAAGTGCGACACTAAACGATTTTCAAACTAATACAGGGTTTAGAGGAACAAATAGTGGCGATAAAATGAAAGCTACTTCGAGTAATTCACCTGCTTGGAATGGCACTAATATTAGTGGCTTTAATGCGCTGCCTGCTGGTTGCTTGTTAGGAGGTGTATTCTTTGATCAAGGTACTTATACGTCATTTTGGTCTGCAACGGAGAATGACGGATTTACCTCTTGGAACCGAGACTTATATAATCCTGATTCACAATCATATCGCTTCTACAATAATAAAACAAATGGTTTTTCTGTCCGCTGTATTCAAAATTAATTTTCGTAGCAAATATATGATTAATATGAAATCATTTCTGTTTTCTATTATTCTATTGACTATTGTTCAATTTTCCTCTTTGGGACAGACGACAGTTACAGCAAGAATACAAAACTATCCTCAAAAGCAAGTGTTTGTGTACCGCTGTTATGGCGATACGTTGATTTTTGTGGATTCAACTAAAACAGATGATAAAGGAATCTTAAAATTTTCATTTCCAATCAATAACTCATCTGCAGGTATTTATCGATTTAATTTACCTCGAAATCAATGGTTTTATATCTTAACTCCAAAGAATTCTAACCGAAAAACTGAAGAGATTAAGATTAATACTGTTTTTCAGATTGATTTATTCAACAATATTGCTAGTGATAGTTTGGTTGTAGTTGAATCCGAACAGAATAGAATGTTCTATAGATTTCAGAGCTATCAACAAAAAATTGCGATAGCAAATGCTTTTTTAAAAGGAATGATGAGACAATATCCTTTGCTCGATCCTTTGCATCCAGTATTAGTAAAAGAATGGGAATCGCGATTTTCTAATGCTAAAGAATTGTATCAAGAGATTTCAAAAAACCCATTAAAACTAGATACCGTAGTTCATCTGATTGCTTCTGCATATTACCAACCAATTAATCCAGATTGGAAAATACCTGATAATATTCGTGACAGTATAATCGCAACTCATTATTTTGATTATTTTAATCCTGCTAATGATTTTTATTTGAACACAAATATTCTTCCCGAAAAAATCTATAACTATTTTGATTTATTTTCTGCATTGATACGTATCAAACGAGAATCTCATACTGATTATGAATTAAAATTAACCGCTGCTTCTCACGAGTTTTTAAAACACACACAGATGAATGCAGCCGTGCATCAGTTTTGTCTGCAATTTATAATGAAGAAATTAGATAAAGAGAAAATGTATGATGCATTATATAGCGTTTATGACAAATGGGTATATACTGGAAATGTAGGAGATTGTGAGCAAACAAATCCTTCTTTAAATCAGTGGAGAGAAAAAATAAGTGTTTTAAGAAATATTCAAATTGGCAAAACTGCACCAGATTTCGAAATAGCGATAGAGAAATTAAATATGCATAAAATTCCTGCTGATTATTTATTGCTGGTTTTTTGGGCTACTTGGTGCCCTCATTGCATTGGTGAAGTTCCGAAAATAAAAAATATTGTCAACGATTTTCAAAGTAAGCATAAAGGTCAAACTCTTGTCCCAATTTTTATTTCATTAGACAATTCAGAAATTCAATGGAAGGATTTTGTGAAAAAAAATGATTTAGAAAATTACATCCATTTATGTGACTTAAAAGGATGGAAAGGTGAGATTGTTAAACGTTTTAATGTATTTGCCACACCGTCAATGTTTCTGTTAGATAATGAGAAAAAGATAATTGCTAAGCCAGAAGACATTTCTAAACTCAACAACATTTTGAAATCAAAATAAACACCCATTCCTCGGCACTTTCGACTTAATAAATTCTCGTTTACGGGGCACGAATTATTACAAAATCGCAGATTTTGATAATTCGGCACTTTCGACTTTACAACTTTTTACTTTACAGACTAAAACACCTGTTTTACAATCTGATATACATTCTGCGATTTTCCCATAGTATAAAAATGAATACTTGGAACATTTGCTGCTTTAAGCTCTTTAGCTTGCAAAATCGCCCACTCCACTCCTATTTGTGCTACTTGTTTGTTATCCTTTGCTATAGCCACTTCGTGAGCTAAGTTGTCGGGAATATCCACATGAAAAGTATTTGGAAGAATACTTAAATGTGACTTTACCGAAATAGGCTTCAATCCTGGTATAATTGGAACATGAATTCCTGCTTCACGACACCGTTTTACAAACTCAAAATAGTGACGATTATCAAAAAACATTTGAGTCACAATGTACTCAGCTCCAGCATCTACTTTTGCTTTTAAATAGCGAATGTCTGCATCCATATTTGGTGCTTCTGAATGTTTTTCGGGATAACCGGCTACGCCTGCAGAAAAGTGCGTTGGAGCTAAGTTTTCTTCTAAATCGTCGAGGTAAACTCCTTGATTTAATTCCATTATTTGATTCAATAAATCAATGGCATACGCATGTCCATCAGGCTCAGGTTCAAACCTTCGTGTATATTTATCAGCATCACCACGTAAAACTAGTAAGTTGTTTACACCTAAAAAATGAAGGTCAATTAAGGCATTTTCGGTCTCTTCGCGATTAAAACCCGCACAAATTAAATGAGGGACCACTTCAATTTTGTATTTATGCATAATTGCAGCCGTAATTCCGACAGTTCCAGGACGTTTTCGAACTGTTTTTTGCTCTAAAAGTCCATCTGGACGTTTCTTATAAATTACCTCTTCGCGATGATAGGTCACATTGATATAAGAAGGATTAAACTCCATTAATGGATCTATGGTATCGTAAATTGCTTTGATATTATCCCCTTTTAATGGAGGTAACAATTCAAACGACATAAGCGTTTTCTGGGTATTTTTAAGTAAATCTGCGATTATCATATCTTTAATATTTTATTGTTTTTTATTCGTGAAACGTGAAAAGACATCTCGTGAAACGTGAAAAGAGCGCGATGCATTGCTTGAATGACGTTTCGTGAAACATGAAATGTGAAAAGAGTCGTCGAATGCTCAGAATTCGCTTCGCGGTTTCCCTTTTCACTTTTCACGAATAAGCTTTTCACGTCTCTTCACGTTTCACGGAAAATATTTTCACGTCCTTTCATAATTCAAATTTTCTTGAAGTAACAATTCAACGGTGCTAACATCAAGTCCTTGCAGTTTTGCATAAGCTGAAATCTGGTCTTTTCCGATTCTTCCAATGTTAAAATACTTAGCTTGTGGATGAGCAAAATAGTAGCCACAAACGGAAGCAGAAGGCATTAGCATGTAGTTTTCGGTTAGTTCAACTCCAATTTCTGCTGGAGCATCGAGAAGTTCCATTATTTTAACTTTTTCACTATGATCAGGACAGCCTGGATAACCCGGTGCAGGTCGAATGCCTTGATATTTTTCTTTTAATAATGCTGAAGCATTAAAATCTTCTGAAGTGGCATATCCCCAATATTGACTTCGTACTTGATAATGCAAAAATTCAGCAGCTGCTTCAGCAAACCGATTCGCTAAAATCTTAACAATAAATCGTTGATAATCATCGCCTTTTGTATATTCCTTAAGTAAATCTTCACGAACATGAGCAGTTACAGTAAATAATCCCATATAATCGTTGATTTGAGTAGACTTTGGGGCAATAAAATCAGAAAAACAAGGATTTGTCACTCTATCTGCTTCTTGATTTCGTAAGAAATTTAATTCTGCAACTTGAATTAATTTATCGTCATTGGAAAATAATTCAATGGATTCATTTTCAGATGAAGCGGGCCAAAAGCCATAAGCTGCATGAACCGTAATTATTTTTTTCTCAATTATTTCTTCAATTGTTTTTGTTGCATCATCATAGAGTTCTTTTGCTTGTTTGCCAACAATTGGATCATTAGAAATTGCAGGCCATCGACCATTTATTCCCCATTCATTAAAGAAGAAAGTCCAATCAATAACTTCAGATAATTTATCAAGTGAAATATTTTTATAATATTGATTTCCATATTTTAACGGCTTATTAATTGAATAATTACTCCAATCAATTTTTAGTTTATGAACTCGTGCTTCTTCAAGCGTTCGATAGGTTGTATTTGATTGACGTTTGTTGTAATTTTCAATTACCTGCTGATATTTTTGATTTATGGAATCTACAAATTCTTTAGCAGATTCTTTGTTCATTAATGCAGAGGCTGCCTTCACTCCTTGCGATGCATCTTTTACATGAATTACTGGACCGTTATAATGTGGACAAATCTTCATCGCAGTATGAATCTCAGATGTAGTTGCACCACCAATAAGAATAGGCACTTTCAATCCTCTACGTTCAAATTCTTTAGCTACTGACGACATCTCCTCAAGTGAAGGCGTGATTAAACCACTTAAACCCACAATATCCGCATTATTTGAAATAACAGCTTCCACAATGGTTTCTTTCGAAACCATTACTCCTAAATCAATGATTTCGAAGTTATTACAAGACAGAACAACACTAGCTATGTTTTTACCAATATCGTGAACATCACCTTTCACTGTTGCCATCACAATTTTACCGGCGGAACTCGAAGATGAACTAGATTTTTCTGCCTCAATAAAGGGCATCAAATAAGCCACTGCTCGTTTCATCACTCTAGCACTTTTAACCACTTGAGGCAAAAACATTTTTCCTTCACCAAACAAATCTCCTACCTTGTTCATCCCATCCATCAATGGGCCTTCAATCAAAGAAATAGCATTTGGAAATTGAAGTCGAGCCTCTTCAATATCTGTATCAATAAAATCGGTATTTCCTTTTATTAGAGCGTATGAAAGACGTTCATTCACTGGATTTGTCCGCCATGTAGCCTCTGAATGTTGTTCTGCTTCACGATTTTGCATTTGATCAGCAAAAGCGACCAGCCGTTCGGTCGCGTTTTTACGACGATTTAAAATCACATCTTCAACTAATTTTCGCAAATCAGCATCAATATCATCCAAAACTGGCAATTGACCAGCATTTACAATCCCCATATCTAAACCCGCATGAATTGCATGATACAAAAATACAGCATGCATTATTTCTCTCAAGTAATCATTTCCACGAAACGAAAACGAAAGGTTGCTAATTCCACCACTCGTCTTACAGTATGGCAGATTTTGTTTTATCCATTTAACTGCATTTATAAAATCGACAGCGTAATTGTTATGTTCAGGAATTCCAGTTGCAATAGTTAGAATATTACAGTCAAAAACAATGTCTTGTGGTGGAAAACCATGGTCAACAAGCAGATTGTAAGCGCGTTCTACAATTTTTATTTTAGATTCATAATCAGCAGCTTGACCTTGCTCATCAAAAGCCATTACGACTACGGCTGCGCCATAACTCATTATTTTATGTGCTTTTTCGAGAAACTTAGCTTCACCATCTTTAAGGCTTATACTATTTACAATTGCTTTTCCTTGCAAACATTTTAATCCTGCTTCAATGGCTTCCCAATTCGAAGAGTCAATCATAATTGGAACTCGGGCAATTTCTGGATCTGAAGCTAGATAATTCAAGAACACAGTCATTTCGTGTTTTGCATCGAGCATTCCATCATCAAGGTTTACATCAATAACCTGAGCCCCATTTTCAACTTGATTCAGCGCAATAGAAAGTGCCTCTTCGTATTTTTTGTCACGAATTAATCGAGCAAATTTACGAGAACCAGCAACATTTGTTCGTTCTCCAATGTTGACAAAATTTCGTGAAGGCTCAATAATTAAGGGTTCCAGACCCGAAATTGTAGTTTTTTGTTCCAAATTCGGACGTGGTCGTGGATGACTGTTTTTTACCGACTCAGCAATTGCTCGAATATGGTCGGGAGTAGTTCCACAGCAACCTCCAACTATATTTACCAAACCTTGTGCTACATAATTGTGAATATGTTGCGCCATTTCTTCTGGCGATTGATCGTAATGTCCAAAATGATTTGGTAAACCTGCATTTGGATAAGCACTTACAAAAGCGGAGGAGCCTAATGATAATTCAGCAATATGAGGTTCCATTTGCTCCGCTCCTAATGAGCAGTTGAGTCCAATACTCAACAATTTGGCATGTGAAAATGAAGCTAAAAAAGCATCTAAAGTTTGTCCTGATAGCGTGCGACCGCTTGCATCCACGATCGTTCCCGAAAGCATTACGGGTAATGAAACATTTTTCACTTCCATGGCTCGTTCGCATGCTGCTAGAGCAGCTTTCGCATTAAGTGTATCGAAAACAGTTTCAACTAAGATCAAGTCAACACCACCATCAATTAATCCTTCTATTTGCTCTTGATATGCCGTAAATAAATCATCAAAAGAGACTGCACGAAAACCTGGATTGTTGACATCAGGCGACATCGAAGCCGTTTTATTGGTTGGCCCAACAGCGCCTGCAACAAAACAATGACGTGAATTATCATTTTTCATTATTTCATCTGCAACTTTTCGGGCAATGGAAGCACCTGATTTATTGATTTCGTATGCCAAATCTTCCAATTGGTAATCAGCCATTGAAATTGAAGTGCCGTTAAACGTATTCGTTTCAATGATGTCTGCTCCAGCTTCAAGATACTGACGATGAATATCTTCGATAATATCAGGTCTAACCAAATTCAACAAATCATTACACCCTTTTAAATTAATTGTATGAGTTTTGAATAACTCTCCTCGAAAATCAACTTCTTCGAGTTGATATCGTTGAATCATCGTACCCATTGCCCCATCAAGCACTAAAATCCGGTGACTTAGTTCATTTATTATATCTGTATTTTTCATCTTCATTATTTTACAAAAACTCAATGTTTGCTATGGATTTTCACAAGCGAATTTACTGAAATACAAATTTTTAATCTCTGTTGTTCGATAAATTTTCAATATTTTCAGCCCCTTTGTCCCCTCCCGCTTTTAACTGGATAAATTCCGGGGAAATATTGAAAATTTAATATAAATCAATTGATTTTCAATTTCATAAACCAAGCCTTTGCCAGTGCAAAATCTTGTAGTTTACTGTTTATCTGCAACATACAACAATTTTTATTAATTTATATCGGACATCAAAGATTTTTAATCATTCTCACTTTCAACTATTTCTTCTCAATAAAATCTCTAATTATATTTGTAAGCACTTCAAATTCAATTAAAAAGCCATCATGACCAAATAATGAATGAATTTCATAAAATTCTGCACCTTGAATATTTTTTGCTAAATACTGCTGTTCCTCAATAGGAAAAAGTCTATCGCTAGAAATTCCAATCACTAGAGTTTTTGCTTTTATTAATTCTAAAGCCGACTCTACTCCTCCCCGATTTCTTCCAACATTATGAGAATCAATAGATTTGGTGAGATAGAAATAACTGTAAGCATCGAATCTTTTCACCAATTTTTCTCCTTGATACTTTTGATAAGAAGATGCTTTGAAGTCACGAATTTTATTTAAATCTTCATCTTTTTGAGTCAAATTATAGGCGTAACCATTTCTATACGTTGTTAATGCAATCGAGCGAGCTGCAATTAATCCATTATCGCCTCCGTGCACTTGCTCCAATGCAAAAGTTTGGTCGGCTTGAATAGATAGTCGTTGTGATTCGTTGAGTGCTATGACCCAAGGAGTGGCTTTTGAACTACAAGCAATCAAAACTAAATTTTCAATTAATTCTGGGTTCATTATCGCCCACTCCATTGCTTGAAAACCGCCAATGCTTCCACCAATTATTGTTTTTATTTTGGTAATTCCAAGGTGATTACGCAACAATTCATGCGCATTTACCATATCTCGAACCGTGATTTCTGGAAACGACAAAAAATAGGATTTGTTGGTTTGTATGTCAAGACTCATCGGTCCAGTTGAACCATAGCAAGAACCTATATAATTGGCACAGACAATAAATTGATGCTCAGGATCAAAACATTTTCCAACACCAACCATATCTGCCCACCAATCGATTGCGTCGCTATTGGCAGTAAATGCGTGACAAATCCAAATAACATTGCTACCATCTTCATTCATTGTTCCGTATGTGTGATAGGCAATTTGCAATTGGGATAATATTTCTCCAGATTCTGTTGGAAAAGGTGCATTATGATTAAATAATTTCATTTCGTAGATTTTTGTATAAACGAATTTACTTGATTAAAGCGCAAATACCTATATGATTCCTGAAATAACCAAGCGCCAATGTAAAAACAGCTCAACGATTGTTGATATCTGTCCATTTGTTTCAATAAAGTTTTTTTACGCATCTTTTTTACGTTTTAAATTATTAGTCCGTTCGTTCCGGCAGGTTTTGGCACCTTTTTCCGATTTATCGGAAGGGTTGCCAGAGGTTCGTAGAGCCTGTTCTCTCCCCTCGTTCTTAATAATTCAAACAACCCAAATGGGGAGTTTGAATATAGAATTCAATTTTCAAACAACGATTTCAAGTGCAAAAATACATTTTTTTTTGATTGTTAGGTTTGATTTTCTGAGTTTTCTCTAAAAACTACTTTTATAAGATGAAACAAATGTGAAATATTAAATATCTAGGGTCTTTGTCTTGATAGAAATTTTATTTTGAGCTACTGCTTAAGATGGTTCCTAATTGCGATTTTGGCATAAAAATAGTTTTGCTTCGCAACAATTTTTTCGTCAAAATCATTTGCTTTTATTTTTTTTTTAAACCCCGTGCTTCACACGGGGTTATTAACATTTGGCATAGTTCGGCAAGCTCACCACATCGCCTTCAGCGCCACTTTTTTATTATTTCAACTCCGGCTTTGCTCGCGATTATTAGTATTTGTCATAATTCGGCAAGCTTAGTTCGACAAGCTCACCACATCGCACCACATCGCCTTCAGCGCCACTTTTTTAATTATTTCAACTCCGGCTTTGCATGGGGTTATTAATATTTGAACACGCCAAGTCGTGATAGGCTTCTACAGCGCCAGATAATTACATCAAGATTGTAATAATCAATTTCTCTCGAAACACTTCGCATATCTTCATTCCGAACTACTCGAATTTTTCGAGTAATTGCTGTTTCAATCAATTTAACCCCGTGCTTCGCTTCTACTGTGCTTAGTGATTAACATGGAATTTAGAAAACAACATTGGCTTTAAATCGAAAATAAATTCGTTCTCCAGAGGATAAATCAAACCCCATTACTTTATTGAAATGTCCTACTCTACCATTATTACTAAAACAAACTGTAAAAGAATATATTTTACCAATTACCAACGGCTCAATTGGGTATTCACAAATAAAATGAGGATCGCTCGTCCACGCTTTTACAATGCAAACAGATTCTTTTCCAATATATTTAAAATATTTTACAAGCTTATTATTCACAGCGGGTATATCTCCTAAATTGTGGTTTAATAAATCGGTTACGATTGAAAACAAAGTATCTTTAAATACAATTGAATTTGGATTATCAGTCGTTGTTTTTTGACCAGAAAGTACTACTATTGAATTTAACAAAAG
This sequence comes from Bacteroidota bacterium, assembly GCA_037130365.1. GTDB lineage: Bacteria > Bacteroidota > Bacteroidia > Bacteroidales > WCHB1-69 > JBAXTE01. The sequence continues at coordinate 26,419 of JBAXTE010000050.1, forward strand.
TACTAGGAGTATAATTTTTCTCATATTCATGATCTAAATTAATAAGTTGGAGTCATCTTTTTTACCGTATTTATCAACTCTAATTGCTTATTAATTAACGCTTTAAACTCTTGAGGCTGAATCATATTATCCTTTTGATATTTTTCAATAATTGGCAGTGTTAGCACAATTTTTAGTACAATATGATAATCGCTGAGTGTGGCATCCTGACGAGAAATGATTTTCTCCAAAGAGTTTAATTCCGAAGTTCTGCTAGAATATTTAGTGTTGCTGACGGAGATAATACCCTGAATTTTTTGTTTTAATACGCTGTCCGAAATTCCATTTGCCTGAGAATTTGCAGAATTGTAGTAATCTTTTGATTTTGAATCGTATTTAGAATAAGCAGATTCGGCTTCGTTAATTTGAGGACGAATGGCTTCAATGCTGTCTTCTAGCTTCTTGAGACTTTGAGATTTATCTACCAACTCTTTATACAGCTCTTCCACTAAGTCGTTACTTCCACGGTAGCTTTTAACTTCAGAACTAAGATCTTGCAGTGCTTTGGGAGTATCTTTATCTTCATTATTTGTATGTCTGCTACACCCCGATACAAAAATTACGATGACAATTATTGTCGAAATTCGATACTTAAGCTTTTTCATTTGTCTGTTTTTAAATTAAAAATCACCAATATTTTTTCATTTCAGTAAAGATATTTTCTCCTGTTTTTGCATTAAAAACTTGTATGTATTTTCCGCCAGCTTCATCACCAACCAATATGATTAAGTCGTCAATTTTGTTTAAAAATATGTCGTTTGAATATTCACTATGATCGACAAGCATTTGGGTTACTTTCGCATTCCAGACTGGTGTTCCTGTATTTTGATTTAGGCATACTAAGCCAGAACCTGTAGATATAAAATCAAAGGATGCGATATAAAGTTTTTGATCACACAGAATTACTTTTCCACACGCTGCTATTCCGTGGAGTGTGTCTGAAAAGGTCCATTGTTTAATCTTTTTAGTGATATCCCAACTCGAAATTTGATAACCATAAATAACGTCTTTTGCTATAATTTCTTCAATTTTGATGTAATTAATAATGCTGTCCTTACTTTTCACAGGAATAAAATCACCACGTTCTATTCTCTTTGTATTTTTATCACCCCAATACGAAGGCTCGTTATCGACATCCCAAACAATCTCTTTTTTGGTATAATCATTAATTCCAATCAGTTTTAGTTGATTTAAATCGAGCGCCCAGCCTCTAAATACAACCACCTTTTTATTTGAAACGGTTGATTCATTATTTTGACACTCACTTTGACTATACGAAGCTAAGAGAATTAGAATGGTGAAGATAAGTTTTTTCATTTTCGTTAATTTTGATTTATTCCAAAATATCATATCAAAACTAAACATTTTTGCAATACCAAAAGTAATTTAAGGAATAATAGCCGGTCATTATAAAAATAGGTGGAGAAGCATCTAGAACGAATCTGTTTCTTATCATTAGGAAGCAATGATGTTCTAAAACACATAAAAAAAATAAAAAATAAATACGATTACTCCCAGATAAGAATTTTGGCATAAAACTAGTTTTGCTTCGCAACAATTTTTCCGCCAAAATAGAATTCCAATTAACTTAATAACCCCGTGCGATGCACGGGGTTATTAATATTCGACACTTTCAGCGCCGTAATAATTCACAATTTGAGCTTTAGAAATTATAATGCCGATTTAGCAAATGTTTATGTTGTCTCAAGATATTACGGTTGCTTTAGCTGTATTAGTCAAAATGATATTTTGAAAGTAAAAAATAATTCTAACCGGCATTTTGCCTAACGTCGTCAAACAACATCGATTTCTTTACGCTGAACAGTTTATTTTTTATACGGGAATATTTATTTTATTTAAAGGCCGTATAGAGCTCGTCCCGCGAAGGCGGGTCTCGGTTCTTTACGCTCTTTTGTTCAAGGCGGTTTATGCCCACATTGGGAGTCAAATTCTAAAAATATGCAGCTTTAATTTTGTAAGTATTGTGTCTTGAGCGAGCTTTTAGACCAACTTTATCTAAAAGCTATTAATCCAAACTTACCCCCTACTTTTACATTAACCCTTATTGTTGGCTGTTTGCGTGAGGGATTGAAGCGGAAATCCTTTATTCCTTATAACATTAAAAAAAGTAAAACCCCCGATTATGCATTTGTTTTTGAAATTTGGGGAATGATTTAAACAGCATAATCGAGGGTTAAGGGGTCAAGCAATAAAGTTGGGGATAAACTAATAAGTTTGTAGTTTTGTAAAAAAA
>JBAXTE010000051.1:0-26837 GCA_037130365.1 Bacteroidota bacterium
CCTTGGGCATGGTAAAAGCAATGGTAGTAATGGGCAAAAATGGCGAAGGCGATACTCTGACATCACCAACCATCATCTACCAATACGATTTGCACAACTGGAAAAACAATACAAAACCCGTTTACTCGCATATAAAAACTCGAGAAACGCACGGCGACCCCGATACCAATTGGATGGAAAGCTACACTTACACCAGCGGACTGGGGCAAGAGGTGCAAACCAAAGTGCAAGCCGAAGATGGTCTTGCATGGAAAATCATCGACGGTGAACCCACCCAGATAGAGACCACCGACCGTTGGGTAGCCACTGGGCGCACCATACTGAACAACAAAGGCAAAGCTGTAAAACAGTACGAACCCTGGTTTAGTACCACACCCGACTACGAACCCGAAACCGAATTGACCGAGTACGGAGTAACGCCCATATTGCATTACGATCCGTTGACCCGAAACATAAAAACCGACTTCCCCGACGGCACCTTTACCAAAGTGGAGTTTACCCCGTGGGAGCAAAAGAGCTACGACCAAAACGACAACGTGCTGGCAAGCCAATGGTACACCGACCGCAGTCCAAACAGCACGGCAAGTGACGAAGACAAACGGGCGGCACAGATTACAATACCACATAACAATACCCCGCAAACCCAATACCTCGACAGCATGGGCCGGGTGTTTATCATCGAGGACGACAACGGCTCCTTTGGGAAATACCGGGTGCACAACACCCTAGATATAGCAGGGCGACCCACACAGGTAACCGATGCCAAAGGACGTGCAATGACCCACCATTTTTATGCCTACAAACAACCGCTCTACACCCGAAATATCGATTCGGGCAAGCGCTGGATGGTTGGCGATGTGTCAGGCAAGCCCATTCGTGCATGGAACGAACGCGGGCACAGCTTCCGCAACACCTACGATATATTGCAGCGTCCGTTGGAAATGTTTGTTACCGAAGACAACACCGAAAAGATGGTGCAAAAACAGGAGTACGGAAGCGATGCGTCAGTAAATAATATCGGGCAAATTGAAAATGTTTATTCACAAGATGGAAAAACTAATTTCCAAGAGTACGATTTTAAGAATAATGCATTAACTTTGAGGAAACTATTTACAGCGGATTACCAAAACACAATTGATTGGAATGAAACTGTAAACTTGCAGAACGAAGAATTTGAAACCCAAACAACCTACGATGCCTTGAACCGTCCATTAACCATAACACAGCCCGATAATACTGTTGCAAGCTATGTTTACAACAAGGGCGGGTTATTGGAACAAGTGATACACGATGCCACAAGGTATATTAGTAATATAAACTACAACGAAAAGGGGCAACGGGAAGAGGTTTATTACGGCAACAACACCAAAACCAAAAGCTTTTACGATGCTAAAACCTTCCGCTTAAAACGACTGCTAACCACCCGTAACAACGGAGTGGATATAATGCAGGATTTAAACTACACCTTTGATGCGGTAGGTAACATTGTACAACAAAACGACAACGCCCAGCAAACACATTACTACAGCAATCAGTTAATTGCACCAAATTGCACTTACACTTACGATCCCTTATACCGACTAATTAATGCTACAGGACGAGAGCTAACCAGTTTGGCAATGCCTACCAATGAAGATTTTTCCAACAACATTGGAGTACCCAATCAGGCAGTTAATGCCATGCAAAACTACAACCACAGGTATGTATTTGACGAGCTGGGCAATATGCAAAGCGACAACTGGAAGGATTATGTATATGATACCACCACCAACCGTTTGCTAAAGCACGACCCTGACCAAACATACAACGACTACACATACGACAATCATGGCAACATGCTCACCATGCCACACCTTACAAGTATGGTTTGGGATTTTGCCGACCGTTTGCAAAGTGCCGGCAACGGCACCTTTACTTCGTATTACAACTACGATTTGGGAGGCGACCGAAGCCGAAAAGTAGTAATAAAAAACAACAACAGAGAAGAACGCTACTACATGGGCGATTATGAAATATACCGTAAGTACATAAATGATGAACTAGATACCGAGCGAAGCACCGTTCACATTATCGACGACCGCGACCGCTTTGCCATGATAGAAACTGAAACAGGAAACACCCCGGTGGTTAGATACCAGTACAACAACCATTTGGGTAGTGCTTGTCTGGAGTTAGATACTACAGCACAAATAATTTCATACGAGGAGTATCACCCTTATGGCACCACAAGTTACCGTTCCGGTCGCACCGAAACAGAGGTGAGTCTTAAACGGTATAAATATGTGGGCAAGGAGCGGGACGAAGAGACTGGACTTTACTATTACGGTGCGCGGTATTATGCGGCTTGGTTATGTAGGTTTGTGAGTGTTGACCCATTGGCAGACGATGCTCCCGGCTGGACTCCGTACCGTTATTGCTTTAATAATCCGATAAGATTGATTGATCCTGATGGGAGAAGCGAAGGAGATCCCACAAAGTATTACGACCAACAAGGAGAAATGATTGAAGACGTTAATGATGGAATTGATCAATCAGTTGAAGTTAATAGAGAGCAGTATTATTCTTCAAAAAACGCATACACTGGAGGTGTTGGGGATTTTAAATCTCAAGCAGATGCTAAAAAATTCACACTCGGTTATGCTTCTTTAGCAAAAAGATTTGGCCAACCATATACTTTAAAAGGTAATTGGTCAACCATAAATGATGTTTTAGCTGATGTAAGTTTTGTGCTATTTAAGCCAGGGGATAATTGCAATAAACTAGCTGTAAAACAAAACGTACTTGGGGGAGCTGTCCCCAGTGGCCCAAGTACAAGAATTGATATTGCAACGACAAATGGACAAAAAATAGATCCAGTTTCAGGTAATTTCATGGACGCTTTAAGAACTATTAATGGTAATCTTTTGAGCGGATATCCAGTCATGGTAGGATTAAATGAACAAGGAGCCGGAGATAAAGGTAATTTCAATTCTGCTACAAATCATTATGCAAATATAACAGGTAGGGGTAACGATTATTATGGTAATTTTTATACATATAGAGATAATGCTTTTGCGGGTGGTGGCAGATTTTATTCCAATAATGGTTTTTTGCAATCACTTACTACAGAAGGAGTAAGTTCGTTTTCTACTAAAGTGACCGAAATCAGACCTAATGTATCATTTAATCGCTAAATATAATTGTTATGAAAATTTATTATAGATTAATTTTAGTGCTAATAGCATTAGCCGTTTTTACAAATTGCTCGAAACAAAATGAATCAAGAAAATATCAAAATTCAGAATCATTTAATAATTTCATTAATGAATTCAAGAGTTTTGATTTTCCATTATCTTTTAACTTCATCGGAGAACATCAATTACCTTTTAACATACCAAAACATCCTAACTGCACAAAGAAATACCTTTATGATTATGTAAATATTGATAATAGTGGTTATCAAAGTGATATAAATCATATCACGTATGTTTGTAAATTACCGGATAGAAATAAAAGTTATGTTTCGGTTATTTATCATGTAAATTACCTAAATAAACATAGTCAAACCATTATAGCGAATTTCTCAAAGAAGAATGAGACGAGAGTGTCCCAATTGGTTTTAGCTGGAGATAACTTCAGAACTTACCAATTGTCATCTTCTATTGACAAGGAAGGAGTGATCACCAATGATTTAATTGAAAGTATGCGGTTTTCATGGATGCCCCCATTTAAAAAGCATTCTGGCTATTTTTTTATTTTTAAAAAAGTGACAAAATACAAAATTGACGAAAATGGTGAGTTTGTCGAGCTGAGTTATAAGGATTTAGGAAGGTATCTGTCTGTTAAAGATGGGTTTAGATACATTTATCCAGTAGAAGCGCCCGAAAAAGAATTTAATATGTGTACTCAATTTGATTACCTTGATCCTAGAGTTGACACAAATTCATATTCAACACCTCCAAAAGGATATAAATTAAAGAAATAGATCAGTAAAACCATAAAACGATAAACGCCAGGCGAAAGCCTGGCGTTTATCGTTTTATAGAGCTGCTATTTGCTGTATTTTGTTTCGTTTAATAAAGGCATCGATAATGTCTTTAATGGTGCTTTTATCTTTGTCGTTAAGTTGTTCAACGGCTTTAAATTGTTGTAGCAGTTCAGAGTCTTTTAGTGTAGCTTTAGCCTTTTCGTCTTTGTCTCCGTTAATAAGATAATCGGTTGTAGTTTCAAGGGCGTCCGCTATTTTATTAATAATCTCAGCGGGAGGTTGAGCCCCTTTAGTCTCGTATCTTCCAATTTGAGCGTAAGAAACACCAGCTTTGTTTGCAAGATCTGTTTGGGATAGGTTTTTTTCCTTACGAAGCTTTAATATTCTATTACCAAGTTCTGCCATGATTTGCTACATTTAAAATTTATCAACAGTGCAAAAATAGCAAATATGTAGCAATAATAAGCAGATAATAATACTAATTGTTGATAAGTTGTTTATATTGAAATTTGGTTGTTGCCACAAAAATGGTTTACTTTGCTACTCAAATGTAGCAATAAAAAGTTTTCAACAATGGAAATCAACGAGATAAAACAGCAGCTTACAATCGGAACCATCTTACAACATTACGGATTGAAGGCAGACAAGAACCATCGGTTAAACTGTCCGTTTCACGAGGACAAAACGCCGAGCATGCAGGTGTACTATAAAACCCAAACGGCTTATTGCTTCTCGTCCAACTGCAAAACCCACGGCAAAAGCATGGATGTGATCGATTTTGTGATGCACAAGGATAATTTAGATAAACATGAAGCCATTTTGAAATGTGAAGGACTTATCAACGGAAAAAGTGTGATTCTTCCCTCACGGTCGATAAACTCCGTTGAAACGCATCCTTTGCCTTTTGCAGACAAAACCCGATTTTTGGGCAATATGTTTATCTACTTCAAGAATGCCATCTACAACTCCGCATCCGCCAAAATGTACCTGGAGCAACGAAACCTGGATTATAAGAAAATAGAAGTCGGCTACAATGGCGGGCAGTTCCATCACGGAGCAAGAAAAGATGAAACCCTGATAAAAGAGTGCTTGCAAGTGGGTTTATTGACAGAAACCGGAAAACTGTCAAAAACAGGTGAACCCGCTTACAATACTTTTGGAAAATGGTGCATCTGTTTTGCCCTGCGCAACAAAGAGAACCAAATCACCGGCTTATATTTTAGAAGCACCTTGGACAAAAAGGATCAACGCCACTTTTACCTGAAAGACCGATCGGGACTTTATCCCGGCTATCCGAAAGCAGACACTAGAAAACTAATCCTGACCGAAGCCGTGATAGACACCGCCAGTCTTTTGCAGTTAAGCCCAAGCCTTTTTACTTTCGATTTCCAATTATTAGCTTGTTATGGAACTAATGGACTGACAGAAGAACATCTCACGGCCATAAAAGAGCTCAAGGAACTGGAAGAGATCATCTTCTTTTTTGACGGCGATATGGCAGGCATAGAAGCCGTAAACAAGTACGGGGCTATATTGAAAGAGCGGTTGCCTAAAATAGCCATTAGCAAAGTGGAAACCCCCGAAAATGAAGACGTCAACAGCTTACTACAAGGTCATGAACCCGGAATCATCAACGCATTGCTGGAAGAACGGAAAGAAATTGAAATACAGACAACCGAACTTATTTTTTCAAATGAGAACCCAGTTGAAAAAGAAAAACCCAGTGAACCAATCAACTCATCAACTGATAAACCTATCAACCAAAATGCATATGACTTTTTAAAACGCAAAAACCTACTTCACAACCTGAACAAAGAGATTGGCAAAGCGGGCATCGTGGGCGAAGAGAACAGCCGTTTGTTGCTCTTTTTAATCACGATCAGTTATTTGAACAAGCAACCTTTGCACGCATTGGTGCAAGGCACGAGCGGAAGCGGAAAAACGCACATGATAAGCCGAATAGCCGACATGATGCCACAGGAAGACGTGTTGAGATTTACCCGAATCACCGAAAGTTCGTTGTACAACTGGGGAGAATATGACCTGTACGAAAAAATCATCATCATCGAAGATCTGGACGGACTGAAAGAAGATGCCCTTTACGCATTGCGTGAGTTCATCAGCAATCAGGTGTTGCGGAGTTCGGTGACGATCAAGGACAAAAAAGGCAACAATAAAAGCACCAAGAAAGAGGTAAAAGGGCAGTTTAGCAGTTTGTCGGCAACCACCAAAGGAGAAAGTTACGAAGACAACATGAGCCGCAGTTTTTTGTTGGCAGTGGACGAAAGCAAGGAGCAAACCAAGCGGATAATCAGTTACCAAAACCGTCGCAATGCTGGAGAAATAGACCCGCAGGAGCAGCACAAAACCATCGGATTTATCCAACAGGTCGTCAGAAACCTGAAACATTACGAAGTGATAAACCCGTACGCCACCCAACTGCATCTGCCCGACAAAGTGCACAAGGTACGACGATTAAACGAGATGTATCAATCCGTGATTAAGCAGGTAACCATCCTGAACCAGTACCAGCGGAAAGTAACATCGGACAACCGACTTATCACCGAAATAGAAGACATAGAACAGGCAACAGGCGTACTTTTTGAAAGCATCATCCTAAAAGTGGATGAACTGGACGGAAGTTTACGACAGTTTTTTGAGCGGTTGAAAAAGCATGTCAAACAAGAGAATCAGGAGTTTATATTAAGAGATGTAAGACAAGAATTAAACGTCAGCAAAACACAAATCTTCAGATATGTACAAACCTTGCTGGAACTCGAATACATCAAACAGACAGGAGGTTACACCAATAAAGGGATAAAGTATAAAATCAGTTATTGGGATAATTATCAAAAACTAAGAGCCGAAATAAAGAACTTTTTGATGGTTCAGATAGAGCAACTGAAAAAAGAGGGAAAACAGGTTTTGGAACACCACGGAACGCTAAAGGAACACTAGGATAAGTAAATAAATAATATAACTATCTTATTTATAAAGATTTATAGTTAAAAACTCCTCTAGTGTTCCCAATTCCAAAAAGAAGAGTAAGCAAATCAATCGTAAAGCTAAAAACGTCGTAGTAAAAATGGTTGAAGAACACCTTAAAAATTATCTTAATTATTTGATTATAAAGGGATATAGCGAAGAAACAAGCATCCACAGAACCCGACAGATCAAGGATTTTTTGGAACACCACCACAAAGAGATCACCCAAATCACCAGTTCAGACATCATCCGTTATTCCCGTTACCTGAAAGATCGCCCCAACAAGGTAAACGGAAACGTCATCAAACTCACCACCGTCTTTCACCACATCCGGGCCATAGAACTATTTTACGAGATGTTGCTCGACACCAAAGAGATAAACACCGCTCCGGAAATCAACATCACTTATCCAAAGAATTATCAAAGCGATTATGTCCGTGAAATCCTCACGCAGGAAGAAGTGGAAGCACTTTACCAAATGGCCGACAAACAGGAAACCATCATTCTGCATTTGGCTTACGGGTGCGGATTACGGGTGGGAGAACTGACGGCGGCAAACCGTCAGGACTTTTACCTGAAAGAGAACTTTCTGATCGTTCCGAAAGGGAAGTTCAACAAAAGAAGGATCGTGCCGTTAACCGAGCGGATGAGTGAAGATCTGAACCTTTTTTTTTCAACTGAAAATCTGCAGGGCGAAGCCATCATCCTGAACAGCAAAGGAGACCGGATGCAGGAATGGACGTACAACTCAACCCTGAAAACGTTGCTCAAAAAAACAGGCATATCCGAAGAACGAATCCAAAAACTAAGCATCCACAGTTTACGCCACTCGATAGCCACGCACCTGATAGAAAACGGGATGGAACTGGAGAAAGTACGGGATTTTTTAGGTCATTTACAGCTAGAAACCACCGAAGTATATACCCACATCACAATAAATCAATTAAACAGTTTACAAGATGACTCTTGAAGAATACATAAAAGAAAACTATCGAAACACAGGACTTCCAAGCATGATAAAGCGTTACCGGAACTATCAGAACGGCAACGAAGAAAGCGCCACGCTCGGCGACGTGTTGCAGTACATCAGCTATTTGCGCAAACAGGGATTGCATCCAAAATCATTACACAACAATCTGTTTGCCGTTAAAGTTTATTATCGGTACTTGCAGGAAACAGGAATACGGAAAGACCACCCATGTCAAAAACTCTACCTGAAGGATCAAATAAACAGAGCCATAGCGGTAGAGAAACTTTACTCAAAAAGCCAGATGGAAACACTCCTGAAAGAACATGAACCCAAAGACAAGAGAGTAAAAACAAGAAACCAGATCATCATCAGTTTGTTGATCTATCAGGCGTTATTGGTAAATGAGATCACCAGTTTGAAAGTAAGTGATATAAACCTGCAGAAAGGAGAAATCTTTGTACAGCGAGGCGGAAAAACCAACGCTAGGACATTGCCGATGCAAGCCAGTCAGATATTGTTATTTTACAACTACTTGGAAGAACGGGAAATGTTGTTGAAGCAAGCGAAGAAGCAAAGTGACTGGTTTATTGTATCGAAGTTCGGAACTGATCTGAATCCGCACGGGATAAGCCATTTGATCAACGAGGAAAAAGTGGGGAAAGATAGAATCCTTCCGTTGAAAATCCGTCAAAGCGTGGTGGCGAACATGCTCAAACAAAACAAGGATTTACGGGTGGTTCAGGTTTTTATGGGACATCGCAGAAGCAGCAGCACCGAGCAATACAAACAAACCGAATTGGAAGCCCTGCAGAGTGCCGTAAACCAATACCACCCGATAAGATAGGGAAGCACGGGAAAGAGGCATGAGAGGCACGGGAAGAACCAGGAAAAGCGGTGTTCGTCATCGGTCGTCAGCAACAAACCACGCCAAGCCGTTCAGTATCCCGCCATTCTCTTTTTTTTATTTTCAAATGGATGTCGGGAAACTTCACGCCCTACGGGTGAAAGCTTGTCATGTTTTTTGCAGTTCCTCCCTCTTCCTCACGGCAGGCTTCTTTGTCTGCTTTTGCAGCTTCACGCCACGTTGTTCTGTTCAGCAGCAACACATCCACCGCCTGCCTGTAATTTTTGCTCGCCTGCGGGTCGCCACGGGCTTCGGCTTGACTTGTTTTATTTGCCTCCGCTTCGCTTTGGCGGATAAAGCGGTAAGCCTTGTGTAGTGCGCTTCGGGCTGTCATACCTTTTGCCCAGGAAAAAGCAAAAGATTACGCCAGTCCTGCGCTTCTACATATGGCATCCCCCGCCCCGATGAATCGTGGCTCTTGGTCTGCCACCCTTGCTCCACTCGCTGGCGGCTCGCTATCGCTTGTACATCTGCCCGCAAACCGTTGCACTCATTGCAGTCAGCTGTCCAGCCGTTTTGCTCAGGGCTGTTTTTCCTGTATTTTTAGCAGTTGGATTAGAAGATTTAAGGAAGTTCACCAAACCTTCCGCACGCAAAAGCTATTAGCGTCGATTTGGAGTCAGAGTGCGTTTGGATGCTCATTTTTTATGTTGCCATGTCCGCTTCGCTCCCAAACCAACATAAAAAATCGAGTTTTTTTTTTCAGTTGAAAATCCGCAGGAACTGAAAATTTTATTCCGACAGGTTCAGTGTGAAAAAAATAATTAACTTTGTGGTTACAATGGGATGCCTGAAACTAACATATCAACCGACAATACAAGTGCTTCGCACGTATGACCTGACGCCTTCGCGCGAGGCTAAAAGCGTGCAGAGTTGGTTGAGTGTTGACCCATTGGCAGACGATGCTCCCGGCTGGACTCCGTACCGTTATTGCTTTAATAATCCGATAAGATTGATTGATCCTGATGGGAGAAGCGAAGGAGATCCCACAAAGTATTACGACCAACAAGGAGAAATGATTGAAGACGTTAATGATGGAATTGATCAATCAGTTGAAGTTAATAGAGAGCAGTATTATTCTTCAAAAAACGCATACACTGGAGGTGTTGGGGATTTTAAATCTCAAGCAGATGCTAAAAAATTCACACTCGGTTATGCTTCTTTAGCAAAAAGATTTGGCCAACCATATACTTTAAAAGGTAATTGGTCAACCATAAATGATGTTTTAGCTGATGTAAGTTTTGTGCTATTTAAGCCAGGGGATAATTGCAATAAACTAGCTGTAAAACAAAACGTACTTGGGGGAGCTGTCCCCAGTGGCCCAAGTACAAGAATTGATATTGCAACGACAAATGGACAAAAAATAGATCCAGTTTCAGGTAATTTCATGGACGCTTTAAGAACTATTAATGGTAATCTTTTGAGCGGATATCCAGTCATGGTAGGATTAAATGAACAAGGAGCCGGAGATAAAGGTAATTTCAATTCTGCTACAAATCATTATGCAAATATAACAGGTAGGGGTAACGATTATTATGGTAATTTTTATACATATAGAGATAATGCTTTTGCGGGTGGTGGCAGATTTTATTCCAATAATGGTTTTTTGCAATCACTTACTACAGAAGGAGTAAGTTCGTTTTCTACTAAAGTGACCGAAATCAGACCTAATGTATCATTTAATCGCTAAATATAATTGTTATGAAAATTTATTATAGATTAATTTTAGTGCTAATAGCATTAGCCGTTTTTACAAATTGCTCGAAACAAAATGAATCAAGAAAATATCAAAATTCAGAATCATTTAATAATTTCATTAATGAATTCAAGAGTTTTGATTTTCCATTATCTTTTAACTTCATCGGAGAACATCAATTACCTTTTAACATACCAAAACATCCTAACTGCACAAAGAAATACCTTTATGATTATGTAAATATTGATAATAGTGGTTATCAAAGTGATATAAATCATATCACGTATGTTTGTAAATTACCGGATAGAAATAAAAGTTATGTTTCGGTTATTTATCATGTAAATTACCTAAATAAACATAGTCAAACCATTATAGCGAATTTCTCAAAGAAGAATGAGACGAGAGTGTCCCAATTGGTTTTAGCTGGAGATAACTTCAGAACTTACCAATTGTCATCTTCTATTGACAAGGAAGGAGTGATCACCAATGATTTAATTGAAAGTATGCGGTTTTCATGGATGCCCCCATTTAAAAAGCATTCTGGCTATTTTTTTATTTTTAAAAAAGTGACAAAATACAAAATTGACGAAAATGGTGAGTTTGTCGAGCTGAGTTATAAGGATTTAGGAAGGTATCTGTCTGTTAAAGATGGGTTTAGATACATTTATCCAGTAGAAGCGCCCGAAAAAGAATTTAATATGTGTACTCAATTTGATTACCTTGATCCTAGAGTTGACACAAATTCATATTCAACACCTCCAAAAGGATATAAATTAAAGAAATAGATCAGTAAAACCATAAAACGATAAACGCCAGGCGAAAGCCTGGCGTTTATCGTTTTATAGAGCTGCTATTTGCTGTATTTTGTTTCGTTTAATAAAGGCATCGATAATGTCTTTAATGGTGCTTTTATCTTTGTCGTTAAGTTGTTCAACGGCTTTAAATTGTTGTAGCAGTTCAGAGTCTTTTAGTGTAGCTTTAGCCTTTTCGTCTTTGTCTCCGTTAATAAGATAATCGGTTGTAGTTTCAAGGGCGTCCGCTATTTTATTAATAATCTCAGCGGGAGGTTGAGCCCCTTTAGTCTCGTATCTTCCAATTTGAGCGTAAGAAACACCAGCTTTGTTTGCAAGATCTGTTTGGGATAGGTTTTTTTCCTTACGAAGCTTTAATATTCTATTACCAAGTTCTGCCATGATTTGCTACATTTAAAATTTATCAACAGTGCAAAAATAGCAAATATGTAGCAATAATAAGCAGATAATAATACTAATTGTTGATAAGTTGTTTATATTGAAATTTGGTTGTTGCCACAAAAATGGTTTACTTTGCTACTCAAATGTAGCAATAAAAAGTTTTCAACAATGGAAATCAACGAGATAAAACAGCAGCTTACAATCGGAACCATCTTACAACATTACGGATTGAAGGCAGACAAGAACCATCGGTTAAACTGTCCGTTTCACGAGGACAAAACGCCGAGCATGCAGGTGTACTATAAAACCCAAACGGCTTATTGCTTCTCGTCCAACTGCAAAACCCACGGCAAAAGCATGGATGTGATCGATTTTGTGATGCACAAGGATAATTTAGATAAACATGAAGCCATTTTGAAATGTGAAGGACTTATCAACGGAAAAAGTGTGATTCTTCCCTCACGGTCGATAAACTCCGTTGAAACGCATCCTTTGCCTTTTGCAGACAAAACCCGATTTTTGGGCAATATGTTTATCTACTTCAAGAATGCCATCTACAACTCCGCATCCGCCAAAATGTACCTGGAGCAACGAAACCTGGATTATAAGAAAATAGAAGTCGGCTACAATGGCGGGCAGTTCCATCACGGAGCAAGAAAAGATGAAACCCTGATAAAAGAGTGCTTGCAAGTGGGTTTATTGACAGAAACCGGAAAACTGTCAAAAACAGGTGAACCCGCTTACAATACTTTTGGAAAATGGTGCATCTGTTTTGCCCTGCGCAACAAAGAGAACCAAATCACCGGCTTATATTTTAGAAGCACCTTGGACAAAAAGGATCAACGCCACTTTTACCTGAAAGACCGATCGGGACTTTATCCCGGCTATCCGAAAGCAGACACTAGAAAACTAATCCTGACCGAAGCCGTGATAGACACCGCCAGTCTTTTGCAGTTAAGCCCAAGCCTTTTTACTTTCGATTTCCAATTATTAGCTTGTTATGGAACTAATGGACTGACAGAAGAACATCTCACGGCCATAAAAGAGCTCAAGGAACTGGAAGAGATCATCTTCTTTTTTGACGGCGATATGGCAGGCATAGAAGCCGTAAACAAGTACGGGGCTATATTGAAAGAGCGGTTGCCTAAAATAGCCATTAGCAAAGTGGAAACCCCCGAAAATGAAGACGTCAACAGCTTACTACAAGGTCATGAACCCGGAATCATCAACGCATTGCTGGAAGAACGGAAAGAAATTGAAATACAGACAACCGAACTTATTTTTTCAAATGAGAACCCAGTTGAAAAAGAAAAACCCAGTGAACCAATCAACTCATCAACTGATAAACCTATCAACCAAAATGCATATGACTTTTTAAAACGCAAAAACCTACTTCACAACCTGAACAAAGAGATTGGCAAAGCGGGCATCGTGGGCGAAGAGAACAGCCGTTTGTTGCTCTTTTTAATCACGATCAGTTATTTGAACAAGCAACCTTTGCACGCATTGGTGCAAGGCACGAGCGGAAGCGGAAAAACGCACATGATAAGCCGAATAGCCGACATGATGCCACAGGAAGACGTGTTGAGATTTACCCGAATCACCGAAAGTTCGTTGTACAACTGGGGAGAATATGACCTGTACGAAAAAATCATCATCATCGAAGATCTGGACGGACTGAAAGAAGATGCCCTTTACGCATTGCGTGAGTTCATCAGCAATCAGGTGTTGCGGAGTTCGGTGACGATCAAGGACAAAAAAGGCAACAATAAAAGCACCAAGAAAGAGGTAAAAGGGCAGTTTAGCAGTTTGTCGGCAACCACCAAAGGAGAAAGTTACGAAGACAACATGAGCCGCAGTTTTTTGTTGGCAGTGGACGAAAGCAAGGAGCAAACCAAGCGGATAATCAGTTACCAAAACCGTCGCAATGCTGGAGAAATAGACCCGCAGGAGCAGCACAAAACCATCGGATTTATCCAACAGGTCGTCAGAAACCTGAAACATTACGAAGTGATAAACCCGTACGCCACCCAACTGCATCTGCCCGACAAAGTGCACAAGGTACGACGATTAAACGAGATGTATCAATCCGTGATTAAGCAGGTAACCATCCTGAACCAGTACCAGCGGAAAGTAACATCGGACAACCGACTTATCACCGAAATAGAAGACATAGAACAGGCAACAGGCGTACTTTTTGAAAGCATCATCCTAAAAGTGGATGAACTGGACGGAAGTTTACGACAGTTTTTTGAGCGGTTGAAAAAGCATGTCAAACAAGAGAATCAGGAGTTTATATTAAGAGATGTAAGACAAGAATTAAACGTCAGCAAAACACAAATCTTCAGATATGTACAAACCTTGCTGGAACTCGAATACATCAAACAGACAGGAGGTTACACCAATAAAGGGATAAAGTATAAAATCAGTTATTGGGATAATTATCAAAAACTAAGAGCCGAAATAAAGAACTTTTTGATGGTTCAGATAGAGCAACTGAAAAAAGAGGGAAAACAGGTTTTGGAACACCACGGAACGCTAAAGGAACACTAGGATAAGTAAATAAATAATATAACTATCTTATTTATAAAGATTTATAGTTAAAAACTCCTCTAGTGTTCCCAATTCCAAAAAGAAGAGTAAGCAAATCAATCGTAAAGCTAAAAACGTCGTAGTAAAAATGGTTGAAGAACACCTTAAAAATTATCTTAATTATTTGATTATAAAGGGATATAGCGAAGAAACAAGCATCCACAGAACCCGACAGATCAAGGATTTTTTGGAACACCACCACAAAGAGATCACCCAAATCACCAGTTCAGACATCATCCGTTATTCCCGTTACCTGAAAGATCGCCCCAACAAGGTAAACGGAAACGTCATCAAACTCACCACCGTCTTTCACCACATCCGGGCCATAGAACTATTTTACGAGATGTTGCTCGACACCAAAGAGATAAACACCGCTCCGGAAATCAACATCACTTATCCAAAGAATTATCAAAGCGATTATGTCCGTGAAATCCTCACGCAGGAAGAAGTGGAAGCACTTTACCAAATGGCCGACAAACAGGAAACCATCATTCTGCATTTGGCTTACGGGTGCGGATTACGGGTGGGAGAACTGACGGCGGCAAACCGTCAGGACTTTTACCTGAAAGAGAACTTTCTGATCGTTCCGAAAGGGAAGTTCAACAAAAGAAGGATCGTGCCGTTAACCGAGCGGATGAGTGAAGATCTGAACCTTTTTTTTTCAACTGAAAATCTGCAGGGCGAAGCCATCATCCTGAACAGCAAAGGAGACCGGATGCAGGAATGGACGTACAACTCAACCCTGAAAACGTTGCTCAAAAAAACAGGCATATCCGAAGAACGAATCCAAAAACTAAGCATCCACAGTTTACGCCACTCGATAGCCACGCACCTGATAGAAAACGGGATGGAACTGGAGAAAGTACGGGATTTTTTAGGTCATTTACAGCTAGAAACCACCGAAGTATATACCCACATCACAATAAATCAATTAAACAGTTTACAAGATGACTCTTGAAGAATACATAAAAGAAAACTATCGAAACACAGGACTTCCAAGCATGATAAAGCGTTACCGGAACTATCAGAACGGCAACGAAGAAAGCGCCACGCTCGGCGACGTGTTGCAGTACATCAGCTATTTGCGCAAACAGGGATTGCATCCAAAATCATTACACAACAATCTGTTTGCCGTTAAAGTTTATTATCGGTACTTGCAGGAAACAGGAATACGGAAAGACCACCCATGTCAAAAACTCTACCTGAAGGATCAAATAAACAGAGCCATAGCGGTAGAGAAACTTTACTCAAAAAGCCAGATGGAAACACTCCTGAAAGAACATGAACCCAAAGACAAGAGAGTAAAAACAAGAAACCAGATCATCATCAGTTTGTTGATCTATCAGGCGTTATTGGTAAATGAGATCACCAGTTTGAAAGTAAGTGATATAAACCTGCAGAAAGGAGAAATCTTTGTACAGCGAGGCGGAAAAACCAACGCTAGGACATTGCCGATGCAAGCCAGTCAGATATTGTTATTTTACAACTACTTGGAAGAACGGGAAATGTTGTTGAAGCAAGCGAAGAAGCAAAGTGACTGGTTTATTGTATCGAAGTTCGGAACTGATCTGAATCCGCACGGGATAAGCCATTTGATCAACGAGGAAAAAGTGGGGAAAGATAGAATCCTTCCGTTGAAAATCCGTCAAAGCGTGGTGGCGAACATGCTCAAACAAAACAAGGATTTACGGGTGGTTCAGGTTTTTATGGGACATCGCAGAAGCAGCAGCACCGAGCAATACAAACAAACCGAATTGGAAGCCCTGCAGAGTGCCGTAAACCAATACCACCCGATAAGATAGGGAAGCACGGGAAAGAGGCATGAGAGGCACGGGAAGAACCAGGAAAAGCGGTGTTCGTCATCGGTCGTCAGCAACAAACCACGCCAAGCCGTTCAGTATCCCGCCATTCTCTTTTTTTTATTTTCAAATGGATGTCGGGAAACTTCACGCCCTACGGGTGAAAGCTTGTCATGTTTTTTGCAGTTCCTCCCTCTTCCTCACGGCAGGCTTCTTTGTCTGCTTTTGCAGCTTCACGCCACGTTGTTCTGTTCAGCAGCAACACATCCACCGCCTGCCTGTAATTTTTGCTCGCCTGCGGGTCGCCACGGGCTTCGGCTTGACTTGTTTTATTTGCCTCCGCTTCGCTTTGGCGGATAAAGCGGTAAGCCTTGTGTAGTGCGCTTCGGGCTGTCATACCTTTTGCCCAGGAAAAAGCAAAAGATTACGCCAGTCCTGCGCTTCTACATATGGCATCCCCCGCCCCGATGAATCGTGGCTCTTGGTCTGCCACCCTTGCTCCACTCGCTGGCGGCTCGCTATCGCTTGTACATCTGCCCGCAAACCGTTGCACTCATTGCAGTCAGCTGTCCAGCCGTTTTGCTCAGGGCTGTTTTTCCTGTATTTTTAGCAGTTGGATTAGAAGATTTAAGGAAGTTCACCAAACCTTCCGCACGCAAAAGCTATTAGCGTCGATTTGGAGTCAGAGTGCGTTTGGATGCTCATTTTTTATGTTGCCATGTCCGCTTCGCTCCCAAACCAACATAAAAAATCGAGTTTTTTTTTTCAGTTGAAAATCCGCAGGAACTGAAAATTTTATTCCGACAGGTTCAGTGTGAAAAAAATAATTAACTTTGTGGTTACAATGGGATGCCTGAAACTAACATATCAACCGACAATACAAGTGCTTCGCACGTATGACCTGACGCCTTCGCGCGAGGCTAAAAGCGTGCAGAGTTGGTTGAGTGTGGACCCGTTGCAGTTTGAGTATCCGCATTATACCCCATACCAGTATGCGGGGAATAAGCCTATAAGTTATATTGATTTGGATGGGTTGGAAGAAGCGAAAAAAGACCCAACCCCCGTTCATAAACCAGACGCCCTTTATGTTGCGCCAAGACCGTCAAAACCAGCCGAACCAATAGATCCAAGTGTTTTGGAAACTCCAAAGGGGGCAGTTTCTTTTACTATCACTTATGAATATAAATTTGACATTCCAAATAACCCCTTTAGTAGGATTAGTATAAGTATTACTGGGTCTAAGGTGTCCGATTACAAGTTTGACCCGAAAGGACAACCAGGATACACAATAAATATTAAAGTTCCAACTCTTCCATCAGGTTCTTCTCGTGTGGTTAATTATAATAATTACACATATAAGGGGTTAAATTTATTTGGATTATATAATCAAGAAAATTGGAATAGTCCTGATCCAACTTTGGCTCAAGTCTTTTTCAAAGGATTAACTGGTGGGTTTTATATTGGGCTTGCTTCATCTTTACCTATGTCTAAAATAAAATCCATTCCTAAGACAAATATTACTAGTGATGCCGCTAAGACTGTAACAAATCCCGTTCCTAAACGATTAGCTCGTGTAATACCCGCAAACATTAGTGGTAAAACATTAGGTGCACCTGATGCTGTAGATGTATTTGTGACCGCAGCAGATGATATCTCAGGACTTAATGCAAGCCAAATAGCTAAACGATTAACTATCCCTAATAGTAGTTTTGGTTTTAAAGTAATTGAGTTTAATACTCCTCGTTTCGGATTAAGTTCTCCTATAAATCGGACAAATCTTGGTTTTGTTGGTTTTGGAAGAACGGCTGGTGGAGCAAGGGAATTTGCACTCCCAAATCAACTAATTCCTAAAGGTTCAATATTTAATATAGTACATTGATGAAATTAAAACCAAACGAAAAAGAATTACGAGGAAGCTGGAAGCTTGAAGGTAATTTAATGAAAGCTGATGAAATAAGTGAGCGAATAGAAAGTCTAATATCTTCTTATCTAGAAGGTATAGGTGAAGATGAAAGTGGTTGGAATAAATTATATCAAGACCCCAAAGATAAACGATATTGGGAATTATCTTACCCTGAAAGCGAAATTCATGGTGGTGGCACACCACTATTAAGGAATTTGTCCTTACAGGAAGCAAAGGAAAAATATCAAATATAGCATTATGATGGTAGTGTACCATCTGGGTAGTGTGCCAAGTGGTATTTTTTAATTTTTTAGAATTAAAGTATTGAAAACCAGTTTAAAGATTGGCTTTCAATACTTTACTACGGAAACAACAGTTATACCAATACTTATTTCAAATTAGTCCATCGGACAATTTGAAATTTAGTATGGTTTAATGCTCGATGCTAATATGAATTATTGATTACTATTTTTAGTTATTGGGCTAAACCATATTAGCATACGGTATAAAACCAAGTATGAGTATGACCATAAAACATTCCGTGTAACCAGAATATTAACTACCCGAAACACAGGTATTGATATATTGCAAAATATTTATTACTTTTATGATTCGATAGGAAACATCACCGAAATGAGAGACGATGCCCAACAGATACATTACTTTAATAATGCCGTAATAGCACCTACGGACAGATACGAGTACGACCCGTTGTATCGGTTGTTGAAAGCCGAAGGACGGGAGTTGAGTTCATTAAATGCGCCCGATAGTAATGATTTTGCAAATGGCATTCCCGTACCCAATCCAAGTGCGAATGCGATGCAGAATTACACTCAACTATTTGTTTACGACCAGTTGGGAAATATTCAAACCATGAGTTCGCAAAACCAATGGACAAGAACCTACAACTACAACAATACAGCAAACAACTATTTAAGCAGTACGCAAGTGGGGCAAGATGTGTTTTCATACACGTATGATGTACACGGCAATATGACTTCGATGCCTCATCTATCCTCGATGCAATGGGATTTTTCAGACCGTTTAAGGCGAGTGCAACTGAATTTAGCAGGTGACACCGCCTATTACATTTACGACAGCACAGGAAACCGTTGCCGCAAGGTAGTAGAAAAAGGTAGTGTACGGGAAGAGCGTTATTATGTTGATGGCTACGAAGTTTTTCGGAAATTTATTAGTGGAGATTTGGATTTTGAACGGGAGTCATTGAATATTTTGAGTATTAAAATAGCTCAAAATGAAGAAGGTGATAATCAAGAAGAAAAAGATAAAGAAAGTCAAGTCAAATACGAAATTGACCATAATAATAAAATAGTTAATCTTGAAACTAAAACAATTGAAAATGGGCAACCTATTCAGAATCCAGTAGCGATTATTCGATACCAATATAGTAACCATTTGGGTTCAGCTTGTTTGGAACTTGATGAAACAGCAAGTATAGTCTCTTATGAAGAATATCATCCCTTTGGAACTACTAGTTATCGAAGTGGGCGAACGGAAACTGAGGTTTCATTAAAAAGGTATAAGTATGTTGGAAAAGAGAGGGATGAAGAAACTGGTTTGTATTACTATGGTGCTAGATACTATGCAGCATGGCTTTGTAGATTTGTGAGCGTGGATCCGTTGCAGTTTAAGTATCCGCATTATACGCCATATCAATATGCGGGGAATAAGCCGATAACATATATTGATTTGGATGGTTTGGAAGAGTCTATTGAAACATATACAAACCAATACATTCGACCAAGTAGTGATTCCAATGGGAAGAGACTCAAAACTGTTACTGGTTTTACATTAGATTCCTCTCGTAAGCCAAGCAAAGACGAAAAACAGATGTTTGGCTTGGTAATGAATAGCCTGAAGATACCAACAAATGGCACATTGAAAGTCTACAACGATAATGACAATAATATTAGAACAATATCATATACATATACCAAAGACAATAAGTCATGTACGATAGCTTCAGTTGGTCCTATTTACAAACAAGAAGCCGATCTTACTCCTTTAGTTGAATTTGCTAAGGGCTTGAACCAATTTGCTTTATTACATGGAGCTTTCAAATTACTTGAAGGTGTAAACGGTACAGTTGGATCAAAATCTAACAAGACAAAAACTTCAAATATTGTTGCCACATCTGAAAATGCTGTGCTTGAAGAAAGTAGTGTTGCCGCTAAGAAGGGGGAAATAACTGTTTATCGGGCTTTTGGTGGAGACTCCAGAGTTGAAGGTTTCTCCTGGACAACAGCAAATCCTACAACAGTTAGCAATTACAGAAATGTAGCAGGCCTGCCGTCTGGCGGAGCAAGTGGTTTTAATAATACTGCGGATTTTATGATAGAAGGTAAAGCCAATGTTTTAGATATTATTAAGACAAGATCTGCTTTACCATTAGATGGCAACGTTGGAGGACTCCCAGAACATCTAATTAACCCTCAAAACGTTCGTATAACAAATTTCAAAGTTCTTAAACCTTAAACTATTACTATGATGAATAAATATGGAGGCATGACTGTTAATGAACGGCTTTATATAAGTGGATTAATGGATAAATTTGACGAAGCCGTAAAAGAAAAAAATGTTGATTTAGTCATTTCTATACTCAAAGAAGTTGAACTTAATGATTTATCAATTGCACCTATCTTAGAACGACTAGGATTAGAGAATGATAAGCTGTAGCTTACCACTATTTATGAAGTGTAACGTAAATTAAATATTGAAATTACTAAAACACATAAGGAGAAGTATTGAAAGTCAGTTTAAATATTGGCTTTCAATACTTCAATATTGGGCACATAAAAAATGTTTACATCCAAGATAAAAAAACAATTTTTATGTGTACGATTTCAAAAATTAATTTAATAACTTTGACCAAACAATTTGCAACAGATTACCAAAACGTGCTCGATTGGAACGGAACGGTAGCTTTGCAAAGTGAAGAATTTGTCAATCCCCGATTATGCATTGAGAATTTTGAATTTCGTTACATACTGAATATCAAACACAAACAACCCAAGATGCATAATCGAGGGTTAACCCCAACTAAATCAGATAGCGAAGCAGCTAACTGCTTCCTACTGATTAAATTGGGATAAACAACTTACGACGCCTTGAACAGACCGCTAACCATCACACAACCCAACAACACCGTTGCAAGTTATGCCTACAACAAGGCTGGGCTGTTGGAAAAGGTTATGCATGGCGCCACCGAGTACATCAGCAACATCAACTACAACGAAATGGGGCAACGCACCGAACTGTTTTACGGCAACGGCACCCAAACCACGCACACCTACAAACCCAAGAGCTTCCGCCTGACAAACATTTACACCAGGCGAAACGGGGCGTCGGATGCGTTGCAGGATCTCAACTTCACCTTTGATGCCGTGGGCAACATCGTGCAGCAAAATGACAATGCGCAACAATTGCACTACTACAGCAATCAGGTGATTGCGCCCAACGCCACCTATACCTACGACCCGCTTTACCGGCTGATAAACGCCAAGGGCAGGGAACTCACCAGCCTGACGGCACCCACCCCTAACGACTTCACCAACAGCATTGGCGCACCCAACACGGCCGCCAACGCCATGCAAACTTACAACCACACCTACGTGTTTGACGAACTGGGAAACATGCAAAGCGACAATTGGAAGGATTATGTCTACGACACTGAAACCAACCGTTTGCTAAAGCACGACCCCAACCAAACGCTCAACGATTACACCTACGATGTGCATGGCAACATGCTCACCATGCCACACCTTACCAGTATGGTTTGGGATTTTGCCGACCGTTTGCAAAGTGCCGGCAACGGCACCTTCACTTCGTATTACAACTACGATATGGGAGGCAATAGAAGCCGAAAAGTAGTAATAAAAAACAATAACAGAGAAGAGCGCTACTACATTGGCGACTACGAAATATACCGCAAGTATATAAACGACGAACTAGATACCGAACGAAGCACCGTTCACATTATTGACGACCGCGACCGCTTTGCCATGATAGAAACCGAAACGGGCAACAATCCAGTAGTACGATACCAATACAACAACCATTTGGGTAGTGCATGTCTGGAGTTAGATACTACAGCACAAATAATTTCATACGAGGAGTATCACCCTTATGGCACCACAAGTTACCGTTCTGGTCGCACCGAAACAGAAGTGAGTCTCAAACGATATAAATATGTGGGCAAAGAGCGGGATGAAGAAACAGGACTTTATTACTATGGTGCCCGTTACTATGCAGCATGGTTGTGTAGATTTGTGAGTGTGGATGCTTTGCAGTTTAAGTATCCGATTTACACACCGTATCAGTATGCGGGGAATAGACCTATTATCGCAATAGATATTGATGGTTTGGAGCCGTTTATGCCAGATAGTGCAATGGCTCCTAAAAAACAACCTGATAATTATGTTTGCTCTGATAATTCTGATATTCAGATTCCGTATAGGGAAGATTCCCCTGAAAATTCGATTATAGATATTCCTGCTGAATCAAATATAGTCTCTAATGAGAGTTCCGAATATAAAATGATACCAAAAGTTGAATCATATAATTTTATGATTGACAAAAAAACTGGAAGAATAACATCCATTGAAGGAGGAGATAAATACTATCAACGTACTGATGGAACCATTTTAACAGTTGCCGAAGGTGTGAAATATTCTGGAAATGAGGATATAGCCAAGCTTAAATTAGTAGATAAATTAATAAATAATGAAGGTAAATCTTTTTTTCTAAAACATGGCATGCTTAGTATAAAGCAAAGATCTGAAAAATATGATATTTACAATTTTGACAATGCAGTTGACACCGATGATTTTTATCATTTCGTTGCTGCTAGTTCTGATGTTGAATGGGCACGTGGACTATATAATAATAGTGGGGGTATTGTTGGTACTGATCATAGTGAAATAAACACTAGCATGGAGGGACGTTTTCTCGAAAATGATGCAGGAATGAACATGCTAATCAATCTCTCACACTCTCACCCTGGAGGTATTGGCGAGCCTAGCTTTGATTTAAGGGATAAAAAAAATAATCTTGTAGGAGATTGTAATTCAATAGCAAATAAAGAAACTAGCATTAAATATGAAGTATATTTTCCGTCAGGAAATGAAATATATGAGTATGACAGATACTCTTTAGATGATGCTCGCGCAAAAAAGCAATATTACACTAAATATAAATTACAATAATTATGAAAAAACATTTATTTATTTTGCTGGTAATTCAATTTATCATCATGCAATCTGCATTCTGTCAAACAGATTCAATCTTAAATGAAAAAGAAAAAACTCGACTTGACAGTATCTATGATAATATCTATCATAACCCTTTAGGACTACCTGACACACTACGATTTGATGCTATAGAAATAGCTGAACTAGATAGTAACTTTGAAAAAATGCTTAAATGGCACCAACTAGTTACTAAAAAAGAAAAAAGGAATAAATCTAATAAAAACACTCTTGATATAATTTCAATACAACCAACAATTAGTCGATGGTCTGGTGTCCCAAAACGCATTATTGATTCTTTATATGCTAAAAATGATTTCCCTATTGAATCCTCTTCTCCATCTTATGAAGTTTCTATTTATACAGCAGATTGCACAAACATTTACATTAGAAAAATATTATGTAGTTTTAAAAAATATTACGTAAATTATCAGGGGAGAGATGTTTTTATAGTGTCTGATTTGGATATAAAATTCCCGAACAATAAAGGGGGAAAATCGTTTAGCTATGTAATAACCGAAAACAACTATAATGAAAATCTTTTTACTAGATATTACTTTTATTATAGTGCAACTAGCCAAATAATAACTAAAAAGATTACTAATAATGATAATACTGCACAAAAAGTAAAACATTGAAAATATATAGTTTTCAATCAACGAATTGAAAATAACTAAATGTGTAGTATATTATGTAACACTTTTTTTATTTTGATAATTTAATTATTGAAAGTTCATTAAATAATGGACTTTCAATAATTAATAAATTAAATAATATGAAAAATACATAAAGTAAGTTTATTTAAATAAATTAACCATTATTAAATGGATAAATCGAAATGTAATAGAAGAAAATAAATAACACCAACAACCACACTGACAATGAAATACAAGGACGAAAACAAACATAAACAATCGGCAGAAGGAGCAGGCAAGGGGAGTCAGTTACAGGAAGAGGGTAAGAGTAAGCAAACAGGGCAGTCAGGCAAAGAGGCATCGGGCGAGAAGAATGAGACCGCATCTACGGGCAAGCAATCGTTTGTAAACTTACCCAAAGGCGGCGGCGCCATACATGGGATGGGCGAGAAGTTTCAGGCAAACCCTGTAACAGGCACCGGCTCATACACCGTACCTTTAATCATCAGTGCCGGACGAGGCGAGTTTACACCACAATTGGCACTTGGCTATGATAGCGGATCGGGTAACGGTTCGTTTGGTTTGGGTTGGAATGTAGGCATCCCATCCGTATCACGAAAGACCGATAAAGGATTACCCCAATATTTAGATTTGGAGAATCACGAAAGCGACACCTTTATTTTGTCGGGAGCCGAAGACCTTGTAGCAATATTGAAAGAGGAGAATGGAGCGTGGAAACACGACACCCGAACAGAAGGCACCTATAAAGTGTTCCCATATCAACCAAGAACCGAAGGACTTTTTGCGGTAATCGAACGGTGGTACGACACCACAAACAAGGTGAGCCACTGGCGAAGCATCTCCAAAGAGAACACCACCAGTGTTTACGGACTGACTAATCAAGCTGTAATCGCCAACACAAATCACCCCGAGCAGATATTTACGTGGATGATAGAAAAAAGCTGGAACGCCAAAGGCAATTTGATCGAGTTTGAATACAAGCGTGAAAACTATACAGCAGAAACTGGTAGCGGAATAGCAAGCGAAGTCTATGAGCACCAGCGTCGGGAAACCAACGAATGCTTAACCAACCTGTATCTGAAACAAGTCCGTTACGGCAATGCGGCAATGTACAGCCCCGTGTATCCAGCAGTACCCGCTTACCAAAACGACTGGCATTTTCGATTAGTATTCGATTATGGCGATCATCCAACAAACAACCCACAAGTAACACCAACTCAAGAATGGGCATGTCGTCAAGATCCCTTTTCAACCTATAAAGCAGGTTTTGAGATACGCACCTACCGTTTGTGTAAACGCGTGCTGATGTTTCATCAGTTCACCGAACTTGGCACCACCCCCTTATTGGTAAAATCAACCGACTTTGGCTACCTCGAAGACGAGCACATGGACAAACATTTGGCATTGCTAAAAACAGCCACCCACAAAGGATACCTAAACGGCAACAGCGAAGAGTTACCCACATTAAGTTTTACGTACTCCGAAGCGAAACTGGGCACAAAAATATATGAAGTCTCCCCCGAAATGCTCAATAACATCCCCGACGGAGTAGATGGACGAAGCAGTCAATGGGCAGACCTTTACAGCGAGGGCATCAACGGAATATTAAAACAAGATCAAAATGCGTGGTACTTCATCCCCAATAAGGGCGACCAACGCTATTACGAAGAACCCGTTGCAGGCACACCTACCGAACCCGAACTAGTATTGGGCGGTATGCGATGTGAGCTGCTAAAACCAGCAGCGGTAAGCACCAAAAAATCCTCGTTTCACTTTGCCGATGTCGATTCCGACGGATTGCCCGAACTGGTGATCAACGCCCCAGGAATGAACGGCTTTTATACCCGCGACGAAAACGGGCAGTGGCAACCGTTCGCCAACTTTGCGGAGATGCCCAACCTCAACCTGAGCGACCCCAATATAAAAATCGTGGATTTAAGCGGCGACGGACTGGGCGATATCATCATCGGCAAAGGCGACTACTTTGAAATCTATCTAAGTGAAGGCAAGAAAGGCTACGGCAACTACCGCCGGCTCCGCTGCAACACCACCGAAGAGAAAGGTCCCAAAGCCATCTTTTCCGACGAGTTGAAACAAATATACTTGGCCGATATGAGTGGCGACGGACTTTCGGACATCGTCCGAATTACCAATGGCACACTATGCTACTGGCCAAATTTGGGTTATGGACATTTTGGCGAACGGGTAATGATGGCAAATCCACCATACTTCGAACGTCCCGACCAGTTTAACCCTTCACAAATCAGGTTAGCCGATGTGGATGGCACTGGCACCACCGACCTTATCTACTTTGGAAGCACCACCACCAAATACTGGAAAAACCAAGCTGGAAACAGCTGGAGCGAAGCCCAAGAAATCAACAACTTTCCACAAGTGGACTCCATGGCAAATGCCGAAGTGGTCGATTTGTTTGGCAACGGCACTTCGTGTTTAATATGGAGCAGCAAACGCCCATCGCAAAGCCGCAAGATGCGCTATTTGGAACTCACCAGCGGGATAAAACCCTACTTAATGATTCAATCCGATAACGGCATGGGTGGCATCACCAAACTGCAATACACCACATCTACCAAATACTATCTTCGCGATAAACTGTCGGGACATCCATGGATCACCCGATTACCATTTCCCGTGCATGTGCTGGAACACGTAGAAATCCACGACGAAGTAACCGGAAGTGTGTTTACAAACCGCTACGCATACCATCACGGCTACTACGACCACGACGAACGCGAGTTTAGAGGCTTTGGAATGGTGGAACAGTGGGACACTGAAAAATACAATGTGCTAATGAATCAATTCGCAAATGTGCCAATTAATACAGCGGTAGAGGAAATTGTACCACCAGTATATGTAAAGACCTGGTTTCATACGGGATTTTTCA
>JBAXTE010000052.1:0-26785 GCA_037130365.1 Bacteroidota bacterium
TGCAAATATACGAGTCAGCAAAAAATGCCGCCGCTGTCGCAAAAGTGCTAAAAAATAAATAGTTCTACTAAAATCGATGAACTCCTCCTTTTAGTCAAAATGATATTTTAAAAGTGAAAAATACTTCTAACCGGCATTTTGCCTAACGTCGTCAAACAACATCGATTTCTTTACGCAGAACTATTTATTTTTCTTAACGCTCTTTTGTTCAAGGCGGTTAAGCCCTCACAAGAAGAGGCTTGCAAAGAATATAATTCCTCAAATATGATAAGGCAACTCTTGGATTTTAAAAAAGCACCGCGGTAGCCTTGGGATCGACCTCATCAAAAAAGCGTGATTTTTAGCTTTTTTGGTGCAGTCTTGTCCCGATAATTATCGGGATTTTGGTTACTGTTTGTTTCAAGACAAAAAGTAAGGCGACAAACGATTTTTTATTGCTTTTTCAAATGAACAAACGAATTTGGTAAACAAAGAATTTTAGAGTTTGGGAAAAGTTGTTTTTATTTTCTAAAGGTACTTCACCCCCTCCTTTTTAATGTGAACCGCAAATTGTTTTTTCTGAGTGAACTCAATAATCAAAATTTGGATTTATAAAACCTTAATTACAATACTGTTTTACGCGGGCTTCTGCCTCTTTATAGCCCAATTTCGCAGCAGTTTTTAGATCATCACAACCACCTTTAGCATCTTTTAAATTATCCTTGCAAGCACCTCTGTAAAAAAAAGCCATACCCGAATTTGGGTTTAATTTAACCACTTGATTAAAATCATCTAAGGCTGGTTTAATCTTTTTTTGATCGAATAGCGCGACTCCACGATATAAATATGCTTCCCATCCTTTTGGGTTGATTTCGGTTGCCTTTTTAAAGTCTAGGAGTGCCAAGCTAGCTTTGTTTTGTTTAAGATACACTTTGCCTCGATTTACATATGTTAGGTAATTATCTCGTTCTAAAAGAATTGCTTTGCCAAAATCTTTTTGAGCTAAAACGTAATCCCCTTTTTGGGTGTAGCAATCCCCACGTTTTGCATAAACGTCCGCAGATTTCAATTTGTAATAGGTGATTAATTTTGTAAAATCGTTGATTGCTTTTTCCCATTGTTCAGAGATATAATAACAATCGCCTCGACGAAGATAGAGCTCTTCATTATCAAATTTCATATCTATAGATTTAGCAAAGTCATTTGCTGCTGTAGCGTAGTTCCCGTTTTTATGATATTGAACTCCTCGTAAAAAATAGACTTCAGCGCAATAAGGTTTTAGCTGAATTACTTTGTCGTAATCTGCCATTGCTTCACTCGAAAGATTTAATTGCGAGTTGCATTTTCCTCTTTTTAAATAAGTAGTGTAATCACTTGCGTTCATTTGAGCCATTTTTGATAAATCAGATTTCGCTTTTTGCCAATCTTTCAAGCTAATATAGACATCTGCACGAGCACTCCAACCATCATTTAACTCAGGCTTTATTTCTATTACTTTCGAGAAATCTGCAACCGCCTTGATGTAATCTTTTTTTGAGCTGTAAAATAATCCACGATAATAAAAGCCTTTGGCATATGTTGGATTTTTTATTAACGCAGATTGATAGTCTGCAATTGCAGAATCTGGCTTTCCAATTTCCTCGTAGCATTTTCCTCGCTCTAAATTTGCTTCATAATAGGTTGTATTGATAGAAATTACTCTTGTAAAGAGCACAATTGCAGCTTTATAATCTCTGATTTTCATTTTCACAACTCCTTGGTCAAATATTTTTCCAGCTTGCTGAGTATATCCTTCAAAAAATGTTGCCAAAAGGAAACCGATGATAAAAAGTTTTTTCATACTATTATGATTTTAATCAATTTAATAATCTGACAGTAAAGTTAATAAAAGAAAACGATGCTTTATAGTGAAAGGTAAAAATTCTTCTGAAGAAATTTGCAAAAGAAAAGGCACCAATTCTTATTTTTTGAATTGATGCCTTTATCTAAAATATTTAAATAATGTGTCGATAAAACTTGTGTTTCCAACACTTAAAAAGCTGGTTTTTGTATCACTTAATTATTACGATACATAGTTCTTTATACATGGCTTGCCTAATGAAATAACTTGTTTGCCAGCTAAATCGTTCATTATAATTGCAAACATCATATACCAAGCTGATAATGCACATGCAACAAGGACGTATGCAGCAATAGTGTCGAAAATTTCTGGTCCAAAATGACCAAGATCAAGAAGAATAAACCCAGCTAGAAGCAAACCAAATGTTGTCGTCATAGCTGCATGAACTCTAAACGAAGCAATAAACATTAACACTGTATATAAAGTCCATGCAATAAGATACCAACCAACATCGGTGCGTGAAGATTCGTAAATTTTGTAATAATTAAGCAACCAAATAATACTCAAACCAATCCAAAATGCACCATAGGAAACGAATGCACTGTAACCAAAGTTATTTCCCATTTTTTGTTCTTGAAATCCAGCTATCATTTGAGCAAGACCTCCAAAGATAATACCCATGGCTAATACTGGGCCTAAAGAACATAGTCCTAGATTGTGAAGTTGTAATAATAAGGTGGTCATACCAAAACCAGCTAGACCAACAACGGCAGGATTACCTGTCTTTTTTTCCATAAAATTATTTTTTTTGATTTATAACTTCTGCAAAATTAAACATAAATTTTTAAGAAAAAAATGGTTGTATGATATTCCAATTTTTATTGTGAAATGATTAACAAAAAATCAACTACTCATTAGGTATCAATACAATTATGTGTTGGCGAACACTCTGAAAAAACATAAAAACTTACTAAACTATCAAATTATACCAAATCTTGGAATATAATAGTCCAAAGATATTTTAAATCTAGAAGCGGTATTATCTCAAAAAACAGCATCCTTTAATCACATTCTAAAACAATTCATTCAGCAATAATGTGTATAAATCGGTAATAGACAAACCCATACAGCGAGCTTGTTGTGGAACTATACTATTTTCTGATTGACCAGGAATGGTATTTACTTCTAAAAAGAATAAATCATTTTCATTAAAAATATAGTCAAATCTAACCACCCCTTTACAATTTAATCTCCGATACAAAAAAGCAGATGTTTCACGACAGCGAACTGCAATTTCTTCTGAAATTGGGGCAGGTGTAATTTCTTCTGCCATTCCTGTTGTATATTTAGCTTCATAGTCGAAAAACTCTTTTTTGCTCACCACTTCAGTAATAGGCAAAACCACCAATTCTCCATTGGTTTTAAAAACGCCACACGTTATCTCACGCCCTTTAATAAAATGCTCAATCAATATTTGGTCGTCATATTTAAAAGCCAATTCAATGGCAGGCTTAAGTTCTTCGAGATTATTTACCTTCGACATTCCTACACTAGAACCAGAATTACATGGCTTTACAAAACACGGAAGATCCGTATTCTCAATAATATCCTGTCCCGAATATTCTTCATCGGCAAACAAATGAACAGATGGAGCCACCGAAACCCCTAAAGTTTTTACGACTCTATTGCAGAAACTTTTATTAAACGTTAACGCAGAAGTTAATACATCTGAACTTGTGTAGGGAATTTTCATTAATTCAAAATATCCTTGAAGAATACCATTTTCTCCCGGAGTACCATGAATGGCAATAAAAACAGCATCAAAGATAATTTTTTGATTTGGAGTGGATAATGAAAAATCGTTTTTATCAACTTCAACCAATCTCCCATCGTCTAATTGGTATGTCCAACTTCTCCCTTTAACATGAATAAACCATGTGTTGAAAAAATTCTTGTCGATGTTTTTTTCAATTACCTTTCCACTCTTTAGCGAAATTTCATACTCTCCGGAATCTCCACCGGCAAAAATTGCTATATTTTTCTTCATTTCAATGCTGTTTTGTATAAAGTATATCAATAATAAATGTAAATTTCATATTAATAATTACTATTGTTTGATATGTTTTCAATATTTTGTGATACGCTAATTATCAGTGCTTTGTCATTTCGAGCGAATGCGAGAACCGAACGTATTGAGCTCTCCGAAGGAAAATCTCGCTGATAATCAATTTAGTTATAATGTTTAAATTTGTGAAATAAAAAAATTACCGAAAAACTAAAAAACCCAACTCTCAATTTTAATAACTATTCACAAATATCAATATTTTACGTTTCCTAATTTGTTTTTATCTCCGTTTAGCTCCTTTTGTTGCACTCGGGTTATATTCATAAGCACCAATATCTGGATTACCATCTCTCGAAAACTCATTAATATCTAGAGGATAAAGAGACCCAAACGTAGAATTTCCAGCATCCCGAACTGGCGAAGATGAAGTAATATTGAAATTACCGTCGCTGAGTGATTTAAAAATTGGATCACTATTACGAATGCAACCAACAAAAGAAGGAATATTTAGATTTGTTTTTATCAAACAATGATCGAACGTGGTGCTAAAAGTTGCTGAAGTACCGCCTTTTTCATCAATTAAAAGTTCATCGCCAAGATTTCCCGTAATTATGGTATTCCCAAATGTTGCCAAAAGATTACTGATATAGGTAGCATCAACCGTTTCGATGTAGTTGTTTATATAAACCGAAGGGGTGCTTCGGGTGGTTCCAGCCCATTGATTTGAAATTGTATTGTGAATAAAACTGTAATTTCCTCCGCCAGTTAGAGCAACTGCATACTGACCACAGTTTGAAATTTCGTTATTTCCTGCTTCTATCACATACTTTTTAGCCAATATCCCAACTCCAGACATGTTTTTAATCACGGTATTGTTTAATATCAATTTGTTGCCCATCGAAGCATCCAATGTTTCAGCTTGAATTCCAATAAAACCATTTTTTAGAATCGCATAATTTATTTCATTATCCACAGAACCTTCGTTAATCCAAATTCTATCCCACTGTCCAGCTACGTCAGCATACCAAGCTTCTCTTCGGTCGCCTTGAAAAACAACTGGATTGGTACGAACGCCCATCACCTTAAGATTTCCACCTTTATAAATCCACATTCCAGAGTTTTTGTGCATGTAAATTTTACAACCCTCGTTTATTGTTAATGAAGCCGTAGAATCTACAACCGCATAACCATATATTACATAAGGCTTATCGTTGAGCCAAGTTTTATTTTCTCCCACTCCAGCCACAATTTTGTATGGCGGCAACCCATTTACACGATGATCGGCAACAATAAAATGAGCATCCTGACCACAAGCCACTAAATCTACATCTTGAATCTTGCCATTCATCTCAAATAGAATTGAATCTGTAATCAATACTGGATTATTCGTGTTGTTAGGATTAATATTGGCTTTAATAAAAATAAACAGACTGTCTTTAGCATCAATTTCCACATCGGTTAGACTATTAGTTGCTGACCCATTTATGTTTAGGCTAAAATAAGACTGATTTGAAGCTAATCGAATAGAGCTAATTTTAACCTTCTGACTATATGGATTGTAAACCATTAATTGTCGTGTAGAGCTCGAAATTGTGGTAAAAACTGTATCGAAAGCAACTAGTTCTGTGGAAAAGGTAAGTTTTGAAGATGAATCAGTCAAGATCGTTTCTTCTTTTTTGCACGAAAAAACCAAAACAAGCAACAAGCTGATTAATAATAATTTAGAACACCTGCTTATATCCATTTTTAAATTCTTAAATAGAAATCCTAAAAACAATTTGTGATTAAAAATTTCTGTTGATGCTATTTAACGACAAAAATACAAATTTGGTCTATGATATTGCATATTTTTCTCATTTAATTAAAAGAAGATTAATTTAATGACGGCTAAAAGAAACCAATATAAAAGGGAATGAGTACAACAAGTATCCTCAGTTGGGCTAATTACTCACTAACTTAGTCACTTTT
Organism: Bacteroidota bacterium; assembly: GCA_037130365.1. Classification (GTDB taxonomy): domain Bacteria; phylum Bacteroidota; class Bacteroidia; order Bacteroidales; family WCHB1-69; genus JBAXTE01. Next base: position 5,853 of record JBAXTE010000052.1, read on the forward strand.
TTTATAACTTTAGGAACTCAATCCTTCATTAAGTGTACTTACAAATTTGATTTGTTTCCCTTTGTTACATTCGTAAATAAAATCGTGTATACTTTTGCTTACTGTGGTATATTTAGCAAAATCGCCTATAATAGCAAGTTTTACACGGTAGTTGGAAAATTTTTGAAGAATTTCTCCAGCAATTCCATTCTTCAAATCGAAAAAGTCGGGGGTGATATTCTCTTCATAAATAATTATCTTGTCGAACTCCTGATAGTATAGATTTCCAAGCAAATCCAACCCATCTTGAATTGAATTGATTATAACTTTGTCGGAGGTAACTTCTGCAATTTTTAGATCCTTAATTTGATGTGTTACTATTTTCATATTGCTTTGCTTTGACTGAAGTTTTTGAACGTTGTTAATTATTTAAAAGGTATTAGATTTTATAACTCTTTTCTCAATGAAGTCGGTATCAAAGATATTTAATAATTTAAAACGTGTTTAAAAAAATGGTTTGTGTCTATTTTTGATAGACTTTAAAGAGAGAAGTGTAGCTTTAAAAATCTAAAGAAAAATGTTGATTTGAAGCATTATCATCAAGCATTTTAGAGTTATAGCCCAAGGGGATAGTCTTGGCACTACTACTTCCTGCATATTGGAACCCAAAAGTTGCACCAGCACCTTGTGCGTCTGGATTTGAACCCTGATTTAAATATCTCACTGAAACTAAATTTGAACCTTCATGCATCATTATATACACATGTACTCTGTTTGCGGCAACGTCAGTTCCTGACCCACCAGATCTTGGATAACCATCCCATTCAATAAAACAAATTCTGTTCGGAGATGTTCCCGAAACTACATATCTAATGTTTTTCCCATAATTATCATCCCAATGGAAAAATAGCATTGGATCTGCAGACAACGAAGAAGGTAATGCAGAATTACTATAGCTGCTATAAGCACTACAAGGATTAGTTCCAAATCCCAATGTGCCATTTGTGGTTATCCAACCTTGGGTATAATTCACTCCTTCGATAGTAAAATCAAAACCCCAACTAACCGTATAGACTGCATCATCGGTAGCTGCAGAAACCAAAGTCGTAGTCCACGTTATATCATCCATGCTTGGGTTTAAAGTACTTGAAACAGTTGCGTTATTATAATTCCAAGTGGAAAGTCCAGAGGCATCAGAAGTAAGTACTTTACCAATAGCAGGAGTGCCTCCAGTAATTTTAACTTGCCCTCCAATTTCTAATTTAGCACCTGGCGAAGAAGATCCAATACCAACATTTCCAGACTTTGTTAATCTAATAATATTATCAATTTGAGCTCCTCCATTATTTGCACCAAAAACTAAATCATCGGTAGCATCAAGAGCCGTAAATCCGATATACCAGTTTCCATCACTTGTACCTCTATCTCTCGACCATCTTAAACCGCCCCAAGTTGAAGAAGTGGGCATATAAAATTGAATTCCTTCTGCCCAACCTGCTGATTGAGGAACAATTCTGAGGTTACTGGCAAAGTTTCCCGTTCCTTGAACATCCAATTTGTATCCTGGACTTGTTGTTCCAACACCCATATTTCCAGTAGTATATATGTCTTTTGCAATTAAATTTTCATATCCAGTTCCTGGATTATTAAGTATTGCAATTCTACCAGAGCTCTCGATTCCAATTTGAGATGCAACCACACCTCCCCAATGAAATCCCAATCTTGGAGGTTCTTGTGTGCCCCCAGCAAAATTAGTTTCTCTTAATTCTAATGATGCTTCTGAATATGTTTTTCCTGATGAAGAGGATGCAATTTGCCAATCGCCGCTTCCATTATTTGGAATAAAACCTTGCGAACCAATATTTGCAGAAGTAATAACTTGCCGCCAAGGAGTATACGTACCATTGTTTGCACCCGAACCCCCTTGGTATGTTCTTGTCCAAATATTTTCATCATAATATGATGCTGCAATTTGAAACCCATGGTCATTTCCAGTATTACTATGTCTTACATTAATCATATTATACCATGTTCCAGCCGTAGGGGAATGAGCGGCGTTGTTAAATTGATAAAACCCACTTGGTACCGAGTTGTTAAAATCAGCATTATCTTGTATTAGGTTGGCAGCATCGAGCCACCCAGCTGGTTTACTTACAACTTGACTCCAACTATGTGTGTGAACAGATGTTGCTAATCCGGCTGCTGTAGCAAAATTTGCTGGAGTATAATATCTAAGATAAGCATCACTTGAAGCATAGATTCTCGAAATTGCGGCTGTTCCATTATCTCCACTAATTGTATTTATCCAACCAAAGTTAGCATAACCATTAACATCTGTTCTCACTACCGCATTTACATCATTATTTGTAGATGTTGAATTTAGATGCAATCCATCAAGTAAATCTGAATTCAAATTTGAAACTTGAGTTGTAGAAGCCACAGATAATGGAGCAGAACCAGTTGAAATTGTTGATATCAGTTGATTATTCGTTCTAATTGCACCTGCAACATCGAGTTTAACTCCTGGTCCTGTAGTTCCAATACCAACGTTGCCGCCAGCTGGATTGATATAAATATCTCTTGGTTGATAATAACCGAGATAAATATTCTTAGATGGCGCAGGATCAATATGGAGGTTTCCATCTGTAGAAATAACCTGTGCCGCCTGAGCCACAGCCAAATCTGGTGAAGCTCCAACATATAATTTTCCTCCCCACGAAGCATTTGGGCCATATAAAGCAACTGAAGAATTCCCAGCAGATATATGGAATTTTGCTCCTGGGCTAGTTGTCCCAATCCCAATATTTGTTCCGTCATCGTAAGCAACTGAATTCCCAAAAGTACCAGCAGTTGTCCATTTAGTGAGGTAATTTGTCGATCCCGATCCACTAGGTAAATACGCAGAATTTGCTGTTGCTTCAACAGTATTAAATGCCGGTTCAATAGAAACTGCCCAACCATCGCTCCACTGATTTACATCATAACTACTATATCCAGCTTGAAATTCAGTAACAAAAATCTGAGGATACGACCAAACTGTACTCGTTTCTCCAATCCAAATACAATTTTTTGGAGTACCATCATATCCAAACCGAACCGCTAAGTTTGCACCTGATCTGGAGGTTACATTTGCAAATGTATTATACCAATTCCCAGATCCATAATTATAACCACCTAATTCAATAGTATACGATTGATCTGTAGAATATTGATATATTTTAATAGTCATTCTCATCATTGTAGAGGATCTATATTGTGGTAATGTTATTTTTATAGCTCCTGTTACACTTGATGTTGAAGTAACATACGAACCTCCGTTTGGTGAATTTATTCTCAATCCGTTATTGCTCTGAGAAAATGCATTTGCTTTCACAATTCCCGCAACTTCGAGTTTAACTCCAGGAGATGTAGTTCCAATGCCTACATTACTATTTCCTTTAACAACCATCCCTGTGGTTCCAGAAACAGTATTAAGATATAAATCTGCCCAATCACTAAGTCCAAAATTATGAGCAAATACCCCAGCAATATTGCCATAATTACCAAAAAAAACTTGTTTATCCGATGTGGCATTTGACAATCCCATACGTCCTTGCCATGTACCAAGACCATCACTGCGAACTTCTAATTTAATTGCTGGACTAACTGTTCCAATTCCCAAATTCCCATTGACATTAAGAGTTCCATTTATTTCTGCGTTTCCAGTAATATCAAAGTTTGCAGATTGACCTATTGCAAATGATCCGTTTACAGGTTGATTAATTATATAAGGATTTGATGGAGTAATGGATTGACCTGAATTTATCACCATCCCATTTCCAAGTCTAACAGATCCGTCATCCCCATTTGCAACAGCTACCAGTAACCATGATTCGGGAACCGTTAACGATGAGGTATAGGATGCAATTCTAAAATTAGCTGCCACTGAGGCATTTCCAGCTCCAATAGGCAAAATATAATACAAAGCTTGCCACGAAGTTAATGGAATTCCCGATGCTGTAGCTGTTGCATCTGATGCGCCTCCCACTCCAGTTATTGTACCTGAAGTTGGCATTGCAATATCAAAATAACCACTGGTTGCAAAATGCGAACCGTTCCCATTTGAAATCACAATAAAACGAGAGGTCCATTTTAACATACTACTAATATATGATGCTGTGCCACCACCTGTTAGGTTTGAATTTGCTTTTAAATTAGCGGTATATGATGGATGAATTCCTATGTTAGGGTTTGATCCAAAGTTTCCATTGGCAATATCTATTTGATTGGCAGTTCCAGTGATTGTTCTTAATGCTCCAGACGTTACTCGTCCTTTTGTATCTGTTGTGACGTAATTATACGTACCTGAAGTTCCTGTATTAACTAGTGTTGGATTTGGATAAGTTCCAGTCAAATCTCCTCCTGCAGAACCGCCAGGTGAAACTCCCGAAACGGTGGTGTTCCCAGCAGCAGTTAAACGACCTTGCGCATCTACGGTAAATGTTCCAACTTGGGTTGCACTTCCATAAGATCCTGCTGATACTGAAGTATTTGCGAGTCCTACTGTGGTCGCAGTGCCTCCATTATACGTAAATGCCGTGATTCCTGTTCCTTGGGTTAGATTCTCGTGCGTATGAACCGCATTTCCGATTCTTGTCCATTGAGATCCATTCCAAAAATAAAAACCTGGAACAACATTATTTGGAATTATACCAGCGGAAGCGGTGTTATAAATCAATAAACTTGTTGCTGGAGTGGTAATAGTTGACACATCCAACGTGCCAGTAAGCGAAACTCTAGGTATTAGAATCCCTTTATTGGCACTATTAATATCTAACATTGAGGACGAATTTGGATTGCTCCCATCAGCATTTACCCCTAATTGTGCAAAAACATACTGACTGCTAAAAACAATAATCAGTAACGTAAACACGTAACTTCTATAACTTTTCATGATTTGATGTGATAAATTACCCTAAATCCCTAATAACTATGCAAAAGTATATATATTCTTTTAAAATTGAAAATTCTTTTACCCTTAAATATCAAAGCAATTTTAGCAAGTGGAGCAACCTTCTCAAGTAAAGAAAAATATGAAGAAACAAAAAAACGGTTCAAATATTTGGATCTATACTAATCACCAAGTAATAACTACCTGACCATTGCCAGTATTTCCCACAGAATTGCTTTGACTAGTTCCCCCGTTATATGAGCCACCACCATATCCATAAGACAGGCTACTAGTGCTATTCAAGCCACTACCGCCGCTATAACCACCACCAGCTCCACCTCTAATATTACAGGAGCCAACATAATCAGCACAAGCGCCACCACCAAAACCACCAGATTGGTATCCTGAATAAACTCCACCAGCTCCTCCTTGACGAAAACCTTGCCCTCCACCAAACGAATAAGTTGCATCGTTACCACCAGATGAATAAAAACCACCACCACCACCGCCACACGTTGTGGTAGGCGCACCCGAGCCTCCAGTACCTGGTGCAGGACCATTCCCACTTGTAGCCGTTGAAGCATTATCCCCGCTACCAGAAACAGAACCACCACCGCCTCCAGCAACAATTAGCGGGGTAGCAGAGGAGTATGTTCCCCCTAACGCCACAAAAGAACCACCACCGCCACCAGCATAAGTACTACCAGTGGGTTGCTGACCAACCAAAACAGAAAGCGCTTGACCATCTGAAACACTAAATGTACCAGCCATGATAGCACCAGAACCCCCAGTGCCACCATTTGAACCACCTTGTGCACCCTTAGCTGTAATTGTTATTGAAGAAACACCAGCCGGAACAGCCCAAGTTGCAATTGAACCTGAATAATCAAATGTTTGTGAACCATGGGAGGCATTTAATTGTTGGATAATCGATAATACTTTAATGTCAAATGCATTTCCTGCAGGATTGGTGAGCCAAGCTGAAACTGAGAACCCAGTAAAATAAAAACTAGAAGCGTGTGTTAATTTAACAACCAAATACCCATCATCACTTTTATATTGCGAAATAACCGCACCTGATGTATGATTAACTGCATTTCCACTTGTTATAGCGCTAGGATTAGGACCGTAAGTATATCCAACTACTTCGGAATTGATTGGCTGTGCTGCACCATAATTATAACCTTCTACTAATATTCGATACATAATACTACTCCAAGGAATGTTTGTTTTAATATGAATAGGTGTATTTGAATTTTCTGTAGTATTAAAAGTTGCAAAATCTCGTTTAACTTGTCCATTTTGAGACACAATTGCCCCATTTACATGAAGTTTTTCGGTAGGCGTTGTAGTTCCAATCCCTACATTCCCATTAACTAATAATTTTCCAGTAGCAGATGCTGGTGAAGCATAACCAATTCCCACTTTGTTTTGGTCAATAAATACACCATCAGCAGGCATTGTCGTGGCTTGATCTCCATTATATCCTGTAGCAAGCACAATTTGACCATTTGCGTTAGCATGCCAAATTCTCATCTCTGCATCTCCATTATCAAATACTCTTATACCACTCTTCCATGTAGCATTATTCCCAAAAACAAGATTGGCATCGTAGCTAGAAGACCCTATTTTAAGTCCCGAAGCACCTTGGATATCTAATATTGCTCCTGGAGTAGCTGTCCCAATACCTACAAAGCCATCTCCTTTAACAACCATACCCGTTGAGCCAGTAACTGTATTGAAGTATAAATCAGCCCAAGCATTAAGTGCAAAATTGTGAGCAAATACCCCTGCAATACTTCCATAATTCCCAAAAAACACCTGCTTGTCTGATGTCGCATTTGACAACCCCATACGTCCCTGCCATGTGCCAAGTCCATCGCTACGAACTTCCAATTTAATTGCTGGACTAGTTGTCCCAATTCCTACATTTGTTCCATCATCGTAGATAATTGAGTTGCCTACAGAATTTGCATTAGTAAATTTTGAAATATAGTTAGCTGTACCAGAAACAGTTCCAATATCAGTGCTTGTTAATAATTTTTTCCATGAACCCCAGCTTGTTGAACCTGATGAGGTTCGTAGCCATACATTTCCATTTTGAGTAAATCCAATTTGATGCATGGGTCCACCCGAAAAATCTGTTCCAGAGCCATAAGGTCTAAAAGATAAAACTCCGTTATAAGTACCCCCATCACTCAGACTGTTTGTCGAATTTGCCTTAAAATCTGCCAAAAAAGCAGGATTATAAGATTGAGGGTCAGAATTTGCCGCTCGAGTGTCTGCAGAAATCATTTGTCTGACTCTTGCACTACTAAATTCACCACTTGTAACATCCGCAGCTGCATGAACATGGCCTGAAACAGCTAAACCAGCGGCCGTTGCAAAATTAGCGGGAGTATAATATCTAAGATAAGCATCACTTGAAGCATAGATTCTCGAAATTGCTGTTGTTCCATTATCTCCACTAATGGTATTTATCCATCCAGCTTGAATGTATCCAGTGGCATCTGTTCTCACCAATTGATTTGCTACATTATTTACACCAGAGGCTGCATGTAAACCATCGGTCATATCAGCATCAAGACCAGATCCTGTACCATCATTAGAGTCATCCCAAATAGACTTCCAACCGGTCCAACCAGCATTATTATACAATCCCAATCGGAATTTCAATGAACTTCCTCCATACGTTGCACTATAAGGAATGTAAAATTGCATCGTACCACCATCATCAGGATATGTTGCAAAATTCACAACAGTTCCATAACTTGGCCAACCGTCGGATGCCTGAACAAAAGATGTTGATATTGCCTTTGGAAAGTCTCTTGGGGCTGTAGATTGCAACCAAGTATATTGGCCTTTTGCTTTTATTTCTGTATGATTATGACTATCATCTGCTACCACAGTGGCATTGTATGCACCCGAAACATCACCACTTAGAGAACTTGATGTGTTCAAAAAATAACTTCCATGACTACCATCGAGTAAATCAGCATTTAAATTTGAAACCAAAGTCGTTGATGATACAGCTATTGGAGCCGTTCCTGTTGAAATTGTAGAAACAAATTGATTATTCGTTCGAATAACACCCGCAACATCGAGTTTTGCACCAGGTGTTGCTGTTCCAATCCCTACGTTCCCTCCAGTAAATAAAGCAGAATAGGTTACATTAGAAAATGTATGGATACCTGTCCATGTTGGAGTTATTGCCTGTGATAGTATCGGAGTAGCATCTGAACGCATGGCAGTGGTTGCCGAACCATTATTTGCAGTTAATCCTATGGATGATGATGGATTTGCAAAACCGGCAAAAGAACCTGGCATATCAGTGGCTACCAAAGTTCTGAAAGTAGGCGTTCCATCCGAGCCATTAGGGGCTGCAAATATTGTATTTGCGGTTTGAGATGCTAATGTCCCTGTTAATGTCCCCGAAGTCGTTACAGGAGAATTGGATACAGAAAAAAGTGAGGGCAAAGATAAACCAACTGAAGTTACGGTTCCTCCTGTTGAATTTAGCGTTGAGCCAGAAAAAGACAGACCTGTGCCTAAGGCAATTTCAGAAACAGCTGTTCCACTCGCACTTCCTAATAATTTACTTGTTGTCATTGATTGCATCTTGCCATAAGTTACCTTATTTGCACCTATGGTAAGTGCTCCAGTGGAAGATATTGTCGCATCATTACTCATCGGTTTTGTAACCCAATTTGTTCCATCACCTATTAAAAGATTTCCAGCGGTGGCGGTTGTTGTTCCCAACGAAACTCCATTTATTTTTGAGACTGTAGGATTTGGATACGTTCCTGACAAATCTCCTCCTGCAGTACCGCCAGGCGAAACTCCCGAAACGGTGGTGTTCCCAGCAGCAGTTAATCGCCCTTGCGCATCTACGCTAAATGTTCCAACTTGGGTTGCACTTCCATAAGATCCTGCTGATACTGAAGTATTTGCTAGCCCTACTGTGGTCGCTGTGCCTCCATTGTACGTAAATGCAGAGATTCCTGTTCCTTGGGTTAGATTCTCGTGCGTATGAACCGCATTCCCTATTCTTGTCCATTGAGATCCATTCCAAAAATAAAAACCAGGAACAACATTGTTTGGAATTAATCCAGCAGAAGCGGTGTTATAAATCAATAAACTTGTTGCAGGAGTAGTAATAGTTGACACGTCAGATATGCTAGTAAGTGAAACCCTGGGAATTAGAATTCCTTTATTGGCACTATTTATATCTAACATTGAGGACGAATTGGGAATACTCCCGTCTGCATTTACTCCTAATTGAGCATAAATAAACTGACTACTCAAAAGAATAGTCATCAACGTAAAAACGTAATTCCTAAAACTTTTCATGATTTGATGTGATAAATTACCCTAAATCCCTAATAATTATGCAAATATATGTAATTTATTTTGTAGTAATCCTAAAGTTTTGTAAAAAATAATTCTAAAATGTATTTTACTAATAATCACAAGTTTACAAAACCTCAAATAACACATTTAAAGGACAATCATTAAGATAATCATCTCACAAAGTCAGAAGCGCGTTGGTAATCATCGAAAGATAAATCGAGGCTATTATAATGACTAAAAGTAAAACAATAAAACCAAAACTTCAGCGAATAGAGCATTGTCAGAATCCGTCAAATTAAAGTTTACACATTTAATGTAAGATTCAAGATTCCAACACATATTGAAAAATTCATTAATCTGTTTTGAAAGCAGAAACTGTATTAGAGATTTTCTTTTTGAAAATATGCATAAACTAAGTTCGCTTTGGCTTTGGGAATCACCTCTTCTATTGTCTCTAAAGTAGCTTTTTTTATCATCGCAACAGATCTAAAGTGAGTCAATAATTTTTCGGCCAACACTGGACCAATGCCCTCAATTTCAGTCAACTCTGTTTTTAGAGTCGATTTATCTCGTTTATTTCGATGGTGAGTAATTCCAAATCTATGCGCTTCATCGCGGATGTGTTGGATAACGTGCAATGATTCCGATTTTTTGTCGATATAAAGCGGAATGGGATCATGTGGTTTGTATATTTCTTCTAACCGTTTGGCAATCCCAATAATTTCAATTTTATCGGCAATATTTAAAAGGGTTAAACTTTCAAGAGCAGCACCAAGCTGTCCTTTTCCACCGTCGATTACAATTAGATTTGGAAGCGGAAGTTCGTTTTCGGTCAGGTAACTATATCTACGAAAAACCACTTCTCGCATCGATGCATAATCGTCGGGGCCAACTACCGTTTTGATGTTGTAGTGGCGGTAATCGTTTTTAAATGGTTTGCCATCTCTAAAACACACCATGGCTGCAACAGCATTGGTTCCTTGAATATTTGAATTATCAAAACATTCGATATGCCGAGGTTCTACTTTTAGCCCAATATCTTGCTTCATCTTTTGCATAATCCGATTGCTATGCCGTTCAGGATCAACAAGTGCAGCCTGTTTCTTTTTATCGAGAATATAAAATTTGATATTCCGTTCCGACATTTCGAGCAACTTCTTTTTATCGCCACGAATTGGAATAGTATATTTGATATTTGGGAAGCAAAAATCAGGTTTAAATGCCACAATAAGCTCATCTGCAGAATTATCGTTTTTACTTACGCTATCAGCAATTGCCAGCGTCAATAGCTCCGAAGGTGATTCGTCTAGCCGCTTTTTAATTTCTATGGTATGAACGCCCACAATAGCGCCGTTTACAATCCGTAAATGGTTAATATAACCGTAGTCCTCTTCAACGGCAACGCCATACACTTCCACATTTTCGATATTCGGATTCACAACCAGCGATTTGCTTTGATAGTTTTGGAGCGATTCCATCTTAATTTTCAGTAATTGTGCTTTTTCAAACTCTTGATGGTGAGCAAAATTCATCATTGCGCCATATATTTGCTTAATCACAGAGCTCACATTTCCCTTAATAATATTTTCTATTTGCTGAATATTTTGCAGATATGACTCTTCAGATTGAAGGTTCACACATGGGCCACTGCAACGTTTTATATGATATTCGAGGCAGACTTTATATTTGGCAAGGTTGATTTTTTCTTGACTTAAATTTAGGTTGCAAGTTCGCAATGGAAACAGTTGCTGAATCATCTCCATAAGCGCATGCAGTGTGCGATGCGATGGGTATGGACCAAAATATTTACTTCCGTCTTTAATTCGATTTCTGGTGGAGATTATTCTAGGAAATGGTTCATTCTTGATACAAATCCAAGGATAAGTCTTGTCGTCTTTTAATAAAATATTATAGCGGGGCTGATATTTTTTAATAAGATTATTCTCGAGTAATAATGCATCAATCTCGGTATCGACAACAATAAATTGAATATCCGTAATTTTGCGAACAAGAACACGGACTTTTGCATTTTCATGATCTTTTTGAAAATATTGGAGAACTCTTTTCTTGAGATTTTTGGCTTTACCAACATAAATAATTGTTCCACTATCGTCGAAATACTGATATACACCAGGCTTTTGAGGTAACGTTTGTAAAATTGCCTCAAGTTGAGTGGTGTTTTTCTTTTCGATAGCAGCCATATAATTACTCGGCTATCGGACGAGGCTTGGTAGTAGTAACACGCAATCCAATCTGTTCAACCCCTTCTAAATCGTATTTTGAAGTAATTTGGGTGATTTGATATTTATATTTTCCAGAATTATTAAAACGTTTATAGGTCTGAAGAGGAAACTCTGAGCATCCATTTACTTTTGTTGCACTGTCCGTGAAAAGAAAGATATTATCAGCTCTACTTTCACCATTTGGATAACTCATATTCAACACAATAGGAATAATTCGCTCTTGCATTTTTGAGTTTAATTTGAGTGATAAGGTAACTTGATAATTTTTTGATGTATCATTGATTTGGAAATCAAATACGGCTGGTTTAAAGTGATTCCACAAACCATTTGGTTGAATATTAGTCGCTTCAAATATCGTTTTATTGCCACATGAATACAAAATGGCAGCAAGAGAAAGAATAAAAATTGATTTTGAAAATGTTTTCATAAATTAATGTTTGATATTTTTAGATAATAAGATTAATTCAAGTTTTCAAATTTACGTTGAACAAATCCGTTTGTGATTAATAGATTCAAAAAAGGATTACTTTTGTCACAAAATTAGTATAAGTTGAGTTAAAAACGGCAGATGTCGAAAAAAAAATCAAAATATTATGTTGTTTGGCAAGGAATCGTTCCTGGAATATACAGTTCTTGGGATGAATGTCAAAAGCAGATTCAAGGATATGTTGGGGCTTTATACAAGTCGTTTGAGTCGTTGCCCGAAGCTGAAAGAGCCTTAAAAGAGTCTCATAAAAAACATATTGGAAAAACTGCAAAAAAAGAGCTTCCCATTGGAGCAACTCCCATTATACCAAGCATCTGTGTGGATGCTGCTTGCGCTGGAGTTCCAGGCCCAATGGAATATCGTGGAGTGATCACTCATTCAAAAAAAGAAATTTTCAAGATGGGGCCTTATCCCGATGGAACAAATAATATTGGTGAATTTTTGGCCATTGTTCATGGATTGGCTTTCTTGAAAAAAAACAATAGCAATGTCGCAATTTATACCGATTCCGTGACAGCAATGGCTTGGGTTAGACATAAAAAATGCAAAACAAAACATGCCGAAAGTCTTCAAAATAAAAAACTTTTTGATTTTATACGACATGCTGATTTATGGTTGGAGAATAATACGTTTAGCAATCCAATTCTTAAATGGCCTACCGAAATTTGGGGCGAAATACCCGCTGATTTTGGCAGAAAATAATCTTAGACCACTCCGAAAAGTATATAATATTGATATTCAATGTTTTTTCGCCCCGCCCTTTAAGTGTGAAATATTGAATGTCAGTGTTTTGCAAAAAAAAGTCCCATTTAAAGGATTCAGAGGTGAATTTATTTTTTGGAGTGGACTCAACTTTTGATTTTCAAACTCCAGTTTTATTGTAAAGTTTATCAACGATACGTGTAATACCAAATCTTAATATAAAATAGCCCTGGTGGGTGAGCAATGCCTGCCACGACTTGGCGTTGCCTGCCACGACTTGGCGTGGGTCGAACTCAAAGATATTTTATATGCTAGATTGGCTTGTCCAGCTTTAGCGGGATCTAATGCCGCTCGTAGATATAAATAGTTCATTTAAAGTTTGAAAAATGGACTATATTATATCTAGAAGCGGTATAAAGGGTTTATACAGATTGTATTACTGAAATTAAATCAATATTTTGTCAGAAAAAAAATTGCCAATATCTGGGCGAGCAGAAAGTTTAATAAAATCTGTTTTCTGAAGACCTATTTTTTGAAATTTTCAAATAATATTTTGAGCGTAATAGCCTCTATAATTGCATATTGAGTTTGTTTTTAACCAAAGTTTGTTGATAACATACTTTTTTTATCTTCAAACTGAAAATCATAACAAAAAAAACATTAATTTTGCAGTCCGAATAGAAATATATCATTAATTTAAAAAGAAAAAGAATGTACGCAATTGTTGAAATCGCAGGACAACAGTTTAAGGTTGTCAAAGATCAACAACTTTTCGTTCATCGCTTACCATCCGAAGAAGGTAGTAATGTTGAGTTCGAAAAAGTGCTATTGATCGAAAACGAAGGCAAAATAAACATCGGAACACCCAACGTACAGGGTGCCAAAGTTTCCGCCACAGTGTTAAATCACCTGAAAGGCGACAAAGTATTGGTATTTAAAAAGAAAAGAAGAAAAGGATACCAAAAGCTGAACGGTCACCGTCAATTCTTGACTAAGATTCAGATTAACGACATTGTTGCATAATTAAAGTAAGTTTAACCGTAAAAAAAATGTATTATGGCTCATAAAAAAGGTGCCGGTAGTTCCAATAACGGACGTGAATCGCATAGTAAACGTTTAGGCGTTAAACTATTTGGTGGTCAAGTGGCTAAACCAGGTAATATCATCATTCGCCAACGTGGCACAAAACATTATCCAGGACTAAATGTAGGTATTGGTAGAGACCATACTTTATATGCTCTTGCTGGTGGACGTGTGGCTTTCAGAAAAACTGTTGATGGAAAATCAATCGTATCTGTAATTCCAGAAGTTGCTAAAGAAGTAATTGCATCAATTCCTGAAATAGCAGTTGAAGCATAGTTTCTAAGAAAAAATTACAATAAGTCAAAAAAGTCCTTCGATTACCGAAGGACTTTTTTTTGTTTCATATCTCACAATAAATGAGCTGTCTCTCCACTGGAATTGCATTTTAAAAGAAATAGATAAAGTGATTTTAATTTGGAAATTTCCATTTTATATATTAATATTGTAAAAAATTACCAACCTGAATGAGAAACTGTGAAGTAAAACGAAAAATAGTTGAAGCAGCTACTTACTTGTTTTCAGTAAATGGGTATCACAAGGTCTCCATTAACGATATTGCAAAACTAAGTAAAAGAGCAAAAGGTACAATTTATTACCACTTTGAATCCAAAGAATCTATCTTTGTCGATGTAGTTATTTCCGAAATTGAACTTGTCAAAAAATCTTTACTAGTCATTATATCAGACCCTTCACTTTCTGCTGATGTTAAACTTAAGCGATTTCTTTTATACCGAATGCATTTACTTAACGAAGCAAACAGCTTTAAAGAAGCACTTAAAAATAATTTTTTTAAAGATTTTGAGCAGTTAAGAATTGTACGTTGTGATTTTGATCAATGGATGTCTGAACAATATATTTCTATACTCAAGTATGGATCTGATGAAGACGTTTTTATTAAACTAAATAACCCTAAAACTTTTGTCGATTTATATGTTTTAATGCAAAAGGGATTAGAAAAACCGTTTTTTCTAGAACAAAAATACGATGAGTATATATTTCAATATAAAGAAATCCTTACATTATTAGTAAATGGAGTGAAAAATCACGACAAAAAGGAGAAAAAGGGTGTGCTTATATAACATTTTTACTACTTTTGCTCCTACAAAAACCAACGAATTAAGCACATGTATCAATTTTTTGAAATCTTAAAATACACCTTACCCTCTGTCATTGTTTTTTTAACGGTATACTTTCTTTTTAAACTTCAATTACAAAGTGAGGAAAAAAGAAAAATTCTACAATTAAAACAAGATTCAAAAAACATTATTACACCGTTAAGACTCCAAGCTTATGAGCGTGTAATTTTATATTTGGAGCGAATAAACCCTTCAAACTTGGTTGTTAGAATGAATAACCCTGGGCTAAATGTTACTCAATTCCAAATGCTATTACTCTCTACCGTACGTAGTGAGTTCGACCATAATCTGTCTCAACAATTATACATCTCGTCTTTTGGCTGGAATGCGCTTAAAAACGCAAAAGAAGAAGTCGTGAAATTGGTAAACTTAGCCGTGGCAAAATTAGAACCGAATGCACCTTCAACAGAATTAAGTTCTAAAATCTTTGAAATGATGGTAGAAACACAAAACAACCCTACGGATAAGGCTTTAGAAGTAATTAAAAAAGAAATTAGTATCTATTTTTAATTTATTTGTTGATTTTTAAGACCACGCCTTTCAATC
The DNA here is from genome assembly GCA_037130365.1 of Bacteroidota bacterium. GTDB lineage: Bacteria > Bacteroidota > Bacteroidia > Bacteroidales > WCHB1-69 > JBAXTE01. The sequence continues at coordinate 21,309 of JBAXTE010000052.1, forward strand.
TAAGCTGATTTTAAAACTTTTTAATAGGCTCCCGATAACTTTTTTGCAAGAAAAATTTAAGCTTTTATACAAATCATCAAGTGACTTGCAAAAACTATATCAAACACGGTTAATCCACTACGTGGAACTGTTTTAACGAAGAGTAGTTTTTATTAACATTTATGTCCTACGGACAACATGTCATTTGCGGAAATGTGTAATTAATTTGCTTGTATTTTAGTCCGTAGGACTTTAAAGTAAATAACAACAACAGGAAAGAGAACAAATTGTCCGTAGGACATAAACAAATTAATAAGAATAATAGTCGCCAGCCGACTATTTGCAAGAAAAATTTAGTCGTTAACCAAGTCATCAGGTGACTTGCAAACACGCTAATTTTCAAATTAGAATTTTTAATATTTTTTGCCCCAGCCCTAAAGGTGAAATATTAAAAATTCCAATTCCTCTAGTCACTCCATTAAATTACTTTCTCTGCTATCTCAATTAGCACAACTTGTCCCGACTTGGCGGGATTAGCACATAAGCACATTGTTTAATTTTCAAATTTTCAAATCGATTAATTTTCAAATTTGCTATCTTCTTCATTAGCGTTCCAATTGCATTCCATTGCTTAAAACTTTTTGTCAATTCCTTTGTTGATAGTACTAAATTAATAAACACAAACCAATGAACTTATCAAAAACACCTCAATTTCAATCCTTTCAACTCGAAGGAGTAGATCATATTTCCCCTGTCGACGCTTTAGAAGCCATTAATCAGGGAACTGCTTTAATTATCGACGTACGTGAACTTTCGGAGACATTCAGTATCTATATTCCTCACGACAATGTTTTATTTCATCCCATGTCGGTCATTATTGAACGATTGAATCGAATTCCAACCGATAAACTTTTAATTGTTGCTTGCAACTCTGGTATACGTAGCGTTAAGGTGGCTAATCTATTTAATGTGCAAGGATTCAAAACCGTTGCCAATTTAGATGGCGGTATTGAAGAGTGGAAAAAACAAGGTTTGCCCATCGAAGAAAACACCACCACGTTTACAAGCTCCTGCGGATGTGGTTGTTCACCTTCAGAGGAAACTAAAGAACAAATTGAGCCCTCATCGGGTTGCGGATGCGATTGTAGCTCGGGTTGCTGCTAATTCTAATTTAATAGAACGCCGCGGATTTTATCTTTAAAGAATAGACAGCCTGACTGTAGTAGACAGGATTAACAGGATGAACAGGATGAATACAATAAAAATCATGTAAATCATTGTAAATTCTGTAATTCTGTCTATGTTTTTAGACAAGATGAACAGGATGGACAGGTTAAATACAATAAATCATGTAAATCCATGTAAATCTTGTCATTCTGTCTTTATTTTTTTTTAGACAGGATTAACAGGATGGACAGGATGAATACAATTAAAATCATTTTAAAACAACTTTAAATATTCATCAAAGACAAAAATTCTATTTCTGTTTTGTCCAGTCATTTCGCGTAATATTTTAGCGCCAATAAAATCATTAACTAAATCATTTGATGCTTTATAGCTCAATTTGGTAAAATCTGCTACTTGTCTAACTGACACAAGTGGTTGTTGAAATAAATGTGTTAATAAAACCCCAGCACTATGGCTTTTTCTCCCAAATGAAAGGTTAATCTCTTTTTCTAACCGTGCCTTTAATGTAATCACTTCCGAAAGCGTTTCAATGGCTTTTTGTGAAGTTTCAGCTATTCCAATTAAAAAATATTTAATCCATTGAGTCATATCATTTTTAGTACGGACAAAAGTCAAATTATCATAATAGAATCCTTTGTTTCTTTCGAAATAAGTAGATAAATACAAAAGTGGTTTTCCAAGAATTTTTTGGTCAATTAGAAATAATGGAATAAGTAAACGCCCAATTCTACCATTGCCATCTAAAAAAGGATGAATGGATTCGAATTGATAATGTACAATTGCAATCTTGATTAATGCGGGTACATTAATATCCTCATTATGAATAAAATACTCCATATCCCCCATCAATTCATTGATATAACTAAAATGTGGTGGTACAAAAAAAGCATCAGAAGGACTACTTCCGCCAATCCAATTTTGACTAGTTCGGAATTCCCCAGGTTGTTTATGCTCACCTCTTACACTATCGAGTAAAATGGCATGCGTTTTTTTTATCAACCTCGATGAAATTGGAAGTGTTTCTAGCTCTTCAATAGCATTATTTAGCGCTTTAATATAATTTGTAACCTCTTTCCAATCATTCCTTCTTTCGGGTGAAATTTCATCTTCCGTTAATAACACCTCATCTATTTGGGTTCTTGTTCCCTCAATTCTACTTGAATTTACAGCCTCTTTTGCAACATGTAATTGAATAAATAAATCGATATTAGGAACCAATTTTGAAAAGGAATTTAACTCTCCTAATTTAATTGCAGCTTTTTCTAATAAACTATTAATTTGAGTATTATCCCAAGTCCAAAAATCATTTATTTTGTTAGGCAAAAAATACTTATAACCCGTAGGACTTTGCTCAAAATTTCCTGCTTGATAATTTTCTAAATTAATCATATCTCAATACTTTTAATTTACAAAGATAATATAAAAAGTTCATTGTATTATATTATATAACATAAATAACATATACATATTTTTATTTTACTTTGATTGATTTATATAACATATAATTATTCTTATTTTATTTTTAGAGATTAATAAATTACAGTATCTATACAGAAAAACTATGTCAAATACGGTTAATCCACTACGTAACCGAGAGTAGTTTTTAATCACATTTATGTCTTACAGACAACATGTCATTTGCTGAAATTTGTATCTGATTTAACTTGTATTCTAGTCCGTAGGACTTTAAAGTAAATAAAAACTACATCAGTCAAGAGAACTTATTGTCCGTAGGACATAAACGTAATTGGTTTCAATAGCCTTCAGGTGACTTGCAAAATCAAAAAAAATCCAATGTCTGACAACAATTTTGCACAATATAATGTATTACAAATATTCAATATTCTCTTCGATTGTGTTATCCAAATTATTTTGTAAGTTTGTAAAAAAATAATGCCTGAGACCTCTTGTGAAGGTAAAGCCAAAAGTTATTTAATATTGTTAAAAATCAGATGAATAATAAGAAAAAAACATTAATAGCTCGATCATCTGCTGCTGAATATTTAACATTTTTAGCTGCTGGAGCTAATGGTGGTGTTGACGCAGTTTATGCCGATGAAAATGTTTGGCTCACTCAGAAGATGCTTGGCTTGCTTTATAATGTTGAAACTCACACAATAAACTACCACCTTAAAAAGGTATTTACCGATAGCGAACTAGAAGAATTTGCAGTTATTCGAAATTTTCGAATAACTGCTGCCGATGGTAAAATATACAACACCAAGCATTACAGCCTAGCAGCAATTATTGCCGTTGGCTATAAAGTTAATTCAGAACGTGCAGTTCAATTTCGTAAATGGGCCACAGCCATTATTGAAACCTTTACAATTAAAGGGTTTGCAATGGATGATGAACGCTTGAAACACGACGGCTCAATTCTTAGCAAGCAATATTTCGAAGAACAACTACAGAGAATACGTGAAATCCGCATCTCAGAAAGAAAATTCTACCAAAAAATTACGGATATTTATGCCACATCTATCGATTATGATGTATCAGCACAAGCAACTAAACGATTTTTTGCTACAGTGCAAAATAAATTACATTGGGCTATTCACGGTCAAACTGCAGCTGAAGTTATTTACAATCGTGCCGATGCTGATAAAGAGAATATGGGGTTGACTACATGGACGGATGCCCCGAAAGGGAAAATTCAGAAATTTGATGTTGTGGTTGCCAAAAACTATTTATCACAAAACGAAATGGCACAATTACAGCGGTTGGTTTCAGCTTATCTTGATTTAGCAGAAGATATGGCGCTTCGTCATATTCCTATGACTATGCAAGACTGGGAAACTCGGCTCAATCGTTTTATTGAAGCCACAGACCGCTCCGTATTACAAGATGCTGGCAAAGTTACTGCTGAAATTGCAAAAACTCATGCTGAAAGTGAATTTGAAAAATATCGATTAGTCCAAGACTTCTTGTATACAAGCGATTTTGATGTTATAATAAATCGGCTAAACGCTGATACAAACTCTTAATAGTCACCCGCTGACTATTTGCAAGAAAAATTTAAGCTTTTATACAAATCATCAGGTGACTTACAAAAACGCGAATAACAAAGAAATCTGCGACCATTTGTGTTCCATCTGCGTCATCGGCGTTCCAAAAAAACAGAACACGGATTACGCGGATTGGGCTGATTTACGCGGATTTTATAAAAAATATCTGCGAATACCTGCGTTCTATCTGCGTCATCGGCGTTCCAAAAAAAATAGAACGCGGATTACGCGGATTGGGCAGATTTACGCGGATTTAAAAAAACAGAACACGGATTACGCGGATTGGGCAGATTTGCGCGGATTTCTTTTTTGTATCTGCGATTATCTGCGTTCCATCTGCGTCATCAGCGTCCCAAAAAAATAGAACACGGATTACGCGGATTTGGCGGATTTACGCGGATTTTAAAAGATTATCTGCGTCTATCTGCGTTCCATCTGCGTCATCTGCGTTCCAAAAAAATAGAACACGGATTACGCGGATTGAGCAGATTTAAGCGGATTTTAAAAGATTATCTGCGACTATCTGCGTTCCATCTGCGGCATCTGCGTCCCAAAAAAATAGAACACGGATTACGCGGATTAGGCTGATTTACGCGGATTTATTAATTGTATCTGCGACCATCGGCGTTCCATCTGCGTCATCAGCGTTCCATTTGTATCTCATCTGCGACTATCTGCGTTCCCATCTGCGTCATCGGCGTTCCATTTGCATAATGAATGTTCCATTTTTATTAAAAACAACTTTTATGTATATTTGCATTAAGATAAAAAATCTAATGTTATGACTGACAGTTTTAAACACATTGATATCACAAAAAAAGTAATAAAAGCCTTTTATAAAGTTTACAATGTTTTAGGATATGGTTTTCTTGAAAAAGTATATGAAAATTCACTATTTATTGAACTTAATTCGATGGGATTTTATGTTGAAAAACAAAAAAATATTACCGTATTTTATGAAGAACAAAAAGTTGGTGAATATTATGCTGATTTAATAGTTGATAATTGTGTGATAATTGAATTAAAAGCAGCTGAATCGCTTTGTGAAGAACATGAATATCAATTGATTAATTATCTGAAAGCCACTGATATGGAGGTTGGTTTATTATTGAATTTCGGAAAAGAACCTGCTTTTAAAAGGAAAGTGTTTTCCAATGAGAAAAAGAACAAACCTCAAGACGAAATAATAGATTAAAAAATAGAACACGGATTAGACGTAATTACTCGGATTTAAAAAAATATCTGCGACCATTTGCGTTCCATCTGCGTCATCTGCGTTCAAAAAAAATAGAACACGGATTACGC
>JBAXTE010000053.1:0-24009 GCA_037130365.1 Bacteroidota bacterium
AGACCTGTTCCTGTAGCAACAACCGAAAAGAAAACTGGATTTCCAGTACAAACGGTTTTGTTGATAGGTTCTATGGTGATAATTGGGGCGGTGTTTACCACTAATGAAACATAATTTGAAGTATCATTTGGCAAAACAGATCCACTTATAATTACATTGTAGTTTGATGCAATATCAGAAATACCAGCAGGGTTTATCGTAAGTGTATCGGTGTTTGCTCCAGAGATATTTCCTCCATCGGTTAATATTGTATTTCCTCTTCTCCATTGGTACGTTAGACCTGTACCCGATGAACTAACGGTAAAGCTCACTGAATCTCCTGCACAAACGGTCTGAGAAATTGGTTGTATAATTACAATGGGAGGTGAAGTTGCACCACAACCAGGTGTCATTGCAGCAGCTACACCTGTGGTAGTAATAGCGCCACTCATGGTTAAAATTCTACCATCAAGAATAATTCCTGTGTTTACCAACGTTACGGCACCCACTGGAATAACTAGAGTTCCTCTGAAAATGGAATAATTATTAATATTTACAGCACCCTTAACCAACCAAAAAACATTCTTAGATTGTGCTCCATTTATTAATTTCACAACAGAATAGGTACTAGTAGTAAGCGCTCCATTTATTATTTTAATTACAAAAACGCCATTTGCATTTCCTTGAGCATCAAGAATTAAAGTATCGGTAAACGAAGTTGCTCCATCTAAAAGATAAGTATGTGGAGTAAGTACTAAACTGTTTCCAAATTGAGCTGGATACAACAGTTGAATATCGGGAATCATTGCATTAAGCGCAGAATAAATATTTGTAATATCAGTCGCACATTGTATTGTAGATGGATCTTGCACCAAGTGAAGAGTACCCGTTACATCTGCGGGCGACCAACCCGAGATAAGACCAATTCCGTTATTTCCAACATCTCCAATTACGGTAGTTATTGGCGTATTTGAAAGTGCTCCATTGCTAGAGAACAGGGTATAACAAACCGCTGTCCCCAAAAATGGTGCAGGAGGTCCAGTTAAAAATGGGCTACCACAACCAATTGGGGTATAAGCTAAAACACCATCAACCAGAATTGCCCCTAAAACAGAAAGCGCTCTTCCTTCTAGAGTATCACCTGTATTCATTGTAATAGCGCCTCCACTTAGGATACTTCCTCTCATTTTTGTTCCTGTTGCCATGCTTACAGCACCATCAACTCTCCAAAATACATTGCAAGCCAATGCGCCATTTGCCAACTTTACTTTTGATTGTGCATTAGTAGAAAAGGTACCTTGAATTTTAATAATAAATACAGCATTGGCATCACCTTGAGCATCTAAAGTAAGATCTAAATTTAAGGTTGAATTACCAGCAATGGAATAAATACCAGGATATAACACAAGTCCGTTTCCAAGTAATGGAGCCGGAAATAGCGTTGCCACAGCACTTCCAAGTTGATTGTAAGCAATAAGTAAATCTGCAGCACATTGTGCAGAAGCTCCATCAACAGGATGCATTACGCCATTTACATTTCCAAAGCCTGTGATTGCGCCACTATTGGTGCCCACATTTCCCGTAACATGAGATATTCCAGTATTGCCTACGGCTCCAACACTAGAAAAAAGAACAAAGTCAGCTACAGTACCCAAAGTTGGTGCCTGTGCATAATTAAATAATGGAATTAACAGCAGTAATACAACCGTTAAAGCTTTGAGTAAAAGTGTTTTCATTTTTTTTTGTTTTAAATAAATTTTCACGTTACAAAGGTATTTGTGATTAGAAGCATTAGCATTACATAATTCTCGGTATTATTTACATGATTCACACTTGCTAATTTGCTAATTAATTAATCCCGCCAAGTCGGGACAAGTTGTGCTGATGTGCTAATTGATTTGATGATTAATCGATTTGATGATTTGAAAATTTGATGATTTGAAAATGGAGATAGCAATTTGTTAATTGATTAATCCCACTAAAGCTGGACAAGTGTGTTAATGGAAATAGCAAATTTAAAAGTATCTTAATTTTCAATATTTCACCCTTAAGGGTCGGGGCAAATAATATTGAAAATTCCTTTAGAAAATAAATGGAGATAGTAATGAGCTAGTTGATTTGGAAATTTGAGGATATGAAGAAAGTAACTAAGTGACTAGTAAACCAACTAACTTGGTAACTTGTAACTTGTTTTACTTTGTAACTTGGTCACTCAGTCACTTTTTTATATAATTATCCCTTAAAGTTTTGAAGCAATAATTTTTTCTAACTTAATGATATCATCTGTGAAAAGTTGTATTCCTTCGGTGAGTTTTTCGCTAGCCATGATATTTTCATTCAACATCCATTTAAAATTTACCTCACCAATTTGTTGTTCGTTAATGGTTGATTTTTTTGCAGTTTCAGGGTCAAGTTTGCGTACTAAAACTCCTTCTGATAGTTCTAATTGGGAAAGAAATTTTGGAGAAATAGTCATTAAATCGCAACCAGCAAGTTCTGTGATTTCTCCCATATTTCGAAAACTAGCTGCCATTATTTCTGTCTGAACATTGAATTTATGGTAGTAGTTATATATATTTTTAACCAAATCAACTCCTGGTTCTTCGCTTGCATGTGTGAATTCTCGATTTCTATTAATTATATACCAATCTAAAATTCGGCCTACAAATGGCGAAATTAATTGTACTCCCGCATTTGCACATGCAATGGCTTGAACCAATGAAAAAACCAAGGTTAAATTACAATGAATTCCTTCTTTGGTCAATTGTTCAGCAGCTTTAATTCCTCTCCAATTTGCTACAATTTTAATTAAAATTCGTTTTCTATCAATACCAGCATCTTCGTATAAGGCAATGATTTCATGTGCTTTTTTAACGGTTGCTTCCATCATATTCGATAAACGAGGATCTACTTCTGTAGAAATGCGACCAGGAACAATTTTCAACAATTCGACTCCAAAATTGACGGTTAATTTGTTAATAGCTAAACTTATTTGCGCGTCTTTATTATTTGATTTAAGTTTTGCATAAATAATTGCATCTTCGAGTAAAGCCGAAAATTTTGAATCTTGTGAAGCGCTATAAATTAGTGAAGGATTAGTGGTTGAATCAATGGGTTCAAATTGTTTTATCGACTCGAAATCGCTCGAATCAGCAACGACAATAGTTTGATTTTTAAGTTGATGTAATAAATTCATTTTATTATTTTTTTATCACATAAGTACCTGCTATTAAATCGTGCCATGCTTGTTTTTTGGAATCAGTGGTAATATACCAAACGCCAAATCCAAATGGAAGTAAAGAGAAGATGGTGGAAATACATCGACCAAATGCATTCCAAAAACTTATTCGTTTTCCGTAAAGGTCGATGACTTTAACTCGTAAAACCAGTTTACCAATAGTGGCTTGATAGAAGGAACTCTCGAACAAACTGTTGTATAAAATCCAAATGATGACTGCAATTCCAAACGGGAATGGAATCGCATCAACTGCAATTATATTAAATGCAATTAAAATCTTTTCTAACAAATATAAAACACCAAATACCAATGTAATATCAATTAATGCAGCGATGACTCTTGAGCCAAAACCAGCATATTCTACACTTAAAATGGGAGCATTTGTTGATTTATGTTTTAGCCGTTGTAATACATTAAAATTTCTAAACCTGTATAAAATGTATTTTCTCCTATGCCTGTAATTCGGGATTCTATATGAAATATCACCATGTAAAATGTTCATAATCTAAATATTTAATAGTATTACATTTTTAAACAAATTGCTTTTATGTTTTAAATTTTGAATTTACCTATATCCTCTTTTATCTGGTATAATATCTTTTTCGATCATATCCTTTTTAACCAGATACTCTTCGTTGGTAATTTGCCCTAATGCAAGGCGCTTTTTCAATATATCGAGCGGTGAATCTTTAACTTTTCGTTGTCCTGGAATATTATAAGGGACGATAAAAATCCAAATAAGTAGCGTAATCCAAATGATCCACCAAACGAGACCCATTCCCCAAAAGTAAGTGTTGTATAACATGATTTTTAAATTTTTAGATGATTAATAATTCTTGTGATTTCTTTTTATGACTATCCGTTTTGAGTTCTAATTGTAATTTTGGCATAAAAATGGTTTTGCCGTGCAACAATTTTTTCGCCAAAATCAATGTTTTATGCATTTTCACACCCCGTGCGTTGCACGGGGTTACTAATATTTGTCACCTACGGCGACATAAAACATTATTAATAGTATAGAAAACGGATAGTCTTATTTCTTTTTATAGTAATTCCAATTTAGCTCCCCATCCAACGAAATCCATTCGTTATTGACATTTACACGCACTTGGTCATTCGGAGTTTCCCAACTCCAGTGATGAGCATTCAGCACCTTATAAACTTCAGCTAAATCTTCGTTTTTTTGATTTGTTTTAAGTTCAGCCTCAACGTTCGATTCTGAAGAACTATTTTCTGAAATATTGCCAATTTTTGTCTTCATTTCAATTGCTAATTTCTGATGTTTGATAATCGCAATGGGTAGTTTTTACGAATACATGAATTCCTTAATTAGTGTTAGTAAGAAAACTAGTGATTGATAAGAAAACTTCAAATTTGAGGCTTGCGTGGCAACGAAAACAGTGAGTTTACTGGGGTAAATGAGCTGTTTTAGTTGCAAGCATAACGAAAAAGTTGGAGTTTTCTTGCAAGCACTAATTAATTCCAGTTTAGTTCACCAGCCAAGGTTATCCAACCATCTTGATTATTATCTTTCAAGGCCTTTACAGGTGCTTTCCAATGTCTCCAATAATAGCTTAAAACACTAAATATATTCTTCTTCACCGACATTTTATTTTCCTTTGTTGATGCTAAAAATAGAAGTCCTTGTTTAATAACTTTTTGATTTTTTTCGTGTAATATTTTATTTTTTCTCATCGATTTTTGTATAAATTATGTTTGTGTTTTATACTACAAAGGTGCGCTCAATCGACACGAAAAGCATTACACAATTTAAGATAAGAGTTATAATATTCACACTTATTTTTGATGGAATGAATTAAGCTAAATATAAGACCACAAGCTATGCTCAAATTAATCTCTATAAGAAATTAATGGATAAGCACAACCCGTGGTCTATTTCCATGGAGGAATATTTTTTTATTATTCGTTGTAATCCACAATTAGTTCATTATCTACATACCAAACTCCTGAAGCATTCCAGGCAATTCTACTTGCTTCATCTTTTTGATACCACGAAGAAACAGTTCCATATAATGTAACTCGATTTCCCGCTACTTTAACCATGATTTCTTTTTCATCTATGGCCCAATTACGAGCAAGTGCACGTTCAATTTCAGATTTTTCAATCAAGTCGTTAGTTTCAGATTTAATCGTAATATTACTCGAAACGCCTTTTACTCCAAGGAGCTTGCTTATAGCTTTTTTAGCAGATTCTCGTTGGTAATTCCAATAAACTTCACCATCTAAGGTCACCCAACCATTTTCAACCTTTACATTCACTTTATCGTTTGGGACTTCCCAGTTCCATCGAAGTGAATTTACAATTTCATGAGCAATTTCGCCGTCAGTTTTTACAAATGGAGTTCCAAATTGCACATCAATTTTTTCAACAACAGCTTTTACACCTTTTACTTTTTTGACTGCATCTTCAGCCTCCAATTTTTTAGAATAACTGTCTACTACTCCAGATAAAGTTACCACCCCATCACTTACTGTTACTCCAATTTCAGCTGCATTTAATAGTGGTTCCCATTTAATTGCATCTTGTACCTCTTTTTGTAAATCCTCATTCTTTTTCATTGGTATGTTTTTTAAATTTAATTTTGAAGTACAAAGATGAGTGAATTACAATCTCAAAGTATTACATAATTTACTGTTAAAATTACAAGATTCACACATGAAAAGTTTTATATGAATCGATTGCCATTATTTTTTAAAATACTCTTTTACAAATTTATGCATCTCAATTCCACTCATTTTATCTGAATTTACGACTTTAATTTTTATGCTATCGAACAGATGATTTAAATTTAGAATATTCAATAATTCATCTTTCGCTTGAGTGGGTCCAAACAGCACAATATCCTGATAATTCCGAATTATTTCACTAAGGTTTTTGTAAAAGCTTGATTGCTCATGTTGCTCTTTAATATTCCTCATTTTTTCGCTTTTATTTAAGTTCACTTCGCCAATGTGAGTGATTTCGGAAGTTACAATACTTTCAAAAATGGTATCACTTACTAATTCCATTACAAATGCTTTGGAGTGATCCATCCAAATGCCTGCTTTTTTTATGTTTTTCATTGTTATAGTTTTTTAAAATTAATTTGTCACGCAAAGGCGCATCGAACGCAACGATTTCTGAATTCTTCATATTCCAACTTGTTCATTTGGTCTACTTGTTCACTTGGTCTACTTGTTCACCACTAAGTCCACTAAGAAACACTAAGACTGCTTCTTTTCACTTTTCACGAAATGTCTTTTCACACTATTCATAAAGTCTAAGTCTGTTTTTAAGTTCCAAAACCTCTTCTTGAATTGAATTTAATCGAAGTAATAGGTGTGTGATGGTCTCTATTCCCTCAACATTTATGTCTAAATCGTAAAAAAAACGTATAAACTGCTCCAACTGCTGAAGTTGGTTTGAATCGATAAATCCAGTTTCATGAATGGTAACAACTTCAATTAATCCGCTTTGCTGTAGCGATTCAATAAATGAAATTTCGATATTGTGGTGAGTACAAAATACATCTACCTCAATTAAATTTTCTGATTGCATGGAATCTGTTTTTACAATTTAGACAATTCGGTAAATAATTCTTTTTGTTTTGCGGTTAATTTTGTCGGAACTAACACATTATATGTGACTTGCAGGTCGCCAAAATGATTTTCGTCTTTATAAACTGGAAATCCTTTCCCTTTTAATTTCACTTTTGTCCCATTTTGTGTTTCAGGGGCAACTTTTAGTTTTACTTGACCATTAAGTGTATCCATAATAATTTCACCTCCCAAAACTGCCGTATAAAAATCCAAATCCACAGTTGCAAATAAATCAATTCCTAACCGTCGGAATTTTGGGTGATTTGCGACAAAAAATGTGATGTATAAATCACCATTTGGACCATTGTTTATCCCTTCACCTCCATGTCCAGTAATTTTTATGATTTGACCATTTTCGATACCTGCAGGAATGGTAATTCTGATATTTTTACCATTAACGGTAAGTGTTTGTTTGTGGGTTTTATATGCATCAAAAAGGTTTAAATGAATTTCGGTGGTATAATCGTCGCCTCTATATTTTTGGGCTCTACCTCTATTTCCACCTGCTGCTCCACCAAACATCGATTCAAAGAAATCGGAGAAATCACCTTCAGATTGTCCGCCAGAATACCTTGCACCTCGTGAACCCGACGATTGTTGCTGTTGACTTGCTTTTTCGTATTCTGCAGCATGTTTCCAATCCTCTCCGTGCTGATCATATTTCTTGCGTTTTTCGGGATCACTCAGCACTTCGTTGGCTTCATTTATTTGTTGGAAATTCCGTTTTGCATTTGCATCGTTTGGATTCAAATCGGGATGAAACTTCCGAGCCAACTTACGATAAGCATTTTTAACCTCTTTCGAGGTTGCGGTTTTTTCAATTCCTAAAGCCTTATAATAGTCGATAAATGCCATGAGTCTGTGTTTTTATAAAAGTATAGGTTCCTTAACCGTTAATATTTTCAATATTGTCTGATTAATTTTCAATATTCCCTTTAGGGATTGGGGCAGAAGTATTGAAAATCCATGTAAGTAGGCAGGCAAGCTGTTTAAAATCATATTAAAAATCGCTTTCATTTTTGGGTTTCAAATTAAACTAAGAAGTCTTTGCTATATTTTTTTACTATATTTATCGGACAAAAATATTGATAATCAACTGATTAATAGATTTTAATAATTATTATTTCTCCAATTATTTCGGAAATTTCTCTTATAATAAATTGAAAAAATAATTTTAATACAATAAACATTTCCATATCAGTATAACAGTATAAGTTCCCACACTTAATTCCTATTCAATCATTTGTATTTATTCGAAAAAACGCTTTCTAGTAAACACTAGTTATAAGTTGGATAATCGGTGTATCCCTTTGAGTCGGACATATAGAACAAATCCATTTTAAGATCTTTTGATAATTCCCAATTGTTTTTAAATCGATCGACTAAATCAGGGTTATTGATAAATGGACGGCCAAATGCCACTAAATCGCATAAACCACTTTGAATATCTGTTTCGGCACGCTCTCTATCGTAGCCACCCGAAAGAATTATTGCATTTGAAAACAGTTTTCGAATCCGTTTTTTTATCTCCATCGGCACAATTGGTGCTCCCATCGAAGAGTGGTCAACAATATGAATATAAGCGATATCAAGTCTGTTTAAATGCTCTGTTAAATAAGTGTAGGTAGCATCAATTTCGGGATAATTTGGCATATCGCCAGCAACCCCATACGGAGAAATCCGAATGGATGTTTTGTCTTTACCAATGGCATTAGCCACCGCTTCAACCACTTCCAATACAAACCGACATCGTTTTTCAATAGTTCCACCATATTCATCTTTTCGAATATTGCTTGTGGGCGATAAAAACTGTTCGAGTAAATAACCATTTGCCGAATGCAATTCGACTCCGTCAAAACCTGCATCTATGGCGTTTTTTGCAGCAGTTAAAAACTCAACTTTAGCATTAAGAATATCATTTACGGTCATCTCCATTGGAATTGGAAAATCTTGCATTTGTTTGGTGTCTGTCCACATTTGTTCAGCAGCTTTAACTGCCGAAGGAGCCACAATTTTTGCGGTTTCAACCATGTTTAGCGAATGGCTAATTCTTCCGCTGTGCATGAGCTGTACAAATATTTTACCTCCATGTTTGTGAACAATTTCTGTGGTTTTTTTCCATCCTTCCACTTGTGGTTTGCTGAAAATTCCTGGCATCCGTGCATAACCCAATCCGTTTGGCGATGGCGATGTTCCTTCGGTGATGATAAGTCCAGCTCCCGAACGTTGTCCATAATAAGTTGCCATCAAATCGTTGGGGATATTATGAATTGCTCTACATCGAGTCATAGGAGCCATAACAATTCGATTTCGAATTTCGGTAGAACCTACTTTTATTGGCGAAAATAATTTGTAATCTTTCATGAATATTTGAATTATTATAGTGAATTATTTGTATGAAAATTGGAGTAGAATTGCAATTATTTGGTAGGAATAATTAGTAGAGGAATGCTGGTCATGCTTAATACTTTTTCAGTAGAGCTTCCTACAATTACCTTTTCAAGTTGTCGATGACTTTGTGAACCCATTATAATTAAATCAATTTTTAAACTCTTTGCAATTTTGAGTATTTCGTCAGCAACATCACCTTCTTTTACCATTAGCTGAATATCTTTATCTTTGAGATGTTGCTTATATTTTTCAAGAAACAATAGTGATTTTTCTATTAACGTTTCGTCACTACTTTTAATCGGCACATCTGGAGTTTCATGATTTGCAAAACCCACAATGGTTACATGTTCAAATAAAGCAGAGCATGAAGGATCGCAAATTACATGAAGTAAAATCACTTCTGCATTCATGCTTTGAGCAAGGATAAATCCTTTTTCGGCTACTTTTTGAGCACTTGGATCATAATCTAAAGCAATCAATATTTTTTTCATTTGTGTATTGTATTTCTCTTTTAATTTTCCAAATATTTGATGATATCAACCGGACAATTACTAGCTGCATCTTTAATATCCTCTTCATATTTTGATAAGTCAACGCCATAAATCACCGAGGCTACTTTTTCAATTTTAAAGACATTAGGACAAAAATCTTCACACAAACTACATGCAGTGCAGTTGTTTTCAATCCAAACTTTTTTAATTGACATCTTATTATTTTTAAGAATTATTACTACTGAGCTAAAAAGCCACCTTCAACTTCGAGGGCGGAACCTGTTATAAATGAACTTTCGTTTGATGCAAGAAAAATAAAACTGGATGCAATTTCTTCCGATTTGCCTAAACGTTTCATGGGGTGTAGTCCTACAATATATTTTTCTAAATCACTATCTTTTGTTATTCCAGCATTCGAAAGCAATGGGGTTTCGATAAAACCAGGACAAATCGCATTTATTCTAATTCCATCGGTTGCATATTCGAGAGCGGCAGTTTGAGTTAATCCAATAATTGCATGTTTGGAAGCCACATAATGAGCTGAATTTGCAAATCCTACTCTTCCTAAAATTGAAGACATATTTATGATTACCCCTTGCTTTTGCTTCGACATTTGAACCAATTCGTGCTTCATACAGTAAAAAACACCATTTAAATTCACGTTTATTACTTTTAGCCAACCCGCTACCGACATATCTCCTACTTTATTCGACTCACCGCCAATTCCAGCATTATTTAACGCTACATCGAGGGTCGAAAATGTGCTAATTACTTGATGAATTGCATTCTCAACTTGTTTGTTATCAGCAACATCGCACTCGATAAAAATAGCTTTTGGATTTTCTCGAATGAGTTCTTCCATCACCCTATCAACAGAATCCGATTTTAAATCGGCAATGGCTATGTTTGCGCCTTCTCTAGCGGCAGCAAATGCACACGCTTTGCCAATTCCCGAAAGTCCTCCTGTTATAAAAACAGTTTTATTCTCTAGCTTTTTCATTATTTTGTTGTTTGTTTTTAAAAACCAAAAAATCTATAGTATCCCATAGTGCTATCCCCTTGCGAATCATCTATATCGCTGTGGTCGTCGCCACCGAAACTATAAAAATCATTCTTTTCTTTATTATTTTTTTTATGGGCATCGTCCATTTTATAACCACGTATCTCCAAATTACTTCCTGAAAAATCATCTTTTAAACCATTTTTGTAGTTCTTGTTCCTCATCTCAATTGGTTTTTTTATTTCAGCACTGTTTTCGAACTTATCACCCTTCACTTCTTGATTGTTTGTATAAATATTTTCTTGTTCAGGATAGGTGGGATATCCTAAAATATTTATGTCCACTTTATTGCTTTCGCATCTGGAATTAGAATATTTCTTTTTCATTATTTGATAAATGTTTGGTGGGGCTAAGTTATCACCCAATGACTGTTTATGTATTATATAACTTTGAAAATAATTTGCATAATTCACACTTGTTTATTTAAGCATCAAGCTTTTAAAATAATCTATTATTTGGGACTCAATATCATTTATGCTCTTTTACTGGAACTATAAACAGCGGAATAGTGGTTTTTCGTAATACATCTTCGGTAACACTTCCCATTACAATATTTTCGAGCCATTTTTGACTATGAGAACCCATAATGATGATATCGACATGCTCTTTTTTGGCAATTTTGAGAATTACTTCGCTAAATACTCCATCTTCAACCATGGTTTTAATGGATTTATCGCCAAGATGATTTTTTGTTTTATCGAGAAAAGCTAAAGATGCTTTTATAATTTCATCATTACTTTCGAGAGGTAAAGCAAACGCATCACTGTAACCAGTAAAGCCCATTATTGGAGAAAAATCTGTAGACGAATAATAGGTAGGCTCCGTAATTACATGTAATAGAATTATTTCGGCTCCTAACGATTTTGCCATTGTAAAACCAACTTCAGCGATCTTTTGAGCACTTGGATAATAATCTATGGCAATTAATACCTTTTTCATTTTAATTGTTTTCATGTTCTATTTTTTAGTTTTGTTTCACTATTGTCCGATAAATATTTAATAGTTAGAAGTAAAAATTTATACTACATTAAACTTTCTCTATTCTTGCCTTCGCGTTTTGCCTCTTTTGCAATTCTTTTCTCTTTAAGCGTTTTTGCAGGTGCTTTTTTGGCAGATTTCATCTTACCTTCATTTTCTTTTGACATAATTTGTTTTTTTGGGGAAGTAAGAAATATGAAGTAAGAAGTAAGAATTAAGAAATATGAAATATGAAATATGAAATATGAATTTTGAATTCGTGTTCATTATTCTGTATTCTTATTTCCTAATTCTTGATTCTTGTTTCCTTATTCTTGATTCTTGATTCCGTATTCTTGATTCTTGATTCCGTATTCTTAATTCCTAATTCTTGATTCTTAATTCCGTATTCTTCTTTCTTAATTCCGTTTTCTTGATTCTTGTTTCTTGTTTCCTTATTCTTATTTCTTAATTCTTGATTCTTGATTCTGTATTCTCTTTTTCACTTTACAAAGTTGAGCTGATTCGTACTAAAAAGTATTACATAACTATTCAAAAAATTTACATAATTCACATGTTTACAGTTAATTCAGAAATTTCTAAATAAAAAAACAGCACCATTAATTACAGTGCTGTCTTATTTATTCACGGTAGGGATTGCATCAAACTATTATTTGTTTAATGAATGGTGTTTAGTGTCTTCGCGTTGATGTTCACTTGCATGAGCATGATGACCATGAGCTTTGACTGTGCTTTCGCAAGCTTTTTCATGATTTCCTGCTTCGTGATGCATTGCAGCTTCATGATGAAGTTTTGCAGCTTCTTCGTGGTGTTTTGCAGCTTGTTTGTGATTTTCAATTCCTTTTTGATTCTCTGCATGAGAAACTGGTGTTTTCTCTGGGGTGTTTGTTTTTTCTGTGGTTGACATTAGCTTAATATTTAATTATAACATTATTGTTATGTTGCAAAGGTGCGTGCATATTGAGAAATAATTGTTACATAAAAATTGAAATAGTTTGCAAAATTCACACGGCACGGGAAAACAATAAAGTATAAATTGTAAATGCGACACGACCTCAGCTACTGTAAAAAGTTGACTGCAAACATTTTATCTATTAGTTTTTAAATCGCATTTTAGAAATAGCTTCCAATAACGATGATATTTCTACAAGATTTTATACAAACTAAAAAATTATATACTTCTTAGTGACAATATTTGAACTTAATGTTCTATGTGGCAAAACAAAAAAAAGTCAACACTAAGACACTTAGAACACTAAGATGCACTAAGAGATACAACTTAGTGTCCCTGAGTGTCCTTAGTGCCTGAGTGGTGAAGCCATTACCGGTTGCTGTTATTATGTTGAAAACTCCTCAAGTGAAAAACATTGATATTTACAATAATGTTGTAAGTTTGTGTTGACTATAACAAATCCACTTATCAATGGTTTTATGAGCAACGCCGAACAACCTATTCAAAAATATATCGATCTTTTTTTAGACAAAATCCGTAATAACTCAATATTATTGATTGGAATTGTTTTGTCTATAGTATTTTGGAGACTGATACTCAATATTTATACAACCCTAATCATTATTCCTATTCTATCTAAGTTTGCAACACACTGGACAATTGATCTCACTCTAATGGTTAGTTGCTTAACAATCACTTTTATGATTCTAAATAAAATCACAAAAGCTGAATATAAGATTCTAAGCAACACAACTATATATGTAGTTTCACTGATAAGTATAGCCTATTGGATAACCCGTTTTTTAAATCTCGATTTTGATTATTACACTTTTGAATTTATTAAAAGCTTTGCCATTTTTGATTTTATTTTCGGATTTACAAGCATAATTGTCATTTATTCATTATTCTATATTATTCTAAGAAGGGAAAATAATATTTCTTTTATTAATTCAGAAGAAGATGAAAAAGAAGAGCTAGAAGACGATATACTTTATAGAAAATTTTATGCTGAAAAACTAGCTACTTTTATTCAAAATAAAGCAAATCAAAAAAGCTCTTATGCAATAGGAGTTCGAGGAAAATGGGGTGATGGAAAAACTACTTTTACAAACTTTACAAAACGCTATTTAGAACAATCAAATAATTACATAATTATAGATTTTTGCCCTTGGTACAGCAATAATCCAAAAGCATTAATTTATGATTTCTTTGCTACCCTTGAAAAAGAATTAAAAAAGCACAATTCCAATATAGGGTCATCATTAAAGTCATATGCAAAACTTCTAGTAAAATACTATGATAAAAACAATGCTTTAGAAACAGTTCTAGATAGAATAACTGATACTCCCATTACCTTAAAAGAAAAATTTGAAAAAGTAAAATCAGATGTTATCTCATTAAATAAGCAAATTATTATTTGCATTGACGACATAGATAGATTGGATAATGAAGAAATATTAGAAGTAATCAGACTTATAAGAAATACTGCAAATTTCAGCAATACTATTTTTATAGTTATGTATGACGAAAACTATGTATACTCAGCATTAAAGATGTTAAGTGACTATGGTTACGACACATACTTGGAAAAAATTATTCAAATTGAAGTAACATTACCAGCTTTTGACAATCTCATTTTGAAAGAGAAATTTATTGAATTAGCTTCAAAACAACTAAACAAAAGTGATTGTAATTTATTAAAAGAGTTAATCAATCAACCCTACTTTAATCCAATATTTGAGTATTCTTTTAAGAATATTCGAGATTTACATCGATTCATTGATTCATTTTGTTTAGCTTATTTAAGTGTAAAAGGAGATGTGCTAATGAATGAATTCTTGTATCTTCATATTTTATATTATAAGCATCCTGAAATTTATCAACTAATCAAAGTAGACCTTTTTAATAATAAATCAGATTTTTTCAACACAGAATATTTCAACTACACTAATACAATTATTTTAAGCACAAATGCTTATCAAATTGCAGAAATAAAGAGCACTAAAATCAACATATATGATCATTTAAAAAAAATCAAATTAAAAGAATCTGACATTGGTAATATAATGAATATTTTATATTATTTATTTCCTTATTCAACTGAATCACAATCAAAACGAAACTTTACAACTGATTTTAGAAATATTTTTCAAAGCATAAATTACAAAAAATACTTCGCTTTTAGAAATCAAGAAATCAACATCCCTTTATCTGAATTAAAAGAACAATTCGCCAAACCACAAGTTGAATTAAACAAACAAATAAAACAATGGGTTTTAGAAGGCAAAGAAGAGACCCTTGATGTATATTTTAAATCCATTGATAAGTTCAAATCAAAAGAAGAATATGAAAAGATTATTCAATCAATGTTTTTCTTTGCAAATCTATCAAACCCAAAAGGTGATAGAATTATTAACTTCAACGATGATATTACTCGAAAATGGATATCATATGAAACAGGAATGAGTTTTTACAGTGATTCAGATTCTCACAAATCATTCATCCTGCAAGTTTTTGGTGAAGCACAAGCGCCTGCGTTGTTCCCAAGCGGATTTCTTGCTCGTCAGCTAAGTAATTGGGATTTAAAAAATGAAGTTTATGGCAAAATGCCTTTTCCCATAGAAAAAGCATTAGAGATAAACAACAAATATTTGAAAGATTTTATCAATGCTTCATCAATATTTTCGCTAAAAGTATTATGGTTGTACAACAATTGTAATCATCCAAACATTAGTAGTATTGAAGAAGCAAACTCACTAATGAAAAAATTAGCTAAAATGGACTTAAAGAATTTTCTAAATATAATTGTCTTTCAGCCAATTTTAAGAGATAAGATATATAATTTATTAGAACATGTCAAATCAATATTTGGTACTTATCAGAAATTTGAAGAATTTTTAGTAGAAGTTAAAAATGATGAAGTAGATTATAAAGAATTTATAGCTTTTTACTACTCGACCAAAGAACATGGATACAGTCAAGTACCGTTTAATTTTAAACATTTAAAAGAGTCAAACATTATAGAACAAGAAAAGGAAGCAAAAATAATATTAGACACTCAACCTTAACAAGTTCTATAATAAAAATCACATTAACAAACAACTTAGTCACCTCAGTGTTCTTAGTCTACACCAGCAAGCAGGGTGATAAATGCTTGAGTAGTAAATTCCCTAAATAATTGTACATTTGCATTAAAAAACAAATAAAATATTTAATCAAAAAATTTCATTTATTATTTCACCCTCTAAATATCTTTATTTTTTGAAACAAAAATATATTTATCAACAACCTAATTGCCTATAAATCTGCATAATATCTCAACATTGTTAAAAACAAGGTCTTAATATTAAAAAACAAATCGTAACTTTGGTTGTCAATACTAAAAAAATACATTAACTATTGTTTTTCATTTTTTTCATTTATAGAATTTTAATAAATAAAAAAACATCAATAATTAATAATTTAAGCAACATGAGCACAAACACTATAAATACAAAAATCAAAGCATTTGAATTTATCATGATTGAACTGATTAATTGGTATATCGAAGAAAACAAAATTATATCAATTGATGAGTTCAATAAAACAAATGATTTTTCTTGGAAGAAAGTATTATTATTTCCATACTTTATTTTTGCTGCTAATGGCAAAAGAGAAAAATTAGTTGAGCTACTTGATAGCTTTATTGCAGATGATTTTGGCATTATAGAAGAAGATCTTTCACAAGAGCGAATAGCTACTAATCTTTTTGTGTTCAACAATCTCTCTACTTTTATTAATTCCAACTTTTTTGATTTAAAGGATAAAAAGTTAATATTAAGAGATAGAGAAAGATTTGATGACATTATTGATTATAAAGAAATTATTTATCACTCAATTGATGTACTTAAAAGAAATAATATTTTTTTCATCAATTTAGACCCTGAAACACTTAGTTTTTACAGTCAGAGACACTTAGCATGGCAAGTGTTTTATATTAAAAATAAAGAATCTGAGATACCAAAAGAAATTTTATTAAAAGAAAAGTCTATTTTCTCAGAAAAAACAGAATATATGTGCTATGCATAAGTAAGACAAATATATTTTCACTACAAACTGAAATTTTATGAATTTCAGTTTTTTTAATTAAACCAAATATCCATGGATGGATTTACCCCAAATTACTTGAATATTATTGATGGTATAATTTCTGGATTTGTCATTGATGTTAGGAAAATTATTGAAAATGAATTTCCTGATACAGAAACAGAGGCAATAGCATTGCAATTATTCTTGTATAAGCATAAACTGTTTTTGGAAAATTTTTCAGCCAATATGAATTTATCTGTTATTGCTGGGGAATATCATTTAAAGAATGCTAAAGAACAATTATTCTCAAATAAATTTAAATATTCAAATGCCGGCAATTATAAAAGCTTATATAATTCAAAATATTCATCTAAATATAAAAAAGAAATAGAAATAATTGATAATTATGTTCAGTTTTCAACTTCCTTATATGAAAAATTAATAATCAATTCTAATATCCATTTATCTAATCATCAAGAGAAAGCATTATACTTAAATGCTTCACGGGAAATTATTGTCCATGATTATGTCGTTGAGTTAAATGATGCTATTGCTATAATTACAAACACTGGAGATTCTGAAAAATTCGACAAATGCTTGTTTACTTTCAATGTAAAAATGGCTGAAATTGATGATAAATTATTTTGCAATCAGGAAGTTTTATCAGATTTAATTAGAGCAAAAAATGTTCTTAGTAAAGATTTAGAATACTCCACTATCGCTAAGATACTATTAGAAAAATGCAAGTTCTTAATATTTAAAATTTCAAAACGATTATCCGAAATTTATCCTGAGGGAATTATTGATGACGCACACCACGATGTATCATCCCCAAAGAATATACTTTGCGATGATAAAATAATAAACATAAAACATTACAAATATTTTTATTCATTTTTTAAAGATTTAGAACTGTATTATCAAAACAATAATTATCCTTTAACGAATAATCATTCAGATTTAATAAAACGGTTAGAAAATAAAAAAATCGAAACTTTAATGGAAATTCATTTGTTATCTAAGTTTATAATTTGCCAAGTAAAAAACAACAGAAGTAATACTGAATATAATTATTTGAAATATTTTCATTTATTATTATCCGAATTATATCGATTAAAAGAAAAAGACTCAAACAAGAACGAAAAATTCAACAATAATGTATATATAGAAGCTGAAATTTTAATAAATTGCAATGAATTTAAATGTGATGCTATTCACTTTGTCAAAGATGTCAAACAATTAATTTTAAAAAAAGATGAAATTCACATCGATATTTTACACCTTAAAATCAAAGAACTAGAACAAAAAGCAGAGAAAATAATAACATTTCAAGAAGAATATAATTTTAACATCTATTTTGTATATAAGATATTGGCAGAAATATATAGAGACTTTTTTGAAATTATTAAAAATATTAATTTTAAAGAATATCTACAATTGAAGGAAATTAGCAACAATTATTATTCTACTTTTAATAAATTAAAAAACTCATTATCATGGTCAATGAAAAATTGTATTCAACCATACTATTTACCCTACTGTGAATGTGTAAAACATATAAAAACAGAATCTTCTGAAATAGAAATTGATGTTTTTTTAGACTCTGCATATATTTTACCTATCAACTACAAAAAGAAAAGAAATGAATTAATTATATTTAAGACTTCTTTACAAGATAGCTCTCAATACATTTCAGAAAAGATTGCTAACAATGCAATAAAAGACTTAAAAAACCAAATCAATCAGGCTGTAAAAGAAACGAAAGACGTAATCAATAGCACCGAAAAAAACCAAGCAGCTACATTTATTCAACTTCTCGGGATATTTGCTGCTATAATTACCTTTGTATTAGGAAGCATATCTATTTATCCAAAATTAAGTGACATAAATGCGATAGTTTTTTTCATGATTTCATTTGCTTTATCTTTAATTCTTTTTGTAATTGGAATACAATATATAATTAATAATATTAGAGATTGTGAATGCAATCCTAACAATAAGAACATTAAATCTAAAAAATATTCATTCAATCTTATCACTTTCTGTTTCTTACTCCTAACAATCCTTATTTACTTTTTAGTCAAATCGAAAGATTCAAAAATTGACACAGAAAATGACAGCAAAAAAATACAGATTGAAAATAATGTTTCAAAATCATTATTAATCAATGAAGAGGCAGGGCATGAAAAGAAATCTATTGAAAAGAAATAATTATATTAATAAACTAATAAAAAATATATTGCTTTTGCAATAATTCATTTGAATTAAAGGCTTTTTCAAACACCGAAAGGGGGAAATAAGACCTATATTGCCTCTACGCTATGGGGACAATTTACACTAATTAAAACCAACCTATCCCTTAGTGTCTAAGTGGTAAATTTCTCCCAAATAATTGTACATTTGCATTAAATATTTTGGCAAATGAAACAGACGTTTTACGACTTACAACAAGCGCTCCGCGGGGAGTTAATGACCGATTCGTTATACACTTTAATGTATGCTACCGATGCTTCGGCGTATCGCGAAGAGCCTTTGGCTGTTGCCTTTCCGTTCGACGAAAAGGATATTCATACCCTTGTTGATTTTTCCTCCAAACAAAATATTCCACTCATTCCGCGTACTGCGGGTACTTCGCTCGCCGGGCAAGTGGTGGGCAAAGGGCTGATTGTGGATGTATCGAAATATCTGACCCAAATTATTGAAATAAACCCCGAAGAGCATTACGCCATAGTGCAACCTGGGGTTATCCGCGATGAACTCAACCGTGTGGTGGCCAAACACGAACTCTTTTTTGCTCCCGAAACCTCAACCTCCAACCGCTGCATGATTGCCGGAATGGTGGGGAACAACTCCTGTGGCGCAAACTCGCTGGTTTACGGTAGCGCCCGCGACCATATTATCTCCATTAAAGCCATTCTTCACGATAATAGCGAAGTGGTTTTTGAACCCATAACCAAAACCCAATTTGAGCAAAAACTCACGCTTACGTCTGCCGAAGGTAAACTCTATCGTGGGATAAAAACCATGCTCGACAATGAGGAGTTGCAACACGAAATAAACACCCAATTCCCTGATTCATCGCTACGTCGCCGAAATACAGGTTATGCAATAGACGAACTACTAAACAGTTCTATCTTCTCGGCTTCGGACAAAAAGTTTAACTTTTGCGAACTGATTGCTGGTTCCGAAGGTACATTGTGTTTTATCACCGAGTTAAAAATCAATTTGGCAAAGTTTCCACCCAATCATAAGGGGTTGCTTTGCATTCACACCAACTCGGTTCCTGAAGCGTTAAAAGTCAATTTAATTGCCTTAAAACAGGGTCCACAAGCTGTTGAGTTGATGGACGATGAGATTTTAAAACTCACCCGCAATAATATCGAACAAAACAAAAACCGATTCTTTGTACAAGGCGATCCCGGTGCAATTGTAATTGTTGATTTAGCCGAAGAGTCGGACGAAATTCTTCACGATAAATGCGCAAAAATAGAAGCAGATGCAAGAAATGCGGGTCTTGGAACGCACTTTCCACTGATTACAGGTGCTGATATGCGTAAAGTTTGGGATTTGCGTAAGGCAGGACTAGGAATTCTCTCGAATATGCCCGGCGATGCAAAACCAGTTCCAGTGATCGAAGATACTGCGGTAAATCCACAGGTATTGCCTCAATACATCGATGAATTCGACCAGATTCTGAAAAAATATCGTCTTAGTTGCGTCTATCATGCCCATATCGGTACGGGTGAGATTCACTTACGACCCATTTTAAATTTAAAAAATCCAGCCGATGTCGAGATGTTTCACACCATTGCCCTCGAAACGGCAAAATTGGTAAAGAAATATCATGGCTCCCTTAGTGGTGAGCATGGCGATGGCAGGCTACGTGGCGAGTTTATTCCGCTGATGTTGGGCGATAAAGTGTATGCTGCGTTTAAAGAACTTAAAAAACAGTGGGATCCCAACGGAATTTTCAACCCCGGAAAAATCACCGACACCCCACCCATGAACGAATCGTTGCGATATGTTCCAGGAAATAAAACTCGTGACATTGACACCATCTTTGATTTTTCAACTACCGGCGGTTTATTAAGAGCCATCGAAAAGTGCAACGGCTCAGGCGATTGTCGTAAGACTATTTTAGCAGGCGGAGCCATGTGTCCCTCCTACCAAGCCACCCTCGACGAAAAGAATGTAACCCGAGCTAGAGCCAATATTCTTCGTGAATTTCTAACCAATTCACCCAAGAAAAACCCATTCGACCATAAAGAAATTTATCAAGTTTTGGATTTATGTTTGAGTTGTAAAGCTTGTAAAGCAGAATGTCCATCGAATGTGGATATTACCAAGTTTAAAGCGGAATTTTTGCAACACTATTACGATGCACATCACGTTCCTTTACGCTCGTTTTTAATTGGCAACTTTCCATATATCAACCTATTTGGTTCGTTTATTCCTCCAATCTATAACTTTGTGGCTTCCAATGTAGTTACAGGATATATTCTGAAAAAATCGCTTGGATTTGCACCAAAACGAAGTATACCAACGGTGTATAAAATCACGTTACAAAATTGGTGTAAAAAGAACTTGAAACCACTCGAAAATCCGATTAAAAAAGTCTATTTATTTGCCGACGAATTCACCGACATCAACGATACCGCCATTGGAATAAAAGCGGTAAAACTTTTAACTGCCTTGAATTACGAGGTTGCCGTTGTAAAACATTCATTTAGTGGCAGAACCTATTTATCGAAGGGTTTGGTGCGGAAAGCACGAAAACTTGCCACCCAAAATGTGCTTATTTTCAAAGATTTAATATCCGACGAAACCCCACTTTTAGGAGTAGAACCTTCTGGAATTCTGTCGTTTAGAGACGAATATCCTGAATTAGTGGCGAGTCATTTAGTTGGTGAAGCAAAAAATATTGGACGAAATAGCTTCTTAATTGACGAATTTATTGCTACTGAATTTCAAAAAGGCAACATCGATGCAAGTCGATTTTCGGAAGAGGAGAAAAACATCTTGTTTCATGGTCACTGTTACCAAAAAGCGCTTTCATCAACCACCCCAACAAAAATCATGATGCAGATTCCAAAAAATTATAAAGTGGAAGAGATAAAATCGGGTTGTTGCGGTATGGCAGGTGCTTTTGGATTTGAAAAAGAGCATTTCGAAGTCTCCATGAAAGTGGGTGAAATGGTGTTATTGCCCATTGTCCGCAACGCCGACCCATCCACTTTAATTACAGCTACTGGAACCAGTTGTCGTCACCAAATAAAAGATGGCGCGAAGAAAACAGCCTATCATCCTGTAGAGATATTGTTTGATGCGTTGAAGAAATAATATTATCAATTAACAAATATATTCAAATTTAACTTGATGCTTTAAACAAGCCTCTTAAAAATGTATTATAGAAATAAACCAACTAAGAACTGATAATATTTATGCAATATAAATTTTAAAATATTTGTAAATATTTGCTAATCATAAAATCTTTGATTATTATTGCAAAACAAAAAATTATAAACACTATTTATGAAAAAGCTTTTTACATTAATCATTTGCCTATTAATTAGTAGCTTAGGCTTTGCCCAATTGCAAAATGGAAGTTTTGAGGTTTGGGACACTATTTCATTCAATCAACCTACTGGTTGGGAAAACTCAAATTACGATGCAGTGAGAAAAGGCATGTTGCCAAATGTTACGGCATTCACACCTTCTCATGGAGGAAATTTTGCTATTAAATTAGAAACTAAATCAAACGCTACGGACACTATTTTTGCTTTTGTAGCAAATTCAAAAGATCCATTTTCAGGTAATGGTGGAGTTCCATACTCCATGCAACCAGATTCTGTAATCTGTCATGCAAAACTCGGAGTTTTAACTGGAGATTCAGCGGTATTTTTGGTTATTTTCAAAAAAAATGGATCTCCAATTGGAATGGACATGTTTAAAGTTACAGGCAATAACCCAACAAACTGGCAACGACTTTCGTTTAAACTTTCTACTTTACCTTCGGCTCCTGATTCAGTAATTATTGCAGTGGCTTCGAGCAATGCCGTTACTAATGTTGGCGTTCAACCAGGAAGTTATCTGATAATAGATGACATTTCGTTTAGTACAACCATGCCAATTCCTAATGGCGGTTTTGAAGGTTGGAATATCTCAACAATTAGGGCTCCTAAAAATTGGGACTGTAAGAGTGCTAACAATTTTGTACTCAACGGATTAGGCACTCCTTTAGTAAGAACTACAGATAAATATGATGGTGATTATGCTCTAAAAATGACGACTATGGCAGCTGGAAATAACAATAATTTCGTTGGCATCAACAATGGGTATTGGGATAATGTATTAATGAAATTCACAAAAGGATTTCCATTCACAACTCAAGTTGACACGCTTGTAGGTTGGTATAAATATATTCCTAAAGCAAATGGTACTGGCCGGGTTAGCATTGAATTAAGAGCTGCTGGAACTTCGTTAGGTCAGTTTTCAGCGACTATCAACAACAATCCTAGTTACGTAAGTTTTCAAATTCCATTCAATTTAAATCAAGCTCCAGACACTGCTGTGATAATGATAAATACGTGTAACACTCCAATAAATTTATCAGATACTGGCTCAGTGCTAATAATTGATGCTCTTAAGTTTAAATCGACCATGAATGTTGGAATTCAAAACTTTAATATGGGATCTAATTTATTAGTTGGACCAAATCCAACAACTGGAGAATTTAGCATTTTCTACATTCCTAAAAGCAATAACGAAGCTACTTTCACTATTTCTGATGAATCTGGAAAAATGATTAAATCTGGTCCATTAACTGGTTTAAAAACAACGTTGAATATTTCAGAGCTTCCAAAGGGAATCTATTTTATTAAAACAAATGATGGAAATAGCTCAGTCAGCAAAAAACTGATTTTACAATAATTGGAATACTACATATTCTTGAAAAAAACCTCTATTACTGGAGGTTTTTTTTTATTTTTTGTTGATAGGTTTAGGGTTTATGTGTTGATAGGAAAACCAAACATTTCAAGTCTTTTGTTTATGGGTTTAGGGTTGATCGGTTGATAGGGAGACCAAACATTTCAAGTCTTTTGTTGATAGGTTTAGGGTTGATATGTTGATAGGGAGACCCAATATTTCAAGTCTATTGTTTATGGGTTTAAGGTTGATAGGTTGATAGGGAGACCCAACATTTCAAGTCTTTTGTTGATAGGTTTAGGGTTGATATGTTGATAGGGAGACC
>JBAXTE010000054.1:0-20846 GCA_037130365.1 Bacteroidota bacterium
TTGCTATCTCAGCTATCTTAATTTTCAAATTTTCAAATCATCAAATTTTCAAATTGTTTATAGGTTCAAAGTTTATTGGTTTATAGGGAGACCCAACATTCCAACCCATCAACCCATCAACTAATCAACCCATCAACCCATCAACCTTTTTTGTTTATAAGTTCAAAGTTTATTGGTTTATAGGGAAACCCAACAACTTGCTATCTCAGCTATCTTAATTTTCAAATTTTCAAATCATCAAATTTTCAAATTTTCAAATCATCAAATTTTCAAATTGTTTATAGGTTCAAAGTTTATTGGTTTATAGGGAGACCCAACATTCCAACCTATCAACCTTTTTTGTTTATAAGTTCAAGGTTTATAAGTTTATAGGGAGACCCATTCAACAATCACCCGCATAGCGCAATTTTCAAATCATCAAATTTTCAAATTGTTTATCGGTTTAAAGTTTATTGGTTTATAGGGAAACCCAACAACTTGCTATCTCAGCTATCTTAATTTTCAAATCATCAAATCATCAAATCATCAAATTTTCAAATCAACAAATCAACTAAACAAGTGCTTTTTTCATAAGCTCAATCTCTTCTTCTATTCCCATTACAAATATTTTATTGATTTCAGCAATGGTTAAAGTGCGTATTGGTGCAATTACAAAATCATTATTTTTAAGTTTTACACCTAAAACATTTATTTCGTTAAAGTTAGATAAAAGGCCTTCCACTGTTTTTGCGGAGTGACTGGAGTTGATCAGCTTACAGTCTAGTTCTGTGAGTATTCCTGGATTATAGTGATCAATTCTAAGATGATTTAAGAATTCTGTTAAGTCAGCTTGAGCAACAAAACCAGCCATATAAATTCCACCAACTTTTTCTGGCATAATTACATGATTAGCACCGACCGCATGCAGTTTTCTTTCTGCAGATTCGGAGGAAGCACGTGAAATAATATTAATATCTGGATTGAGAATTTTTGCAGAAATTGATATATATAAATTGTCAGCATCGTTGGGAAGTGCATTAATAATTGCTTTTGCTTCTTTAATTCCAGCCTCCAAAAGGGTATCGTCGGTAGTTGCATCACCAACAATCCACTTAATATTATTCGAAAATGATTCATGTAAGATTGGGCTCGATTCAATGATGATAATTGGCTCGTTATGCAAGTTTAATTCTTGAACCGCTTGCTTCCCATTTCTTCCGTAACCGACAACAATGGTGTGTTTTTTCATCTTTTTTATCTCTTTTTTATATCTAATGCCACGATAATATGCAAACAACTTTCCGTCTAAGACTAGCGAAGTCATAATACTTATACTATATGCGAAAAATCCAAAACTAGTAAATAATAGTACTGCTGTAAATATTTTTCCTGCATCATCAAGGGGCTTAACCTCTTGAAAACCAACAGTTGTAATGGTGATTACCGTCATATAAAATGCATCGAGTAATCGATAATCTTCGATGATATAATAACCCGTTGTGCCAAATGAAATGATGGAGAAGATGATAAAAACCAATCTCCAAAGATGCTTTTGTGGGTTTTTTTCAGTGCTCATTATCGGAATCATCTTAATAATGAATCGTTTCGGTTGCGTTTTGTAAATCTGTTTTTAAGTCTTCTTCAAATCTAAAAGTCTGTATTTGCCAACGTAATTCTGGTTTGTAAAAATAAAACTCAATTTTAATTGGCTGACGATCATACTTTACCATATAAGTAATAAGAATGAGCGAAGGACTTAATATCTTTTTTGAAGAAACTTCAAAACCACGGAAAGTTCCTAAATAATAAAGTTTTTTAATTTTTCCTTTAATTTCAGTAAGTTGAGGCATATTGGCGGTGTTAAACCACTTGTTTGTAGAAAAAATAAAATCTACTGCATTATCCGTATCTGTTTCAAATAACATAAAGAAATGTTCACAGATTCTTTCAGGTGTGTTTAAACTATCCGACTGCGCTTTTACAGAAATAGATAGTATTGTAATAAAGATTAATAGTGCTAATTTTCTCATGAATTGATATTGTTAGATTTGGTGCTTTTTCCTAATTCCTTTTCGATTAGGTAAAAGTAAATAAAATGTAACAATATGCAAAATATTACATGAGAATTTATTTGCTAATAGAAATTACTAAAGATGTAATTTATCAGGTCAATTTTGGAAAAGACAAAGAAAATGTAATTTTTACAACTTATTTTTCTTTGCAATAAGTGTGTTTTGAAGCAATCCAACAATGGTCATTGGGCCAACACCACCAGGAACTGGAGTAATGGCACCTGCAATTTGAGATACTTCATCAAATTTTACATCACCCACTAATCTGAACCCAGATTTTCTGGATGCATCTTCAATTCTGTGAATTCCCACGTCAATAACTGTAGCACCTGGTTTCACAAATTCTGCGGTAATCATTTCTGGTCTACCAATGGCAACAATTAATATATCTGCTGTTCGAGCTAATTCTGCAAGGTTTTTTGTTTTGCTGTGGCATATTGTAACAGTGCAGTTTCCTGGATTTGCATTACGGCTGAGTAAAATTGTCATTGGAGTACCTACAATATTGCTTCGTCCAATAACTACAGCTTGTTTTCCAACTGTTTCAATTCCAGAACGTTGTAATAATTGGAGAATGCCATACGGAGTTGCAGGAATGTATGTTGCTTCGCCTAATACTAGTTTTCCTAAATTTTGAGGGTGAAATCCATCAACATCCTTTGTAGGATCGATTCTGTGAATTACTTTGTCTGCAGAAATGTGTTTTGGAAGTGGTAATTGCACAATTAATCCATCAATTTCATCGTCGTTATTGATAAAATCAATCGAATCGAGAAGCTCTTTTTCTGAAATTGTTTCTGGAAAACGATAGGTTGTAGAGATAAAACCAACTTCGTGACTAGATTTTTCTTTATTGGCAACATACGTTTGACTAGCACCATCATCACCCACTAAAATTGCAGCCAAATGAGGAGGCGATATTCCCTTATCAATCATCGCTTTGACTTCTAATGCAATCTCGGTTTTTAATTGTTCTGAAACCAGTTTTCCATCAATAATTTTCATCTGCTTATTTTTAATAATTAATATCTAACGAACAACTTAAATATTCACTTGTTCATCATTGCTGCGTTTTAACCTGAATCTTCAACCTTGTACCCTGCAATCCATTAACTTTATTGTTTATAGGTTTAATGTTTATTGGTTTATAGGGAGACCCAACATTTCAACCCATCAACCCATCAACTCATCAACTTTTTTGTTTATAGGTTCAAAGTTTATTGGTTTATAGGGAGACCCAACATTCCAACATTCCAACCTATCAACCCATCAACTTTTCAACCTATCAACCCTTTTTGTTTATAAGTTCAAAGTTTATAAGTTTATAGGGAGACCCAACATTTCAACCCATCAACCTATCAACCCATCACCCGTCACCTTCGTTTATCTTTTTAATTTTTTCATCAGCCCAGCTTTATTGGTGGTGAGCATTTTCATCATTTTCCGAGTATCTTCAAATTGTTTAATGAGTTTGTTCACATCCTGAACAGTAGTTCCACTACCAGCGGCAATACGTTTTCTTCGGCTTCCATTGAGAATAATTGGACTTTCTCTTTCCAAAGGGGTCATCGATTGTATTATTGCTTCAATTCCTTTAAAGGCATTATCGTCAATATCAACATCTTTCATCATTTTCGACATTCCAGGAATCATCCCTACTAAGTCTTTGATGTTACCCATTTTCTTAATTTGTTGAATTTGGGAAAGAAAATCATTAAAACTAAATTGATCTTTGGCAATTTTTTTCTGTAATCGTTTCGCTTCTTCTTCGTTATATTGCTCTTGAGCACGTTCTACCAGAGATACGATATCGCCCATACCCAAAATCCGATCTGCCATACGAGAAGGATAGAAGATGTCTATAGCATCCATCTTTTCACCTAATCCAACAAATTTTATTGGCTTATTTACAATAGAACGTATCGTTAAAGCAGCACCACCACGAGTATCTCCATCGAGTTTCGTGAGTACAACTCCATCAAAATCTAATTTATCGTTGAACGCTTTTGCCGTATTTACAGCATCTTGTCCAGTCATAGAATCCACTACAAACAACACTTCTTGAGGCTTAAGTGCAGTTTTTAGAGCAGAAATTTCATTCATCATTACTTCATCAATCGCCAAACGACCTGCAGTATCAACAATAACTAGGTTGTTTCCATCTGCTTTGGCTTTGGCAATCGCATTTTGAGCAATCGCAATTGGATTTTTGTTTTCTGGTTCAGAATATATATCTACCCCAATTTGTTCAGCTAATACAGTAAGTTGAGTAATTGCAGCGGGACGATAAACGTCGCAAGCAACCAACATTGGTTTAAGTCCTTGTTTGCTTTTGTAGTAACTGGCTAATTTTGCAGAGAATGTAGTCTTTCCAGAACCTTGAAGTCCCGACATTAAAACGATAGCTGGACTGCCTTTAACATTTAAGTCAACTTTGTCGCTTCCCATTAACGCAACTAATTCGTCGTGGACAATTTTTACCATCAACTGACTTGGAGAAACAGCTGTTAATACATTTTCACCCAATGCTTTACGCTTTACTTCATCCGTAAAATCCTTGGCTACTTTATAGCTAACATCGGCTTCTAATAGTGCTTTTCTAACCTCTTTTAACGTTTCAGCAACGTTTATTTCAGTGATATGACCTTGTCCTTTGAGTACTTTAAATGCTCTGTCGAGTTTGTCGCTTAAATTTTCAAACATATCTTTTAATTTGTGTATTAATGCTCAGATTTTGAAGTTAGCAAAGGTAAAAAAAAAATCAATTCAACCTAAAACTAATGCTTGCATCTGCTATTAAAATTATTTTGAGTGGTATAATTTGGGCGTGCCCCACCTTTTTGAGTTTAAACTAATAAATAATAGGTCTATGAACGGTGGGTCGGGCTATTTGTTATACCATACTAAATTTCAAATAGTCCAATGGACTATTTGAAATTTAGTATGGTTTAATGCTCGATGCTAATATGTAATCTTGAATGGCATTTGTTATTATTGGACTAATTTATATTAGCATACGGTATTACAATCTTTTTTCTAGCTTTTGAAATAGAAAGTGGAGTAATTATTCTAGTCATCAGCTCACAAAGGATGAAATGACGAAAAAAGGATTTCCACTGCTATCCCTCACGCAAAACACTTCAAAGCTCAATGTTCTTAACTCCAACTAGCTTTTCCCTTGACAGTTTTTTGTAAAGGATCGAATAAAATTCAAAGTCTCAATTGGCTTTTCAAGATATCCCATGTGGCCACAATCGCCCAGAATCAAAGTTTCCGAGTGTTTTGGCAACATCGATTGAGCGACAACAGAATTTAATGGAATGCGGATGTCTTCTTTACCTAAAATAAACATCATCGGTAAATTTGTGGATAATAAAAAAGTTATTTTATCACTCCTAAGACTCATTCCCTTTATACACGAAATTAATGATTCTTTAGACATTTTTTTTGCTCCAGATTGTAACCATTTTATTTTGTCTAAAAGTCCTTCTTCGTTACATTCAGCAAATAGCTTAGGAATGAAATTGAAAATAAAACCATCCTTATCTTGCTTTATGATTTCAACAGCTCGCCCACGATCAATTTTAGCATCATCCGAATCTGCTAATGCATTTGAGTGAAATAATCCTACACCACAAAGTTCATCTTCATACTTTTCGGCATAAGCCAATGCGATATAACCTCCCATCGAATGACCAATCATCACATAATTTGTAATTTCAATTTGAAGGATAAGTTGATGTATAAATCCAGCAATTTTTTCCATCGTTTGAATCTCATCAATCACATCACTATCGCCATGTCCGGGTAATTCGATACAGACCACCTTGTTTGTTTTGCTCAACTCAGAACTGAATTCTTCCCAAATTTCAATTCGCTCAATAAATCCATGAAGTAAGACAATTGTATCTCCTTCGCCTTCAATGCTATATCTTACGTTCTTCTCTTGTATGATTGTGCTTTGTATTTGCATCGTTTTTTTTGAAGCAAAGATAAAGAGTTTTTTTAGTTTAATATGAGGTTTTAGAAGCAGGAGTCGTGAAATGACGGTTCGTGAAACGTGAAAAGATTAATCGTGAAGAGAGGTGAAAAGACGTTTCACGCTTCTTTCTTCTTTCAACGAAGCCATAGAATTGAGTTTTGCTTGCCTATTCGCTAATGTGTCTTTAGATTCGCTTCGCGCTCTTTTCACATTTAACTTCGTTGAGGGCTTCGCCGTTCATGAAAAATCTTTTATGCTGGAAAAATTGATTTCTCTCAAAACAATTTTATGCATTAATTTATAGCATCTTGTTATTTTAATAGGTGTAATAACAAGAATTATGGATGAATTTTTTGTTATTTTATTTATTTAAAATTGTTTCTAAGTTAAAGAAGATGAGATACATACGTTGTTGTTTGTTCGTAAAATATTTAGTAAAAGTTAGATATGTGTTAACTTTCGGTTAAATCTTGTTTTTATGGTTTCTATTATTTTAAAATATGCTACCTTTGTATATTGATATAATTGCATTAAAGATTAAGAAATTCAAATAATTATTTGGAACCTTTTATATGATAAATATTCTCAAGAAAATCTTTTTTAATACGAAATTACTTTTTGTAGTTTCTTTTATTTGCCTTTTTACGGTCAACAATAATATTGCATATGGCCAATTTGTTCAAATCGAAAGCATTTTAGTAGATGCATGTGATGGCACCGATGAAGGAAAAAATGAAATGGTACGTTTTAGGACTACTACACTTCCAATTAATGTTGCTGATATTCGAATAGATGGTGCGAATTCAGGTGCATTTCAAACTGGAAAATGGCCTACCGTAGGGAATTCTTTTTTGGGATGGATCACTCCTGGTACTCCTGCGTATGATTCTGCAGTAGTTAAAATTGCAATGATTAATGCAAGTATTGTTAATTGTGGGAAACTGATTTTACCAACTGGTGGAACAAACAATCAAGGAATAATTCCCGCTGGGAAAAAAGCAATAATTATTACTGGTTATACATTTACTCCTACAGCAAACGACTTCTCCCTTTTATCTGACACAATCTATGTCCTTATTCATAATGCAGATGTTATTGCAGGAAATTTTGGAAATTATTTAACTGCAAGTGGAAGTACAGCGCAGCAATTAACAAGAAAACTTCGTCTTTGGCAAATCTCAACAGGTTTAAGTGATGATATTACATATTATAGAAATTTACTAATTAATCAATTTGGTGTTCAAATTGCTGCAGATGGTGCTGGAGTTCGTTATACTGATGCTGGTGTTGCGACTTATTATAATGATGGTTGCCAAGCTCCATATATCCCATTAAGTCCAAATTGGACTGCTCCATCTTCAATGTGCCCAACTTCACCCATAGTTGATTTAAATACATTAGTTACAGGAACTAGCGGAGGTACTTGGTCAGGAACTGGGGTTACAGGTTCTAATTTTAATCCAACTGGATTAAGTGGGCCGTATGTTATCACGTATACCGTTGGAATTTTACCTTGTCAACTGTCAGAATTTCACACACTTACCGTTGTTTCTTCTTCTGGTGCAACCTGGACAGCTCCTGCTGCATTATGTCAAACTTCCGCTTCTGTTAACCTTAATACATTATTGGCTGGAACTGCTACAACAGGTGGAACTTGGTCGGGCACTGGGGTTACAGGAAATACATTTAATCCAGTTGGACTTAATGGAAGTTATAATGTAACATATACCGTAGGCAGTTCTCCTTGTACAGCAACCGAAACTCATCCTATTCAAGTGGTATCTTCTGCAATTGCAACATGGACTGCACCTGCTGCATTATGTCAATCATCTGCAACTATTAATCTTAATACATTATTGGCTGGAACTGCCACAACAGGTGGAACTTGGTCGGGTAGTGGAGTTACAGGAAATACATTTGATCCAGCTGGTCTTAATGGAAATATTAATGTATCTTATTCAGTCGGAACCATTCCTTGTAATGCTACTGAAAATCATGATATTCAGGTGGTTTCTTCTGCAATTGCAACTTGGACTGCACCTGCTGCATTATGTCAAACATCTGCTTCTGTTAACCTTAATACATTATTGGCTGGAACTGCTACAACAGGTGGAACTTGGTCGGGCACTGGAGTTACAGGAAATACATTTAATCCTACGGGGCTTAATGGAAATATTTCTGTAACGTATACAGTAGGTAGTTCTCCTTGTATCGCAACCGAAACTCATCCTATTCAGGTGGTATCTTCTGCAATTGCAACTTGGATTGCACCTTCTGCATTATGTCAATCATCTGCAACTATTAATCTAAATACATTATTGGCTGGAACTGCCACAACAGGTGGAACTTGGTCGGGGAGTGGAGTTACAGGAAATACATTTGATCCAGCTGGTCTTAATGGAAATATTAATGTGACATATTCAGTCGGTACTACTCCTTGTAATGCTACTGAAAGTCATAATATTCAAGTGGTTACAACGGCTACAGCAACTTGGACTGCACCTGCTGCATTATGTCAAACATCTACTTCGGTTAACCTTAATACATTATTGGCTGGAACTGCTACAACAGGTGGAACTTGGTCGGGCACTGGAGTTACAGGAAATACATTTAATCCAGTTGGACTTAATGGAAATTATAATATTATTTATACTGTTGGGACTGCTCCATGTGTAGCAACCGAAACTCATCCTATTCAGGTGATTTTAAATGCAAACGCATCGTGGGTTGCCCCTGTATCGTTGTGCCAATCATCTTCACCGTTAAATTTAAACTCGTTATTAGCTGCTACTACTACAACTGGTGGGGTTTGGAGTGGTGTTGGTGTAACCGGAAATTCTTTCAATCCTGCAGATCAAAGTGGAAATATTAACGTAACTTATACTGTTGGAACATCACCTTGCAGTGCTACCGAAAGTCATACAATTCTTGTTTTGCCAAATTATGATGCTTCTTGGAATGCTCCAGCCTCAATTTGTGCTGATGCTGCTCCTCTCGATCTTGCTCAATTTATCACTGGCGATTTAGGCGGAACTTGGGTTGGTCAAGGGGTGGTACATCCTCAATTTAATCCCGCTGGATTAACCGGAAGTATTCCAATTTCTTATATTGTTTCTGGTGCTGCTGGTTGTCCTGATACTGTTACACATTCAATTATTGTAACTCCAATTCCTAGCGCTGCATGGAGTGCGCCCGTTGTAATTTGCAAAAATCTAAACACTTTTGATTTGAATAATCTCATTACTGGCAATCAAGGAGGACTTTGGAGTGGTGTTGGCATAAGTTCAAATGTATTAAATCTGGCTTCTGTTGGAGATTCTCTAGAAGTTACATATACCGTAAATTCCAATGGTT
The DNA here is from genome assembly GCA_037130365.1 of Bacteroidota bacterium. Taxonomy (GTDB): domain Bacteria; phylum Bacteroidota; class Bacteroidia; order Bacteroidales; family WCHB1-69; genus JBAXTE01. The sequence goes on from JBAXTE010000054.1 coordinate 9,388, forward strand.
GCATCTCAACGGTAACACAAATGTTATATTTTTCATATGTAAATGCAGATTTTTCGATAGCACCATCTTCCGGAACTGCACCTTTAAATACTACAGTGGTAAATTTAAGTCAGAATGCAGTTTCTTATGATTGGGATTTTGGAAATGGTTTTACTTCATCTGAAACAAATCCTTCATCAATTTATACTTTAGAAGGGACTTATTATGTTTGGTTGGTTGCAACTTCTGCATTGGGTTGCCAAGATTCTACTTTTAAAGTTGTGAATGTTGATGAATCTGCAGATTTTATTCCTAATGCTGTTACTCCAAATGGCGACGGATTAAATGATCAATTTTATCCAATAATTTCAAAAATAGTAGATAATTATCAGATGATGATTTTTAATAGATGGGGAGAATTGATTTTTGAAACAACCCATCAATTAGATAAATGGGATGGAGATTATCAAGGTAAAAATGTTGCGATGGGAGTCTATTTTTATGTTATTAAATACACTTCTCGGGGTATAGACTATTACTATAATGGAACTGTAAGTGTGATAAATTAGGACATATCATAATACGTTTATCTTTTAGTATTTAAAATTTTCCAATTCCTTTTTATAATAAAGTGCTTAAGAGTCAAGCTCTTTAAGCTTTTCTATTAACTTTGCGATGGTCGTAACAGTCTCTAATTCAATTGTGTTTTGTAAAATTGAGTAGTACCCGTTATCATATTTTATCGAAAATGGGAGAGAGGTAATGCCAGATTTCACCAAAGCATGATTAATCCATTTTTTTTGCAGAGGTGGAGCTTCAATTTCAAAAGTAGCTTGTAATGAGTTGCTATTTTTAAAATAACCATCAAAATTGTCAAAGAAAATTTCTTTATTCACATAAATTGAATTGAATTTATTCTGAACAATTAAGTCTTCTGGTGCGCCTATGGTAAGAGTTAGGTCATTGTTAAACAGCATAATAATATTACTATAATCAATGGCTAAATTGATGTGATGAAGTGATAATAGTATTGTTTTTCCCGATTGTTTTGCCAATTTTTGCAACAGTGTCATCAGTTGAATCTGGTTTGCATAATCGAGATACGACGCTGGTTCATCCATAATAATTATAGGCGTTTGTTGCGTTAAGGCTCTAGCTATCAAAGCTTTTTGAAACTCACCATCACTCAAACTGTCAATTCGTTGATGCTTTTTATGCTCAATTGCAGTCATTGCCATCGATTCTTCAACAATTTTATGATCTTCCCCATTCAAATAGCCACTAAAACCGGTGTGTGGTGTTCTTCCCAAAGCCACAAAATCGTAGACCTTCATAAATTCCACATGTGGTCGGTCTGTGAGGACAATGCTGATTTGTTTTGCTAGATCCTTTTTTGGGATTTTTGCAATAGATTGATTATTAATTAGAATCTCCCCTTTCAACGGTTGAATTATCCCGCAAATAGTGTGAATAAGTGTTGATTTACCAATTCCATTTGCTCCAAAAATAGAGTAAACAAATCCCTTTTGAAGTCGAAACTGAGCATTTTTCAATAGTTGTAATTCTGATTTTCCAAGGGAATAACCAATAGTTAAATTTTTCGCTTCTAAAATCATACGGCGCTACTTTTATGATTCCTACGTAAAATAATCCAAATAACTACTGGTGCTCCAAAAAGTGCTGTAATAGCATTAATTGGAATAGTGTCGTCGAGTCCTGGTAGTTTTGCTATTAAATTGCAAATCAGGGCACACATTGCTCCATTAATCATCACGGCAGGAATTAATAGTGCATGATTTGAACTTCGTAATATGAGCTTGGTAATATGTGGAATGGCAATTCCAATAAACGCAATCGGTCCACAATATGCCGTTACAACTGCCGTAAGCAAACCGCTGATAAGAATTATTGATATTCGGGCGCGTTTTACATTTAAACCTAAATGCTGAGCCATTTTTTCACCCAATTGCAATGTGTTTAGAGATTTTGCAAGAAAAAGTGATGCAATTAACCCAACAACAATCATTGGAATAAAGTAAGCGAGGTGTTTTTGGGTAACCATTCCAAACGATCCCATACCCCAAATGGCAAATGAATGTACGCTTTCGCTTCGACTAAAAACTCTCATTATTCCAATAAATGAACTGGCCAATGCACTAATCATGATTCCTGCAACCAAAAGCATTGCCGTATCACGAATTTGAGTGGTTAACGATAAAATCAAAAGTAAAACTAATGCAGATCCTGCCATAGCAGCAATAATTATGGATATGTTTTGAATTGCAAACATCGATGAATCTATGGTTGACGTAACAAAACCTGGAATTAATATTAATGCAGCAACGCCCATACTTGCCCCAGAACTAATTCCAAGTACAGATGGTTCTGCTAACGGATTTCTGAAATATGTTTGTAAGATTAAACCAGAAATAGCCAATGCTGCTCCAGAAAAAACTGCTGCAAGTGCTTGTGGTAAACGACTTTCGATGATGATATTTCGCCAAACTAATTGCTGATTTCCTGTTCCAGTAATTATGTCAAATGAAGCATTCATCGGAATTGAAACACTTCCAATAACGATATTTAGAGCAAATAAAATTAAGGTAAATATCATTAACATCGAAAAGATGATTATTACCCATTTTTTGCTGTTACTCATGGTGTAATGGTGTAAAATAGGTGGGAGAATGATTGGGCATTAATTCGGGATGAAAAATTGCGATAAAATCCTTTAAAATTAGATCAGGTTCTATAATTCCTCTGTCGTAATAGGCAGTTTTTTCGGTATTGCAAAAAATGATATTTTGCTTTTGAAATGCACTGAAATTCTTATAATTATCATTTTCAGATTGTAGATTTTTGTAAGAATATCCATTGGGAGCATATTCTAAAATTACCCAAAAATCGGCTGCATTACATCGCTCATAAACTTTCTCGAAGTTTACAGGCTCATCCGAACCGGCATGTTTTTTATCCTCCCAAGCATATTTTGCACCTGCATCGACAAAATACTGAGCCATATAGCTCTTTAAACCACTTATATACCAAATACTCTGATACATTTTTCCAGCAAAAACTACGGGTTTGGAATCTGCTTCTTTTGCAATTGTTGAAGCTTTGTTGTAATTGCTTTCGATGGTGTCAAAAATTGAACATGCTTCATCATATTTATCATAGAAAAGTGCAATAAATTTAATCCACTCAGCACGTCCTAAGGGTGATTCTTCCATATAACTAGCGCAATAAGCCATCGGAACTCCAGTTTGGATAATTTTACCATATTTATTGTCTTTAAATGGCGCTGCAAATAGGACTTCTGGATTTAATTCCATCAGTTTTTCGGTATTATAAGCTTCAAAAGGACCTAAATCAATGATTTTATTAGAAGAAATTCGCTCCAGTATTTTGGGCTCTTTGATGTATTCCTTTTGAGAAACTCCGGTAATTGTTTCAATTAGTCCAAGCCGATTGATAAAGCCAATTTCAGGACTCGAAAGACAAGCAACAGAAAAACAGGGGGTTTTAATTATAGTGGCGCCATCTGAACTGATTGAACTTCGGTCTGTTTTTGGGACAAAAATATAATGAGCAAGGATTTTTGTGCTATCCCACGGATCCTTAACAAATGCCTCTATGAGTCCATCATTTTTGCTGATATAGAATCCTTTAGCATATTTGGGTTTGATAATGTTTTTTTGATTATTGATGTTTTTCTGCGACGAATGATTGCAACTGCAAAAAAAAGCAAGAAACGCGGTAAGAAGAAGAATGATGTTTTTATTCATCGTTTTTTAGTGACTTTTATTCCCGAAAGTCGGAATTATTAATACTCCAGTTGATAAAGGCAGGTCTTCTGGCTTGCTCCATTCTCTTTCGCCTTCCCATTGCATTTAGTTACAACAGTGGCCGTGAAAGAGCTTTTTGAGAGCTTACAGCTGCGGGTACAGCTCCGGAATTGAACCGGATTCCCTTTGAACGTTGATTTTGATTACCAACGACCATTATCGAAGCAAATGTACAAAAAATAATTTCACTGTAGTTGTTATGCTACATAAAATTTTCCTTTATGTAAATATCAAACAAAAAACTCCGAAATCTAAGCATTATTACAGTATATTTTACTCTGATTATTTTGGGTTTAAAAAAGTTTGAACTTCATTTCTCCAAGCGGTTTCATAATTTTTTAGATAATCACCGTGACCAGCATTAGGGAATAATTTAAGATACTTTTTGCCGCTTAAATTTTGAAAAATTTGATCTATTTCCTTTTTAGACACATTTTGATCTTGCATACCATAAAACAATAAGGTTGGACAATGTATCGATTTTGCGTATTCTTCGGGATTATGATGGTAAGCATTAAATCCATTTTGTAATCCGCCCCAAAAAACTAATAAATTCGCCATCGGGAAACTCGGAACTCCCATGTTTCTAAAGCGAGATTGAACTGTCGTTAACATTGATCCAAAAGGACATTCGATGATAATTGAATTTACAGAAAGATGATAATCAGCGCATGATTTCATTATTGCAACAGCGCCCATTGATGAACCAAATAAAATAATGGTAGAATCTCCTTGTGATTTTAAATAGTCTACCACAGATTTAACCTCTTCTGCTTCGTAAAAGCCCAATGTAGTTTGATTCCCTTCAGAACCACCTGATCCCATAAAATCCACAAGAATAGTATTGTAGCCCATTTCTAAAAATATTTCCGATTTGTTAAGCAATGACGATTTATTGCTACTAAATCCATGAAACATAGCTACCGTGCCTTTAGCAGAATCAGTTTTAATCATCCAGCATTCAATCTGTTTATTGCTTTGTAATTTCACTACTTTGAACGCCCTTTTTGGAAAATTACTGTTTATTGGTCGTGGGTTATTTACCCCAAAGGTAAGTGCTTTTAGCTTTTGAAAAATTGATAATTCCTTTGGCTGTGAAGTTCTTAGATTTTCTGAAGTGTCGAAATGTGTAAATTTATATGCATGAAAATATGCAATTATATTCATTAAAATAAATAAAATGGATGTAATAATAACTCCAATTTTTATCCTTTTCTTCGTCTTTTGGTTCATGTCATAATTCAAATTTCATTGCAAACTTAATCAATTTTAAATTCAAATGTTTTTTGTATTTCCAAGTAAATCTATGTAATGAGGCTTTTAGTATTAAGAATGTTAAGTTTTTCGACAATTTTGACAGAATCAACGAAATTTAGAATTATAAATTTCCTTTGCTTATTTTGGGCATCAGTTTTATTTTTTTCCATTACTGACCGACTAAAATAAAAAAAATGACAACTTATTTAATTGATTATCATATTATTATATACAATATTAAATCTACAAGGTTTTTTTTGCAGATTTCCACCAATTTATTTGCCTCGATTCTGAAGGATGTAAATTGTTGAAAATCAATTCATTCTTTAGGACTGAGGCAAAAATTGATTGAAACAATTTACATTAATCGGAAAGTCCTAAATTTAATCGGTTAGTAGTGATTTTTTTTATCTTGTTTTCAAAAAGAAGTACCTTTGCAGTCTAAAATTAATTATTATGTCAGTACATATTTCAGAATCAGCAAATAAGGTTACCACCCATGTATTAAAACGGATGAAAGTTCATGGCGAAAAGATTGCGATGCTTACCGCTTACGATTTTACCATGGCACAACTTCTCGATATGGCAAATATTGATGTTGTATTGGTAGGCGACTCCGCTTCAAACGTTATGGCTGGCCATCGCACAACACTTCCTATTACGCTTAACGAAATGATATACCACGCTTCGTCGGTTGTAAGAGCTGTAAAACATGCGTTTGTTGTTGTCGATTTGCCTTTTGGCACCTATCAAGGAAATTCGAAGGAGGCCTTAAATTCTGCTATTCGAATAATGAAGGAATCTGGTGCTGATGCTGTAAAACTTGAGGGCGGAAGTGAAATTATTGAGTCTGTAGATCGAATTTTGTCTGCCGGTATTCCTGTAATGGGTCATCTGGGATTAACTCCACAATCGATAAATAAATTTGGAACTTACAGTGTTAGAGCCACTGAGGAATTAGAAGCTAGGAAATTAATTGAAGATGCTCATTTACTCGAAAAGGCTGGATGTTTTGCAATTGTGCTAGAAAAAATTCCTGCATTATTAGCTGGTGAAGTTTCTAAAGCCTTATCAATCCCAATCATTGGAATAGGAGCGGGTGGAGATGTAGATGGACAAGTTTTGGTTTTACATGATATGTTAGGGATGACTCAGCAATTTTCTCCTCGATTTTTACGTAGATATCACAACTTAAGCGAAGAAATTATCAATGCTGTTGGTTCATACATCGTTGATGTTAAGGATAAAAGTTTTCCTAACGAAAAGGAACAATATTAAGTATTACCATCAATAAAGTAAATAAAAGTAAAAACTGAAAATTTGAAATAAGATGGCATTACAAAAACCTACATTACCTAAAGGCACGCGTGATTTTTCACCAATCGAAATGTCGAGAAGAAATTACATCTTTACCATGATTCGCTCCGTTTTCGAAAAATATGGATATGCACCGATAGAAACTCCTGCCATGGAAAATTTATCTACCTTAATGGGTAAATATGGCGAAGAAGGTGATAAATTGCTCTTTAAAATATTAAATTCAGGTGATTATTTGTCAGATTTTGATGAAAATCAAAGAGAAATGATTGAGAGTATTTATAAGGAGAAATATGATTTATTACAATTATATAGTTCATGGGATTCTAAAGAATTGGATATTAACAAAGATGTATTACGTAGTTCATTTAGAAAAATTATATATAAACAATTAAAAATTGAAGGTTTAATTGAAGAGTTAAACGGTAAATTAAAAGTTAGTTATGATAAAACGTTGTTTTATACAAGAACAACACAAATTATAGATGAATTCTTAAAAGAAAAGGTTATTAAGCCAATAGTTGGTGTTGAAAAAGGATTACGCTACGACCTCACCGTTCCTTTTGCTCGATTTGTGGTAATGCATCAAAGTGAATTGACTTTTCCGTTTAAACGTTATCAAATTCAGCCTGTATGGCGAGCAGATAGACCTCAAAAAGGACGTTATCGTGAATTTTATCAATGCGATGCCGATATTATTGGTAGCAAATCGCTGATTAATGAAGCCGAATTGGTTGGAATTATTCATGATGTTTTTGATTCCCTTAATATTAAGGTAGTTATTAAACTCAACAATCGTAAAATATTATCTGCAATTGCTAAGTTAATCGGTGCACCAGAAAAAATTATTGATATTACAGTCGCTATTGATAAACTCGATAAAATTGGTCTTGCAAATGTCAATAAAGAGCTATTAGAAAAAGGATTAACTACAGATCAAGTAGATAAAATTCAACCAATTATTTTACTCAAAGGTTCAAATCAAGAAAAAATCAAGGTATTAAAATCATTATTTTTTGATGTAGAAATTGGCAAACTAGGAGTTTCGGAAATTGAAACAGTGTTTTCGTATGTTGAGTTAATGAAAATTGACTGTGATATAGAGCTAGACCTTACGCTTGCGAGAGGTCTAAATTACTACACAGGGGCAATTTTTGAAGTCAAAGCCAAAGATGTTCCCATGGGAAGTATTTCCGGTGGTGGAAGATATGATGATTTAACTGGGATTTTTGGACTTAAAGATATGTCTGGAGTAGGGATTTCATTTGGAGCCGATCGTATTTATGATGTGCTTCAAGACTTGAATCTTTTTCCTTCCAAATTGTTGTCCCTCACAAAAGTGTTTTTCTGTAACTTAGGTGCGCTCGAAGAAAGTTATGCAATTCCTTATCTTATTCAATTGCGTAAGGAAGGTGTTAATTGCGAAATCTATCCTGAAAGTACAAAACTTAAAAAACAATTTTCGTATGCTAATGATAAACATATTCCATTTGTAGTGATTGGTGGCACCGATGAGATGAATGATGGGATGTTTGTGGTTAAAAATATGGAATCTGGAGAGCAAGAAAAGGTTTCAAAAGAAGGTTTAAATAATATGCTAAAATCGCTTATTAATCATTGAGAAAAAAATTATAAAAAAAAATATATTCATGAAAATTCATCAAATTACGAATGATTTTCTCTCCTTTGAGAAGATAAACATGATTGTTTCACATGGAATGACCTTAGAACTTTCTGCTGATTCAAAAAGTAGAATCGAGAAATGTCGTCATTACCTAGATCAAAAAATGAACGATATCGAAAAACCAATTTATGGTGTAACCACTGGTTTTGGATCGTTATGTAATATTTCAATTTCGATTGAAGATCTTGGACAATTACAACAAAATTTAGTTATGTCGCATGCATGTGGACTTGGAGATGAAGTTCCTCGCGAAATCGTAAAACTAATGTTGCTTTTGAAAATTCAAGCCCTTTCATTAGGCCACTCAGGTGTTCAGCTTCAAACAGTTGAGCGTTTAATTGGGTTTTTTAATCATAATGTAATACCTGTAGTTTATCAACAAGGATCGCTAGGTGCTTCAGGTGATTTAGCCCCATTAGCACATCTTTCTCTACCACTCTTAGGAATGGGAGAAGTCTATTTTGAAGGAGTTCTTTGTGATGCATCCGAAGTAAATAAGAAGTTTAATTGGTCGCCAATTGTGCTAAAGTCAAAAGAAGGTTTAGCATTGCTTAATGGTACTCAATTTATGAGTTCTTATGCTACTTATTTGGTGATGAAAGCTCAGAAGTTATCTAATTATGCCGATTTAATTGGTGCAATTTCTTTGGAAGCTTACGATGGTCGAATAGAACCATTTCATCCATTAGTGCATCAAATTCGCCCTCATCGTGGTCAACTAAAAACGGCTCAGAATTTCAATAACTTGCTTAATGGTTCCGAAATTATAGTTCAACCTAAGGCTCATGTTCAAGATCCATATTCATTCCGTTGTATTCCTCAAGTTCATGGTGCAAGCAAAGATACCATTGATTATGTAGCTTCGGTGGTTGAAACTGAAATTAATTCGGTAACCGATAATCCTACTGTTTTCCCTGATGAAGATTTAGTTATCTCAGCGGGAAATTTTCATGGACAACCGTTGGCTTTAGCTCTTGATTTTCTAGCAATTGCCGTTGCTGAATTTGGAAGTATTTCCGAACGTAGAGTGTATCAACTTATTGCTGGGAAAAGGGGCTTGCCTTCATTTTTAGTTGCAAATCCTGGGTTGAATTCTGGATTTATGATTCCTCAATACACCGCAGCTTCAATTGTTAGCCAAAGTAAAACATTGACAATGCCTTCATCCAGTGACTCTATTGAATCGTCTCAAGGTCAAGAAGATCATGTGAGCATGGGTGCAAATGCGGCAACAAAAACTTATAGAATTGTTGAAAATACAGAACGTGTTCTAGGAATCGAACTCCTAAATGCAACGCAAGCTTTTGAATTCCGTCGTCCACTAAAATCTTCTCCATTTATTGAAGCATTCGTAGCCCAATATAGAAATCATGTTTCTTTTGTTGAAAATGATGTAGTGCTTTATCCTTTAATTAATGAGTCTATTAAGTTTTTGCAAAATACAGATATCCAACTCCCATAAAGATATACTCCATAAAAAAAAGCCGAATATTAATTCGGCTTTTTTTTATGGAGTGAGTTCAAGATATTATCGAACTCTTATTTTTTGACCAATTTTTAATTTTTTCTTTGTTGAAATACCATTTAATCTTGCAATGTTTTTGGCTGTGGTTCCATTTATTTTTGCAATCTGATAAAGGGTTTCCCCTTTTTTTACAGAATAATATTTTGATTTTTTACTGCTTTTGGATATTGAAGCAACTGCTTTTGTGTTTTTTGCTAAACCAGAATTTTCTTTGAGTACGATAGTGTCGCTTGATTCAACGGCTCCAATTGCTTGAGTTGAGTTTGCTTCTGTTTTTTGAACACCAGAGATGAGTTTACCTTCGTCGTCGTAATTCATTTCTATTGCACTTTTGCCATGACGTCGGGAGCGAACAATTTTAAACTTTGGTAAAAAAGAGTGACGAGTTAAAATTAAAGTGTCCGATTTTAAATCATAAGTGCTAAAATCCATCATATCCATTGGGTCGAAAGCAGCTCCATTGTAACGGGTTTCAAAATGTAAATGGTTCGCAGTTGCTCTTCCGGTTCTACCGCCAAGACCAACAATATCACCTGCTTTTACCTTTTGATTTACTTTTACTTTTATTTTTGATAAGTGACCATAAACAGTCTCTAGTCCATTCAAATGACGAACGACAACAAGTTTTCCGTATCCTCCGTAATTCTTTGCTAATCTAACGACTCCATCAAACGATGAATATACTGGAGTTCCTTTTTTTAAGGCAATATCAACACCTGCGTGAGTTATTTTGCCTCGGTAACAAAATTGACCTAATAATTGCCCTTTGACTGGAAAAACAAATTCAGAATTACCTTCTTTAAGATTTATAGGTAAGTTCTCTGGCAAACTGCTATATCCTGTGCGGTTAACTACAACATGAACATTATTCCAATTGGTGAAAAAATTATCTGGAATCGTAATTTCTTCTGCACTTTCGTTATTAAAAACCAAAGACTCTGGGTGGTTATTTGGATGCGATAATGGCTGTGCAATTACTTCAGATAATGATAGAGAAAAAAAGAAGGATAATGTGCAAAATAGGGTCGTTTTTGTCGTTGAAAATTTCATTTTTTTTGATTTCGTTCATACTGCTGCAGAAGGCAAATGTTAACAAATATCCTTGTGCAATTTCTTTTCCGATAATCTAAGTTAGAAATTTAATTTTAAACTACCAAACTTTCAAGTCATAAAAAATGTTAGTAAGTATTCGAAAATTGTTGAAAAGTCTTATTTAGTAACTGTTTAGAGTAGGTCAAAAAAAATGTTAATATTTTTTGAACCTACTGGAAAACTGCAATAAAAAGCGAATTATTCCATTTAATTTCTTAGCATCTAGCCTGATTTTGATACAAAGCCAATTCGAAAAAATTAACTTTATAACTGCAGAATCTTGACAAGCAAATATCAAATCTATTTCTATGCAATTTGTCAGGCTTTTCATTGCTCCAAATAATTGTTTTTTAATGATTTTTTTGTTTATAGGTTTAAAGTTTAAAAGTCCCGAAAAACAAATCCATCAGCCGACGGATTTTGATTTTTCGAGGATCTTTTAACCCACGTTTACGGGGCACGAAAAACAACGTTTCGCTTTTGGCGAACTGTTTTTCGGGATTTATAGGGAGACCCAACCCATCAACCCATCAACTTTTTTGTTTATAGGTTTAAAGTTTATTGGTTTATAGGGAGACCCAACTTATCAACCCATCAACCCATCAACCCATCAACCCATCAACCCATCAACCTATCAACTTATCAACCCATCAACTTTTTTGTTTATAGGTTTAAGGTTTATAAGTTTATAGGGAGACCCAACATTTCAACCCATCAACCCATCAACCCATCAACCCATCAACCCATCAACCCATCAACC
>JBAXTE010000055.1:0-20586 GCA_037130365.1 Bacteroidota bacterium
TTCTAATTTGTGACTTGGGAAAGTGAAAAAAATGAATTTTTAGAACCCACCTATAATAAATGATTTTATTTTTCGATTCTCATTTTGTAGAACGATCTCCAAACAAAAACAAGAGCGACAGCAAAGAAAACTAACCCAAAATAAGGAGCTAAATCTCTAAAGCTTGGGGAGATAGCTATTTCCATTGCTAATAAACCAAACAATGTTGTAAACTTAATAATTGGATTTAAGGCAACAGAAGATGTGTCTTTAAAAGGATCACCAACGGTATCGCCTACTACTGTTGCATCATGAAGAGGAGTTCCTTTTTCTTTTAAATCAACTTCAACAACTTTTTTAGCATTATCCCATGCACCACCAGCATTTGCCATAAAGATAGCTTGGAACAATCCAAAAACAGCAATAGAAATCAGATAACTAATAAAAAGAGCAACAGCATTGTTTCCACCAATACTCGAAGGAGAAGAAAGACAAGCAAACGCTAATGCAAAGAAGAAAATTCCAATAAAGATATTAAACATTCCTTTTTGTGCATATTGAGTACAAATTTTCACGACTTCAATAGACTTTTCTGTATCTGCTTTTTTAGGAGCATCTGGGTCGAGGTTGATATTTTTCTTAATGTATTCAACAGCTCTGTATGCACCAGTGGTAACTGCTTGCATTGAAGCACCTGTAAACCAATAAATAACAGAACCACCTAATATAAATCCTAAAATTGTATATGGATTTAGAAGGTTAAGGATTTCTTCTGGTTTTACTTTTAGTGTTTTTTCTATCATTAATATCAAAGAGAAAATCATGGTTGTGGCTCCAACAACAGCTGTTCCTATTAATACAGGTTTTGCTGTAGCCTTAAATGTGTTTCCAGCGCCATCGTTCGCTTCCAAATAATATTTAGATTTTTCCCAATCAGGTTTAAATCCAAAATCGCGTTCAATTTCTGCAGAAGCAGTTTCTTTATCATCTTCAATAAGTGATAGTTCGTAAACAGATTGTGCATTATCGGTAACAGGTCCATAACTATCAACAGCGATGGTAACAGGTCCCATTCCTAATAAACCAAATGCAACCAAACCAAATGCAAAAATTGAAGGATAAATCATAATTTCACTTAATCCAAAGGTACTTGCAAAATAAGCTAGAAACATTAATACGAAGAATACAAGACCAGTCCAGATAGCGCTGAAGTTACCAGCAACCAAACCCGAAAGAATAACTAAAGAAGCACCACCTTCGCGACCAGCGCTTACCACTTCTTGAACGTGAATTGATTTTGGAGAGGTAAATATTTTTGTAAACTCAGGAATTAATGCACCGCCAATTGTACCACAACTAATAATTGTTGACAATATCCACCACATATCAGTATTCCCATTTAATTCAGGAATAAGAATGTATGATGCTGCAAAAGTTACAAAAATGGATAGGATAGAAGTTATCCAAACTAAATTTGTTAGAGGAGCTTCAAAATCTAAATCTTCTTTTCCACCATATTTAATTTTGCTCAAATAACTGTTAATCCAGAAAGATACGATAGAGGTAATAACCATTAAAACACGCATTACAAAAATCCAAACTAATAGTTTTACTTGCAATAAGGAAGTAATTGATTCATCCATTCCTAACGCAACTCCGCCTACAGCAAGGAGAATAAAAGAAATTAATGCAACACCAGTTACACCATAAGTTTCAAAGCCATCGGCAGTTGGGCCAACAGAATCACCTGCATTATCGCCAGTACAATCGGCAATAACACCAGGGTTACGTGGATCATCTTCGCCAATTTTGAAAACAACTTTCATTAAATCTGAACCAATGTCGGCAATTTTTGTAAAAATACCACCAGCAATTCTAAGTGCTGAAGCACCAAGAGATTCGCCAATTGCAAAACCAATAAAGCAAGCACCAGCTAAATCGCCAGGCATAAATAATAAGATGACAAGCATTAAGGTTAATTCAACACAAATTAAAACCACACCAATGCTCATACCAGCGTTTAAAGGAATATTTAAAAGTTTTAATGGATCTCTTTTTAACGATGCGAAAGCCATACGAGCATTAGCTAAAGTATTCATGCGAATACCAAATGCTGCTACTGCATAAGAACCAAGAATTCCAACTACGGTCCAACTTAATATTAAGAGTACACCCCCAATTCCAAACAAAGAGACTCCGTTCTCATCTTTAGCTAAAAAGCCAAAATATCCTGCAACAGCGGCTCCAATAAACAAAAACAAAATTGCAAGAAATTTTCCTTGTTGTTTCAAATACGCTTTACAAGTGCTATAAATTACGTCAGCAATTTCGAGCATTGATTTGTGAGCAGGTAATTTTCTTACTTGCATAAATTGATAAAGGCCAAATAATAAGCCTAAAAATGTAACAATAAACCCATAATACAAAAGGTTTTGAGATTTTATTTCTTCAGGAATTTTTAAATCAGCTTCACTCGAAAATCCGATTAATGGTAGCACAATAAGGGCTAAAAGGCTTGTTATTCGTTTCATAGGCATTTTTTTGTTAATTTATTTGCAAAATTACGCATTTTTAATCAGTAATCGTCTTTATTTAAACCCAGACTAGGGTGTTTTGTTTATTAATTAGAACCTTTTTTTTCTTATAAACTTGAATTTCAGATATTCAATATTATAAAATATTAGCTTTATTATACGTTAACTTTTCTAAAAAGTTTCTTTTGATTGTTTTTTGTATTTCAGAATTTTGGTTGTAAAAAAACAGCTCCTAAATAATTGTATATCAAGAGCTGTCTTAATGTTTATATTGAAAAGCAATTAATGATTAAAATTTTCTACTGCTTTTGGATCGTGTTTGTGTTTGAAAAAGATGGCAAATAAAACAGTAACGACAGCAGCATAAGCAGCAAAAACCAGCCAAATTGAAGACCATTCTTTAGCTCCATCGTGAGTAAAATATTGTTGAATAATAAACCCACTCACACTACTGCCGATAATTGCACCAAACCCATTGGTCATCATCATAAACAAGCCTTGTGCGCTAGATCTCATTTTGGAGTCGGTAGTTGTTTCTACAAACAAAGAACCTGAAATATTAAAGAAATCGAATGCCATTCCGTAGATGATGCAGGATAATATAATCATCCATAAACCATCAGCTGGGTTTCCAAGACCAAATAATCCAAAGCGTAATACCCAAGCTACCATACTTATTAGCATTACTTTTTTAATTCCAAAGCGTTTTAAGAAAAATGGAATTGCTAGAATAAACAGCGTTTCAGACATTTGAGAGATGGACATAATGATTGTAGAGTACTTTACGACAAATGAATCTGCGTATTGAGGAATATTTTTGAAATCATCTAAAAAGACATCTCCATAAGCATTTGTAAGTTGTAATGCTGCACCCAAAAACATTGAAAAGATAAAAAACATAGCCATTTTTCTGTTTTTAAAAAGGCCAAAAGCATCTAATCCAAGAACTTGAAGCAATGATTTTTTCTTACTATCTTGAGCCAATGGCGGGCATTTAGGAAGTGTAAAAGCGTATAATCCTAAGAGTAATGAAATTCCTGCAGCAATGTAAAATTGGTTTTCGGAGCTTTTATTACCAGTTAAGTTTACAATCCACATTGCCACAATAAAGCCAATAGTGCCAAAGACACGAATTGGAGGGAAACTCTTTACAACATCAAAAAGATTGTTTTTAAGTGCGGTATATGCTATGGAGTTTGTTAATGCAATTGTTGGCATATAGAAAATCATGGCAACTAAAATTCCCCAAAAAAAAGTAGCCGGATTATTAATTTGAGGTATAAAAAAGAGTGCACCTGCACCTGCAATGTGAAGCATGCCATATAGTTTTTCGGCATTTATCCATCTGTCAGCAATAATGCCCATTAGTGCGGGCATAAACAAGGATGCAATTCCCATGGTTGAAAAAATAATTCCAAATTCAGCTCCCGACCACTGTTTGGTTTGAAACCAATAGTTACCGATTGTTATAAGCCACGATCCCCAGATGAAAAATTGCAAGAAATTCATCACAATTAACCGATTTTTAATGCCCATATTTGTTATTTTTTATGTTGTAAAAAAAAATCTTATCTTATTATATTTGAAATCTGAGCCAAGTTACAAAAAAATCTAAATTGAAAGTTATTCGTGTGAAAAAATAATACCGCTTCTAGATATCGGATTTTGAAATTTCGGCTTTTATACCCTGATAATAGACTTAAAGCAAAAGAAGGGTTGACTTTCACATCAACCCTTCTTTTGCTTTTATGCAATAATACTTTAGTAAAAAATTGTTACTGTTCCTGTTTGAATAGGTGTTGAACCTTCGTTTATGTTAATAACAAAATAGTATGTTTCTGGAGGAAGCAACTTGCCAGAGGCACCAGTTCCATCCCAACCATTAAATTCACCTTTGTTTTCAAACACTTTATTTCCCCAACGATTAAACACTTGAACCACCATATTTGGATATAACGATGCCCATCGAATATTCCAAACATCATTTTGCCCATCGCCATTTGGACTAAAAGAAGTCCAAATTTCCCAACAAATTTCTGGGTTAGGATCAACTACAAAATTAGAAACATGAGTACATCCATTTTCGTCGGTAATTGTAGCAGTATATGTGCCCGCTGATAGATTTTGTATCGTATCGTTTGTTGAATTGTTAGACCATAAAATTGTCGAGAAACCATATCCACCTTCCGGATAAACAGCAAGCATAGCATCATTTAATAAACTACATGTAATTGGCTTCATTATAGAGTCTATTACTAATGGATTTGGTTGAGAAATCAGAACAGCATCATGTGTATTCGTGCAACCCATTGCATCCGTTATAAGAACGCTATAATTACCAATTGGAACATGAACTAAACTATTGGTATCTCCATTAGACCAAATAAATGAATACGGGAAAGTTCCTCCTTTTACATTAACCGAAATAATTCCTGTAGAATCAGAAAAACATTTCACATCTGAATTTATATAATTGCTTTCGAGTAGTGAAGGCTGAAAGATTGAAATAGTATCACGAACAATACAATTATTAGCATCCATTACTGTAATGAAATTTAATCCCGCAGGTATTGAATCAAAATAATTATAATCTTGAGGAGCAAAGCTATTTAATGTATATGAATATGGCATTAAACCATAGTTTACGTTTACAGTAATAGTTCCGTTAGAATCGGCAAAACAGGAGTCGTTTGTTGTTGTTAGCGTAAAAAATGGCACACTAAACGACTGAATCGTGGAAGAGATGCTATCTGAACACCCAAATGCATTTTCTACAATTAAAACAACCGTGTAAGAACCAGAATCTGCATAAATATGACTTGGACTAAAAAGTGCAGAGCTGTCTCCATCGCCAAAATACCATTGAGAAATTATAGGCATATCATCAGCCGTAGATGTGTTAGCAAAAAAGATGGTATCTCTCATGCAATTTGGCGCTGCTGTAAACGCAGGTATTGGACGGTGATGAACCGTGAGTTCTGCAGGTGGAGATTGTGCATTGCCACAAATAGCAATAATTTGACAATAATAAGTACCGCTATCAGCCAATAATATTGGAGAGATATTTAAGATTGTATCAGTTGCACCATTTATTATTCCGGAAGGACCAAACCATTGATATCCAATTACAGTATTGGTATCTAGGTGGTTAACCATAAAAGTAGCATTTTCACCTTCACAACGATCTAGCGATTGGGAAATGTATAAAACAGGTGCATTTAACACATGAACATTAAGGCTAATTGTAGTTGTTGGGCCTTGGCAACCTCGAGCAAATACGCTAATTGTAGCATTTCCCGCAAATTGTTGATCCCAAGAGACCAAGCCTGTAGCTGGATTAATAACACTAGTGCCGGCATTTATTATTGACCAAACAAAACCTGTATCATTAAGTGCAACAGTAGAATATTGTAAAAATCCCCATCCTTGACAGCGGGCTGTATCACCTATTATTGCAGTTGGATTTACTACTGGCAATAATGAAACAACTTCCACAGATAACACACTTAAAATACCACAACCAGATGAGTTATTCGTGATAATAGCGGTGCCATTCCATGTGGCATTCCAAGCAACTTCACCAGTGGAGGGGTTAACTATTCCTGCGCCAGCTGGTGTTATTGACCAAATTGACGAACTTGGATTCTGAGCATCAACAGTATATAAATCCCAACCTAAGCCTGCGCATCGCATAATAGGCCCAAGTATTTCAGTTGGAGCAACATACGTTGGAACAATATTCAAGTGAACTGAATCAGAAGTTATTGAACCGCAAGAATTAGTAATCACACATTTATAATAACCAGTATCAGCGTACAAAATTGAATTAAAATGTAGTGAAGCTGTAATTGCATTTAAAATCAATCCAGATGGACCAAACCATTGATAAGTTGGTGCAGGAATTGAACTTGCCACAACTGTAAAATCAGCAGGAGCAGCAATACAATCATTAATGTTTGATGGTTGAGTAATTATTAAAGGAGGAGTATTTACAATTATTGAAATAATATTACTTGTATCTTCACAACCAAGACCAGTTTGAGATAGCAAGCACCTCAATTCCATATTTTGAGTAATTGAAGGAATATTCAAAGTGTCATCATCTATTCCAGTATTTGTCCAAGGTTCAGTAGATGAATACCTGAATTGATACTGATAGTGATTAGCACCTGTCCCGCTTTGCACAATAGCAGAAATTGCTAATGGAGCATTTAAACAAACAGTTGTATCGTGAGAAATTGTAATAGTAGGAATTGGATTAACTTGAAGGATAATGCAATCTGATGTTGCTTGGCAATTAAACCCAGATTGGGTGACTTGCAATCGATAATATTCAGTTAAATTAAGGATAGGAGTATTATAAATAGTTGAATCAGCCCCAGGAATAGAATCCCAAATTCCATTACAATTGATGGTAGATTTTTCCCATTTATAAAAAGTTGTACCATAACCATCAATTACATTGGCTACTAAATCTACAGAATTATTCAAACAAAGTTGTTGAGAAGCAAGGCCTTGAATTTGAGGCTGAGGTTGCACAAGCCATGCGAACCAATCCCACTCGGTAGTTAAGCAACCATTTTGACCGCTCGCCACACGCCCTCTAATCCAAGCCATTCCGGGATCTATTGGTGTAAATGTATTTCCGGAAGACCAACCAGGTTGAGTTGGGGGTTGGTATTGATATTCCATAACAATCGGTATTCCCGCAGTTGTATCGACCGTTAACATTAAGGATGCACCAAGGCAAATACCGGATTCTTCGGGGGTTCTAATATATGAAGCACGTGTAATTTGAGGATGAATTATCCAAAAAACACTTGTGGTATCCGAATTAAAAAGATTTCCTGCGTCATTACAAGTAAGCTGATATGCACGCATTTCAATTCCTAGCAAAGTATCCGTTTGAATTGGATTATTGGCAATATATGGCAGCCAATTTGACCACGTACCACTCGCTATATATCTATATTGAATAACATTGGTACAAGCGAGAGTCAACATCCGGAAAGTAACATTGGCAGACACGGAAAGTCCCTGACAAATATGATTTACATCAGGGTTTCTGACGACTATGGGTGCATTTAAAACTTTTATATTAAAGGTCAGCGTACTTGTGCAACCATATACCGAAGTAGCAGTAACTTGATATTGACCCGTTTGGTTTGGTGTTATTAATAGTGGGTTTCCAGAAAAACCAGTACTCCAAACATAGGTATAAGCAGAAGGCATAAGAATGGTATCCGTTTGTCCAAAATAAATTGTATCATTTGGGTGAGAAATTACAGGCAAAGAATGGACAACCAAATTACAATAAGCAGGAGCACTTGTTGAATCTGGGGTTGAATAAGTCAAGGAGTATGTGCCTGCATTTAATAATGAAGCGCTAGGGAAATAGACATTAGGATTAGGTCCAGATTGGTAAAAACCATTAGGACCAGTCCAAGTATAAGTAAACTGAGGACTAGTTGAAGCAGAGGTTAAATTAGCAGATTCACCTTCACAAACAATATCACCGTAAGCTTCGGCTGGAATCATAATATTACAATTTGAATTCCCAGTACTTGAGACATCCCGTTGAAAATTAATATCGCATTGTTGATTAGAAAAATTTGTGATTAAAAACATATACCATTGTCCTGCTTGAGCATTCGGGATATGAACATATTCTTCGCTCGCGGAAGAATAGCTACAATCTATAATATTACCAATCGGATACCCTCCTAAACTAACCGGATTAGCTCCTTGAACAGGATCATGAGATTGACAACCTCCGCAATTGTTTTGTAACTGATCGCAAATGTTTTGTTCAAATAATTCTTGGATATTCCCGGCATTAAATGGACCCCAGCAAATAAAATCCAAATCTCGTGATGGAGTTGTCCATAAGTGAACATTAATTCTACCTGGTTGTAAAACTTGAAAATAGTACCAAGCAGGATTCGGTGTATTTGATAAACATCCAATATAGTTTCCATAGTTACCCGTATTAACACCGGCCTGAAAACTAACTGTTGTATCTGAACAAAAGGGATCTGCTGTTGCACAAGTTGCTCCTTGCGAAAAAAGCTCCGTCTGCCATAGCAACAAAAAACCAAGCAGGAATACTATATTTTTAATTTTTGTTTTCATATTATATGAGATCAAGTACCTATATCATTAACTAACTATTTTGAACAAAGTAGACAAACAACAAACAATTTTTTAATAATTCTATTCATAACTACTTCTCTTGCGAACTAGTCCATCTAGAAATTTCATTCCTTTTCCATCAAGGGCATATCCAAAGGTAAATTCGTGAGAACCGCCACTATATTTTCTAATATCAGAAGTTGTGATATCATAAGAATATGCAAAAGTGAATTTATTCCAATCGATTCCTAAAATAATGACTACAGCATCTTGGTATCGATATGAAATTCCACCCCAATACATATTTTTGTATTTTGTAATCACATTAACATCAAAAGATGCTGGTGCATTTCCCTGAAATTGTAGCAACATAGATGGTTTAAGCATTACATCAGGATTAATAGAATAGTTGTACCCTCCGTATAAATAATACAAACGGTTGATATTATTATTATACGTTGAAGAAACATGTGTAATATCCGCTCTACTTTGAATTAAATTCCAAACCGAAAAACCACCATAGATTGTTGAATCTCTCATATAAAGCATTCCGAAATTAGCATCGGGAATAATATTTTGATTATAAATTTGATCGATAGTATTGTCGTATGGCATCTCGTATGTAAGTTTATTACGATCGAAAACGTGTTCAAACAAAATAAAAGATAATCCAAATCGAATTGAATGACGACGAGAATAATCGAGAGGTATTTTGTAAGAAGTAGCTAAGTTGAACCCAGTACGACGAGTTGGTCCTGTTAAGTCGTTGAAAAAGTGCAACCCTAAACCAAAATTAGCACCAATATCAGCATTTGCAGAAAATTGTTGTGTAATGGGAGCTCCATTAAAGCCAGTCCATTGTTTACGAACAGTTAATGTTAGTGGAACCACATCTTTATGTGCTCCAGCAAATGCAGGATTTAAGACAAAATCGTTGAGCATGTAATGGCTATTGAGCGATACCTGCTGCGCAAAAGTAAAACTGCTAATCATTGCAAAAATGGATAATGCTACTATCTTTTTCATTAGAATTATATTTTGTTGTTTGTTCACTTTGTTCTTATTTTTCTGTTTAAATACAATGTTTTTCATTCCAAATTTTCAAAAACAGGGTTGTGCCTTTTCAACAAGCACAACCCTATTGCTTATCTAATAATTGTTACTGTACCTGTTAATATATCAGAACCATCGCCTAAATTAATCACATAGTAATATGTTTCGGCAGGTAGTTCTTTGTTTTGCCAAGTTCCATCCCACGGTTGAGTGTATCCTTTTGATTCGAAAAGAAGAGCACCCCAACGATTAAATATTTGAACCGTGTTTTCTGGGTACAATTCGATATGACCAATATTCCACACATCATTAACACCATCACCATCAGGACTGAAAGAGGTCCAAATTGTTAAACAGTCATTGTTATTATTAAAGATTTGATAGTCGCTAATTGATTTACAACCATTTGCATCTGAAACTGTTACTTGATAGAGGTTTGGACTCAAGTTAACAAGAGAATCTAACATTCCACCTGTAGACCATAGATAATTGTAATTACCCGTGCCACCGCTCACAAATAGGAAGATTTTACCATCGTTTAGTTGCAAGCAAGAAGGCTGAACTACTAATGAATCTACAATAAGTGGATTAGGTTGTAATAATGTAGTTGAATCATACGCTAAACAGCCAAGAGCATCAATCACATTCACGCTATAATTACCTGCTGGAACATTAGATAAATCTTCGGTAGTAAAGCCATTCGACCATAAGAATTGATATGGAGATGTGCCACCGGTGATTACTAAATCAGCAATACCAGATGAATCGTTATAACAGAGGACATTATGTGGATAAATAAAAGTAGACAAACTATTAGGTTGAGTAACTACAACTGGAATATTGTTTTTACAACCATTACTATCCGTTACCGTAATAATGTACGAACCTGCATAAAGAGGAGAAAATACACTATCGACTTGAGTAAATCCACCAGAAATTAAGTATAAGAATGGTGGAGTTCCAAATGTTGGAGACACCATTATACTACCATGACCACCACCATTGCAAGAATCTGAAACAGTAGTAACAATTGCTTGCGGTAGATCATGAATAATTAATTGTTGGTTAAACGATTGTGAGCATCCCCATTCGGAAGTGGCAGTAAGAACAACATTAAAAGTATCCGCAGTTAAGTATATATGCGTAGGATTTAGATTTGTAGATAATGATCCATCGCCAAACGACCATTGATAACTAATAGTTCCATTTAAAATTGTTGAAAGATTCACAAAATGAACAGAATCCAATCGGCAAACTCCAGATATTAAGAAGTCAACCTGAGGAAGTGGATGAACATTAACGGAATCAGTTAACGAATATAAAGTATCACCACACACTGTAATTATTCTACAATAATACGCCCCTTGATGTGAAATTTGAATTGGATTAAAGACTAATGCACTATCTGTTGCACCATTGATGGCACCATTTGCATCAAACCATTGGAAGCTGTTTCCAGCATTAGGAAATGGTGAAACCCATAATGCATTTGAATCATTAGCACACCAATTTTGAGATCCAGATTGGGTAAAGGTTATTGAATCAACCGTGTATACAGTAAATGCAGCATTTTCTGAAGGACCACCACAACCATTTGCATAAGCATAAATTGTAGATGTACCAGCAAACGTTGAATCCCAAACAACAAATCCTGTAGTTGGATTTATGGAAGAACTTCCTGCATTTGAAATACTCCAAACAAAACTAATAGAACCTGGTGTGGTTGCAATATACTGATCGGTACCAGAACCTTGACAGCGAGAAGAACTACCAGATATTATTGGCAATTGAACGGCTGTATCAACAATAACATTCAATGAATTAAAGAATGAGGTGTCGCAACCTATTAAATGAACATTAATTTGAGCAATACCTACAAATGAACTATTCCAAGTTACAAAACCTGTTGATGGATTAATTGTTCCCGCTTCGGAAGGTAAAATTGTCCATTGATTAGATAATACATTTTGGGCATCGGTAGTATATCCATCAAATCCAGATCCTTGGCAACGTTCGGTTGTTCCACTAATTGTGGTTGCAGCAATGATGTTTCCAAGAACATGAACATTAATAATTGGAGTTGAAACGGTATCACAGAAAGACATTACCTCACAATAATAAGCACCAGAATCAACTTGAAGTGCATTGTTAATATTCAGTGTATCCGAAATGGCACCAATAATTAATCCTGAAGGACCATACCATTGATAGGTTGGAGTTGGAACTGATTGAGCATTAACATTGAGCACCACGTTGTGACCAATGCAAATACTTGTATCAAGCGACTGAGATGATATTATTGGACTAGTTGAAAGTTGAACTAACGTGGCAGCACTAGTAGCTGAGCATCCAATCGTGTCTCCAATAATATTACAGCGATAATATGTTGAGCCAGTAACTAACGGAATAGTGAATGTATTGCTATTTGTACCCGTATTTACCCAAGGACCAGTAGCAGAAATTGAATTTTGCCATTGATAAGTTGCTGGATTTGGTAAATTAACAACATTTGCAGTAAGCACTGTGCCGCCAGAGCAAACAGATGTTTGGCCATTAATTGTTACTATCGGAGCTGGTTTTACATTTACAGCAATACAAGAAGTAACATCGAAGCAGGAAGTTGCTACTTGCGTGGCTGTTAGTCTATACCAAGTAGTATCAAATAAAGCAGAAGTAACAATTGAAGAACGAGTAGAATCGGCAATTACAGTCCAAGGACCAGCGCACGAAACATTACTCATTTCCCAAGCAAAGGCTACAGTTCCAATACCGCCAGCAACTTGAGCATCGAGTTGAACAGAACCACCTTCACAAATGGTTTGATTAGCAGGAGTCGTAATTACTGGTTTTGGATCAACAATCCAAGATACCCATTGCCAATCACTATTAATACAACCAGGTCCATTTGATGTAGCTCTTGCACGAATATATGCCATTCCGTTTGTGTTTGGAACAAAACTGTTTCCAGGGTTCCATGTCCATGAAGCAGGATTTTCGTATTGATATTCGATCATTGTTGGAGGAGCACCACCATTAGCTGTGCCTATTAGATTTGCTGTAAGAAGTGTAGATTCACAAACAGCATCTTGATCTGGAATACGGACTAGAGTTGGAATTGTTGGTTGTGGAAATACAACCCATTCTACAGTAACAGGAATAGGATCAGCACATCCAATACCGGTAAAGCAACCAGTTCGAGAAACTCTAATTTGAGCGCCATGAATTGTATCACTATGAATTATTGAATTTGAGGAATAAAGCATCCAAGCAGACCATAAACCTAGTGTGTCTTGAATTCTATATTCATATAAATCAGTGCAGCCAGAACCACCAGTACCAGGAGTAATAATTCCACTCAAATCAACACCAACGCAAACTGAGTCAGCTGTTGGAGTTTTTACTACAAGAGGAGCCGTTGGTTGAGGATTTACTGCCCAATTAAACACCACAGGAGCAGGAGGAACACAGACATTGAGTGGATCGCAGATATTGCGAGCAAATCGGATTTCAACCTCTGTTAAACCGGTTGTAGGAATTAGAGTAGTTGAAAGATAAGGAGACCATGCACCAAATCCAGAACCATCGTTCGTTCTAAACTCATAAGTATCGGTACAATTTAATCCAGAACTTCCAGCGCTTACTAACGTTGCTGACACAGGAGTGCCATCACAAACACCAGCAATATCAGGAACTTTAACCATAACAGGAGCCACAATAGGCACTGAAATTACCCAAGACCCGGTTGTGGTATCGGAAAAATTACATCCACTTGTTGGATCACAATTTGCCCTAAATGCTCTTACCTCGGTTTGAGTTGCAGTGGCTGAGTATGGAATATTATTTCCAGAAGTGTATGATAACCAAATAGACCAAGCACCACTATCAAAAGTACGATATTGATAGGTGTCTGAGCAACCTATTCCGTTGGTACCAGGAGTAACGATAGCGCTAATCGCTGTTCCATTACAAATATTATTATCTGGATTGCGGAGAATAGTTGGAGGTGTTGGAGGAGCAACAAAGTTCCAGGTAAGTGTATCAGCGGTAGGCTCAACACACAATGCATTAGCTAAACAATTTCCACGATACGAGATTACTTGGATTGAAGTAATACCTGTGCTGTTGATTGCTGTGCCTGGTATATAAGGAATAAAAGCACTCCAAACTCCATTGTTTGTACGATATGCAAAAACATCTGAACAACCAGCACCACCAGAACCTGCAGCTATTAAATCAGCTTGAACAAAATTGTTTTGGCACAAATTGTTCACATTAGGAACACGGGCTAAAATTGGCGATACAATCGGAGGCATAACATCCCAATGAATTGTAGTTGTATCTGGAGAAATACATCCACCAGTTGAGAAGCAATTATCTCTGAACACTCTTGCTTCAACCTGTTCATTACCAATTGTTGAAATAATTTGTGCCGAAGTATAAGATTGCCATGCAGACCAAGCTGTTCCATTATAAGTTCTATATTCGTAACTATCAGAACAACCAGCACCACCAGCACCAGAAGTAATTATTCCACTAACATTAGCACCACTACAAACCTGATTGACATCTGGAACTCTAACAATTTGTGGAGCAATTGGTTGAGGAGCTACAAACCAAGTAAAGGTTGCAGGACCAGCTATATTACAAATTGCAGCTTCAGGACATCCGCCACGATAGTATTGTATTTGAACAGAATCGATTGCTACTGTTGGTATTGCTACACTTGGTGTGTATGCTAACCATGAGCTCCAAACTCCAGCGCCATAGGTTCTATATTCAAAAACATCCGTACAAGCAATACTTCCACCAGAACCAGAAGATATTAAAGAAGCAGAAACATCTGTTCCGGAACAAACTCCATCAAAATTTGGAATTTTATTCATCACTGGCATTGTAACTGCTGAAGAAACACTCCAAGCAATAGTAGTTGTATCTGTTGATGGACAACCACCGAAAGGATTACACAAGCGATATACTCTAATTTGTACATCTGTAATTCCAATTGTTGCTATTGGTGAATTTGAAATATATGATTGCCAAGCACTCCAAGTAATTCCATCGTTTGAACGATATTCATAAACATCACCACAAGGAGAACCACCGGAGCCAGAAGTAATTGCACCACTAACCATAGTACCTTGACATACAATGTTTTGATCTGGAGTTCTAACAATTGTTGGTTGAATTGGAGGAGTTGTGGTTACCCATGTTAAAACAGTATCCGTGGTTGATATACAACCAATTCCGGTGCAGTTTCCACGGTATGCGTGAATTTGGATTGCACTAACACCAATTGTTGAAACATTAGTTCCGGGTACATAAGCAGCCCAAGCGCCATAACCAGCACCATTGTCAACACGGATTTCAAAGACATCCGAGCAACCAGCGCCACCAGTACCTGCAGAAACTAAATCTGCACGGACACTACCAGTACAAATTGAATCAAAATCAGGAACTTTTGTGATTAACGGATTTTGAGGCTGAGGAACAATATCCCAATGAGTAGAAATTGTATCACTTGCCAAACAACCAGTAGCAGTGCTACAATCGCCTCTCCAAGCTCGAACAACAACAGAAACTACGTTGTTAGGATAAACAATATTTGCATCGGAAGTATAAGCAACCCAAGGAGTCCAAGTTGTACCATCAAACATTGAATATTGACTATAATTAGTACATCCAACGCCACCATTACCAGAGGTAACAGTTGCTGAAAGTGCTGTTAAGGAACAAACAGAATCATTAGCTGGATTTGGATTACGAGCAATTACAGGATCGGTTAATTGAGGAATGACCATCCAAGTAATTGTATCGGGGACAATTGTTGTACATAAACTTGATGGAGAACAATTTCCACGAGCAGATATTATTTGAACAGCTGTTAATCCAGTTGTATTGATATTTGTAGTTAACACGTATGGAGACCAAGTAGAATAGCCACTACCATTGTTTGTTCTATATTGGAATTCATCTGAGCAACCAACACCACCAGAGCCAGGAGTATTAAGCACTGCCCATACATTTGTTCCATCACAAACAGTAATCACGTCTGGCATTTTAGACAACACAGGATTTACTGGTTGAGGAGAAATCCACCATTGAACCATTGTAGTATCAGAGCTTAAGCAACCAGCTAAAGGATCGCAATTGCCACGGAAAGCTCTAACTTGAATTTGTGTATTGGCTAATACGTATGGAATAAGTGAGTTATTGACGTATGGATTCCAAGCAGTCCAAGTAGTTCCATCCCACAGTCTATACTGATGGTAATTAGTACAGGCTGTACCATTCGTTCCATCGGTAATTGATGCGCTTAGAACAGTACTAAAACATACGGTATCTGTTGCAGGCGTTCTTACAATTATTGGAGCTGTTGGTTGAGGAATAACAGTCCAAAGAATCGAATCAGCAGGAGACTCACCACAATTTGCAAATGGATTACAATTTCCACGACTAGAAACTATTTGAACTTGAGTAAGACCAGTTGTAGAAATGAGTGTACTAGGAGTATATGGCATCCAAACTGAATAGCCAGAACCATTATCAATCCTATAATTAATAATATCAGAACACTCAAAACCACCAATTCCAGCAGTAATTAAAGATGCATTTACATCAACACCTTCGCAAACAGAAGTTACATCAGGATTTTTTTGTAAAATTGTTCCAACGGGATCAGTTACTAGCACCCACGAAATTGTTGCTGTATCAGAAGTAAAGCAACCAGAAATTGGGTTACAATCTCCACGGAAAGCTCTAACTTGAATTTCTGAAATGTTAGCACCGTGAGGAATAATATTATCACTAGTATAATTCATCCAACCCGTCCATATTGTACCAACCATCATTCGATATTGGCTAAAACTAGAGCAATCAACACCACCTATTCCAGGAGTAATTGTTGCAAACACAGTGCTACTCGAGCAAAGCGTATCAATATTAGGTGATTTAACAATAGTAGGATCTGCAGGTTGTGGAACTATATTCCAAGTGATTGTATCAACAGGAGTTTGAACACATAAACTCGAAGGATCACAATTGCCACGATAGGAAATAATTTGAACGGCAACCAAACCAGTTGATGAAATCGCTGTTGATGGAATATAGTTTTGCCATGCAGAATAGCCACTACCATTATCTGTGCGGTATTCGATTACATCACTACATCCCGAACCACCACTTCCTGCAGTTAGCAATGTTGCACTTAATGCTGTTCCATCGCAAACTATAGGTGTTGCAGGATTATTTGCTAAAACTGGAGCTGTTGGTTGAGGATAAATATTCCAAGATACTGTATTTGTATCAGTTGAAAAACATCCACTTAACAATGAGCAATTTCCTCTAAAAACTCTAACTTCTATTGTTTGAAGTGCAGCCGTATTTATTATTGAACCAGATGTGTAGCTTGTCCAAGCACTCCAAGTAATACCATCATAAGTTCTACTTTCGTATGTGTCTGAACACTGAACACCACCACTACCAGGAGTTATTATACCCGAAACAGGAGTTCCTTCGCAGACTCCAGCAATATTTGGATTTTTTACAATTGTTGGTTCAATAGCTTGAGGAACAATAGTCCAAACAAATTCTGTAGGAGTAGCTCCGCAAAGAGTAGCATCAGCACAACCTGCACGATAGAAATGAATTCTAACATCTGTTAATCCAACACTATTAATCATAGTGCCAGGAAGATATGCGCTCCAAGTTGTTCCACCATTTGTTGAAATTTCATAAATATCTACACATCCTGAACCACCACTACCAGCAGTAACTAAAGAAGCGCCAATCATAGTGGATTCACAGATTGAATCGGTATTAGGAATTTTAGCAAGAACTGGCATTAATAGAGTACCGGCAACTTTCCAAGCAACAATATTTGTATCCGTTGATGGACAACCAGTTATAGGTGGACAAATTTTATACGTTCTTATTTCGACTGAATCAATAGCTATAGTGTTTAATGTATTTGCAGAAACATAATTATTCCACGCAGACCATGTGCCCGTAGTTAGAGTACGATATTCTGATACATCAGCACAACCTACGCCTCCAACACCTGGGGTAATTGTAGCTGAAACCAAAGTTCCTTGACAGACAAGGTCTTGATCAGGAGTTCTGATTATCGTTGGTTCTGTTGTCGTGCTATTTATAGTCCATTGAAGTAGGGTTGTATCTGTAGAATTACATCCTACTGTTGGGCAAGCACCTCTCCATGAACGGATTTCTACTTGAGCTAAACCAGTTGTTGGTATTAACGTTAATGGAGTATAAGGCATCCAAGCGGACCAAACGAAACTATTATTAGTTCTATATTCATAATTATCAGAACAGCCAACACCTCCAGAACCTGGGGTAACAACTGTAGCGCTGACAGAAATACCAGCACAAACACCAGCAATATTTGGATTTTTAACTAAAATTGGTGCTATTGGTTGTGATGCAATATTCCAGAAGACCGTTACAGTATCTGAAGAAACACAGCCACTACCGACTAAACAATCACCACGGAAAGCTCTAACTTCTACTCGAATGTCACTGTTTGTATAAGGCACTAATGCACCAGATAAATAATTAGTCCAACTACTCCATGAGGTACCATTATTTGTCCTGTATTGACTATAATTTGTACAACTTGAACCATTTATACCATTTGTAATAATAGCAGAAAGTAAAGTTTGGCGGCAAACAGTATCTTCATTTGGAACTCTAGATATAACTGGATCAGTAGGTTGAGGTATAACAGTCCAAAGAATTGTATCTGCAGTTGTTTGAGTGCAATTTGCTAATATATTACAATTACCACGATACGATACGATTTGAACATGAGTAAGTCCGATTGTTGGAATGGAAGTTCCAAGAGTATATGGCGCCCATGCTGAATAACCAGAGCCATTATTTGTTCTGAAATTAATTACATCTGAGCATCCAAATCCTCCACTTCCAGCTGTAATCAATGAAGCACTTACAACACCTCCGTCACAAACTTGAGCAGTATTTGGATTTTTTTGCAATACTGGTCTTACTAATTGTGGTGAAAATACCCAATGTGCAAAAGCAGTATCAGAAGTAATACATCCTGAGTTTAATGTGCAATTTCCACGGAAAGCTCTTACTTGAACTTCGGTTACATTTGCACCGTGAGGAATAATGTTACCGCTAGTGTAATTCATCCAACCAGTCCAAACAATGCCAATCTTCATTCTATATTGATTGTAGTTTGTACAACCAACTCCGCCTATTCCAACGGTTGTAGTTGCTGAAATAACTGAACTTGAACAAATAGTATCTAAATTTGGAGTTCTAACAATACTTGGGTCAGTAGGTTGAAGAGTAATATTCCACTTAATTGTATCCACAACTGTTTGAATACATAAGCTGTTGATATCACAATTACCACGATATGAAATAATTTGTACGGCTACTAATCCAGTTGTTGGAATAGCAGTAGAAGGAGTATAATTTTGCCAAGCAGAAAAGCCTCCACCATTATCTGAACGATACTGAATAACGTCAATGCATCCTGCACCTCCACTACCAGGTGATGTAAGTGTTGCACTTAATACTGCACCATCACAAACACTAGTAACATTTGGATTTTTTACTAAAACTGGTGCAATTGGTTGAGGGAAGATATTCCATAAAGCTGAAGCTGTATCGCTAGCTGTACATAGTGCACTTCCTCCGCAATTACCTCTAAATGCTCTAATTTCAACATTGGTTAATCCTGCGGAATTAATATTTGTACCAGAAATATAAGATTGCCAACTCGACCATAAAGTTCCATTATTTGTTCGATATTGAATAATATCTGAGCATAAAGAACCACCTGAACCAGGAGTAACAGTTGCAAAAAGGGCAGTACCTTCGCATAAACTTGTAACATCTGGAGTTTTAGACAATGTTGGCCCAACAATCGGAGGAACAATAATCCACGTTAATGTAGTAAGAACGCTATCACAAATAGCTGCATCTGCACAACCACCACGATAGTATCTAATTCTAACAGAAGTTAATCCAACTGTAGAAATTGCAGTACCTGGAGTATAAGTCAACCAAGTAGAACTACCATTTGTTGCAAATTGGAATATATCTGTACATCCACTTCCACCAGCACCACTTGATAACAATATTGCGTTTACATTATTACCTTGACAAACAGTATCAACATTTGGAACTTTTGCCATCACAGGAGATACAATATTTGAATATACATCCCATTGAACAAAAGAAGTGTCGGCAGAAACACACCCACTTGAAATATCACAAGAGCGATAACCTTTTATTTCAACATGTTGGATTCCAATGGTATTTATTGTGTTAGATGGAACATAAGTCAACCAAGCACTCCAAATTGTTCCGTTGTGAGTTCTATATTCAAAAACATCAGCACAACCTAGTCCACCAGAACCAGCAACTGCGGTTGCAGAAACCAAGGTTCCTTGACAAATAGTTGGGTTATTTGGAATTGGGGTTAACACTGGTGCAATTGGAGGAGCTGTTATCGTCCAACTAAATACAACTGGTGTTGTTTGATTACACGTGGCATTTATGCAATCACCACGGTAAGATCTGATTTCAACTTGCGTTAATCCCGTTGTACTTATCAATGATGAAGGTATATAAGGAGTCCAAACGCTAAAACCAAATCCATTATTTGTGCGATATTCAAAAATATCACTACATCCAAAACCACCAGAACCAGAAGTTGTTAATGAAGCTTGAACGTCAACACCCTGACAAATTCCAACAACATTTGGAGTTTTTACCATTACAGGACCTATTGGTTGTGAATAAATATCCCAACCAACAAGTACCGTATCACTAGCTAAACAGCCACTTGTAAGATCACAATTACCTCTAAAAGCGCGAACTTCGATTTGATTAATTG
>JBAXTE010000056.1:0-20296 GCA_037130365.1 Bacteroidota bacterium
TTTTTTACAAAACTACAAACTTATTAGTTTATCCCCAACTTTATTGCTTGACCCATAAATACTTGCTGTGCAAGTTCTGCTTGTGAAAGATTAGTTTTCTTTCTTGCTGTGGCAATTTTATCGCCAATTGATTTTGAATTTAGCATCTTAATTTATTTTTAAAATTTGATGCAACAAAGTTAATTTGTCTCATTGTCTTTATGCAAATAATATCCGCTACCATTAGTTTCTTATACACTACTTTTAGTTGTAATATGACAACTAAACATTGTTTTTGAGTCTTTTGTTAATTATAGTTTCGATTTGGTAATTAATTATTTTGGAAATTTGGTCGTCCAACATTACTGCTGACGGTTAGCGCTAATACTTTTGTGAAATCCATTTCACTAGCCAGCGAGTTGTTTATATTTATTGTTTATTCTTCATTGTCAACGGGAACATGTCCACATTAGTTTTAGCGTTAGTTAGGTGCAGGCATTTTTATTCTCTTATCACTATGTTTTTCCAATATTTGTTATTCAATTTAATGGTTTCTTTATCCATTTTCTTATTATATTTTGTTTTTGGGTTGTAGAATAGTTCAATTATTTCATTCCTGCTTTTTGCTATAATTGTGTCTTTTGCAGTATATATTGACAATTTTGAATAATTCAAATCCCAAGGTTGAATTTTAACTAATGCAGGACCAATTCCTCCTGCAATGTCAAAATGTTGATTGGGTTGTAATTTAATAATTATCTCTTTTGAAATTGTGTCAATTTGAAGATCTTTTTGCTCTGCTATTGAACGACGGCTTAAAGCCTGTATAAAATAATTGTCAATTAATTTTTCTTGATAATTCCCATTTGAGTCTTTCTGCAAAGTTATTTTATGCGGAAAATCTGTTCTAAGTTCAATTGTGTTATTCGATAAATTTGTAACTCGAACTACTCTTATTGCATCACAACTAACCATCGTAATAATTGTTAATGCTAAAATAAATCTTATATGTTTCTTTTTTGCAATCATTCAACAATTTATTTTTTCGTTTATTTCCTTATATCATTGTCCCATTGTTCTGAGCCGCTGTCATAGATTGTACTTCAGTTCACACTGATTCTAATTACTTTCATTGTCAACCATGTAAGCAGAGCAAAGTAAACTAATGGTGTAAATATCCACAAAAAGTAAAATATGTAAATGTTTTCTGGGATAAAAATCCCATCTTCAAAATTTCCATAAAGTGGTAGAAAATGCCCTATCAAATAGGTAGTTTCAGTACCATTATAATCTAAATACTTCAAGCCAATATTATCCCAGGTCGTCGAAAATATAACAGTATTATCATGAGTTTCTATGTTTAAAAGAAATACTACGTGAAAGATTAAACTCTGAAAAATTACAAACAAATATGATGAGACAATTTTGTTTGTAAAATGCTTACTTGCTATTGTGAATATTAGCCCAAATAGCAAAGCTTGGATAGCCAGATATTCTAAGTCTCGAAGTGAATCCGTTATTATTGAATAAAAATTGTGATTTAATAGCGACGCCATAAATAACGCCGTCTCGTTCAAGATGAAATTGAGGAAAACCCATATGGATATAAATTTAATTACATACTTGACTGTTTGTTTCATGTGTTTATATATTATGCTATAACGCACCGAAGCTGGCTTTTGGCGAGAATTTCTTGTAATTTCTATCGTTCCACGAGACAGATATCATTCTAATTCGCTCGCACTGATTGAAGCTCTGGGCTATTAGCGGCTAGGATTTGAGTCTATTTGTTTGTTATTAATTCATAATTTGTGCTACGTCCACCTTGTTCCCTTTTTACCATAATTCCCTTTTCAATTAAGTCTTGAATATCTCTCAATGCAGTATCTTGTGAACATTTTCCAATTTTAGCCCATTTTGTTGTGTTTAATTTTCCTTCAAAATCGTCCATTAACATGTTCAGAATTTTCCGTTGTCTGTCGTTAATTGTTGCTTTAGAATTCGTCAACCAAAAGGAGTGTTTGTAAATAATCTTTTCTAATAGTTCTTCTGAATTTTCAATAGCGTGTAATAAACAGTTTAGAAACCACTCAAGCCAAGCAGTAATGTCTAAACTGCTTTTCTGGCTTTTTTCCAGTATATTGTAATATGAATTTCGTTCTTTTCGTATTTGTGTCGACATACTGTAAAACCGATTCGATTGTTCGTCAGAACGAGCAAGTAACATGTCACTCAAAGCTCTTGAGATTCTTCCGTTTCCATCTTCGAAGGGATGAAGTGTCACAAACCACAAATGCGCAATAGCTGCCTTCAAGACAAAATCGGTATTCTGTTCAAAATTAAACCAATCAAAGAAAATTCTCATTTCATTTTCAAGTGCTTCTGCTGGTGGTGCTTGATAATGCACTTTTTCTTTCCCCATTGCTCCAGAAACAACCTGCATGGGACCTGTTGAATCGTCACGCCAATTTCCTGTAACTATTTTATAAATTCCACTTTGTCCTGTTGGAAAAAGTGCAGAGTGCCACGAAAACAATCTATTTTTGTTTAGTTCTTTGTCGTAGTTTTTGGTAGCATCAAGCATTAAATCTACTATACCATCTACATTTCGTTCCGAATAAACTAAACCAGAAATATCCAAACCCAACCGTCTTGCAATTGATGACCTTACTTGTTCTCTATCAAGAGTTTCACCTTCAATCTCAGTCGATTTGATAATGTCGAGTGTTAGAATTTCAAGATTAGCTTCATTTTGAAGTTCAAATCCCAATGCGCCCATTTTCCCAATTAATTTTCCTTGGCGGTTTCTAACATACGAAAGCAATGGTAAAAGTTTCTCACTATTCCATTCAAAAATTGGCCAGTTTTGGTTGTTGTATAAATACATATTTCTTTTCTCCGCTTAATTTGCGTCTAAAATACAATTTATTCTCCGCATAACAAAATTAATTCCGTATAAAGTGCGGATAAAATGCTAATTATTCTCCGCATCTTGTATTTTTTCCCTTGTAACTAACGCACGGGCGCTTGCTTTTCGGGCAGGGGGGCACTGCCGTTTCTACGAAGCACTGTCCGTTGAAGTTTCTGTGTCCCATTCTACGAGCTACACCCCGACTTAAAGCAAACGACTAGTTAACATTTCGGTGCATTTATTATTCATACTAATCCTGATACTTCTTAAATTTTCTATCTAAATAAGCCATGATTTTCTTAAACTTTACTATGTCTATTTCATTCTTTGGTAATCGACGACATTTTATCCTGTAACTGTAGTTATCATCGTAATGGGTTGGTTCCGAATCGAGTATTTTTAATGTTTTTTCATTTTGATTATACCACTTTTGCAAACTGTCTTTTGAAACCTGAGGAGGTAAATTATTTTGCAATTCTTTATTTCTTTTTCGAATTATATTTATTGAATCAGGTGAAATTCTCGGCACTACCATAATGTATATTTCGCATATTCCTTTTAAATTAGGAGAGTCGTTTGAAGTCATGTCGGGATTTAAGTCAATGATTGCCGACTGTATAATAATTTCATTTGAACCGGCTAAATCTGTTTGATATAACAAGGCGCCTGGTTTAGCAGTCCATCCATCTGGTAAGGAGTCACCTATTTGCTGTAAGGTTTTATTAAAATCGTCTTTATTAATTTTGCTATTCTGCGCAATCAATCCTGTTGACATTGCCAAAATAAATACTACAATACTAATTACTTTGTTCATCTTCTTTAATTTTATTATCTATTTTTTTGTAATTCGTTTTTCTTGCTATTCTTGTCTTGCGCTGAATGCTAACGCCCGAGGCTTGCTTTTCTGCGGAGATTAAATCCTGCTTTCTTGTCGCTTACAGCTAACGTTTATTAATTTGTTTGTCGTTTCAAGTTCCAGTTCAACCCCACTGAAAGCAGGGCTTTATTGGCAGTCTGGGCTTAGTCTTTCGTTTCTAAATGCACGGTCGTTTCATTGTGCGGATGGAGGAGGGCAAGCTCTTCCCGCTGTGGTCTGCTCGTACGATGCAAAAGTGGGATGTGCTTGACCTTGCGAGATGCCGTGTCAAATTTCATCGAATAAGTCCATTTAATTTACTTATTTCTAATTGTGCTGGTTTATTGTATTTTGATATTAATGCCTCAATTATTTCATAATCACCCGGTAAATTTTTTGGACCAGTTGTAATTATCATTTGTTTAAATGAATCATCTTTAATCTTGATAAAATAACTATCAATTGGTGGTGGAACTTTGTTTTCAATTAAATGCACATACTTATCTGGGAAATTATCACTTTTTACATTTTTATCAATTGGGAAAATATCTAATCTAAATCTATATTCTTGTTCAAATGTCCACATGCTTTTCTTGCACTTAGCTAAGATTTCAAGTTCGAGTCCAATATCGTTTCTGATATTTGGTTTTAGTAGGTTGATATCATCAGAATATTCGATTTTATGAGGTTCATTCAATCCATCCACAATAAAATATCCTTTCTTTTCATTTAAGTAATCTTTTTGTTGAAAAAGATAATTATCGTAATTATTCCATGAATAAGACTCAAAAATAGGAAGACTTAATTCAATTCTAACACCTCTCATATTCTGAGTATACATATTCCATAATGCAAAATTCTCCTCTTCATTTTCCGTCCAACTGGAGATAAAAATGTAAGGAGATAATGAGTGAAAATCATTTGCTTTCCCTTCTTCAGGGTCATTAACATTATCCAGCCTTCCAAAGCGTATAGATTTTGTCTTTAATATAAGTGCGAGATTATTAATACTAGTGTAATGGAATAGTTTTTTCATTAAATATCTTGATTAAAATATTTGTTATTTTATGATAATATACAAAAAAATGAGTGATTTATTGAAAAAATTGGGAGGATTAATATTTGTCTCTTGCATTAAAATATTACTTCTTTGCAATACTCTTCACACTCAAACCGACTGATCTATTCTGTAAGCTACTTAAAGCTCTCGGGTTTGTGTTTCGGACTTTTATCATCCCCCCAACTTAAACTCACCAGTTGAACATAATTTTTTTAAAATTTCATTACGGCATAAGGTTCCATTTTTAAATAATATAAATAAATTCAATAAATCAAGAGTTGTTGCTAATGTATAATTATGGAGCTGAGCAGTTTCAGATATTTTAGAGTTAAATGGCTTTTTCTCTCGTTTAGAATAATGTCTTTTGCAGTCATGGTTTACTACAAAAAGTCCAAAAACTTTTAAACACGGATATTCGGACTGCCTTTTTGGAATATGCATAGAAATTTGATGACATTTTTTAAACGGAGGATTTCTATTTTCAATACCAGTAACCTCAATAATTAGAAGGAAATTATCTGCCCATAATCTAATATCTTCTTCTTTATATTTTTTGTCAATATTTTCAACTTTATCAAACCCAATTGCCTTAAAAAAGCCAACAACAGCATTAACCAATCTTTCACCATAACTATCAATAGAAACCAAATCTATTAAAAACCCATAATTGTCTAAGTTTGTTTTTAGACGTCTTCTGATTTTACAAATTTTTCCAGACAATTCTTTGTTTTGAATGATTAATGGCTTTATATCAGGAAAGTCTGATGATATTTGTTTAAGTTCTGATTTCGTCATATTAAAAACCTTATTAAGTACTTTTGAATTAATTCACCAGTAACATAATTAAATTGTAGTTATTTGATTATAATTCAACACCATCTTTATATTTTACTTCTCTAACTTTTTTTCCATCGGGTGAAAAAATAACAGTTTTACCGTTTTTTAATCCGTTTTTAATTTTCACTATAATTTTCTCACCATTTTCAAAAATCTCAAGTTTGCCGTTATACGGTTTTTTTGTTTTATCATTATAATATTTTTCTTCCCCCGGTGTGTCTTTATTATAATATTTAGTTGCGTAAACATTTGATTTTGGATAATTATAAATCCAATATGAGCATTTTTTATCTTGACAATACATCCCTTCAATAATAGTGATATTTTTCACAAATAGCTTATATTCACCATCTTTAAATGCTTTTTCAAAAAATTGTTGATGGGAGTATTCTTCATCAGTTCCTAATGTATATGTAAAAGATGAAATTGAATCGTTCGGAAAAGTGCCATATTCTAAAACAATCACTTTATATCCATAATTTACTTTCTGGATTAAATATTTTTCTTTCAAAATTGTTTTGTCAAAAAAATCACATGTTTGCAAGCTGTCATTAGAGTATGTTTCTTTGAGATACAATTCATTATTCTCATCAAAATTATTAGCAACAATTCTTTTATTATTTTTGTATTCTATAGAATAATGTGAATTATCAGGATCGTAATAATCCCAAATGTTTTCTTTTAAATCATTCAAATAGGAACCTGTTGTAACTGTTTTACCTAATGAATCTTTTAAAACATATTCACCATTTTTTTTACCAAAAGAGTAATATTGGGTCTCAATAATTGAAATATTTACTATATTCAATGAAAGGTTTAAAGATGATGTATCCCTTACAAACTGGCGTTCGAAATAACACTTATACAAGCCATGTTTTACCCCAGAATTATATTCAGTTTCAGAGTATATAGATCCAGATTGATTTCCAAAAATGACATAATCTAACCATTTTCCATCTTTTAAGCCGTTGATATAATTGCCCTCACTAATTTTATTGCCTTGAAGATAATATGACCATTTACCTTCTTGAACATTGGCGATATATTGCCCTTCACTTTCAATTGACCAAAATGAAGCGTCTTTATATTCTCCTATAGAATCTGTAATCATCCAATGGTTTAAAACCTCCCTTTTATAAGCACCATCTAATAATCCATTTTTATATTGTTTGGTTTCAAGTGTATCAGAACCGATAAATTCTTTGAAATAACCATTCTTAATATCGTCTATATAATTTTTAGTTTCAACAACAATTACTTTACTATTCTGAAAAATCATGGTTTCCCATTTCCCATTTTTCTTATCATCAATAAAATTACCAATA
This sequence comes from Bacteroidota bacterium, assembly GCA_037130365.1. Taxonomy (GTDB): domain Bacteria; phylum Bacteroidota; class Bacteroidia; order Bacteroidales; family WCHB1-69; genus JBAXTE01. Next base: position 6,969 of record JBAXTE010000056.1, read on the forward strand.
ACTTTTGAGGATAAATCACCTTTTTTATTATAAAAATATAAAGTTGCTAATCCATTATTTTTCCCTTTTATTTTGGTAATTTCTTGGGATTTTAAACCATTTTCGTAAATAGTAAATATTCCATTTATTTCATCATTTATCATAGCGTAGTCTGCTAAGATATTACCATTTTCATCATATTCATAAAACTTTCCATTTCCTTTCTCATTTATATAATTACCAGTAATTTGTACATTCCCATTTTCATAATATGTTTTTTGGACACCATTAACTTTCCCATTAATTAAAGAATATTCTTCTTTTATTTTCCCATTATCAAAATAGGTGTATTTTTTTCCGTTATCAACATCATATGCACTATTTTTTTTGACAATCCAAAAGATATAGGAAGTTGTGCTACTATTGTAATAATCATTATTTTCTCCTTTTTGAATACCAACTTTCAAAATAAAATTCATATTTGAATATGAAGAACTATAAGTGTTATCATTAATTTCACTTTTAATTAATTTAAAGCCAGAAGATATTATCGAATTTTGAATAATTAAATATGATGTTTTATTATACACAGTATAAACGATTTTTTCAGGAGCACCATTGTTTGTATACAAATAAAACCATGATTGTGCTTTATTATCATAACTCTTTTCAAACGACCAAGTAATTGTATTAAAATTTTCCGAGTCACCTTTTTGTGACTCATAATATTCCCAACCTTTTTGTGTCAGTATAGTATTTACAATTTCTATGTCTTTCTTACAACAAAGGGTCGTTAAGTCAGTCATAGTTATTTTTTGGCCAAAACAACTTGTTGAAAGTAAAACTATTGCAATAAGTAGATGTTTTTTCATTGTCTGTATTTTTTTAGTAACCATTAATATATGTTGCCAAAATTGTAGCTTATGACACTGTGGGTTGATTTCGAGGGATTGAAAAGTGTCATGTGCTGCAATGTGCGATGCTTTCGGGGTGTTTCTTCTCATTTTTTGTCTTTGTCCTTTTTAAGCCTTGCTGCCAACTATTGTATAGGTCAAAAATCATCATACTTATTCCAGGGTTCACAGTAAAAGTATCACAAATAAACAATAAATTATGATAACATTTTAAAATTCGGACCACAAATCCTAGTTTTATTTTTACATTTTCAAATCAAAAGTAAAGCAATTTCTTATTTTATTCTGACAAATACTATTCAATTTCATCTTTATGTTTTGACAAAACAAAGATATTTATCCCGATAATTATGGGGATTGTTGAATTTTCTAATTTACTTCAAACCCACCATTGTTGTATGCCCTTGTTAACAACTGTTATTCTTGATTTTCAATCTCTTCTGCTTGCCCTTTTTGTTTTCTGCCAAATTTATTTCCATTTATTAATATGGTTTTAAATTCTTTGTCAATATGTTTAATTCCTATATCAAAGTAATAGAAGCATTCACAATCATGTATTGTCAAGATTGTATGAACCTTACCACTTTTGCTTTTTACAATTTCTTCTTTCACTTTAATATCAAGATTCAATTTCGTATCATTATTTTCAATGTCAAGCTTAAATTTGCCAATACAATTTTGAATAGAACCAATTTTAAGAAATAAAGAATCTCCCTTATATTTTTTTGATAATATCCTCTCGTAATCATTGCAATTTTCTTTGCATTCTGTATTTTTTAAAAAGAAATATTTCTGGTTTTACATTATCAACAATTTTTAATGTATCATTTTGACTTTTATCAGAAGTGTCTGATTTGGAAGCAAAAACAGATTGTTCTGTCGTCAATACATTGACATTATTTGAATCGCAGGAAACAAGTAAAACAAAAAATACAATAGTCAATATGAATGATATATTTCTCATAATAGTTACTAACGTTTGCGGCTTGAATAATGGCGGAATAAATCCCACTTTCCTGTCTAGCTACAATAAAGTTATTTTATTTTGTTGAATTTACAAATTTATGTCAAACCCGCCATTGCTCTATGCAGTTGTTGTGCGTAGTATTAGTCATTCTGTTAGAATTTTTGATGTATATTCTGTCACAAAGCTACATAAAAATGAGTCAATATACTCTTCCGAACTACCGTCTTTCTGCATGTCAGTTTTAATTTTCTTGTATTCCTCTGTTTGTTTGAAAGCTAGAAATTGTCTTTTCTTGAACTTCTGATACTTTTTGTAATTAAAGTGTTTTTTCTTTTTCAAGTCTCCTTTGTCAATTTCTAACAAGATGTAGTTTTTGTAAGTAGAACCATAACCCATATGAACATAATTCACGAGTTTTCCATACGGAATTACCAGTATCCCTGTCAACCAGTCAATTTTTATGTCTTTTCGATCTGGAAACACCTCGTCAATTACACTTCTCCATTTAGTATTGAAGCTAACTTTGTCATTAGTGTCTCTGTATTGAATTTCAATATTGTTTAAAAATAGCTGATTGTTTCTAACTTCAAATGTGGCAACATATCCACGCCATAATGCGCTTGACCCAACTCTACCTTTTGGTCGTTTGTCTGGATTTTTGTCAAAATAACTTTCAAGTGGATTACTATATAATCTGTATTCTTTTCCGTTATAAACGATTTTGTCAGGATACTGAGCCGTAGCAAAAACATTCATTCCTAAAATTGTTGTCAATAAAAAAGTCAAAAGTGATTTCATTTTTTCGTTGGTTTTGTGTCTTTCCAATATTACGTTTACCGGAAGCGGTTTTGCTCTATAACGGACTAAAACTCACTTCGCTTTTACTACACACCAATAACGATTGCTATCGTGATAATTACTGTTTTACGAACTTTCAAAACCTGTTACCCCGCTATTGCGCCAAACCGTTCTTATGCCTAGTGCTTTACACTTCTAATTGTCTTTTCTTTTTCTTAGAAGTAACACTTTTCAAATAACGGATAGGAGTCTTTTTACTTTTAAGAAAGTCACTTAACGCAATTTCTTCTTCCTTCGTTAATGAACCTTGTCCACCAATAAAATCTACTTCTAATTCTTCTTTTTTTGTTTTCATTACCTATCTATTTTGAAAGTATTTATTAATTAATTTTAAAGCAGATTCTGTTTCAATTATCATTATTCTTCCGCCAAAGTGGATTGCACCAAGTGATTTTATATAATGGTCAATTAATTGTGTTTTTGATAAAAATGAAACATTTCCAAGATGTCCTCTTTGAAAAGAAAGTTTACAAGCAAAAGCAACTAAATTCCCAGGTACTCCAGAATATACTTTAGTTTTCCCCTTATTAAACGGAGCGCTTTCAACTATATGCATATATACATGGTCAGTTTTAACTTCTAAGCAAACAAGTCCCTGAATAATTGTCGGATTATTTATTATAGTGAGTTTATAAACATCTCTTGCTGGTTCTATAAATTCAGATTTCCAATTAAATAACCAACCATGTTTTTTTGTTATTATTTTTAAATCATTTGTGTTTAATAATGATATTTCAGTAGCAAAACTGTCACCAGTGATAACGTTTTCAATTGAATTTGTCAATTTATCAATAACAAAATCTAGTCCTGATTCTTTCATATCTTTCATTCAGCTAATTTACGAAAAAAAAGTATAAATTACAATATTTTTTGTCCCAATTTGTTCTAAATAGCATTAGGTATAACTGGAGTATAGGTCTAAAAATGTAGTACTTATTCCAGTTTTCACAGTAAAAGTATTACAAATAAACAATAAATTATGATAACATTTTAAAATTCGGTGTATAAAACTGTGTTCTTTTTGCACTTTCCCTCCATTATTAATTTTTTATACCGCTTCTAGATATAATATAGTCCAATTCTTAAAAGATCATTGAACTATTTATATCTACGAGCGGCATTAAACCAATCTAAAGGTATAAAATATCTTTGGGCTATTTTATACCAAGATTTGGTATAAAATGGAGCAAAAGGACTAAAAAACCAACATACAAACTTGAATATCAAATATTTAAAAGGGAGCCGAAAAATTACTTTCAGCTCCCTTTTTTATGATTACTATCGGCATTGCCTAGTAATATTAACAGTTCTTACTATGCTTTTGGAGGTGTACTTTCACAGTTAGAAACAACGGCATCAATTTGCACCAAAGCATCCATTGGGATAACTGAAACGCCAACTACAGTTCTTGCAGGAAAATCGCTATTGAAGAATGTAGTGTAAATTTCGTTTACTGCATCAATATCTACGATATTTTTAAGTTGGATATTTACTTTAACAATATCGTCCATAACGTGGTCGACACTTTCCAATATTGCCTTGATATTTTTTAGGCATTGTGCTGCCTGCTCTTTTACACCACCAGCTACGATTACATTCGTTTTTGGATCTAAAGGTAATTGACCTGAAATATGATTGTAATGAGAAAAAGCTACCGTATGTGAGTATGGAACTTTTGGTGCATTTTCGGTATTGTTTGCTTCAATAACAAGAAAACGAGTATCTTCAGGAAGCTGTGGAGGTGTACCATCTCCGTGCGACACAACCGTATCAATTTGTACTAAAGCATCCATTGGTAAAGCTGAAACGTTAACTATTGATCGTGCAGGAACATAGTTTGGGTAAAATTTTGAACAAACTTCGTTTACGACTTCAATATCCGAAATATTTTTAAGAAATATGGTTGTTTTAACAACGTCATCCATTACGTGATCGATACTTTCTAAAATTGCTTTAATATTGTTTAAGCACTGTTCGGTCTGTTCTTTTATACCACCAGCTATCATTTTACCTGATTTTGGATCGATAGGCAATTGAGCAGCAATATTGTTGTAATGAGAAAAAGCTACCGTTTGTGTGTATAGACCTTTTGGTGCATTTTCTGTGTTTCTTGCAACTTTTATTAGATCCATAGGAGCTTGAGGATTTGTACCTTCCCCGTTTGAAATTACTGCTTCAATTTGTACCAAAGCACCATCCATAGGTAAAGCTGCAACTCCTACTGTGGTCCGTGTAGGAAGATAGCTTTGAAAGAATGTTTTGTAAACTTCGTCTACAGCATCAACATCTGAGAAATTCTTAAGGAATATGGTGATTTTAACAACATCGTCCATCACATGATTGATACTTTCTACAATTGCTTTAATATTTTCTAAGCACTGTTTTGCTTGTTCTTTAACATTATTTCCTACAATTTTACCAGATTTTGGATCGATTGGTAATTGTGCTGAAATGTTGTTGTAATGAGAAAAAGCTACAGTTTGTGTGTATGGACCTAAACTATTCGGCGCATTTTCTGTGTTTCGTGAGTTTTTTATGATATTACTACTCATGTTAATTTCTTCTTTTAGTTTTTTATTACTTACTTTATTAATTGCTATGCTTGGTAATTAGTATAAAACATATTATTGCCTCCACCTATTGCCAAGTTTTCACGGTAAAAGTATTACAAAAAAGTAATATATTAAAATGACATTGTAAAAACTGGCACACAAAACGTTGTTTTTTCGCGCTTACTCTTCCTTTTTTGCATTACATAAATGGTTTAAAAAGATTGAATAATTAACAAATAAATCTGAATATCAAAGATTTACAGATACTAAATTAAGACTATTCGATTTTGATTCTAACTTTAATTTCGTCAAAAAATACTTTTGCTTGGCAAGATTTTTTCGTTAAAACTTTATTTTTGTCGCCTTCAGTGCAATTAAGCAATACCAAAAGCATTAGGAAGGTCTAATCAAATACTCACAATAGTCTGCCCTCGCATAATTGTTGGAATTATGACAAAAGCTCAGAAACTAAATGGATTATGAATGTGTGAATTATGTAACTTATTTGTGATATTATATAACATTCCTCTAAATAAAAGAACGACCTTTGTCTTAATATATCAAAGTGTTCTTTTTAAGAAATCGTTTTTCAGCATAAAACAAGATGTATTATGTTTTAATTAACACTAAATAAGGGGGGAATCATTGAAACTATACATCAAATACATGGTTAGTAACCGTTGCAAAATGACGGTTAAAGAGATATTAAAAGAACTTGGACTGCACTTTATTGTTGTTGATTTGGGGGAAGTTGATGTTATGGAAAACATTAACCTAGAACAGCGTGAGCAATTAAAAGTAGCATTGTTGGATTCTGGATTAGAGCTCATGGATGATAAACGAGCGATGCTGATTGAGAAAATTAAGAATGTAATTATCGAAATGGTTCATCATTCTGACGAAGTGATTAAAATTAATTTCTCAAATTATTTAAGCGAAAAATTAAATCACGATTACACATATTTGGCAAATCTGTTTTCTGAAGTACAAGGAACCACCATCGAGCAATTTGTAATTTCACATAAAGTGGAACGAATTAAAGAGTTGATTATTTATGATGAGCTAAATATCACCGAAATAGCATGGAAAATGAATTATAGTAGTGTGGCTCATTTGTCAAATCAATTTAAGAAAGTGACTGGTCTGTCTCCCTCACATTTTAAACAACTAAAAGGAAAAAGAAGAAGTCCGATAGAAGACCTATAATTAATCTCCATAACCTCAAAAACTGAATTCTTAACAGCTACAATTACAAAAGTGTTACACTAAAAAGAAATGGAAAGAACCAAAATTCATGAATCTCAATATGCCAGCAGCTTAATAGAAGCCAGTTTAGATCCATTGGTTACGATTAGTCCAGAAGGAAAAATCACGGATATGAATCAGGCCAAAGTTAATATTACAGGGGTTTCTCGTGAAAAGCTTATCGACAGTAATTTCTATGATTATTTCACCGAACCAGAAAAGGCACGTGAGGCATATAAGGCGGTCTTTAAAAAGGGCTCCATTAAAGATTGTCCGCTCACTTTTCGTCATGTAGACGGAACACTAACGGATGTATTATGTAACGGATCAATATATAAGGACGATGAAGGAAATGTAGTTGGTGCAGTCGTAGTTGCCCGAGATTTTACCGCACAGAAACTGCTTTCCCAATATTCGCTGAGTCTTATTGAAGCAAGTCTAGACCCATTGATTACAATTAATGTCGAAGGAAAGATAACCGACATGAATCAAGCGATGGCAAATATCACTGGAATAACCAGAGCGGAGCTGACAGGCACTGATTTTTTCGAATATTTTACCGAACCTAAAATGGCTCGAGAAGTATATCAGGAGGTTTTTGCCAAAGGGTCTGTAGCCGATTTACCATTAACTCTTCGCCATAAGGATGGCAATCTTACCGATGTATTATTTAATGGTTCTGTTTACAAAGATGATAGAGGAAATGTACTTGGAGCAGTGGTTGTTGCACGAGATATTGCGGAACAAAAGTGGGTGATTGATTTAAGAATTGCAAACAAAGAACTTGCTTTTCAAAATGACGAAAAAGAAAAAAGAGCTGCTGAATTAATTATCGCGAACAAAGAACTAGCCTATCAAAATGAAGAAAAAGAGAAAAGAGCCGCTGAACTAATCATTGCAAACGAAGAGCTATTCGTTCAGAGTGAATTAAAAGAAAAGCGGGCAAATGATCTGAGAGTTGCAAACGAAGAGTTGGCTTTTCAAAACACTGAAAAAGAAAATAGAGCGGCAGAATTAGCCATTGCAAACGAAGAATTAGCATATCAAAATGAGGAAAAGGAGAAAAGGGCAGCCGAATTAATTTTGGCAAATAAAGAGCTATTATTTCAAAATGATGAGAAGGAAAAAAGAGCCGCTGAACTAATTCTTGCCAATAATGAACTCCTTTTTCAAAACAATGAAAAAGAAAAAAGAGCCGCTGAATTAATTCTTGCCAATAAAGAACTCTTTTTCCAAAACGATGAGAAAGGTAAAAGAGCTGCTGAATTAGCAATTGCTGACAAAGAGCTTGTATATCAAACTGGAGAAAAAGAAAAAAGAGCCGCTGAACTAATCATTGCGGACAAAGAATTAGTTTTTCAGACTGAAGAGAAAGAAAAAAGAGCAGCAGAATTAGTCATTGCGGATAAAGAATTAGTTTTTCAAACGGGAGAGAAGGCAAAGCGTGAAACGGCAAATAAAGAGCTGGAAGCACTTAGCCACTCGTTAAAATTAGCATCTCAATACTCGCTTAGTCTTATTGAAGCAAGTCGTGACCCGCTTTTCACCATTAGTCCCAAAGGAAAGATCACCGATATGAATGAGGCTACTGTGAGAGTTACAGGAGTTTCTCGAGAAAAATTAATTGGTTCTGATTTTTATAAATATTTCACCAACCCAGAACAAGCCAGAAAAGGGTATCAAGAAGCTTTCAAAAAGGGCTTTATCATTGATTACCCATTAACAATTATTGACGGCAAACTCACTGATGTTTTATGTAATGGAGCAGTCTATAAAGACGATCAAGATACCGTGCTCGGAGTAGTTTTAGTGGCAAGAGATATCACATACCAGAAGAGAATTGAAAAAGAATTAACAGAAGCAATTGTATTTGCTGAGATGGCAACGGCCATTGCAGAAGAGGCTAAAAGAAAAGCTGAGAAAGCCACTGCAACGGCTGAGAATGCTGTAAAAGCTAAACAGCAGTTTTTATCGAACATGAGTCACGAAATTCGCACTCCAATGAATGCGATTATTGGCTTTACGAAAGTTGTATTAAAAACAGAATTAAATCCCAAACAACGAGAATATTTAACGGCTATTAAGCTGAGTGGCGATTCCCTAATTGTGCTCATCAATGATATTTTAGATTTGGCTAAGGTAGATGCTGGAAAAATGATGTTTGAAAAAATTCCTTTTAAGCTATCATTGTCAATATCCGCAATGCTCAATTTGTTTGAAATTAAAATTCAAGAAAAAAATTTAATTCTGATTAAAGAATATGACAAAAGAATTCCATGCGTGTTGATTGGTGACCCAGTAAGATTGCATCAAATAATATTAAATCTGGTAAGTAATGCTGTAAAATTCACTTCAAGTGGAAAAATCACAGTAAGTGTTAATTTACTGAGTGAAGATCATGAAAAAGTATCTATTGAATTTGCAGTTGCTGATACCGGAATTGGAATCCCCGAAAATAAAATCAATAAGATTTTCGACAATTTCCAGCAAGCGTCGAGTGGAACCTCACGACTCTATGGTGGAACAGGCCTAGGGCTTGCCATTGTGAAGCAATTGGTAGAATCTCAAGGCGGAAGCAACAAGGTGGAAAGTACTGTAAATGCAGGCTCAAAATTTAGCTTTGTTTTAAACTTTTTAAAGACATCAGAGTTTATTGAATCAGAAATTGAATCGGAAGAATTTGATGATAACACAAAAAATATTAACGTGTTAGTTGTTGAGGATATAGCTCTTAATCAATTATTAATGAAAACGTTGCTGGATGAATTTGGATTTGATCATGAAATTGCATCCAACGGGATAATAGCGATTGAAAAATTACGGTCAAATTCTTATGACATCATCTTAATGGACCTGCAAATGCCTGAGATGAATGGATTTGAGGCTACTGAATATATTCGCAACGAAATGAAATTGGAAATCCCAATTATCGCTTTAACTGCGGATGTCACCACGGTAGATTTAGCAAAATGCAAAGCCGTCGGCATGAATGATTATATTGCAAAACCAGTGGATGAGCGATTGCTTTATCGGAAAATAATTGGACAAATCAAAAAACCAATCATCACAAAAATAGACAAACAGCTCATCACACTTTCTAATACTCCAGATAAATTAAAATGCACCGACTTGAATTATTTGATTCAACGCACCAAAAACAATTCTAATTTAATGATGGAGATGATTACACTCTATTTGGAGCAGACTCCGCCGTTAATTGATGCGATGAAGTTGAGTATGGAAAACAAAGATTGGAAATCACTTCATTCTGTTGTTCACAAAATGATTCCTTCATTTACCATTGTTGGAATAAGTCCTGACTTTGTGGAAATGGCAAAGAAAATCAAAGATTTTGCCGAATCACAACAACTTATACAAACCGATGGCATTTTGAGTATGATTTTGCAGTTAGAACACGTTTGTGCTCAAGCATGTGAAGAACTTAAAGAAGAATTTAAAATAATTAAAAACGCACACGAATGAAAAATCAAAAAATAAAATTATTTCTCGTAGATGATGATGCTGTATTTTTAAAAATGCTTGAAATAGAGCTACTCAACCATGCAGATTTTGCTATCGAGACATACGCCTGTGGCGAAGAATGTTTAAGTAATTTATCACACTCACCAGATGTAATTATTCTAGATTATTTTCTCGATGGAATTGTTAAAAATGCAATGAACGGTATAGAAACACTTAAAAAAATAAAATCCATCAATCCGCAAATTCCAGTTATAATGCTCTCATCTCAAGACAAGATAGAAGTAGCAATCGACTGTATGCATAGTGGTGCGGTAGATTATGTGGTGAAAAGCGAAACTGCATTTGTGCGATTACAAAAAATTATCACTACCATTTTTACAATTAAAAAAATGGAAAAAGAGCTGAAATGGTATATGGAACGAATGTAATCTGCAGCCACTCCTATTGTTTATAAGACTTGGATGGACTAAACAACAGTTCTGGGGTCAATGTATAAAGTTGGGGGGGGCAAATAATGAGAAATTCTGTTTTATTTCTAATAGAAGAAAGCAGATGCTCAAACTAAAAAAAATGAATAATAATTTTCTTTTTACATGTCCTAATGCCGGACAGGCACTGACTTTTTTTCTCCAGCAAAAAAAAGTAAGCAAAAAATGCCGCCGCTGTCGCAAAAGTGCTAAAAAAGAACCAGCTCTGCTAAAATCGATGAACTCCTCCTTTTAACCAAAATGGTATTTCTTGTATAAAAAAAATCTTTTAATCAGCATTTTGTCTAACGTCGTCAAACACCATCGATTCCTTAACGCAGAACTGTTTCTTTTTCTTTACGCACTTTTGCTCAAGGCGGTTTATACCCCCATAGAAAACTTAATTATATGAATATGAGGTTTTTATTTTGCGAGGGTTGTCTCTTAGACCCGCGTGAGCGTTAAAACCAACCTTATTAAAAATGCAATTAATCCAAAACTTCTCCCCCCCTGCTTTTCAAGGCTCCCCATCTTTTTTTTCGGAGTTTGGTTGTTTTTTGACCGATGGAGCGTAGTTTAAATAAATAATTAGGATTCCAAAATATTAGCAATACAGCAGGGGCATTTATGTCCAAATTTAAAGCATTTGAAAAGCAATTAATTTAAAAAAGTATTAGGCTTTAAATTTGCCTACGCTGCTATAGTATTGCTTTTATTTTGAAATCTTTAAAAGAACAAATACATTCGCTCCGTCTTGACTTTTGCATACTTTTTGTCAAGAAAAAGTATGAATCGGATTAAATTTTAAGGGATATTTGAAATTTTTTAATCAAAAAAAAGTTGATTTATAAATGTCTAATTTTACATTTCTACCCCTGTTTTTTAATGTGATCCCCAGATATGTTGAAATATCTAATTTTTCTTGGTTATGTATTAAAGGTGTGAAATATGCAACTTCTTTTACTTATTATGTAATATTTTGATTCTTAAGTGATTGTATCTTTGCATTTATAAGAAAAATTAATATTTTAACTCAAATAAGATGAAATCACTAAAACTATTCGGAATTGGAATTGTCCTTTTTATTACAAGTGCAACACAGGCACAAGTTTCGGTAAATGTAAATATTGGCACACCACCACAATGGGGTCCAATGGGTTATAACGACGCCCGTTACTATTACCTTCCTGATATAGAGGCTTACTATGATGTGCCATCAGCTATGTTTATTTATTATGATAACGGAGCCTGGATTCGCCGACCCTACCTTTCTGCCCGTTATCGAAATTATGATTTATACAGCGGGTATAAAGTTGTATTGCCAAATTATAGAGGCGCTAACCCATATTACTTTTACAATAATCACCGATCTAAATATGCAAAAGGGTATCGTGGTAGTCCACAAAGAACTTATGGGAATAACCCAAGAAATGGTAATTTCAAACCAAATACTCATTTTAATGGAAGTTCAAATAAAAGGGGAAATTTTGAGAACCATAAAAATAAAGGAAATCAAGGCAGTGGAAATGGAAATCGTGGCGAAAAAAATAAAGGAGGCGGAAAAGGCAAAAGATAATACCTGACCTAAAAATTCCGTAAAAAGAGTGAATACGCAAAATAATTTCAGAGTCATATTAGTCCAAACTCTAAAAAACTACAATAAGCAAGATTTCAATACTGCAAACTTTAAACTCAGCATGACCATCATAATTGGCGGTTATCCTGAGTTTGTTTTTTAGGCAATAACCAAGTCTGTATCTTATGCTTTTACCACTAGATGTCTATGGGTTTTTCAACTAATGCTTCATCTTTATGCGAGCAATTGTAAACTCAGATTATTCAATTAACTATTTTATTTCAGGATTATTAATAGAATGCTTCATTCTTGTTTTTTCATCGATTGTCCATTTAGTTTCCAACTCAATATGTGAATCATGTAAGTTTATTCAATAGTTATGTAACACTTTTGAGAACCAAAGAACTCACCTTTGTAGTATAAAAACAATCAAACATTTATAAAATAATTAATTATGAAAAAGCCATTATTAAGTACAATGCTTTTCTTATTGTTGTTTGGGTTTACACTCTCAGCACAGAAGACAAACAATTCCGAAAAATACGGAAAAGCAGTAAATTTAGGTTTAGGTATTGGGGGATTTTCCGGCTACTCTAGCTACATTGGTCGCTCGTTACCCGTTTTCCACATCAACTACGAACTTGATGTTGCCAGCAGTTTTACACTAGCTCCATTTGTAAGCTTTTATACTTACAAAAATGGCTACTATTGGGGTAGTAACAAGAATCCTTACAAATATTACTACTATCGTGAAACGGTAATTCCTATTGGTTTAAAAGGCACTTATTATTTTGATAAACTCCTCAAAGCGAACTCTAATTGGGATTTTTATTTAGCTGGATCTCTCGGATTTTCAATTGTAAATTCATCGTGGGATAGTGATTATTATGGCGACAGAAATTACTATCATAATGCTAGCTCATTATTTCTCGATTTGCATTTAGGAACTGAGTATCACTTTAACAATCATATTGGAGCTTTTTTAGATTTATCAACCGGTGTTTCTACTATTGGTTTGGCTATTCACTAAGAAGATAGAATTAAGAAGTAAGAATGCGTGAACGTGAAAAGATTTTCCGTGAAACGTGAAGAGACGTGAAAAGAAGAAAAAAAGAGTGGAAAGACCTTTAGTGAACGGCGAAGCCCTCAACGAAGTTAAACGTGAAAAGAAGTAAACGAGGAGAATAAATTGGACGAGTAGAACTAAGTTTGTGAAATGTGAAACGTGAAACGTGAAATGTGAAAAGAGAAGTAAGAAGTAAGAATGCGTGAACGTGAAAAGATTTT
>JBAXTE010000057.1:0-19497 GCA_037130365.1 Bacteroidota bacterium
GTTGAAATGTTGGGTTTCCCTATAAACTTATAAACCTTAAACCTATAAACAAAAAGGGTTGATGGGTTGATGAGTTGATGGGTTGAAATGTTGGGTTTCCCTATAAATCCCGAAAAACAGTTCGCCAAAAGCGAAACGTTGTTTTTCGTGGATCCTCGAAAAATCAAAATCCGTCGGCTGACGGATTTGTTTTTCGGGACTTATAAACCTTAAACCTATAAACAAAAAATGAATAAAGATTAATCGATCCCGCTACAGCTGGACAAGTTTTGAAAATGGAGATAGCAATTTAACCGAGTGACTAGAGGAATTGGAATTTTTAATATTTCACACTGTTAGGGTTGGGGCAAAAAATATTGAAAATTCTAATTAAAGATTCTCCCTGATTAAAAAACAATTTCGCTTCGTTCGGGATAATTGATTAAAACTCCATGGTTTTTCCCTTGATATACAAATAGGCTTCCCGCGGCAAGGGCGTTTGCATGACCTTCGGTGTATGCTTGCTTAAAATCCGAGAAACTTCCTGCGCCACCTAATGCCACAACTGGAACAGATACTGCCTGGGAAACTTGCTTAATGAGTTCTAAATCATAGCCATTCATCATCCCATCTTGCTCAATCGATTGGATAATTATTTCTCCAACACCATTTTGCTCCATTCTTTTAGCAAAATCAACAGGAGAAAATCCAGAAGATTTTGTCCCATTAATTGACCACGTTTGCATTCCTCCAAACATTTTTTTCTTCACATCAATGCAAACTACAATTGTAGAAGAACCAAATGTGTCAGATGCTTGACGGATAAAATTGGGGTTATCGGTAGCACAGCTATTAATAATAACTTTTTCAGCGCCAGCACTAATGATCTCTCGAATATCTTCTATTGAACGAATTCCACCGCCAACAGCAAAAGGCATATTTGCTTCTTCACCAACATTGCTGACGAAGTCTAGCGAAATTAGCCGGTGTTCTTTAGTCGCTAAAATATCTAAAAAGACTAATTCATCGGCTTTTAAATCATTAAATATTCTAACCGCATTAATTGGGTCACCGATATAGCGATAATCCTTAAACTTCTTAGATTTAACGAGGCCTTGATTCTTTAACAGCAAAACAGGTATAATTCTAGGTCTAAACATTTCTTCGGATTTGGTTTTTTTTGCGATTATTTATCTAATCACTAATTATAGAATACAAAAATTCTTGAGTAAGGTTTCTCCAACATCATGGCTTTTTTCAGGATGATATTGTACTCCAAAGATATTGTTTTTTTCAATAGCCGACACAAATTTATAGTCATAATCTGTTTCATTAAGAATATCTTCGGTATGGTTTGTTTTAAAGTGATATGAATGGACAAAATAAAACTCCGAAAAAGCAGGAATATCAATCATTAAAGGACTTTCTTTGGCAATTTCAATTTGATTCCAGCCCATGTGTGGAATTTTATACGTTTGAGTATTGCTAACCTTAAATCGAACTACATCTCCATCAATCCAACCTAATCCAGGGACATTTCCCTCTTCGCTTTTATTTGCCATAAGTTGCATACCTAAGCAAATTCCAAGTATTGGTTTGTGTTTGATTAATACTGCTTCGTTTAAAACATCCAGAAGATTTAATCGCATAATATTTTCCATAGCCATTTGAAAATGACCCACGCCAGGCAATATTATTTTATCAGCAGTTAAAACATCATGTGGATTTGATGTAATTAATGCATCTACCTTAATCCTGCTAAGCTTACGTTTAACTGAACTTAAGTTCCCCATTCCGTAGTCGATGATGATAATTTTTGAAGACATACTTTTTGTTTTGGTGATATTGTCTCACTATAAAAAGTCGAAATTATTCATGATTTAACAAACATTTATTCAATCACTTACAACTTTTTAGCTATGTATAAAACAATATGCAAAATTAGTAAAATAATTTCAACAAACACTAAAAAAATGTCAGAAAAATGTACTAGATCTTTTAATTGAATTTTAAAAAATTCTTGAATTGATTCATTATGCAGTTCCTTAAAAAAAAGGATTGATTTTCTTAAACTAATGCCTACAAAAAAAATAAAAAAATGTTCAACACTAGTGCCTTTTTTAAGACAGTCATCAATATTAAATAAAATTAACAAACTCTTTCTCTATCCTGAATATTTTTTCCAAAAAAGATATAAAATGGCAAATTGATAATATTACAATAACATTGGCTTAACCCCTATTTTACAAGACCTTGAGTATCTTTGTTTACTTTATTCGATAAATTAAAATCAATGTATTTTGGCTTTAAAAAGCATCAAGAGTCTAATTTATTTGAATAATAAAAACTAGAAACATTAAAAGATTTTCAACATGAAAACTAATACAGCTAATTTCTCAGACTCAGTCAATTTGACAAAGGTTGATAACCAACATGTAAAAAACACAAAATCCAACTTTCTTAAAGCTTGGATAGTAGCACTTGTGCTAATTATTGGATTTGGAAATACCGGCTGGGGACAAGCTTCATTACCTTTTTCTTATGATTTAGGAAAACCATCCGCAGTTACTGGATTAACTCATACTGGCTTAGGTACCGACTATGCTGCAACTCCAAAAATGAAATTTGACACTCAGTCTGATAATTTAATTTTAAACTTTAATGCAGCACCCGGAACATTATCATTTACTATAAAATGGAATCAATCGACTTCTGCTACAAGATTTCCTGGTGATTTTGAATTATTAGAATCGCCAGACGGCATAACATATACTAGAGTTCAACTATATAACGCAACAACAGGCAATGCATTAGCAAATGGAGCTGCAGTAACTGAAAATTTTTCTACATTATTATCTGCAACACGATTTTTAAAATGGAATTATACAACAAAAACTAATGGCAATATTGCTATTGGTGCAATATCACTTGCTGCAGCAGCTGCCACTCCAGCCATCACGCCAGCTCCAACTTCGTTAACAGGATTTTTGTATCCCCAAGGTTCTGGTCCATCGGCAACGCAAACGTTTACAATCAGTGGTGCAAATTTAACTACTTCTGGAAATGTCACCGTAAATGGTTCTACCAATTATGAAGTCTCAACTGACGGAACCACTTTTGGCGCAACTGCTTTATATCCTTATGCCAGTGGAGTTATTACTGGACAGCCCAAAACTGTTCATGTCCGTTTGAAAACAGGGTTAACCGCAGCCAATTATAACGAAAATATCACATATTCAGGTGGTGGAGTTACATCCACAAATTTTGCTTGTAATGGTAGTGTTTCAGCAGCTGCCACCCCCAATATAGCTCTAGCCAACAACGGCACACAAATTACAGCAGCCAATGTTGTACAAGCTACGAATAATCATATTTTATCAAAATTCAAATTTGATATAACCACTGCAAATGCTAATTTAACTTCGGCATCATTTGCAACTTCAGGAAATTATCAAGCAACCGACATCAATGGAAGTGGTTTTAAATTATGGTACAGCGCTACCAACGATTTTGCGACAGCTACTTCAATTGGAAGTGCTTTAGCTTCAACTTCCACAGGAACAGGAGATATCTTAATATTCTCATCTTTAACCAGGGCTATAAACAGTGGAACATCTGGTTACTTTTGGATTACTGCGAATATTGCATCAGCAGCAACTGTTGGAAGAACAATTAGTGTTGATGCTATTGCCAATGCTGATTTTACTTTTGCCAGTGGTACCAAATCTGGAAGTTCATCTGCAGGAGGCACTCAAACTATAACAGCTGCTTCTTCTCCCATTATTACAGTAGGTACTATTGCCGGGTATAGCAACCAATGCATCAACACCACTTCAACCGAAAAATCGTACATCGTTTCGGGGGCAAATTTAACGGCAAACATTTCTATTGCGCCACCCACAGGATATGAAATTTCAACTGGAACTGGAGGAAGTTTTGTAGCAACAAATCCTATTGTGCTTTCCCCATCGGGAGGTAGTGTAGCATCTACTACAATTTATGTTCGTTTTACGCCAACAGCAGCTTCTGCATATCCAGGAAGTATAACTCATACAAGTACTGGTGCTAACAATCCAGATGTTGCCGTTAGTGGCACTGGAACTTCTCAAGTAGCTCCAAGCGTATCTATAGCAGTAACTTCGGGAGCAAATCCAACTTGTCCTGGAACTTCTGTTGCTTTTACTGCCACACCAACCAACGGAGGCACGCCAACGTACCAATGGAAAAAAGATGGTGGCATTGTAGGAACAATCAGTGCAACATACACTGATGCTGGTTCTGCAACTGGAAATATCACCTGCGAAATGACCACTTCGCTCACTTGTGTAAGCGCTACATTGGTAACAAGTAACGCAATTTCGCTCACACAAAGTGTTCCGAATGTAACATCGCCAGGAGCAACCGCTGGAAATGCACAAGTTTCAGTAGCATGGTCAAACCCAACTTGTTACGACGAAATCATGATTGTAGCGGCACCAGCCAGCAACAGTGGCACACCAACTGGAGACGGTTCTGCATATACTGCCAATTTGGTGTACCCAGGTGGAACTTCTTTAGGAAATGGAAAAGTGGCATTCAAAGGAGCAGCTTCTCCACAAATAATCACTGGATTAACGAATGGCTCAACATATTATTTTAAAATTTTCACCCGTAAAGGTTCGGTTTGGTCACCAGGAGTTGAAGTAAGTGCAACACCAGTGACTGGACCATGTTTTTCGGAAGACTTTGCTTCAATTATCGTAGGAAACAGTACCTCAACTGGTGGTTCGGGTTCAGCATGGACTGGAAATACAAACTTTCCAACTGTTTCAGGAGCTTATCAAGCAGGCGGTGCTGTAAAACTTGGCATCTCTGGCTCAGCAGGATCAATTACATCTACTGCATTAACTGGAGTAAGTGGTGATGTTACCGTTTCATTTGATGTAAAAGGATGGTCAACTGTTGAAGGCGATATCAAAGTAACTTTAAATGGAGTTATTCAAACAGTAACCTATACTGCTATACTGAGTGGTTCTTTTGAAAATAAATCTGTACTTTTTTCAAATGTTCCAAGTGGTTCAACTTTAAAAATTGAAACCACTGCAAAAAGAGCATTTATCGACAATATCTCTTTAACCTGTACCCCATCTAGTCCATCAATTACAACCACTACCGTTACTGATTTTGGAAACGTTTGTACCAGTTCAACTTCTGCAGAAAAGACATACAACATATCCGGATTAAACCTCACCGAAGATGTAGTCGTAAATGCCCCAACTGGGTTCGAAGTTTCTAAAACAAGTGGAAGTGGTTTTGCCAGTAGTGTTAGTTATACTCCAACAACTGGCACACTTGCTACCACTCCTGTTTATGTTCGTTTTATACCCACTTTAGTTCAATCATACAGCGACAATATTACACATACAAGTGCAGGAGCAACAACCAAAACAGTAGCCTTAACTGGAGCTGGAGTTAACAATCTATCTCCTTCAATTACCAGTCCAACCAGTGCTAGTATTGCTTCAACAACAGCAGTTTTAGGTGGAAATATCACAAGTACTGGATGTTCAAATGTAACCGAACGAGGAATTTACTGGAGTACAACCAATGGGTTTGCAGATGGAGCTGGAACAAAAGTCTCGGTGACCTCAGGACCATATTCAACGGGTATTTTCACAATCAATGTTTCTGGATTATCTGCATCCACAACCTACTACTACAAAGCATTTGCAACCAATAGTAATGGAACTACTTATACATCTCAAGCAAGTTTTGTAACTACAACTCCTGCTATTACAGTTGGGACAATCACGGGTTTTGGAAATCAATGCATAAATAGTTCATCTGCCGAAAAAACATTTACCATATCTGGTTCAAACTTAATTACAAATGTGGATATAACAGCACCCGCTGGCTTTCAGATTTCGACAACTAGCGGCAGTGGTTTTGCAACAACTGTTTCGGTAGCACCATCAACAGGAACTTTAGGAAGTACTACAATCTATGTTCGATTTGCTCCAACTTTAGTTCAAGCATACACTACCACATTATCTGCAACAAGTACAAGTGCTGTAACTCAAACAGTATCAGTTTCTGGAACTGGAATTTCAGCACCAACCACACCAATATGTTCAACACCAGCAGCGGTTTGTTCGGGAGTATCAGCCACTATTACAGGATCAGGAAGCTCAAATGCTACAAGTTACACCTATTGGACTGCAGCTTCTGCTGGAAGCTCAATAACATTGGGTACAACACCTCCAGGCACTGTTGCTTCAAGCAATTTAACCACCCCAACTTCGTTAATAGGCGGCACATATACTTATTATGTACAAGCTGAAAATAGTTGTGGTTCAAGTGCTGCTCGTCAAGCAGTAACGGTAACCATTAATTCAGTTCCAAATACACCTACTGGAACCATAACTCCCGCAGCAAATCCTGCTTGTGGAAGCACAACGATCACATATAGCGGAGCATCCGCATCAATTTATTGGGAAACAACCGCAAGTGGAGTATCAACCTCAAGTCCAACAACATCTGCCTATTCAATTTCAACTACGGGAACTTATTATGCAAGAGCATATAATGGAAGTTGTTGGAGTTCAAGTTCATTAGCATCGTCTATTATAACAATAAATACTGCACCAGCAATAACCACACAACCAACCAACCAAACGGTTAACACGCCCACAACTGCGATGTTTTCAATTACTGCAACGGGCGCTGGATTAACCTATCAATGGCAATTGAACAGTGGAAGTGGCTGGGGAAATGTTTTAGGCGCTAACTCAGACTTTTATATTACTGATGCAACAACATTAGTCATGAATGGGTATCAATATCGATGCGTAGTAAGTGGAACTTGTAGTCCATCTGTAACTTCAAATGCGGTAACATTAACTGTTACAGATTTTACATACTTAAATGGAGATTGGAGACCATCAGTGGCATATACAGATTTAACTTATAGCAGTGCTGGAAACTGGGAAAAGTATAATGGATCTAGTTGGGTTGGCCAAGCAGCTTCACCTCAAGCATCAGCGCCAACACGAATAATTATCGACAAATATGTCTCTGGTGGCGGTGCTGCTACACATATTTACAATGACATTATCATTATAAATGGTGGGGAATTACAATTCTTTGACAATAATGCATCACCAACGGCATTGCTATATCCTGGAAAGAAATTGGAAGTACAAAGTGGTGGCATTTTAAGAATTGATGGAGACATAAACATACCATCAGGCACTAATTTTATTATTAGAAATGGAGGCACAGTATATTTAAATAAAGCAGTAACTAATACTCACCCAATGTGGGGAGGAACTGAATTATTTGAAGAGACTTCAGAATTTGTAGTTGAAGATTTTGATAATATAGGTTCAGCCACAGTAAGAAGTTTGATAAATCCTACGTATCAAGTTACAGCTAACGCCAGCGGTTATAGATTTGGGAATATAACGTATAATTTTAACCCCACAACAAATAACCAAACCATTTTGCCTGCTACATCTTCCAGTTTTTTATTCTGTAATAATTTAACCATTAACAATCTTTCAACTACTAAATCGATTAGTATAACTGCAAATACGCAATCGGGTCCAATTATTACAATTGCAGGAAATGTCACGATCAATCAAGGACATGTGGATATTGGCATCAACTACACAGATGCAGCATTTCAGAGAGTAACAATAAAAGGAAACTTGAATATTCAAAACACAAATGGTTCAAATCCTACATACGTAAAATTGCACAATTTCGGCAGTGGAACAATACTTTCAGATTCCAAAACCTATATTGAAGGGGATCTAACCATCGCTTCTGGGGCAACTTTATCAACCGGAGTCAATGTAAACGAACGTGCAAATTCATACTTAATATTCTCTGGAGGAAACGCACAAACGTTCAATGGAGCTGGAAACATAGATTTAACGAATATTACAATTGATAAAACTTCAAATAATGTTTCTCTTACTCGTGAGTTAACAGCAAAAAGTAAGCTTGCATTAACTGCTGGCAATTTTATTCTGGGAAGTAACAATTTGATTCTTGGAGAAGCTGGAACACCGGGCACTCAAACAGGAGGTTCAAGCACCTCATATGTGATCACCAACGGGTCTGGAATTTATACACGGATGGCTTTGCCCACAGGAAGTGAGCAAACATTTCCAATTGGTCCATCAACAGCTAATTATAATCCAGCCTACTTTAATTATACTGGAACTACAGATAATATTTCGGCAAGGGTTGAAATCGGAATAAACCCATCAACTGGCCAAGATGCCTCATTTGTAAATCGCACTTGGAATATTGAAGAAGGCACGCCGGGAGGAACTAATGCAACGGTAAAATTTCAATGGATAGCTAGTCATGAAAATGCTTCATTTACAAGGGCAGCAAGCAATATTTACCATTATTCATCATCTGCTTGGACAGAACAAACAAGTTCTACCTTTGCAGGAACTACCACTTATACCAGTAGCAAAGGAGGTATCACTTCATTTAGTCCTTTCATTATTGGAAAAACAAAAGTGTCGCTTCCCGTGGAACTAATCTCTTTTAAGGCAATTTGCAAAAACAAATTGGCAGAAATTAATTGGACAACAGCCTCTGAAATCAACAATAGTCATTTTATTATTGAACGAAGTAATGACTCAAAATCATGGGAAATTATTACGCAACTCCCAGGAGCCGGGAATAGTTCAATGCCTATTAATTATACTTATACTGATAATCAGATATTAGAAAATCAAATTTATCGACTTATTCAAGTAGATTACGATGGTAAAAAATCAATCTTTGGTCCAATATCTCTAAATTGTACTGAGTTAGAAAATGAACCAATAACCATTTATCCGAATCCATTTTCTGATAAATTGATGCTTAATATTCCAAAACATGACGAATTATTAATCATTATGCTTTTCGATGCTACCGGAAAAAGGATACTAACCACTCAAACATCAGAAGCTGGAATATTTGAATTTAACACATCTAATTTAACACCAGGGGTATATTCATTGAAATTGATTGGCTCTAAAATTACAGAAGTATTTAAGGTGATTAAACAATAGATTTGAATAATTCCGATATGCTATAGATTTTTGACCATAACATCTGAGCTTATTCAAATGGTTCTCTAAAAACAGCATATCTATTTTGAATAGTTGTTTCTAAAATTGACTTGAGATTACAAATTAATCTCTTCAAACTTTGTAGGTTATACCATTACTTATTTCAAATTAGTCCACAGGACAATTTGAAATTTAGTATGGCATGCTCTCGCATTCAAGCGGGGTTAATTCCGATAGAATTTATGTTATAGTGCAAACGATGGAAATTGTATTGGACTATTACATAAACCGTAGCGGTATTAAATATTAATGTTACTTTTGTTGTGCCCAATATTTCCAATTTTAATTTAAATCAATTGGATCATGAACTACAATAAATTATATCACCTGCTAAAATCGGAATTTGACCTTAGTCAAAATCGAATTATTTTACCAAATAGTCAGATATCTATTGACATTTTTGAATATTGCTCAGAGCATCAAACACTAAATCCTAAAAATGGAAATTCTATTTACGATGCTAATATTCAAGCAATTATTCAAGATAACTTGATTCTTGAAAACACAAAATTTCGTTATCCTGTTTTTGTACCCCAATCAAAAAAAGCAAATAACAATCCCATAATATTACTGCATGGACTTAACGAACGAAGTTGGTTGAAATATTTGCCTTGGGCATACCGTTTGGCTGAGCAGACGCAGCGCGTGGTTATTTTGTTTCCAATTGCATATCATATTAACCGTTCGCCCGGAAGCTGGGGTAATCCTCGCGAATTACAAAATGCGTTGAATAAACGAAAAACAGATTCTTCTAGCGATTCTCGATCTACCTTTGCCAATGTAGCGCTAAGTGACCGATTGAGCGATCATCCCATTCGTTTTTTTACTTCAGGGCGACAAAGTGCAAACGACTTGATTAAACTAATTCATCAACTACAAAATGGCGATCACCCACTCTTTCCTAAAGACACTGAACCCGATTTTTTCGCTTACTCCATAGGTGCATTTTTAGCACAAATATTATTTATTGCAAATCCAGAAAATCTATTTGAAAAGTCCAAATTATTTCTATTTTGCGGAGGGGCTTTGTTTAGTCAAATGAATGGCTTTTCTAAACTAATTATGGATAAAGAAGCTTATGAAAAGCTATATCGCTACTACTTGGATGAGTTTGGAGAAGAGATTAAAAATAATGCTCCATTGCAACACTATTTTTCGGAAAATCTTCTTGCAAAGTCTTTTTGGAGTATGATTGCAGAAGAACATTATACAGACTTTAGAAAATCAAGGTTAGAAAAATTCACAAACCAAATACAAGCAATTTCGCTTTTAGAGGATAAAGTAATACCATCAGCAAAAATAAAAGAAATTATCCCCCAAACAGAAATACTCGATTTTGATTTTCCATATACACATGAAGCACCTTTTCCCTTAGGAAATAATGATTATGAGCTAGATGTTAACAAGGCTTTTGATGAAATATTTTTGAAAGCAGCAAACTTCTATAAATAAGCGAAATGGAGTAATCTAGTTGAAAACGTATAAAGTCCGTCCATCATAAGATGTTCTGTACGCTTTCATTCCTTTTTGGGCTGGTCCGTTAAGCACAGATCCATCTGTAATAATATAACGAGAACCACATAAGCTGTCAACTAAGGTCAATCCCGATGGCTCAGCTTCGATTATTGCACCACTTACATCGTAATCGTATGGACAAGCTCTATCGTATGCTTTAAATTTATCTTGTTCTTCGCGATAAATAATTATTCCTTTTACTCCTCCAGTAACATAAATCCAACCCCCAATTTGATTTAGCCCTAAATACATAGTTGAATTTGGGTCAAGTTGAAAGTTAACATATACATTTGGAACATATTGAGTATCATCTTTTTTGCATGAAAACACAAAAACCAATGATAGAAAACATATAAGTAATACTGCCTTTTTCAAAACCTCAAGGATTAAATTTATCAACACTTAACGCAAAAATACAAAAAACTATTGCACTAAGAATGAATTTAGAGTGGTTTATTAAAATTAGGAGTATTGAGCATTCAATTATTCGACTTATCAGTTCAAATTTTGGAGACCTAAAAATGCAAAAACACTAAGAGAACTAATTCAAAAGCCCTTGCATTTAAATGTTCAAATCACAATTTACATCCTTGTACTTTAAGGCTTGAGCATTCAAGAGCAGATCTTATAGTAACCCTTAAATACTCACCAAAAAAAGCCTTCTGATGAAGGCTTTTTAATCTGTTTAAGCACGGTTTAATCACAAAAACAAATGATAGAAATACATAATTCAAATTACATTAAAACTATTTAAAATTAAGGCTAAAAGTCAAATAGATCCGACAAAAATCCTTTTTTTCTTCGAGGATTATTTCCGTAACTCCCATGACTATCGTGCTGATTTCCAAATCCATAACCGTGCTTATCATGTTTGTCGTGGCTATCGTGGCTATCGTGGCTATCATGATGACCATAATCTCTATTTTCGCCCATCAAATTTTGCGAACCATAGGCATTAGACCGTTCAATAATTTTTTCTAGTTCACCTCTATCGAGCCAAACTCCACGACAATTTGGACAGTAATCAATTTCTACATTTTGAGCATTCGACATTGTCAACGCAGTTCCACATCTAGGACAAATCATATTCGTAATTTTTTAAATTAATATTGGTTTATAAACGAAGCTAAACGATTTTATTTTGTTCCTTTCCAAATTGAATCAATCACTCCTTGCAAGCCATTTTCAACAAGATAATTGAATAATTTTACAATTAGTGGAAATAGGAGCGCAATTAAAAGTATGACAATAATTACAACAACAATTGCCACAACTATTATCAGAGATTTTAGTTTAGGATTGCTTTGTAATTTATTTAGTAGCACTTGTTTTACATCGTAGTGCTGGTGACGATCATTATGTGATTGTTGATGATAATCATCCCGATAGTAACTATTATGACTTCGGTTGTGATGGTTATGTTTGTCTTCAAATAAATCTTCAAAACCCATGGTATTTATATTTTATGTGAGATTTAATAGTTTAAATTTTTAGGTAACAATTAAAAGAATAATTCAAGCAAAGAGTCCTTAGGCTAATCTTTGAAATATCATAAATAATAGAAATCATTACTTATTTAGGCTTCTATAAGCCTTAAATCTTGAGGTTTGGAGTATGAAAATTTTACTTTAAAACTGGGATAAACTTATACGCTCAAGTCATCTTCGGTTTATATAAATCTACGAAATCCGAAATTTGGGGTTCTAGATTTATACGATTTTCGAATTTGCGCTGAAATTAATAATTTTAGATAGACTTATTAATCATTTAAAACATCTTCTGAAAAGTAAATTTTTATACCTCCAATTAGATAAATTTTGGAGGTTGCCAAATAAATATACAGTAATTGTTTTGAATTTGATTTTTAGAAATGGGGTAAAAATCTATATTCTTGAATGAAACAGAAGTTTTGATGTTTATGATGCTAAAAAACACATCATCTCCAACATCTGACTTATGACAATCCTCATGGTTTTCTGACTTTTCAGTGCATTCCATTTGAGCAATTGAGATTTTTTGATATGAATTATGATTCACAATTACACAATCAGCAATAATTAGCGATAAGCCAATTACCATGAATAGGATTCTGATTTGTTTTATTGTTAATCTCATAGTGACAAAAGTACTAATAAGTAATGAGTTGACAAAATTTATCACCCCGAAAACGACAATTTCAATGTTATTAAAACATTAAGATTTTTGGTTAATCTAGCCTATTATCGTTTATTCAAATACTTCTCATTTCCGTCTCGTTTGATTTTTTGATAATTTGACCGAAATCGAATAAACCAAAAGTAACGTTCTTCTTCGTAAAACTCTTTAATTTCGGGAATATAGCGTTTAAAGTGGCTGTAAAAGCTAAAAAATACCGATTTAGACATACTTCCATTTGTATAATCTACCTTGTAATAAAATGGAAAAACGCTCACTTCACGCTTATCTTGCTTCTTCACATTGGCATATACTAGATATAAAAACCGTGTTTCGAAATCGCCATTAGCGTATTTTTCGTGATTGTATAACTTCCATAGAATGCTTTTCGAAACCGAAGTGTCAATGTTGTTTTCATATCGATACAGAAGCCAAAACAATGTAAAACTTCGCCTTGAGGGACTCTTATAGGAATAATAAATTGGCTGTAACGACGACATTTTAGAGGTGTCCGTTTTGGTATACCACATAAATGGAGCAAAACGAAAATAGCTGTAATTTTTGAATTTATCACGTTCGCAAAGTGGCCATAAAATAGATGTTGTTGATGAATCTATACTATGAGTATTGCGATATAAAAACAACAAAACAGAAGATTTAACAACCTCATTTTCTTTACGATATGAGTACAATGGGAACAAAAATGAATTGAATTTATT
The DNA here is from genome assembly GCA_037130365.1 of Bacteroidota bacterium. GTDB lineage: Bacteria > Bacteroidota > Bacteroidia > Bacteroidales > WCHB1-69 > JBAXTE01. Next base: position 13,487 of record JBAXTE010000057.1, read on the forward strand.
TTCCTTTTTAAACACACCAAACAATGGAGTAATCATCAAATAATTTCTGTCGTGTATGAGCGATTGACCATGAGAAAATAGCGGAAACAATGTAAAGGATTCATAACTTTTAGTTTTAAAACTAAAGACCAATGGAAAAAGAACTTTATGATTTCTATTTTTATCATTGATCGACCAATAAATAGGCAACAAAGTGCTACTCAATGTGGTATCGCCATCCAAAATGTGTTTGTTTCGCCAATATATTGGAAACAGAAAATCTCTAGTGTTATGTATTCCTTTTATATGCCAGAAAAAAGGGGTGATTGCAGTATATTTTCTGATTTTGTCGAAATTGCTTCCATACGAAAACAAAGGGAAAAAAGTAAATGTTTTCCACCATAAATCTTTCGTTTTATATACAAATGGAAAGATAAATTCATTTCTAAAATCTTTGGTTTTTATCGACCAATATAATGGGAAAATTGTATTATTTACGATGGTGTCTTTTTCCTGAAATTCCACCAAATTCCACCAAAGTGGAAAAAGCCCATTACGTTCTTCATCCTTGTTTCGCTTGTGCCAATATAACGGGAATATCGTTAAATGCTCGCGACTATTGTCTAAGGAATGTCCATAAGAGAAAAATGGCAAAACAGTGAACGATTTATATTCTGTGTTACTATAACTATAAACGAATGGAAAGAATACATGATTGTTTTCGTACAAACTTTGACTTGACCAATAAATTGGGAAGATGGTGAATTTAGTAAAAGTGCCAATAGTCAGCTGTTTTTTTGTGTGCCAGATTATTGGAAAGAGGATGGTTCGTTCTACATCTGGGGTTTTGAAATGCCAAAATAACGGCGTAACTGCAAAATACTTACTGCTTGAATCTGAAGCAGCACCTTTTGAAAATAATGGAAAAACAGTAATTGACTTCCAATCGGGATTATTGAATTTAAAGAATATTGGCAACAAAATATTGTTTTGTTTCTCTTTGCTTTGCGATGACCAATAAAGTGGAAAAAATGACTTTCGATAAACGATATCCCCTTTTTCGTATGTTTTAAAATTCCACCATACTGGGAATAACCCATCTTTTACCCCAGAAGTATTTGTAAATTTCCAATAGGTGGGAAAAGCAAATAAATGATGTCGTGAACTATCTGTAGACCGACCAGATGAATAAAACGGAAACACCGTAAGTGATTGATACGAAGTGTCTTTAAAACTATATATAATTGGAAATAAAATTTTATTATGTATAAATTGGTTTCTCGACGACCAATATATAGGTAAAAGCAATGTGTTTGTGGTGGTGTCGTTATTCGAAAATTGTTTGTTCTGCCACCAAAGTGGAAATATTGCTGAGTTTTTACCTTCTGTAGATTGATAACTCCAATGTAATGGAAGAATATTAAAATGTTTTCTAGAATTATCAAACGAATGGCCATAAGATAAGAACGGCAAAATTGTAAGTGTTTGATATTCCGAATTTTTATAACTAAAGATTATTGGAAAAAGTACTTTATTGTTTTTAATCTTGCTATTTACCGACCAATACAAAGGAAAAATTGTTGTTTTTTTCAAGGTGTCTTCTTGTAAATATTGTCTTGAACTCCAATAAATTGGAAAAACAATATCACTCCGATTTTGCTTACTTTTTGTCATCCAATAAAAAGGAAATAGCGTTTTATGAGTAATGGTATCATTCTCCAAAAAATGACTGTTTTTCCACCAAAAAGGGAAAATTACCTCATTCAAATCGGTTAAAGACTTGTTTCGCCAATAATTTGGAAAAACATACAAATGTTGCTTAGAATTAGTTAAATCATGTCCCGTTGAAAACAATGGAAACAGCGTAAACGAATGATAACTAGTATCTTTACGGCTATAAACAAATGGAAACAGGGTTGTATTCTGGGAGTTTTTACTTTTTGAGGACCAATATATTGGAAAAAGTGTTTTCTGAACAATCGTATCGTTGGCATAATATGACTTGAAATTCCACCAAAACGGAAAAAGAATTTCATTCGATTGCGTTGCCGATTGATGATACCAATATAAAGGAAATATATCAAAATGTCGTTTTGATTTATCTAAAGAATGACCAAAAGAATACAGTGGAAACAGTGTAAATGAATGATAATTAGTATCTTTAAAACTATAAATAAGTGGGAATAATACTAAATCATGATTAAATTTGCTCTTTCTAGACCAATAAATTGGAAATAATGTATTTCTGACTAGCGTATCTTTTTTATGATAAATCTTGTGATGCCAGAAAATTGGAAAAAGGATATCAATTTTGTCTTTATCATCATTAACATGCCAATAAAATGGAGTTATAGCAAAATAGTTAAAATTGTACTTTTTCTCACCACCATAAGAAAACAGGGGAAAGAGCGAAGTTGTTTTCCAATTACTATTTTCAAATTTATAAAAGAATGGAGCAATCACCGTATTACGAATATTCTTGCTTCTTTTCGACCAAAAAACTGGAAACAATGTCTTTGTTGTGATGGTGTCATCAAAATGATACGCTGAGTTATTCCACCAAAGAGGAAAAAGAACACTATTTCTATCTAATTTTGATTTTTTATAATTGTAAAGTATTGCAATATTGAGCTTTTTTTCTACTGCGCTTTTCTTCTGATAAAACAGCGGAAAAACAAATTGAGTGGAATCAATTCTGTTCGAATAATTCCAATATAATGGAAAAACAACCAGATGAGATCGCATTTGAATTAAATCTCGTTTAAACCAGACAAAGAAAAACAGATTATTTTCGACAAATAAGCCGTTAGGAGATCGTCCGATATTAAAGCACGAGATATTTGGTGCTAGTTCTAAAAACTTAAAAGAGGTCATTGAAGAATCGCCAAAAGATTTTTTTTGATACCGGAAAACCGAAGGATAATAGGTAGAAAGAAAACGTCTGTCGGTTCCTAACGAATTGCTATCCGTGATTGCAAAGGGTAAAAATTGAAAATGATTTGCTTTTAATTTGTAATCTGTTGATTTTATGAAAATTGGATACAAAATTTGAAGCTCCTTCTTCTCTGCTGTCTTTTGTTTTTTAAGAATTGGCCACAAATTAATGTACCCTTTTCCTCGTGTAAATCCAAAATCAAAAGTTAAGTCCGATTTAGTACTATCAATGTTCGTACTATCAATTTGCGCAAAGCCATAAATAGATGATAAACAGATAAATCCGATTAAAAATGTTTTTTTTAGAAGGGTTTTCCAATGAATCATAAATTCACATTTGTTATTGATATTTTCTACTGATTATTAAAGTCCTAAATAAATTGTGAGTTAACTATCTTTTTTTTGTTTTCTTTTAGAATACCTCATTCTCAATATATTAAACCCCACAATTAAAACCAATAATGAAATTCTATAAATTGGATCAACTGGAATAAAAAAGGCAACAGAAAGAATGAGCACCCCAATTAATGAGTGTGCTAAAAGATTTCTCCAGTCTTTTAAATATAACCAAATATAGTTTAATAGTTTACGCATATTGTTTTTGATCTTTTCAATATTAAAAACGTATTTCCAATACCACTCTATCCTTAGATTATTTATTTTTGTTCAATCTTTCCCAACATCTCCAACACTTGATTTCCTGCGAAATTCATGTCGCCACCTAAAGAAAGAAATCCATGATTTTTAATCAATAAATAGTTGTTGGCTTGAAGCACTTGCAACACCTGTCCTACCATATCTTGGGTTCCATAAGGAGCTTCTTTCTTAGTTATGGGCGTATTAGGAGCAGAATTTGATAACAAAAAATCACTGTGACCATGAAATATTGCATTTACATCGGGACGCATTTTGTAGATGGAATAATGGAGCATACTTTCCGAAGATGGTTCACAAAGGCCTTCGGCATAAACCATTTGCTTTGTAAAATCTATATCCCAAACGGATACAAAGTCGCTAGGAGAAAGTCTTCTATTTAACGCTAATTGAGTACCGGTAATTACAAAAACATTAGAACCTGGCTGTAATCTAAAACTCAAGTTGCCACTAGATGCACCATTTGCAATTGGCGTGAGGTTGTTTTTTTGAAACACATTACACCACGACATCAGTTGCTTTAATTTTTGATCGTTTTCGGGAGCAACTTCTTCAATAAAGAAGGTTTTGAATTTTACGCCAGTATATTTTTCGCTCATATTGTAAATATTTTAGAAGTGATTGCCTGTTCGTTGGCTTCGATAATTCCTTTTTCTGTTATAAATCCAGTGATTAAATGAGCCGGAGTAACATCAAACGCTGGATTTAAGGCCTTTGATAATGGATTGGCTATGTTAATTCGATGAAGTTGTCCATGAGAATCCAACCCTTCGCACCAAAGCACCTCCTCTTCCGAGCGGTATTCGATGGGAATATCTTCTCCCGTTTTGCATTCCGTATCAAAAGTGGAACTGGGCACGGCAACATAAAATGGAATTTTGTAATAATGAGCTGCAATGGCTTTTTCGAGAGTGCCTATTTTATTAGCAACATCGCCATTTCGGGCAACTCTATCTGCTCCCACAATCATCAAATCAATTTTGTGTTGACTCATCAAAAATGCATTCGCATTGTCGGGGATGATGGTGTGTGGAATTCCTTCGTTTTGGAGTTCCCAAGCGGTCAATCTAGCACCTTGTAGTCGAGGACGAGTTTCATCAACCCACACATGAATCTTCTTTCCATTTCTATTGGCCATATACATGGGTGACAAAGCGGTGCCATAATCCACAAAAGCCAACCAGCCAGCATTGCAGTGTGTGGCTACATTAAAGCCATCTTCGATCAGATTGTTTCCAAAGTTGCCGATGGCTTGAGAAGCAGCGGCATCTTCATCTGCTACATTCATGGCCTCTTCAACTGCTGCCTGTGGAGAAATTAATCCCCGACGATAAACCCGATCGATGGCATAAAATAAATTTTGAGCTGTGGGACGCGTAGAAGCTACCAATTTTTCTACTTGTTGGATAAACCCAAAATAGTCATTCGTTGGAGCTTCTAAACAACCTTGAGCCATGGCAAATGCGCCCGCAGCACCAATTGCTCCAGCGCCACGAATGGTCATATCGCGAATGTATGAAGCCGTTTCGGTAGATGTTTTACTCTCTATTATTTCAAATTTATATGGTAATTTATTCTGATCAATGAGAAAAACAATTCCGTTTTGCATCCAAATTGTTCGATAATCTGTGCTGCCTACTTTCATTTTATTTTTAATGTTTCAACAAATTTACAATATTTGCAATTATCAACTCTTTTTTTCTTAATATTGCCGAAAATAAGAAACGAATATGTACACAATATATCACAATACGCGTTGCAAAGTCAGCAGGGCTGTATTGGAACTTTTAATAAAAACTGGACAACCCGTTGAAATCATCGACTATATGTCTAAAAAAATCACAAGACCAGAATTAGAAAAACTATTAATAGAACTTCAAATGCGTCCGTTTGATTTGGTTAGAACCCAAGAAGATCTTTATAAAAAAGAGTACAAGGGAAAGACTTTTTCTAACGAAGAATGGGTACACATTCTCTGTAACAACAGCAAATTAATTGAAAGGCCGATTGTTAAAAAAGGATATCAAGCACGACTTTGTCGCCCAGCAGAAATCGTAAATGAACTGATTGGGAAATAACCAAAGCCGAAAGAAAACTTTATTATTTGACTCTGTTAATCAATACGTTGAAAATTGATGTTTAAAATTAATTAGGGTCTGCTGAAAAATTCAAAAGATACCAATTAGCATCAACGAAGCATTGAAGTAACTAAAACATCTCTTCTTCTTCTAAAATCGTGGGGTGCCTTGGGCGAAGCGGCGGTGTTCCGATAAAACAACAAATTGCTATTCAATTGTTGTTTTGTGCTCAATGCAATTTGGTTGTTTTTCGAGAATCCTCGAAAAAATATGGAATCGTAGATTCCTGATTTTTCGGGACCAGACAGGGCGGGAATGACGTAAGACTTACAAAACTTTCGGAGGCGTTTACGTTTGTGGCGCCAG
>JBAXTE010000058.1:0-19468 GCA_037130365.1 Bacteroidota bacterium
CCCGCGACCCCGTGCGTGACAGGCACGTATTCTAACCAACTGAACTACCGAACCAGGAGTTCAAAGAATTCGTTTAACCGATTTCTGAGTACAAAATTAAGGGATTTAATTCAATCTACCAAATGTTTTTAAGTAAAAAACAAACATTTTTTTGATTATCTTTGTCAACACCTAAAAATCAACGACTTTAAATGAGTTTAAATCAATTCATCAACGGGTATAAAAGTTTTCTAATACTAGAAAAGTCACTTTCTCACAACACAATTGAGGCCTATTTGCACGATATCGATTTATTTATTCGATTTTTATCCTTTGCAAATATCGATAAAAAGGTAAATGAATTGGTGCTGGCAGATATTCAGGCATTTTTAGCATGGATTAATCAAATCGGGATGAGTGCTAGGTCTCAGGCCAGAATACTTTCTGGATTAAAATCATTTTTTAAACATTTAATAATGGAGGATTTGATTGAGGTTAGTCCACTGGAATTAATCGAGGGACCCAAAGTTGGACGTAAGCTGCCAGATACTTTGTCGATTGAGGAAATTAATAAGATAATTGATGTAATTGATTTGAGCAAACCTGAAGGAACTCGGAATAAAGCAATTATTGAAACGCTTTATGGATGTGGGTTACGAGTTTCTGAATTATGTGATTTAAAGATTTCATGTTTATACTTTAACGAAGGATTTATCCGTGTTATTGGCAAAGGAGATAAAGAACGATTGATTCCAATTGGAAGTATTGCCGAAAAAAACATAAATATTTATATTTCTGCGATTAGAAATAAACTAGAAATTAAAAAAGGGAACGAGGATTTTGTTTTTTTAAATAGGAGAGGTGCTCGATTATCTAGAATCATGATTTTTAATATCATAAAAGATTATACTCAGAAAGCGGGTATTCATAAAACAATTAGCCCACATACCTTTCGCCATTCTTTTGCCACTCATTTAATAGAACGAGGAGCTGATTTAAGAGCAGTACAAGAAATGTTAGGACATGAATCAATTACAACCACCGAAATATATACTCATTTAGATAGAAGTTTTCTTAAAGAAGCTATTCTTCATCATCATCCCCGATATTAATTTTGTTAGATATCAATGTTATAGCGTTTTTAACAAAAAAAACAATTTAAACTATTTGGTAGTTTAAAATAGAATATGTACCTTTGCAAACTCAAATCGGAAGATTCAGTAGCTCAGCAGGTAGAGCACATCCCTTTTAAGGATGGGGTCCTGGGTTCGAATCCCAGCTGGATCACGGGAAAAAGGGCAATTATTGCCCTTTTTTTGTTTCATCTAAGCGCTAAAGCCATTCCGAAAAATACAAAAAACAATAAAAAAACAACTGTTGTACTCCTTTTTTATCATTTTGTGATATATTTGTGATAAAATTCAATCATAATTTTATCACAAATGGGATATTCAATAAAAATAAAGCTAAGAGAGCAGTACATACGTGCCGATGGTAAGACTAATTTTCAACTTGTAGTGTACATTCACGGACAAAGAAAGTTTTATCCAATAGATATTTATATTGAGCCGAAGCACTGGAACGGACAAAAAGTGTTATCTACCCACGCACGAAATAATGAGTACAACGCAATATTAAAAGATACCTTATTTAAAGCCGAACAATGTATTATTGATTTGCAACGGGACCAAAAAGAACTATCAATTACAAATTTTGAGCAGCTTTATTTTTCGTACAGCAAAAGGGGCGAAATATTAACCATAGAAAAAGCATTTGATAATTATTACGACTATTATATTGGAATTTACAAAGCATCTTCGATGAAGATCTACAAAACGCAAAAAAACAAAATGGTTGAATATGCTGGAGTAAACTTTCCAATAGCAAATATTGACGAAATATTTTATATGAAATATCGAAAGCATTTAATAGAAATTGTTGGAAACAAACAAAACACCTTAACCAATGCAATAAAAAAGCTAAAAGCGGTAATAAATTTCTCCATAAAAACAGGATTACTAAAAGAAAACAAACTTACAATGGTACACGAAAGAGAACAGGAATCGAACCGTGAAAGTTTGGAAGTAGAAGAATTGGATAAATTGGAATTATTACTCGAATCTGATAAGTTAAATATAAAGCTACGTGATGTACTGGTGCTATTTTTATTCTCATGTTACACTTCAATACGTTTTACCGATATAACGTTGCTTACAATCGATAATATTAGCGATAATTTTATTTCGTTTGTACAAACTAAAATTGAAACCGAAAGCCAGCGTAAAGTTCAAGTACCAATTACACCACGTTGCAAACGATTAATTGACAAATATGCCAACACTACACAGCCACGCCAACCGCTATTTAAGAGCATAAGCAACCAAAAAACAAACGAATATTTAAAAATAATTATGTTGTACGAAACCGTGAACATAAACAGAAACATAACATTTCATTCTGCCCGGCACACATTCGCTATGAATGCGCTTAATTTTGGTATGGAAATAGAATATGTGCAAAAAATACTTGGACATAGCAAAGTTTCTACTACTGAAATCTATGCAAAATATAAAAAAGACATCTTAAGTAAGATGGCAGATAAATATTTAAATTTCTAAGTTGTTTTTTAAACAGTTCAAAATATTAATTCAAAGTATTCTAACTTTCAATTTCTTTGGTATATTCTGTTGGAGTTTTACCTTCAATTTGCTTAAATGCATTATAAAAAGAGGTGCGATTACTAAAACCTACCATTTCAAAAAGGGTTTCTAATGTATACTTTTTATAAGCACCATCATTAATATGTTTTTTAAACTCCTCAATTCGATATGAATTACAAAAGTTCATAAAAGACTTTCCAGAACAATGGTTAATAGCTGGAGAAACGATTTTCCTTGAATAACCTGCCTTTTGACACACATCTAGTATTGATAAATCACAATTAGTCCATAGTCGCTCTTTTTTCCACCAAGGAAGAAATGTCTCGTTGTAAAAACTTAAATAGTATTCAGGTTTTGAATTGTTTACTATTAAAACAGGTTCAATTTTTTCTATAGGTTTATCTACCTCAATTACATGACTATAAAGTTCTATTTCCCGTTCAACTCTTTTCTCAAGAACACTGAATTGCCTCGATATATGATTGTTTTTGAGTTATCAAATACTTGAAATAAAAATTTAATTAGATTTAAAGAATGATAATTCATATTTTGTTTTTAAAAATAAAATAATTACAATCAATTAACTACTACTACTACTACTACTACTACTGATTTAAAATACTATGAATATAAGACAAATCTTTAAATTCTTCGTTTTAATAATCAGTTAAATACATTCTTAAGAAAAACTTTGTCAATATATCATTAATTGTCAAAGTTTTTATTTGTTTTTGTGTTCCTAGAAATGCCATTATTGTGTGAAATACTACTAAAATCACTCAACTGGTAAATTATATTCTTAAAATGTATTAAAAATAATTATTTATTTATGTAAATTCAAAATAATATGTATTTTTGCTCGTTCTTTAAAAAACAAATTTTAACAACACCTTTTAACCCACTAACCTAAAAAACCCATCCAAACTACCCCAATCACCAAAACAATTTACAGCTTCAATTATTTATTTTTATTGTCTTTTTCAGAATATTAATAATAAGAAAATGGAGTAATCCGAAAATCCATGACAGAGTAGGAAACAAACTAAATTATTCAAATTTATGGAAACATTAACAGTATTGCAATTAGAACAAATTAAAACAGACATGGATGAGATTTGCGAAATGCTCACAGAAGCGCAAGTGCTTGTACTTGCACAAAAGGTTAACGAAAAGGTAAATATTCCATTTTTATCTGAATCAAAAGAGTTAAAAGTATTTTTTAAAATTATCCGTTGGATTGATAAAGAGTTATATAAAATACTTCCCAATGAATATTATGAATTGATACATGATTCTACCGATGGCATTTCGGAAGAAGAAGCAGAAAATTTGAGAACACGTTTAGTCCCACTAATTAACAAAGTGATTGATATTCCTATTTTACCTGAGGGAGTAGAAGCATTTATCATTGATTTCGTATTGAATCTGATTATTAAAGCTATGATAAAGGGGTTTAAACTCGAAGAAAAATAATAAAAAACCTCAATCTATGAAAATAATTCAATTCACAGAGGACGCAAGAATTTTAAACATTATTAATGATTTAAAAGCTGAAATAGAAGGTAAGCAATTTTCGGATATTATTGATGAACAGAATCACCAATATGTTGATTTAGTTCAAGAAGGTGGAGGAACTCTTGGGGTAGCATTGTTGGGATACGTTTATGTATTGGAGCAAGTTGGCATTCGCTTTCTACAACTTGCAGGAACGTCTGCTGGAGCAATAAATACTATGCTAATGGCTGCCGCTGGAACCATTGATAACAATAAAAGCGAATGGATTTTAGACCGATTAAACAATAAGAATTTATACGATTTTGTAGATGGCGATAGCGATGCAAAGGACTTTATAGAAGCACTAATCAATAAATCTTCAAATATAAAACTTGCGCTTAAAGGAGCACAAGTTATAGATAATTTTAAAGATGATTTGGGACTTAATCCGGGGGATAATTTTTATAATTGGATTAAAAATCTTTTAAATCAATGTGGAATTAAAAACCTTGGCGATTTACAAGCGTTACGAAATCAAGGTGTTTCAACAAATAATAAGCTGAAATTACGAAATAACGATACGGAAGAAGTAAGTCCGAAAAATTTCGAACGATTAGCAATTATAGCTTCCGATATTACTACAGGAAGTAAAATTATTTTTCCAGAAATGGCAGAACTATTTTATTCAAATCCACCAACAGCCAATCCTGCTGATTTTGTAAGAGCATCTATGTCAGTTCCTCTTTTTTTTCATCCATTCAGAATAAAACATATTCCTACAGGTGTTGAACAATGGAATAAATGGAATAGCCGACTCGGGCTAAATACTAATATTCCCACAGAAGTTATGTTTATGGATGGTGGAATTATCTCAAACTTTCCAATTAGTATTTTCCATAACACCGAGCAAGTGCCTTTAGCTCCGACATTTGGAATTAAAATTGGACAAGACAAAACATTTTTAAATAAAAACGAAACCGTGTTTGGTATGGTGGGTTCAATTTTTAATACAGCTCGATACTCTCAAGACGATGATTTTTTACGTACCCATGTAGATTACAAACATTTAATTGGATTTATTGAAACGGGAAACCATAATTGGTTAAACTTTAGTCTGTCCGACGATGACAAAATTGACCTTTTTTGTAGAGGAGCTAGAGCTGCATCCGATTTCCTAAAATCGTTTAATTGGGAAAGATACAAGAAAATGCGAGAAATGAAGATGTCTGTTTTCTCAAGACTAATTCAGAGTTAACAACTAAATTTATTTTCCAAAAGTCATTTTTAATTAGATAATTTTTTAATACCTCAAAAAATGAAAACGCCATTGCAAAACATTCAAATAAAGTCCATTTATAAAAATGGAACACAAAATATTTTACTTCCTTCTCGAATGGCACATTGTACGCCAGATACGTATAGTGGTATTTTTGCAATTGCTGATGAATTGCAAAAAACAGGAGGAGAACTTGTTTTGTCTGATTTATTCAGAAGCTACGATATGCAATATCAAGCTCACTTAGATTACGAAACGGGTAAGAAAAAAGCATATAGTCCACCACCTGGAGGTAGTTTGCACGAATCAGGACGATCGATGGATATTGATTTGTCAAAAATAAAAATCAGTTTAAAGGATTTTTGGGATATTGCTGCAAAGCATGGCTTTTATCCAATCATTAGCACACCCAGCACAAAGTTAAGCGAAGCATGGCATTTTGATTGTCGTGGAAGTCATCAATTAGTTTACAATTACTATAAAAGCGGAAAAGCGAATAACATGTCGGCATATACTGCAATGGCAACAAGCGCAATCTTGGCTATTGGGGTAAAAATTGACAAGTTTATAGAACACAATAAGGAAGCATTTATTCAAAGTGGATTGATACGATTAGGCTTTGATGTCGGGAATATTGATGGTGATGTCGGGAATAAAACAAAAACAGCTTTAGCTCAAGCAGGATATGAAAATTATTTAGTTGATGATTGCGTGGAATTTATTGAATCGCTCCTTTTGAAAAAATTTCCTAGCGAGTATTAACTAAGCCACTTTTATGCATAAAAAATCATAAAAATCTCATTGTAAAGTTATTACATTGATTTGCATAGAGTAACATAAACAGATTAAAAGAAGTCAAACTGTATTCTATAATTAGAAAACCTTGAGATTTATTAAATTAATTGACATGGTGTTATAATACGTGTCATTTGCAAACCACAAATTGAAAAACAAATAAAAAAAACTTCTACTATTAAAAACACAAAATAATTAACAACTCTTATTTATGAAAACAGAATTTATTCCAATGGAATTTGATAACACAAATCCAGACCATGTTTTGTTGTTGCAAAATGCTTTAACATTTTTAGGATATAAAATTAATGAAGAGGAACTAATATCCTTTACCATAGGGTATACGACAAAAGAGGCTATTAATGAATTTAGAAAAAAACAATGCATACAAGGATCCTGTGAACTTGATGAAAAAATATTAGAGGCACTCAATAATCAAATGGTTAAATGTTACCATGTTAAAGGTGTAGTAACAAACTTAAAAAAGATGCCATTAGGAGGATTTATATTAAAAATATTTCGAAAACAGATCGGAGAAAATGTAAATAATAACATTCAACTTGGTCAAACGAAAGTGCTTTCGGACGGACAATATATTCTGTACTTTAATTTACCCTATATAAAACACGAAGCTAAATTGCCGGAAATCAGTTCAATTGAAATAATTAAACGGTTTGGTGCAACAATTCAAATATATAGTCCTGAAGTTTTAACCACATTAGATGGTGGCACACTAAATCCAATTCATGTCACACTTCCATTTAATTTATCGAAAATTGAGACCATTAATAACATCGAGACTGAATTCAGTAGCGAATATTTTTCAAGTGTTTTTGATGATTTTTCTGAAAAAATTCAAAGTGAAATCCCTGAACAAATGAAATTTTTTTCAAGAGAAGAGATCATTGAACTATCTAAAATTACAGGGATAGACATTGAAAACATCATGAAAATGTTGTTAAGTTTTTACATGTCAGCAAATTCGACGGAATCAGCTGATTTGACTAGAGCTTATTTTTCGTTTATTTATCAGGGTTACCCAATGAATAAACCTCAAACATTATTTCCGCAAAATGAATTGAAAGAATATTATAACGTTCAAAAGTACTTTATTGAAAAGACAAAAACGTTTTTACCATCCGAAGTTCCTTATTCGGGTTATTGGAGTTATTTTATTAACCCATTAAGTGAGAACATTCAAAATTTATTTTACAAAACAAAACAAGAATGGATTGATTATATCAAAAACATGACTTTCAAATTAATGGATGGTTATATTTTTGGCGGGTATAATGAGGGTTATAATAACTACACTAAAGATCTCGTTTCAAATATTATGAGCCAAAAATTTAGTGATTTAAATTCATGGAAAAATTATATCATAAATTCTGCAACTAAATATTTATCATCACAATCGTTTGTTCCAAATTGTATATGGGACAGCTATGCAGAAGGATTAGCAGTGGATATTTTGTTGCCAAAATACATTAATGAGAAGGATTGGACAAATTATATTTTATCACTTACTAAGATCAAAATGGGATCAGATTTAAATCTCGATCTAATTTGGAATAGCTTCATTATTGAATTTACAGATGATATTACAAATAGAAATTTTCCAAATAATGAGGATTGGGATCAGTATATTAACAACCTTTGTAGAAATTTGCAATACGAAATTATTTTAATTGATAAATCCGAGCAAAGAAACATTATTGTTGAAGCATTAAATAAATTCATTATAAATTTTCATACAACACCTGATGTTACAGAAATGCAAATAACTGAGATTTTAAATGAATTTGAAATTCTTAGAAAAAAATTCAGTTATGAGGAAGCAACGTTTAAGGAAAACGTAAGTATGCAAGATTTTTTCAATATGGCATCAACTACTTTAGATGATAAAGCTAAGAGTGAAATCACAAGTATGTTTTTCGACAATAATGCAGATCTTATTGAATTCAAAAAAAGTCTTCTTGAAAATGTTATTAAGTATGGAGCTGAAAATGTAGAAAAAACTATAATTACATTCGAAGTTGGTCATATTAGTAATAATCACTCCCCAATGATTGATTTTGTTAAAACCGAACTTGAAAATCCGGTTCCTGGAGAAGCTACTTCGGTAAGAGATTTAGCAAAATACCCGAAGTCGACATGGGAAACAAAAATAAACGCCCTTATCAGCAGCGGAAAAGAAGGTTACCCAGAAGATACTCCTGGAAAAACAGAAGCTGAAAAAATTAGTAATTATGCTGAGGCGTTAAAGTTAAACAACGAAAAGATTTACCCAGATGTTTCGTATATCGCTGATACCGACAGAAACAATGAACACGGGTTAACTTATTTCAGCACAATAAGAGATTTTATATATTCAAATGGCGAAAGTTTTGATTTGTTAGTTGACTCGATTGATGATAAATTTCACCCTGAAGGATCTGACTTGGAAAAAGAGGAGAAAAAAAATCAATTCAAAGCAGTTCAAAGAGCTTTTAGGATAAGTCCAAACCCTAAATGTGCCACTACCCTATTGGAAAATCAGATTCATTCCGCAGGTCAGTTATACTTTATGGGCAAAGATAATGTTGAAGCAGTACTAAAGAGTAAAGGAATTTCGTCAGAAGATACGGATGTGGTATTTAAAATGGCCACTTCGAGATACGCAAATTCACTTGCAGCATTAACAAATATTAAAGGTGATTTGATGGTTGGAGAGCCAAATGCGATTGTTCCAACTATTGATATTGACATTATCAGAAGTTTGCAGAAAGATTTTCCAAATCTTGAAAGCCTTTTCGGATCGTTAGATTATTGTGAGTGTACACATTGCGCATCTGTCTATAGTTCATCTGCTTATCTTTTGGATGTGCTGTCGTTTTTAAACGGAATTCAATCGAAAAAATTAAAACCTTCTGGGCAATCCAATTATAATGTTCGCGAAATTTTATCACAACGAAGAAGAGATGTTGAAAGTATAAAATTAAATTGCACCAATGCAGAAACTCCAATGCCTTACATTGATTTGGTAAACGAAGTTTTTGAAAATTGTGTAGGAACGCCTGTTTTGATTCCATATCAAACAACATTAACAGCAAAAGAACTGCGAGCAGCACCTGAACACATAAACTATAGTGCATATGATATTTTAAAAGGTGCTCAGTATCCTATTTATTCTTCGTACGATATGTATCAACACGAAACAAGAACATACTTAGATAAATTAGGTATCACCCGGCATAAATTATTGGAAACATTTTTGAAAAAAAATGCTATTACTCCTGATTATACTGAATTATTTGTTGCTGCCGAATATTTTCAATTAACGGATGTTGAGAAAAACATAATAAACGGCAACGACTCAAATATCCAAACTCGAAATTTGCAAGCATGGAACGTTGAAATATTAAGTGGTAGCATTTCCATGAGTGCCGAAGAATTCATGAAAAGAAGTGGTTTAAATTGTCATGAAATGTTTTCCTTGATTTATCATGTCGATTGGGTTGGATTGACCATGTCTAGTGAAAATGCAGCAGAATGTTCGTGTGATAATAAAATGATAACAGGAGATCAATATGCATTTGACAGAGCAAATCGTTTTATTCGTTTATATAGGAAGTCGCCATTTGAAATGTGGGAATTAAGTTTGTTGCTTGAAAACAGCAAAATAAATCCATTAATATTAAACGGAATTAATTTGATTAATTTGATGAAATTTGATCAATTACGGACTAAATTAAATCTAAAAACAGATCAATTACTAGCCTTTTATAGTAACATATACACAGATATAAGAAAAGACTTTTCAATTAAGCCAATATTGCCGTTGTATGACAATTTGTTTTTGAAAAAAGCACAAAAAAATCCGTTAGATGAAAATTTAGATTTAATAAGTAGTCCCGATTTAGAAACGAATCCTCAAACATTTGAAAATCGAAATTTTATCATAATTACAACTGATTCCACACCTGATTCCACACCAAAAATGGATAAAGTTGAGGATACAATTATAGCATCATTGGGGATAAACGCAGATAGTTACGAGTATTTGCTAGGAATGATTTCGGAAGAATCGGGAGTGCCAGTTTTATTAATAGAACGTACATTTGAAAACATTTCGTTTGTTTACAGATATAGTTTACTTGCTAAATATTTAAAGATTAGCGTACAGGAATTGCATTTATTGACTAAGGTAAATGGAATGCTAAATATTTTGACACCAAGTGTTCCAGAAACAAACGTATTTGACAATGTTGCTGAGACTATGGCGTTTATTCAAAAGTATGATAAGGTAAAAAAAATAGGCATCAATGTTAAAACACTCTATTATTTAGTAAATTATGGATATGGAGATAGTGATTTTGTGCCAGAATTTAAACAGCAGAAATCGACCTTAGAAGTGCTTATCAATGAACTTCGAGAGAAATCGCATGAAGTATTTAAGAAACATTATGTTGAATACTCAATAAGTACTAATCCAACAGATACAAATAGTGAGGCACTGATTCGATTTTTGCATCGAATCCCTGCTTTTAAAGAGAGTGTAGAAATAGATGTAGATTTTAATAAACTTAACGATATAATCAATGGAACAGATCTTATCTTAGACACTATTGTAAAAAAAGAAGAATTTATAAAATCACATTTTGCTGATTTTATAAATTCTTTTACCGAAGCAAATAATTTTTTAATAACAGAAACACATATTTCAGCAGAGAGGGAAGCATATTTACTAAGATATTTATTGCCTTACTTCTGTTGCAAGGATTTGGGTGAATTTGATTCGTTTAAAGAGAATTCGTCTATTGAAATAATTAAAAACTTAATTAGTGGTAAGTGGATAGGTGAAGTAGATCAGCGTGCGTATTTTATAAAAAAACATTTTTCTGATATTTATGATACTGATTTGATAACCAATCTGATAAGTGTATTAACTGAATCAACAACACTTACAATTGAAAATATTGTATTACGCAGTAAAGCTATTCTTTCATTCTTGTATAAATATCATTATCAATCTTTAATTGTTCCTGACACGTTCAGAATAATTGCCAAACAATTTGAACTATCCGCTTATACATCTGAGGTGATGTTAAAAGAACTCGAAGTTAATTCAAAAAGCTTGATTGAAATTTTAACAGAATATTCATTTATTAAATTAGAGGATAATCTAGCCGATATTCCATCAGATGTTTACAATACCTATTATCTTCTATCTAAAAGTTGTTTGCTTGTTAACAAAACAAAACTTACTGACAGTCAAGTTGATTGGTATATTGTAAATTATAAAGAAGTATTTAACTGGAGTAATTTCAAGTTAACTAATGAACCAAACACAAATGATGTTGAAAAAATTATCCTAATGGATGACATTTCTTCAATAGCAAGCCTATATCCGAAAGTTAATGATGTCAGTTTTTATGATATTCTTGAAATACATTTAAGTACATCGGCGCTAACAATAGCAAAGGTCTCTGAATTATTTGCTGTTTTATGCAATGTTATGGCATCTGATGTGTCTGCTTTATTAAATCGTTTTGATGTTGCTCAAAATAGCAATTCATACATTTTAGCAGATACATATCAGAGGGTATTGAATTGTATTTTTGTATCTTCAAAAATCAATTGCAGGATTGAACAAATTATGGGCTGGTATGATGGTTTAAATGAAATGCTAGAACTAACAGAAGTTAAAGCTGCATTAAAATCGAATTATACATTTGATCAATGGCTTGAAATACTACCCCCATTACAAAAACCAATTAGAGAAAGCAAGTGTAATGCACTTTCAAATTATTTGATTGAACATTCTCAGCGAATAATTGGTGTAGCAACATGGTTAGATAAAAACGATTTGTATGCCTATTTTCTAATTGATCCTGAAATGACAGCTTGCATGATTACATCACGTATAAAACTAGCAATAAGTAGTGTGCAGATGTTTGTACAGCGCTGTTTTTTGAATTTGGAAGAATTTGTAACGACAGATGGAAATAAATCATGGGATCAATGGAAATGGATGAAAAACTATCGTGTATGGGAAGCAAACAGAAAAGTTTTTTTATATCCTGAAAACTGGATTGAACCTGAACTTCGTGACGATAAAACGCCATTATTTAAAGAACTCGAAGACGAATTAAACGGTGGGGATATTACTTTTGACTTAGCCGAAGATGTTTATCAAAGTTATTTGAATAAATTAGATGAAATCTCGAAATTGAATGTATGTGGAATTTATCATGAAATTGAGAACGACACCAACTTATTGCACGTTTTCGGAAGAACAAGCTCAAATCCACATTTGTATTACTATCGCGTTTTTAATGGAAATTCAGGTTCATGGAATGCTTGGGAAAAGATAGACATTGAAATAAAAGGTGAAATTCTCGTTCCAGTGGTCTATAACCGTAGATTGCATCTGTTTTGGCTAATGAATATTGAAAAAAGCATAAAACCAAGTTTCAAATTTTGCAGTGATTATAGCGCAAGAAAATCTGAATATGATGTGTTAAGCAGAAAAGTTGAACCTTGTAGTTACAATGAATTTCAATTATGCTGGAGTCAATTAAAAAAGGGAAAATGGACTGCTCCAAAAATTGGTAAGAAAAAAATTATTTACAACCAAAATAATGACATACAGCCCTCTGGATTGATTTTAACCTCTGATATCACCGAAGATAACAACTTAATCTTATCTTTATATGTGTCTGGTTTGCCTAAAAGTAATAATGATTATTATGCACAAGGGCAATTTATATTTAATGGAGATGTTGTAAAATCATCATCATTATATTTAATTACATTACGAAACGATGTTGATGTTAAGATGTGGGAAGAAATTATTTCCAAAATGGATTTAAGTGATATTCCAGAGAAAATAGAAAATCATATCGATTATAAAAAAATCGAAATTTTTCAAGACATAGAAAACAATAGCTTGTATAGCAAAAAAAATCTTAATGACAAAAAAATTGAAAACATATTAAGATTCTATTCAGCTGTTCCAATATTAGAAACATCCTTTTCAACACCAACACTTTCTGTTTCATTTCAGGAAAATCCAGATAATATTTTTACTTGTTTGAATATTAATTTTCATAAAACAAATTTTTTCTTTAACGATGCCGGCAGGATATTTAATATTCAACCAATTATATATGATGTAAATACGTCTATTAAAAACGAGGTTACTCCATTTTATCATCCCTTTACAAAGTTGTTTATCCGCGAGTTAAATAGATACGGAATAGATGGGATTTTGAATCGAGATATTCAAGTATCGCCGCTTGTAATTGATTCTTCAAACACATACGATTTTAACACTGTTTATAATCCCCAAAACAACACCTATACCCCCGAGGCTTTTCAAAAAGAAGTTGTAGATTTTTCATTTGGCGGTGCATATTCCATATACAATTGGGAGCTATTCTTTCATGTGCCATTGTATATTGCTGATAAATTAAGTGAAAATCAGAAATTTGAAGATTCCATGAAATGGTTTCATGCTATATTTAATCCAATGGACACCAGTAATACTTCAGGAACGCAAAAGTTTTGGGTTACTAAACCATTTTATGAAATGAGCAGTGATGAAATCCGAAGAGAGAACATTACAAATATTCTAAATAATATTAATGAATTTGCAAATCAAGTAAATGCATGGCTCGAAAACCCATTTATGCCACATTTAGTTGCTCGCTATCGTCCAGTAGCATATCAACGAACAGTGGTAATGAAATACATTGACAATTTAATTGCATGGGGTGATCAATCATTTAGAAAAGATACTATAGAATCAATAAATGAAGCGACCTTGTTGTATATTTTGGCATATGAAATTTTGGGCAAACGACCTCGACAAATGCCAGCCAAAAATAATCCGAATAGCGGAAAGAGTTTTGCCGAAATATTAAGTGAAACTACTACCGATATAACCCATAATCCATTATTAATGTTTGAGGATGCCATTCGTTTTAATTTTACGGATAATCATTCAGGATGGGTTATGGAAAATGCGGCTGTAACCAATGCACCTCTGGTTAAATTTTCTTTATCCAATCCAAAAATAAATCTAATTCAAGGAAGAGAAATTAATGCACCCACTCGCTTTAAAAAAGAGACTTTGCCTCGAATAGATGCAAAACATTTCTGTATTCCTTTTAACGATCAATTGCTGACCTATTGGGACACTGTTGAAGATAGACTTTTCAAAATTCGTCATTGTATGAATATTGACGGAGTTGAACGACAATTACCATTGTTTGAACCTCCTATCGATCCTGCATTGCTCGTGCGTGCAGCTGCAATGGGACTAGATAGTAATGATGTTTTGTCGCAAAATGCAAGTTATTCTCCCAATTATCGTTTTAGAGCTGTTCTACAAAAAGCAACAGAATTTTGTAGTGAAGTAAAACAGTTAGGCGAAAAAATTCTTTCGACAATAGAAAAAAGAGATGCCGAAAGTTTAGCCTTGTTACGCTCTTCACAAGAGATTAATATGCAACAAGCCGCAAAGCAAGTACGAAAAATGCAGGTTTTTGAAGCAGAAGAAAATATTAATGCCCAGAATGAAGCCATTAAAATGGCACAGCAAAAATATGATTACTATTCTGGCAGGGAATATATAAATTCCTTAGAAAGTGATGCTTTTGATAAAAACAGTGAAGCGGCTAAAATTCATAATGAAGTTGCACTGACCCATTTGGTTTGTGCTGTATTATCTGTAATTCCAAAAATAAATACTGGAATATCTGGGATGGGTCCTTTATTTTCGAGTGATATCGTTGATGGTAATATATTGGCAAAAGCAGTCGGATATGGGGTGAGGGCATTATCTTTTAAGGCAGAACTTTTAGAAAGGGATGCATCTCAAAACCTAACAAAAGCCGGTTATCAACGTAGAAAAGAGGATTGGGATTTCCAAGCCACTCAAGCAACTCAGGAACTTGTTCAGCTAAATAAACAGTTAACGGCTGCCGATATCAGAAAGCAAATTGCAGAAAAAGAGTTAGAAAATCAAGATTTACAAATTGAACAACTTAAAACTACTGATGAGTATTATAGCAGCAAGTTTACCAACGAAGAACTTTACAACTGGATGTTGAAACAAGTAACTTCATTCTACTTTAAGTCGTACCAAATGGCTTATGATATGGCTAAAAAAGCCGAAGCCTGCTATAAATATGAACTTGGAATTACGAACAATTCTACTGGGTTTATCAATTTTGGATATTGGGATAATGCTAAAAAAGGGTTACTTGCTGGTGATAAACTGATGTACGATTTGCATTTAATGGATGCCGCTTATATCGACAACAACAAACGTAATATGGAATTAACAAAACATATTTCGTTAGCGCAGATGTTTCCTGAAAGATTAATTGATATCATTAATACTGGAAGTGCATTTATTAACCTTCCCGAATGGTTGTTCGATATGGATTATCCTGGTCATTATATGCGCCGTATAAAATCGGTTTCAATCAGTATTCCAAATATTTCGGGACCATATAATGGGGTAAACTGTACGTTTACGCTTCTCAACAATGTAGTTCGGATCAATAACATTGTTAGTTCAGAGTATCATCCTTTGAATATTGATAACGATTCACGTTTTACTAAGCAATTCGGCGCTATTCAATCCATTGCTACCAGCCACGGACAAAATGATGCTGGAGTATTTGAGTTGAACTTTAACGACGAACGTTACTTACCTTTCGAAGGAGCAGGAGTTATCAGCGACTGGAAAATTTCGTTACCGAAAGACACCAATATGTTTAATTTCAGTAGCTTGTCTGATGTAATTATTCATATCAATTACACCGCCCGTGATGGAGGATCTGTTCTTGCTGAGGCAGCCACAGCTTCTTTACATAAAATGCTTCCTAAAAATGCTGCTGTGTTGCTGAGTTTGAAACACGATTTTCCAGCTGAATGGAACGAAATGCTATTAAATAATTCTCATGAGATGACATTTAAACTCAAACCCGAACATTTGCCATATTTCGCCAACTACAACAGAGTAGATAAGCTTTGGGAAGTGATGGCTTTACCTAATCAAAATCCGAGTATAAACGGTCTAACAATTAATCTTCAATCTCCTGAAGAAACTCAATATAGTGTAAATATAACTCTTGACAATGGTAGTTTTACTAAGTTATATCATACATCACCGCATTTGAATTCTTTGGGTTCATGGAAATTAAAAATTAATGTTCCTTCTCCAAATTCTCAAAGTATTTCCCAGTTAGAAGACTTGCTTTTTGCTGTCATTCTCTGTGATACGAATACTTCAAATTCTAATTAATAATAACTAATAATTAAGTTCCAGCGGTTGCTTTTCCGACCGCTGAAACTTAATTTATATTTGAACTTTTATTTTGATTTTCAATATTTAACACTTTAATAATCTAAAGAGAAAAACTGAAAATCAGTTGGATAATAGTAATATATTAATAGTGATTGGTACTACTCGCTTCGCTTTTTGAGAAAAGTACAGCGATTTCCATTAAGGAAATAAGATAAATCGCTAATATTTTGACCGTTATCTAGTAAACAATATTTTAATGGAATTTTTAATAACCACTACAGATGAAATATAAGGACGAAAAAAACCATATAAAATCAGATGCCGCCAGTACGAAGGCCAACCCGTCGGCAGATGATTCCAAGAGTAAACAAACAGCGCAATCGGGCAAAGAGGCATCGGGCGAGAAGAACGAGACCGCACCCACGCGCAAGCAATCGTTTGTAAATTTACCCAAAGGCGGCGGCGCCATACATGGGATGGGCGAGAAATTTCAGGCAAACCCAGTAACAGGCACTGGTTCATACACTGTACCTTTAACCATCAGTGCCGGACGAGGCGAGTTTACCCCACAATTAGCCCTTGGCTACGATAGCGGATCGGGCAACGGTTCGTTTGGTTTGGGCTGGAATGTAGGTATCCCATCCGTATCACGAAAGACCGATAAAGGATTACCCCAATATTTAGATTTAGAGAATCACGAAAGCGACACCTTTATTTTGTCGGGAGCCGAAGACCTTGTAGCAATATTGAAAGAGGAGAATGGAGCGTGGAAACACGACACCCGAACAGAAGGCACCTATAAAGTGTTCCCATATCAACCAAGAACCGAAGGACTTTTTGCGGTAATCGAACGGTGGTACGACACCACAAACAAGGTGAGCCACTGGCGAAGCATCTCCAAAGAGAACACCACCAGTGTTTACGGACTGACTAATCAAGCTGTAATCGCCAACACAAATCACCCCGAGCAGATATTTACGTGGATGATAGAAAAAAGCTGGAACGCCAAAGGCAATTTGATCGAGTTTGAATACAAGCGTGAAAACTATACAGCAGAAACTGGTAGCGGAATAGCAAGCGAAGTCTATGAGCACCAGCGTCGGGAAACCAACGAATGCTTAACCAACCTGTATCTGAAACAAGTCCGTTACGGCAATGCGGCAATGTACAGCCCCGTGTATCCAGCAGTACCCGCTTACCAAAACGACTGGCATTTTCGATTAGTATTCGATTATGGCGATCATCCAACAAACAACCCACAAGTAACACCAACTCAAGAATGGGCATGTCGTCAAGATGCTTTTTCAACCTATAAAGCAGGTTTTGAGATACGCACCTACCGTATGTGTAAACGTGTGCTGATGTTTCATCAGTTCACCGAACTTGGCACCACTCCAGTATTGGTAAAATCAACCGACTTCGACTACGAAGAAAACGAACATTTGACATTACTAAAAACAGCCACCCACAAAGGATACCTAAACGGCACTAGCGAAGAGCTACCCACATTAAGTTTTACATATTCAGAAGCGAAATTGGGCACAAAAATATATGAAGTCTCCCCCGAAATGCTCAACAACATCCCCGATGGAGTAGATGGACGAAGCAGTCAATGGGCAGACCTTTACAGCGAAGGCATCAACGGAATATTAAAACAAGACCAAAATGCGTGGTACTTTATCCCCAATAAGGGCGACCAACGCTATTACGAAGAACCCGTTGCAGGCACACCTACCGAACCCGAACTAGTATTGGGCGGTATGCGATGTGAGCTGCTAAAACCAGCAGCGGTAAGCACCAAAAAATCCTCGTTTCACCTTGCCGATGTCGATTCCGACGGATTGCCCGAACTGGTGATCAACGCCCCTGGAATGAACGGCTTTTATACCCGCGACGAAAACGAGCAGTGGCAACCATTTGCCAACTTTGCAGAGATGCCCAACTTGAACCTGAGCGACCCTAATATAAAAATCGTGGATTTAAGTGGTGACGGACTAGGCGATATCATCATAGGCAAAGGCGACTACTTTGAAATATATCTAAGTGAAGGCAAAAAAGGCTACGGCAACTACCGTCGACTTCGTTGCAATACCACCGAAGAGAAAGGCCCTAAAGCCATCTTTTCCGACGAGTTGAAACAAATATACTTGGCTGACATGAGTGGCGACGGACTTTCGGATATTGTTCGCATCACTAACGGCACGCTATGCTATTGGCCAAACTTGGGTTATGGACATTTTGGCGAACGGGTAATGATGGCAAATCCACCACACTTCGAACGTCCCGATCAGTTTAACCCTTCACAAATCAGATTAGCCGATGTAGATGGCACTGGCACCACCGACCTTATCTACTTTGGAAGCACCACCACCAAATACTGGAAAAACCAAGCTGGAAACAGCTGGAGCGAAGCCCAAGAAATCAACAACTTTCCACAAGTGGACTCCATGGCAAATGCCGAAGTGGTCGATTTGTTTGGCAACGGCACTTCGTGTTTAATATGGAGCAGCAAACGCCCATCGCAAAGCCGCAAGATGCGCTATTTGGAACTCACCAGCGGGATAAAACCCTACTTAATGATTCAATCCGATAACGGCATGGGTGGCATCACCAAACTGCAATACACCACATCTACCAAATACTATCTTCGCGATAAACTGTCGGGACATCCATGGATCACCCGATTACCATTTCCCGTGCATGTGCTGGAACACGTAGAAATCCACGACGAAGTAACCGGAAGTGTGTTTACAAATAGCTACGCATACCATCACGGCTACTACGACCACGACGAACGTGAGTTTAGAGGCTTTGGAATGGTGGAACAGTGGGACACTGAAAAGTACAATGTGCTAATGCTGCAATGTGCTGATGTGCTAATGGGGGAATCTGCTAATTCGGCAGTTGAGGAAATTGTACCACCAGTATATGTAAAGACCTGGTTTCATACGGGATTTTTCA
>JBAXTE010000059.1:0-18821 GCA_037130365.1 Bacteroidota bacterium
AACAAACTTTTTTTAAATGCATTTGCAGGGTGTTTTGATTCCTAATTGGTATTACTCTTTTGGTTGCAGATATATACTTTTTTCTAGAATCCTTGAAAAATGTGTGAATAACAAAGTTCCTGTTGAAATTGTAATTTTAGATAAGGTATCAAACAAATTGACCAATGTTGGGATTGGTGATACCTATGTTTGGATGAAGCGAAAATAGTTTTTTTAAAAAAAAATACTAAGAAATTGAATTGTCAAAAATTAGGAATAAATTAATTGGAAATATTCTAATTCTGAAGTCTTCCAAATAAGAATACAGTTGGGACTTTATGAAAATTAGGCGCTCCACCTTTAATCCATAATTTAATGGGAAGTGTTTTTATAAATTCATCTTTAGTTAAAATTCCACTGGCAATACATAATTGAGTATCGGGTTGTAAACTTTTGCAAAGCGAATCGAACATTGCATTATTGCGATAAGGGGCTTCAATAAAAAGTTGAGTAAAGTTTTCGTTTGCTCGTTTTTCAAGTTCTCGAAGTAACTTTTCGCGTTCATGTTTATCGATGGGCAAATATCCATGAAACGCAAACTGTTGGCCATTAAAACCAGATGCCGATAATGCAAGCAACATAGACGATGGACCAACAAGAGGAATAACACTAATTCCAAATTTATGAGCGAACCCCACAACCGCAGCTCCTGGATCAGCGGTGCAAGGCATTCCAGCTTCCGACATTAATCCCATTGAGTTTCCATGAATTGCTTGTTGTAAAAACTGAGTTCCATTGATTTCATTCGTATGCTCATTGAGAACTAAAAACATTTCATCTGTAAATTCGTGAGGATAGCCAATAGATTTTAAAAAACGGCGTGCAGTTCTTAACTCTTCTACAATAAAAAAGTGAATATTGTGGATTATGGATGTATTGTAATTGGGTAGTTCTTGAATCGGATTATCACCGATTGGTGTTGGGATTAGAAATAAAGTGCCTGATTGTGTTCTACTCATTAATGTGTTTTTTGCAAAATTAATTGATTATCACCATTTCAGCAACAAAACATGCGTTTTTTTTGAAAATAGGCAATAATAATGTATTTTTGCTCTAATCAATAGCTAAGTTATGTCTAACAATCAGATTCCACACTCATTAATTAATAGTCTTGTTTATCAAAATTCTGAATCACTAATTTTTGTTCTAACGTTAGATTTTACAATAGTTCATGCCAATAATGCAACTCTTACATTTTTAGCTACAAGCTTCGAAAATATAACTTTAAAACCGTTTGTTGAAGTCATTCCAATTTCTAAAAGGGATTATTATGATTTAACATTAACAGATATAAACGGGCAATATCCCATGGTTTCTTGCACTTTTTTTGATGCCAATAACTACCCTACCAATTATCGAGGTAAAATTGAGCAAGAAGTTCATGATGAAATTACCTATTTAGTAGTGGTTTTCAACAAGAGATTTGATGTCGAAGAGACTCTGCAAGTTGCTGTAAACAGATTTTCTAAAATTTTCGATAATATTTCAATTGGAATTATATTAATTGAAGAAAAAAAACCAGTTTATATCAACCAAAAGATTTCTGATATTACTGGATATACAATTAAAGAGCTTTTTGATATTAAAGCTATTGATTTAGTTGTCCCTGAGGATTACGCTAGGGTTGATGCATTTTCGAAACAATATTTTAGTGGGTTTGAGAGTGATGTTTTTATTGAATTTTGGGCATACAAAAAAGATAAATCTAGAATTTATATTCGAAATGAATATGTATATGGTGATGGCTATTTATTTGTTATAATTAGAGAACTTACGGGTGAAAAAATTGGAGAAATTACCAGACTGCATACCGAAGAAAGATCTAATGCAATACTCAATGCAATACCTGACATGATGTTTCTCTTTGATATGAATGGAATTATTATAGATTATCATTACAATGATGAGTATCATTTGTATAAACGACCCGAAGATTTTTTATTCAAACATCTTTCATATGTCTTGCCACCATATTTAGTCGATTTAATAATGTCAAAGATCGAACTAGTTATCAAATCAGTAGAGAATGTAGTTTTTGAATATGAACTTGAAATTAATGGCTTAAATGGTTTATTTGAATGTCGATTGGTTCGTTGCGGAGAGAACAGCTTTTTATCTATTGTTCGTGACATTACGAAACAAAAACAAATGATTGAAGCATTGCAGGAGAGTGAGCTAAGGTTCAGAAATACACTTGAAAATGCACCAGTTAGTATTTTTATTGTTGATGAAAATGGTGTTTTACTCTATGCGAATACAAAAACTTTTGAGTTGTTTGAATGTGTTGAATTTGAGATAATTAATCGTATTATTTCACCGCAATTATGGTTAACAACATCACAAAGAGAAGAATGGTTCGAAGCAGTTCTTCAATGCGGATCGTTGTGGAATCATGAAGTTGAATTTATTACGGAAAAGAACAATAGAATCTGGACGATACTCTCTAGCGAAAAGATAAAGTATCAAAATAAAACAGCAATGCTTTCTACATTGCTAGATATTACACAAAGAAGACAAACCGAAATAGATTTACGAAGACGTGATGCAGTCCTTGATGGAGTGAGTTATTTCGCTTCTAAATGCTTATCTGCATCATCATACGAAACAATTTTAGCTGAAACACTCCCAAAAATTGGAAGATCGCTTAAAGTTGGCGGTGTGTGTATGTTTCAATTTGAAGATGAAAATATTGCACGACGTAAGTATTTATGGCTCAACGAACTGCTAGTTGGTGTTGAATATAGAGATTTTATGGATAGTTATAATTTATTGCAATATGGCTTAACATATTGGATTAAAACGTTATCTCAAAATAAATCTGTGATTGGAAAAGTCTCTTCTTTTAGCGATTCCGAGCATAAGTTATGGACTCAAATTCATGTAAAAACCTACTTGTTAATGCCCATATTTGTTCAAAAAAAATTATGGGGCTTTTTAGGCTTTGACGACTATCTTGAAGAGCGAACTTGGATGTCGCCTGAACTAGATTCGCTTAAGACAGCTGCTGATATTTTAGGAGCAGCTATTTCTAGAGAAAATGCATTTAACGAGTTACTTAAGGCTAAAGAAAATGCCGAAGAATTAAACAAACTGAAGACCAATTTTCTGTCAAATATGAGTCACGAACTTAGAACACCATTAATCGGTATTTTAGGCTCTGCAGAAATTATTGTGAATGAAAAGTCTTTAGATGAAGCTAATAAATGGGCTAAAATTATTAAAAATAGCGGAAATCGACTGTTAGAATCTTTGAATTTAATTCTTGATTTTTCAAAATTAGAGGCAAATAAAGTGAGCTTAAACCTTCAGTTAATCAATATTGTAGATGTTGTGAATGATGTTGCTTCTTTGTTTAATTCTGTTGCAATATCAAAAAATGTTTCTCTTACAGTAAGTTGTGAATGCGAAAGCGTTATTGCTCAGGTAGATGTACGTTTGTTTCGTGAGTCACTTAATAACTTAGTAAATAATGCGTTGAAGTTTACCTCAAAAGGCAGTGTAAATATCGTTCTTAGTGTAGTAAATAGTAATGTTGTGATTCAGGTTATGGATACAGGAATTGGAATTCCTGATAATAAAATTAATCTAATATTCGAAGAGTTTAGGCAAGAAAGTGAAGGGTTAAATCGTGGCTTCGAAGGTACAGGCTTAGGCCTTACAATTACTAAACGCTTTATTGAAATGATGAAAGGAAGGATTCATGTAGAAAGCGAATATGGAGTGGGGACTGTTTTTACTATTTATTTACCTCTTCATCAAAATGAACCAATCCCAAATTCTTTTGTATTTTCAAATGTTATCAATGACGATGAATATTCTGCAGATAAGAAATTTAAAAACATACACTCGGTGTTGTTAGTTGAAAACGATGAAGTAAGTAAATTACTTATCGAAAAAATCTTAGGTGATGAGTTTGTAATCACTTATGTTGAGAATGGTGAAAAGGCATTGGAAATTGTTAAAAGTCAGATGTTTAGCCTTGTGCTAATGGATATAAACTTAGGGAAGGGAATGAATGGTCTCGAAGTTACTCAGGCACTACGGAAAATGGTGATGTTTTCTAATACTCCGATTGTTGCAATTACTGCTTTTGCAATCGACGGCGATCAAGAAGAATTTATTAGCAAAGGATGCTCACACTATTTGTCTAAACCATTTACTAAAAATCAGTTAATTTCGTTGCTTAAAGAAATTGATCAATCACTTAATTAAGAAGGTGTTAGTTATTAAATTATGTCAAATCTGTTCCTAAACAAAAATAACTTCTGGAGATAAAATGATTCCAAATTTTTTATTGACATCCTCAATAATTTGATTCGATAAATCCACAATTTCCTGTCCAACTCCATTTCCGTAATGAACTAAAATAAGCGCTTGCTTTGCGTGCACACCAACTGCTCCAACAGCTTTTCCTTTCCATCCACAAAGCTCAATAAGCTGACCTGCTGCTAATTTGAATGTAGTTTCGTCTATTGGGTAGCAGATTAGGTCTGGATAATTCTGTTGAAGTTTTATAAGCTGTAATTTTGATATATATGGATTCTTAAAAAAACTTCCCGCATTTCCTAACTCCTTTACATTTGGAAGTTTCGATTGCCGAATTTCTTTCACAATAGTTGCAATATCCTGAATGGTTGGATTAATAATCCCAAGTTTGTCAAGCTCTTTATTTAGAGCTCCATAACTAGAGTTTGTCGTGCTTTTTTTAGTAAAACCAAACGTAATATCGGTGATTATTGCATTGTTTTTAAGTGCATGTTTAAAGATGCTATCTCGGTATCCGTAGTTGCAATTTGCTTTTTCTATGTTTTTGAATGTTCCAGAAATCAAATCAAAATAGCGAATGGATATGATTGTGTCAGAAATTTCCACTCCATAAGCTCCAATGTTTTGAACAGCGCAACTACCACAATATCCAGGTATTAGTGCAAGATTTTCAATGCCACCATAATTTAGCTCAACCATTTTATCGACAAAGTTTTCCCAAACTTCCCCTGCTGAAGCATTTATAATTATGCGGTTGTCATCTTCGGAGACTAAATGGATTCCTTTGTTTTCGATATGTACAACTATGCCTTCGTAATCTTGAGTAAACAATACATTACTGCCTCCACCAAGAACAAAAAAAGTACATTCCCTCAATATTCCACTTTGAAATAATTCTATTAAATCATTTTCCGTGTTAATTGATACAAAAGAAGACGCATTGACATCAAAGCCAAAAGTATTGTAATCTTTTAAAGAATAGTTTTTGATGATTTGCATCTGTTTTTTTGCAAAGATACAGCTTTTGATTTTTTTAAAAAGATTGTAGCGAATAATAATTTACTGATTTAATGGTTATTCGTATATTTGCAGGAAACCGAAAATAGTGATTTTCTTATAAAACTTAATTTTTCGGACTAAATAGGAATAACAAATAGTGAAAAACAAGCGAGTCATAGTTTCTGTAATCAACGATTTAGCAACCGATCAGCGGGTGGCTCGTAGTTGTGCTGTACTATGCGAATTAGGCTGGGAAGTTGTGTTGGTGGGACGGGTTTTCCCTCATAGCATGCCCTTAAACCGGCCATATCAGTGTGTTCGTTTCCGACTACCAATTAATAAAGGTCCGCTTTTTTATGCAGTTTATAATCTTAGATTGTTTTTTTATCTGCTTTTTAATCGTTGCGACTTGCTTTTTTCAAACGATTTGGATACACTTCTGCCCAATTTTTTAATTTCAAAACTTAAACACAAACCTATAATTTACGATAGTCACGAGTATTTTACTGAAGTTCCCGAAATTCAAAACCGTCCATTTGTCAAGAAGACATGGCAGTTTATTGAAAAAATATGTTTGAGTAGACTGAAATCGATGATAACGGTTAGTAATTCCATCGCAGACTTATTTCGCGATAAATATCAGATAAAGGTTGATGTAATCAGGAATGTTCCTACAAAAACTCAAATTTCTGCTGAGACAACTCGAGTACAACTAGGATTGCCATTAGATAAATTTATTGTAATTCTTCAAGGAGCTGGGATAAATATCGATAGAGGAGCAGAAGAGGCCGTTGAAAGTATGAATTTTGTTGAAAATGCAATTTTGTTGATTGTAGGGAGTGGTGATGTGGTGCCGAAGTTAAAAGAAAGTGTTGCAGCTCAAAATCTATCTGAGAAGGTTTGGTTTATAGATAAGCAACCAGTTGAAATTCTTCTTCAATATACCAGGTTGAGTGATATTGGGTTGTCTTTAGATAAACCTTTGAATGTCAATTATGAATATAGTTTGCCCAACAAACTTTTCGATTATATTCAAGCAGAAATTTGTGTTATAGCTTCAAATTTGAAAGAAGTAGCGCAAATTGTAAGTTTGTATGATGTTGGAGTAATTGTGGATGAATTATCACCTGCTTGTATTTCTGATAAAATTAATTTATTGATTGATAACCCAGAACTTTTAGCAAAATATAAACATAACTCAACACAAGCTGCAGAGATTTTATGTTGGGAAAACGAAAAGAAAATCCTTGAAAATATATTGAACGTTTATGCAAAATAATCGAATTCATCTTATTGCATTTAATATCCCTTATCCTGCAAATTACGGTGGAGTAATTGATGTGTTTTATAAACTGAAAGCCTTACACGAAATTGGGTATAAAGTAGTTTTGCATTGCTTCGATTATGGAAGAGGATTTCAATCTGAGCTTGAACAATATTCTGAAGAAGTTTGCTATTATCCACGAGAAATTAGATTAACACAGCAGTTCTCATTAACCCCATTTATCGTAAAAAGCCGACACAATTACCAACTTCTTGAGCGATTATTGCAAGATGATAATCCCATTATTTTTGAAGGACTTCATACATGCTTCTTTTTATCTCAACCTAAATTAAAAGAAAGAGTAAAAATTGTTCGAACTCATAATATTGAGCATAAATATTATTTCAATCTCTACAAGTCATCAGTCCAATGGTCGTCAAAATTGTTTTTTCTGTTTGAATCGTGGAAGTTAAAACGATATGAGAAGGTTTTAAAATTTGCGACTAGTATTGCAACTATTTCTTTATCAGATCAAGATTATTTTGAGCAACAGTACGGAAAATCTTTTTATTTGCCCCCATTTCATCCTTCAAAAACAATTGAAATTAAGGAAGGCCATGGCGATTATATTATTTATCATGGCAATCTGTCAGTTCCTGAGAATGAAGATATTATTCGATTTATTTTAAATGAAATTGCTCCAAAAATTGATCATCAAATTATTATTGCAGGTTCAAACCCTTCACTAAAAATAGAACAAGAAATATCTAAATCATCCAATGTTTTGTTAAAACCAAATCCAGAGAACCAAGAGATGAATGATTTACAATTGAATGCTCAAATTCATTTGTTGTTATCAAAAAACTCTGCAGGGGTGAAAATCAAACTTATTCAGTCGTTATTCATTGGTCGTTTTTGTGTTGTGAACAACACGATTGCAGAAAAGTCAATATTGCCATTTGTAGAGATAGTGGATTTGGAAAATCCTTCAGAAATAGTGTCTATTATCAATTCTTTATGGGATAAAAGAATTGATGAAAATGCAATTTTAAAGCGTAAACAGGTCGAAAAGTTGTTTTCAAATACAGAGAATATCAAATTATTGATATCAAATCTTCAATATAATTTAGGATAATATTTTTATTATCTTCTTGCAAATTTTGGTTTCCCAATCACAATTTTCTTTCGTGTACGAAATCTGAAGTCCATAAATAATTTTATGCAAAATTTGAACTTGAGATGCTGGTGTGTAGAGAGAAGCATCGTCGATATTCAAACCTAAATCAAGTTGCTTATTCCCAATAATTGAAATTTTTTCACCAAAAACAATGTAAAAAAGGATATTGTCTCTGTTCCCAATTTCAGATGTAGCATCTGGGTTTAAATATCCCAATATTGCATATTCAAAGAAGTTTAACCCGATTAATTTTATGCCTAATGTGTTTGCGATATATTGAAATTGAATAGCAATAGTTGTTCGTGAAGCCCTTTTGTTATTCGCAAAATCAGATAGAAGATAATTGGAACTTATCCGTTTGCTTTCGTCGGTAATAATTGATATTTGATGTTTTTGCTGAAAAACACGTATTAAGATATTGCATTTTTCAAATGTTGTCAAGTTGTCATTCATCTCCATCCAAGCATCAAAACGCACTTTGTTAATAAAGTTGAGGATGTTTTCTTTATTAGATAATGGTTCAAATAGTTCAGAGATGTGAAGCCAAGCATCGAGAATATCTTGTTCTGGATTTTTCCTCCAATTTGAAAAAAACGAAACAGCATCATCTTCCAGAATTTGCTGTTTAAGCGACAAAATTCGTTGTTCAACAATTGGATTTAAATTTAATTCCCAAATGGATTCCAATAGTGGAATTGCTTGTCTTCCGCACGAAGTAAGCTTTTCAATTATGTTTGAGGCTATTACTTCATCTGGATCATCAAGCATTCTGACCAAAGAAATCATTTCTTTTTCGGAGAGCATAAATGGCTATTCGCTATTTTGTGAGTCTTTCTAATACGGTGTCAATTAACAAATCCATCGCAGGATGATAGTCTTTACTAAATTCTTTTGTGGCACGATTCGCAATAGCAACACAAATTGTCAACGCTTCGTGTCCCATAGCTTTACTTAGTCCATATAGGGCAGAAGTTTCCATTTCCAGATTCGTAATTTGATGGTTGTTGTAGTTGAAAGATTGAAACTTATCGTTCATATCTGGACGGGCAACAGGAAGTCGGACTTCTCTTCCTTGTGGGCCATAAAAACCAGGAGCTGTTGCGGTAATTCCTTGTTTCATATCGAAAGCAACTTTATCTAGCAACGACTTAGAAGCTTCAACAATGTATGGATGGGGCCAGGATTTGCTCCATTCGGTATGTTTTATAAAAGAAGAAGTCATCTCTGTAATATCTACTTCTGGGGTGTCGTAAAACCACATTAATCCATCAATTCCAACTCCATAAGCAGAGGCTACAAAAGAATTTAGTGGTATATCTGATTGTAGTGCACCTGAAGTACCTAGTCTTACTAGTGTTAACGAACGATGTTCTTTTTTTTGTTCACGGGTTTCAAAATCGATATTTGCTAAAGCGTCAAGTTCTGTAATCACGATGTCGATATTGTCAGTGCCCATACCTGTGGATAAAACAGTGATCCTTTTTCCATTTTTAGTTCCAGTATGAGTATTTATTTCACGATTTGAACGTTTAAATTCAATAGAATCGAACTTGGTCGAAATGCTTTCAACTCTGCTAGGATCACCAACAAGGATAATAATGTCAGCAATTTCGGATGGGTTTAAGTTTAAATGGTAAATATTTCCATTTGGTTGTAATGGTAATTCTGAAAGTTTAATGCCCATGATTGTATGTTTAAATAATTTTATTGTCTCAAGAATATTTTTTAAAATAAAACACCTTTTGATAATTATATTAGAGTTTAAATCTTGATAAATCAAAAAAATAATACAAAAATATCTTTGTTATTGGGCGAATCATTTCAATTTTTGAAGTTTCACTGAAACTAAAAACAAAGATACAATTAATCTTATTTATTTGTATTAAAAAATATAGTATATTTGTAAATGTATTAAATGTTAATTAGTTTAGGGTTTTGTGATTTATTATTTTTTTGCTGGATTGGTTATAATGCAAAGCAGATGATTTTGACTACATTCCTTTTTGTAGAAATTTTATAAGAGGAAGTCGTTCAAATTATAGTACTTGGATTTATTTTAACCTGACCTAACGTTTTTATGTTTTAATACTCTAATTGATATTATACCAGATTGTCGTTTATTGTTTAACTAAAAATTGTATTATGCAATCAAAAAATGTTATTCTTGTCCCAATTGATTTTTCTCCTAAATCTCTACTTGCATTGGATCAAGCTATATTTTTAGCTTCCAAATCAAAATCAGAAATAATGTTGTTATACGTAATACATAGTGACAACAAAACATTTGGATTTATCTCCGGATTATTTACTGCTGAAGAAAATGATATGATTCGTCAACGAGTTGAAAAAGAGATTTGGGCTCAGTTAGATACTCTTATCGAAACTAAAAAGAATACTGGAATTCAGATTAAAGCGATGATTTCTAAAGGTAAAGCATACGATAAAATTGTAGAAGTAGCTGAAAGTCTAAATGCTCAATACATTGTTATAGGTAGTAATAGCGCTGAAATGAATGAGAAAATTGGATTTTTAGGATCGAATACATCTCGAATTATTAGATCAACAGTTATTCCCGTAATTACAGTTAGCAATAGAATCGCTTCTGAAGTAAAAACAATAATATTACCTCTTGATTTATCTAAACAAACTCAACAAAAGGTTGCAAAAGCTATAAAATTTGCTCGCATTTTTAATGCAAAAATCAAAGTTGTTTCTGCTCTTTTAACTAACGACCCAGCACTTATTAAGCAACTTACAATTCAAATGAATGTTGTTCATAAGTTCATTTCTGAGCATTACGACAATTGTACTGCTGATTTCGTTTTTGGTGATAAAGACAAAGATACTTACGCTGGTTTGTTGATGAAATTTGCTAAAGAGAAAAATGGAGATATCATGATTATTATGACTCAGCAAGAGACGAAATTGATGAAATTATTTATTGGAACCACTGCAATGGATATAGTTTTTAATTCGGATATTCCTGTATTGTCTGTTACGCCTAAAGAATTGAACTTGTCGTCTTATCGATAATAGATTGTTTTTTTGTACTTTTACGTCATGAAAACAATAAAGATATTTATTGCGATTTTACTGTTTGCTTTTGGGTTGCTTTGTTCAGATTTAAAGGCTCAGTTGCCAGTTTGGTTTGATGGTGGAATTGGAATTGGTATTCCAGCTGGTGGAAAACATTTTAATGCTGATATCTCACATTATCCAGGTCCTGATTTTTATATCATAGGTCAAACAACATGGAATCATAACTGGTTCGACTTAGATTCATTAATGATTGGAGCTGAATTCTCTTCACATTTTTTTAATGCTAGAAATCAAGTTTTTGAAGAGAATTTACGATTCAACTCCTTGTTTGTTAACTTGTCCCGATTTTTCTTATATAAAAATTATCGACCATTTTGCAATATTAGTTTGGGAATAAGCACCATGGTTAATTCAGATGCTAATTTTGTTATTTCCATGGGTGGCGTTGTTCGTGCTGGTGTTTTTCTCGAAAAAGTTAAATTTTCGCCTGGGTTAAGTTTGGGGTATAATGCTCCATGGATTGCTAATCATAACACACTTACTGGATTCTGGGAACTCACACTTCATGTTCGTTTTTTAAGCAATTATAAATTGCCACACAAACAAAAACAGTTTCCATCGTATGAAACCAATTGATAGATAAAGTTTGATTGTGAAGTATTTCATTGTATTTTTGTAGAATAAAATTCATCTCTTTGAAAAAAATATTAGTAATCCAAACCGCATCCATAGGAGATGTGATTTTAGTGACATCATTGCTCGAAAAACTTCATCAAACTCATCCAGATTTTCAACTTGATGTTTTGGTTAAGGATGGAAATCAACAACTTTTCAAAAGCCATCCATACCTAAATAAAATATTCGTTTGGATTAAAAAAGAACACAAGTATAAAAATTTGATTTCTTTGATTTTAGAAATAAGATCACAAAAATATGATTATGTGATTAATGTTCAGCGTTTTGCATCAAGTGGTTTGATCACTATGTTTTGTGGCGCAAAACAAAAAAATGGATTTAGAAAAAATCCACTTTCCATCTTTTTTTCGAAAAGATATAACCATCAAATTTCAAGTCAACCCAATTCTCCACACGAATTAGAACGGAATCATCAATTAATCCAAGAAATCACAGACCGAGAAGTTGCTCCCACTAAACTCTATCCATCTCCATCTGATTTTGAAAATACTTCGGAATTTAAAACTTCGGCCTATGTATGCATTGCTCCAACATCACTTTGGTTTACTAAGCAATTTCCGGTAGATAGGTGGGTAGAATTAATCAAAATTCTTCCTGATTATTATAGTGTATATCTGTTAGGTGCAAAAAATGATGATGCAATTTGTCAAAAAATAATACAAGAAGTTGGAAAATCTAACGTGATGAGCTTATGTGGAAAATTATCTTTACTTGAGTCGGCAGCTTTACTCAAAGATGCTCAAATGAATTATGTAAACGATTCTGCACCTCTTCATCTCGCCTGCGCTGTAGATGCTCCTGTAACTGCGCTGTTTTGCTCCACAGTACCCGAATTTGGCTTTGGACCAAGAACGACTAATAGCCGAGTTGTTGAAATTGAAGAAAAACTTTCTTGTCGTCCTTGTGGTTTACATGGTCATAAAAATTGCCCTGAAAAACATTTTAAGTGTGCGTATGGGATAAAGTTGGAGTCTGTAAAGTTGAAAGTGCCGAATTATCAAAATCTTTGATTTTGTAATAATTCGTGCATCCTCGTAAAACTATGAAATCGATCCGCCAGACCTGTACTGAGCATGCCGAAGTATGGCGGACTTGTTTTACGGGATTTATAAAGTAGAAAGTCCATAAAGTTGAACGATTGGGAGGTTGAAAGATTAACTTTTCAAGGGTGAAAAAGGAATAAAATGAAAATTGATTGAATATGTTTGATGAAGTAAAAAGAGCGGTTCAGGTATTACAAAAAGGAGGTGTTATCCTTTATCCCACTGATACGGTGTGGGGTATTGGATGTAACGCTACTCACAAAGATGCGGTTGAAAAAATTTACCAAATTAAACAACGCTCTGAAACTAAAAGCATGATTTTATTGGTAGATAATTTAGAACGACTTCGTCAATATGTTGATTTTGTCCCAGATATGATTCTTGAATTATTAGAAAAGGCAGAAAAGCCAACCACAATAATCTACCCAAATGCAAAAAAACTACCCTCAAATTTAATTGCAATAGACGGTTCAATTGCTATTAGAATTGTGAATCATGAATTTTGCAAAGAGCTCATTCGGCAAATAAATGCACCATTGGTTTCTACATCCGCCAATATAAGTGGAGAGGTTACTCCTAGACTTTTTGGTGATATTTCAAGTGAAATTTTAAATAGAGTAGATTATGTGGTAAATTGGTCTCATCATTCAGATATAGAACTAGTTCCATCTACTATTATTAAAATAATTGACGACCAAAATTTCGAAGTCATCCGACCATAATTATTTTATATTGATGTTTTTGTGATTGTCTCTAAAAATTGCAATGAATTAAAGTTTTTATTCTATATTTGCCTTTGAGAAAATTAAATGAAAATTAATATTAACAAAAACACAAAAAATTATGTTTAAAAATCACCCGAAAGGACTATTAGCGGCGGCGCTTGCAAACATGGGCGAACGTTATGGCTTTTACACGATGATGGCAATTTTAGTGCTATTTCTTCAATCAAAGTTTGGATTAGATGAAACAAATGCTGGCCTTATTTATGCTACATTTTATTTTTCTATCTATATTTTAGCATTTGTTGGTGGACTTATTGCTGATAAAACCCGTAATTACAAAGGAACAATTATGGTAGGTCAGATGTTAATGGCGGTTGGATATTTAATGATTGCCATTCCTTCTCAAACGCCAGTTCCTAATCAGTTATTGTTTTTAATTATTACTTGTCTTGGATTATTCGTTATTGCTTTTGGAAACGGTCTATTTAAAGGTAACTTACAGGCGTTAGTTGGACAAATGTACGATAATGAGAAATATTCCAAAATGCGTGATTCTGGTTTTTCATTGTTTTACATGTTTATTAATGTAGGTGCTATTTTTGCTCCATTTACAGCAATTGGAATTAGAAATTGGTGGTTAGGGACAAAGGGATTCACGTATAATGCTGCATTGCCAGAATTATGTCATAGTCACTTAAATGGTACTATTAATTCTGAAGGAACAGCAAGAATTACAGCATTGGCTTCAGAGGTTACCGGTGGCAATGTTACTGATTTAACAACTTTTGCCAAAACATATTTAAATACATTTACCGAAGGATTTCATTATGCTTTTGGTGTTGCTATTATTGCTGTGGCTGTGTCGTTGTTAATATATATGCTGAATAAAAAGAATTTTCCAAACCCAAAAAAGATTGGAGCAAAATCAGCATCCCTTGAAGCAGGTACAGTTGTAATGGATGCAAAAGAAGTTAAACAACGAATTTATGCTTTATTAGCTGTTATGGGAGTGGTAATTTTCTTTTGGTTTTCATTCCATCAAAATGGATTAACACTTACTTATTTTGCAAAAGATTATACTCTTCTTAAGATTGGATCATGGAAAATTTCAGCTGAGATATTCCAATCGATGAATCCATTTTTTGTTGTTTTCTTAACCCCAATTATTTTAGCCTTTTTTGGATGGCTCAGAAGTAAAGGAAAAGAGCCATCAACTCCTAAGAAAATTGCAATAGGTATGTTTATCGCAGGTTTAGGATTTGTTGTTATGTCTTTAGGATCCTTATTAAGCAATCTTCCACTTCTTTCTGATGTTAAAGCGATGGGTGGTTTGCCAGATGCTGACCGTGTAACCCCATATTTATTAATGGGAACATATTTTATTCTTACCGTTGCTGAATTATTTATTAGCCCTCTAGGTATTTCATTTGTTTCTAAAGTAGCTCCTCCTCAATATCAAGGAGTAATGCAAGGTGCTTGGTTAGGAGCAACTGCTGTAGGGAATCAATTATTATTTATTGGTGCAATTTTTTATCAAAATATTCCAATTTGGCTAACTTGGACAGTCTTTGTAACAGCTTGTTTTATATCAATGTTTACAATGCTATTTATGCTAAAATGGCTTGAACGAGTTTCGAAGTAAATATTTTTTGTAATTTAAATATTGAAAAGTCGTCATTTTTGACGGCTTTTCTTTTTGTTATACGGCTTAATAAATTCTCCCATTTTTTTTATTAGTCAAAATATTTTTTTGTGAATATGTCATTTCGAGGGTAAATCCTGTAAACGAGGATAAGCCATTGTAAATAAATATGCTATATTTGTAGTTAATATTTACAACAAATGAGAAATATATACATTCTATTAGTATTGGCTTTTCAGATTCTGGGACTAGAGTTTGCCACTGCTCAAAAGGATTCATTAATTTTAAAAAGTGTAAAGTGTTTTCCCGATACTCTATTTAATGGTGTCCGAGGAATTGGAATTTCATACCATGCAATATTAGGGTATGATACCACCTTCCATCAACAAAAATCACCTACTGAGACCAAATTGAAAATTAATTTAAAATCAAACAAAAAACGAGTTAATTGTAATGGATCGTCGTATAAGTATTGCGATAAAAATCAAGTTTTTCAGTATATAAAGGATTTGAGATTTGATTTTGGAAGAAAAGAAATCATATTTATCCCCTTTTATATTTTAGAACTGAACGAAGGGCTAAATACAGTTGAAATTGAATTATCAGCACTAATGAGCGATACAAGTATTTTTGATAGTGCCTTGAAAACATTGAAAATAATTGGCGAAAGCAGGTTTGAAATACAGTTTAACAAACCGCAAATTGAAGAGTTTAGCGTTTTAGTAAGTGGTGTAAAGTTCATGGAGACTGACTTTAAAGGTAAGCCCTGGGATTATAATCTTTTATCGGGAGCAGCGCCTGATATTTGTTGGAAGGTTACTGTTGGTGCGGGAGATAATTATGATGCATTATATTGTTCGCCAGTTATGAAAAATTCATACAGTGCTGCTTGGCTCGATTGGGCAGAAAATATTACATTGAGTAAAGGAGATAAATTTTCAATAAGCCTTTATGATGATGATCCAGCTAGCGATGATTTTGCTGGTTCCTTATATGGTACATTACCTCAAATTATTGAAAAATCAACCCAAAAACAACCCATGGTTTTTGACAGGCTGACTTATTTTACGTTTATGATTAACAAAATAAAATAAAGTTATTCCTTTTCTTCTTCTCTGAGAAATTTGAGGTTATCGCTAAAAAATAGAACTAAAATTGGAGATTTTTCTTCGCTAGTTCGTTTTGCAAGTACCTCAATCCAAGTGCCTTTACGAGTGATAAATTTAACAGCAGAGCCGTACTCGTCGTTGTTACTGTAAACTGTATATTCCTTTTGTGCAAGGATATCTAAAATTGTACTGTATGGTTTATATTCTTCGTTGAGGTAAGAAATTACTTCAACCATTTTTCCTGTAGAATCAGTAATTACAGCAGTTTCTTCGCTATAACTACTAATAAAGCGGTACAGAATTTCTCCATCTAAACTTTGACCCACGACAATATCATTATCAGATTTAAAATTATACTTTTTGCAAAGCGATAGCCCTTTGTTATATGCAGACTTTTTAATTTGTTCAGTTTTTAATTTCATAAACCCTTTCACCTCTTTTTTGTCGAAACGGAATGGTGCAGTGTTTTCAGACGTTTGAGCTATAACCATATTCAGCCCAAAAAATGCTAATATAATGATGATTGTCAATTTTCGCATGGTTGTTATTTTTTTCAAAGATAATACAAAAGAAACAAAAAATGAAAGAAAATATTGTGTTAAAAATTGATGATTCTGAAAAATGGAAACTCAATAACTATTAATTAGAAGTCCAAAAATTGCCGAAACACTTCTTGTAAATACGATTTTCCCTCTCTGATTACTTTTTCCTCATCATTAGGATTTAGCTTTTTGTCTAAAAATTGATTCTCTCGTTTATTATAAACGTAATATCCAGAAGGACGTTTCCAACCCAGCCCGTCGTTCATTTCGAAGAATGCAAATTCGGGTGAATATGGATTGAAAAGATTTTTTGACCAAGGGAATTTGCTTGCATCAATATTTAGTTGTTTTAATAATGTTGCTGGAATATCTGTTTGTGATCCGATTTTCTCCATTTTTACACCCTGAAAAGCAGGTTTGATAGCTGGTCCATAAAGTAAAAGTGGAATTCGGTGATATTCAAATGTCTGTAATCCATGTTGTTGATGCGATACATGGCTGTGGTCGGCAACTAATATAAACAATGTGTTATTAAACCAAGGTTGTTTTCGTGCCTGATCAAAATATTTCCCCAAAGCATAATCGGTGTACCAAGCACTGTTTACAAACTCTTTTTCGGGAACATCTTTGGTAATTTTGTTTTGAATAGGCTGATCGTATGGTGAGTGTGAACTCATGGTAAACATCGCGCTAAAAAAAGGTTGTGGCTCTATTTTTAAATCTTCGATATTGCGGTTAAAGAGGAATTCATCATGAACGCCAAGTTTGCCTCGTGGAATGGAAGAATTAAAGTCTTCACCTTCAACTATTTTAGCAAATTGGTTATACATAATATACGATTTGATATTGCCATAAATCAACTGTCCGCCAAAATAGAATGAAGAACGATACCCAGCTTTATTCAATATTTGTGTGAGACTAGGAAGTTTTCGATATTTTTCGGGATGCTCGGTAATGGTGGTAATTGGTAATGCAGGAAATCCACTAAAAATTGATG
Organism: Bacteroidota bacterium; assembly: GCA_037130365.1. Taxonomy (GTDB): domain Bacteria; phylum Bacteroidota; class Bacteroidia; order Bacteroidales; family WCHB1-69; genus JBAXTE01. The sequence continues at coordinate 17,539 of JBAXTE010000059.1, forward strand.
CCATTCCTTGCTGAGAGCGATTGCCACTGCTATATAAATTGGTGAATAAAATTCCTTCTTTTGCTAATTTATCGAAGTTTGGGGTAATATTTAGCGTGTCGCCAAGTGCGCCAACCAAATCTGCGGACCAACTTTCTAAAAGGATCAACACCACATTTGGTCGTTCAAGTTTGAGCACATTTATGGTGGTGTCTTTTTCCACTTTATGAATATCGGCAACCGTTTTTTGAGCAATTTCGTTGGGGTACGATTGAAATGGATTCCCATGTAATAATGACTGCATATCAATTATATTTTGAAAAATATTCCAACCAACGTTAACAGATGCATCGTTAAGTGTTTGATTTTTCGAAAACCACGATTGACTTTGAGATATTGGAATAGATAAAAATCCACCTCGGATAAAATAGAATGTAAAAATTGGAGTGAGTATAATAAAAATCACTTTATAATACCATTGTGTGTTGAATGTTGACTTTGTAAATCGATAGTATTTGAGATAAATCCAGATCCAGCCTGCAATAAGCAGAATTACACCAATAAGTAAAAGAATAAACGTGCCCGTTGATATGGAGTTGAAAATTTCTTGGGGGTGTTGGATGTATAAAAGTGCTTTGTAATTTAATTTTGTGCGCCATTCGTTGTAAATTCCGATTTCGCCAAAAGAGATAAACGAATATATGATGATAAATAGAATTGTTATATAATCTATGGTTTTTGAAAGCCATTTTTTTTGAAAAAATAGCCAAATAAAAGAGATAATCATAGGAATTGAAACAAGATAACCGGCCATTGATAAATCGAGTTTCAGTGCATAATAGAATGTGAATAGCGCTTCACGAGCCGAACCAATATCGGGAATGGCTAAAGTTAAATATGCAAAAATGAAAATTAGTCTGAAGAAAGCAAATAAAAGGAGCCAAAAGAGCCAATACTTAAGAAATTTGAGAATAAATAGTTTCATTTTATTGCAATATCAGTAAATATTATGACACCTAGAATGTGTTATACCATTGCAAAAATAGGAAAATAAACTGATGTTTATAAAAGCAGTCAATGTAATTATGATAATTTATTGAATGCTCGCTGATGCGCTTTTATGACGTGTTAAGGGGTCAATGTAAAAACTAGGGGAAGAAGCATATAAAAAGAAGCTTTGTTTCCTTTCTAATGGAAGAAAGCCTATTTTCAAACTAGAGTGTAAAAAGAATTAAAAAATTCCTTTTACATGTCCTTATGCCGGACGGGCACTGACTTTTTTTCTCCAGCAAAAAAAAGATACT
>JBAXTE010000006.1:0-138806 GCA_037130365.1 Bacteroidota bacterium
TTGTTGATTTTTTAGTTCAAAAAACTTACAAAATCTAAATCGGGATTCAAATTATTTCATTATCAAATCATTCGCTTCGCGCAATTTTCAAATCTTCAAATTATCAAATTATCAAATCTTCAAATCATTCGCATCGCGTAATTTTCATCCCGATACAGTTTTTGTTGATTTTTTAGTTCAAAAAACTTACAAAATCTAAATCGGGATTCAAATTATCTCATTATCAAATCATTCGCATCGCGCCATCTTCAAATTATCAAATTTTCAAATCTTCAAATCATTCGCATCGCGCCATCTTCAAAACTTGTCCAGCTTTAGCGGGATTATATAATCTTTCCCGAAAAATAAAAAATCTTTGATTTTTGTTATTTTTCGAGGATTCTCGAAAAACATATAAATCAACGATTTATTGTTTTTCGGAACAAATCAAAAAAAGTTGTTTATTGGTTTAAGAAATAATTCCTAACAATTTCCTTCTAACAATTTCCGTAGGGAAACCTACCACATTCGTATACGAACCTTTGATGGAATGAATAAATCCAACGCCAATCCAATCTTGAATACCATACGAGCCAGCTTTATCTAAAGGATTGAATTCTTGTATGTAATAATCTATTTCATGATCAGAGATGCTTGAAAATTCAACATCGGTTTCATCATAAAAAGTTTCTTGAATAGATGCTGTTTTAATACAGACTGCTGTAATTACTTTGTGTTTTCTGCCCGATAATTCCCGAAGCATTTGTTTGGCTTCTAGAACGTTTTTAGGCTTTCCTAAGACAGTATTTTTAATTGAAACAATAGTATCGGCCGTGATAATGAGAGTTGGGTTCTGATATTCCTTTATGTCAAAGGCTTCAAGCTTTTCTTGAGCTATCATAATGGCCATTTCTAAAGGACTTTTTCCGATAATTATCGTTTCATCTACGGGACGTATTTCTACTTTAAACGAGAATCCCAATTGCGACAATAGCTCTTTTCTCCTAGGGGATGCAGAAGCCAGGATTATTTGATAAGGAAAGTTGGAATACATAAATCCTTAATATTTAAAAATGACGTAATAACAAAGAATCAAGAAAAGGATACCCATGAGCATTATTAATTTTGATATTGTTGATGCAAAATGAAAATCTGATTGATTTTTTGCAGTCCATAATTTTGAACTTAGATAAAGTAATGGAGCAGAAATTGTGGCTATGCTGTAGTAAGCAAGCGAAGAATAATTATTTTTAATTAACAAAAATTGCAAAATACCAGCGGTTAATAATACAATCAAAATGGTAGAAAGAGTGATGAGTTTTGTCGATTTTATACCAAAACGTATGGGTAATGAAATTCGTTCTCCTTTTTTATCGCCTTCGATGTCTTCCATGTCTTTAATCCATTCACGAATTAAGGTCATTAAAAAAGCAAATCCAAACAATATAAATGAAATTTGACGAATAACATTCATACACTGATTATTACTTAGAAACGTTGATGGTGAGCTTAATTGAGCAAAGAACTCAAATAACCAAGGCATCAGAATAACCATAGCGCTTAAAAAAGCCACCACTAAGTTTCCCCATAATAAAAGTCTTTTATACTTTAAAGAATAATAATAAAGCATAAATGAGGTAATCATAAATATTGAACCTAGATTGATATGCCCAATTCGAAATGAAATATAAATGCCCAAGATTGAGCCCAAGATTGAGAAAACCCAAAATAAAATATTGGCAACATTGGGACTCACGAGTACCCCAACAATCTGTTTTGACGATTTATTTATGCCATCTATTATCTGATCATAATAATCGTTTATCACATATCCAGCAGCTGTTATAAAGACTACAGCTAAGACCATTAGATTAAATAAATCATCGGTTAAAAATGGAGCATTGTTGCAAATTCGCAACCAAGGCACGATTAAAAAATATCGTAAAATATACATAACTAGGACAATGAAAACTAGATTTAGTCCTCTAAATAAACGAAAATAAGTTGAAAATTTTGAAATCATTTGTTTGTATTTTGATATGTTAAGTATTAAGTTTGATATGCAATTAGAGTTTTAATTACCAATGAAAAGCATCTTTGTCAAACCATTTTTGGTGAATTTTTAGAACTTGTTCAATGATATCTCGGGCACAACCTTCGCCACCATTATATTTTGAAATGTAGTGTGAAATTGCTTTAATCTCTTCAGAAGCATTTGCCGGACAAGTGGCAATTCTGGCTAGTTTCATTACTTCATAATCTGGAATGTCATCACCCATGTACAATACTTCGTTTGTAGTTAATTGATTATCGAGTAAGTATTTTTCGAACACTTCTTTCTTGTTTGAAACCCCTAAAAAAACATCGCTGACATTTAAAGCTGCAAATCTTTTCATCATCGATTCGGAGCGTCCGCCAGAAATAATAACAACCCGAAATCCTTTTTTTACTGCCAATTGTAGCGCATAGCCATCACGAACACTCGACATTCTAAGTTGCTCGCCATCAGGCATAACGAAGACTTTACCATCAGATAAAACGCCATCAAAATCGAACATAATTGTGGTGATGTCTATTAATGCTTCTTTATAATTAATCATGAATTATATTTTTTAATAATTTGTTCAGATAAAAATGTATACAATTGTTTCATTTCAGGACTTTTTAGCATAGAAATATGTTTTTGAAGTATTCTTAAATCGTTACGTCTAGCAGGACCTGTTTGTGCATTTTCTGGATTTATTTCAATTGCTTTGCTTGTTGTTTCAGCAATTAATGGATAAAGCAATTCAAATGGTAAGCCTTTATCTTGCATAAGTTCTTCGGAGCAAAAGTATAGATAATTGATAAAATTACTACTAAAAATTGCGGCTAAATGAATCTGCTCACGTTGAAGTGAAGTGATTTGAAGAGTCTTTGATGATAATATTAAGGCAATTTCTTCAATTGTTTGCATTGCCTTTTCGGATGAAGCTTCAATGCAAATTGGAATAGCTGAAAAATCAACGCTTCTGCCAATTGTAAATGTCTGAAGAGGGTAGAGGACCCCATAAGAATTAGGGAGTTTCGATAAAATATCAATAGACAAGGATCCTGAAGTGTGGGCAACTACAGTCGATGGAGATAATAATAATTGCGAAATTACTTCAGGATATGCATCATCAGAAACTGCAATGATTGCTAAATTTGAGGTGATTTGAGTAGATGAAATATTTGAAGAATACCTTGCATCAACACTTAAAGCCAACGGTTTACAGTTATCCATGCTTCTGCCGATCACCAAATCAACCTTTATGCCTGCTTTGTGAAGTGCTTGGGCTATGTGTGTGGCTACATTCCCAGTCCCTATGATTGTTACTGTTTTTGTCATTTCTTCAATTATAGAGCAAAAGTATTGAAAAAATCAGAATGGACAATGTATTAATCCCTTTTTTAATCAGTTAGGTTGATGTTATTTGGGGTGAAAAGGATTAAAAAAAGCAGATGCTTAAAAAATAATAATTACTATACCTATTTGATAATGAAAAAGATTTGAATATTATATTCAGACGTTTCGAATTGTTCATGAAAAAATGATTTTTTTTATTTATTTTTGCCCTATAATGGAAAACATTCAACCAAATATGCTGACAAAAGAAGACTTGACTCAAATAGAGGCCATTGGCTACAATTTACAACAGATTGAAAATCAGTTAGAACAATTTAAGCAAGGGTTTCCTTATATGAAATTAATTCGCCCTGCTGTTGTAAATGATGGAATTAAACTCATTACAACTACTGGTGAAATTAAATTGAACAAAGATTTTGATGAATTTGCTAGTGAGCTAAAAATTATAAAGTTTGTCCCCGCTTCTGGAGCAGCTACTCGAATGTTTAAAGATTTGTTTTCGTTTAAAGATAACTATTCTAGTTCTTCCGCAGACCCAAATGTGATGGCTTTTGGAAAAACATTTTTTCAATCAATTACAAAATTTGCTTTTTATTCAGACTTAGCAGAATCATTAGCTGGTGACGGATTTACTTTGTCTGATGAACTGATTGCTAAAAATTATGGGTTAATTTTGGATTATTTGCTTACCGAAAAGGGGTTGAATTATGCTAATCTTCCAAAAGCATTATTGAAATTTCACCTATACTCAAAAGAAGCCAGAACTGCAATTGAAGAGCATTTAGTAGAAGGTGCACTTTGTGGAAAATCAGCAGATGGAGTTGTGTATGTTCATTTTACAATTTCTCCTGAACATGTCGATTTATTTGAAGCTCATATTCAAAAAGTCGTTTCAAAATACGAAAAAAAACATCAAGTAAAATATCAAATTACCCATTCACTTCAGCAACCAACAACCGATACGATCGCTGTAAATCTGGACAATTCGCCATTTAGAACCAAAGAGAAAAAACTTCTTTTCCGCCCTGCTGGTCATGGTGCTCTAATATGGAATATCAATCAATTAAAAGCTGATGTTATTTTTGTGAAAAACATTGATAATGTTTCTCCAGAACGCAAAAATGAAGCGACTATCGTTTACAAAAAAGTGATTGGTTCCTTATTAATTCAATTTAAAAAGACCATAAATAAGACCATTAATCAGTTATTATCTAAATCGAAAGTTAACTTTGATGAAATAGTCTCATTTGCAAAAAATGACTTATTTATATCCATCCCTAGTAATTTTAATGAGTTAGAAGATGCTGAAAAACGAACTTTGCTCATTTCTCTGATTAATAAACCGATTCGTGTATGTGGGATGGTTAAAAATGAAGGAGAACCTGGTGGTGGCCCATTCTGGACTAAAAATGAAGATGGAACATCCTTACAAATTGTTGAATCATCTCAAATTGATTTTGGTGTTGATGCACAAAAAAGAATGGTTGAACTTTCTACCCATTTTAATCCAGTAGATTTGGTATGCAATATTACTGATTACAAGGGTGATGTGTTCGATTTATCTCAATTTGTGGATGATAAGACAGGTTTTATCTCGGTAAAATCAAAAGACGGTAAAGATCTTAAAGCTCTAGAGCTTCCCGGTTTATGGAATGGCGCAATGGCTAAATGGATTACAGTTTTTGTGGAAGTACCCATTGCAACCTTTAATCCCGTTAAAACCATTAATGACCTCCTTAGAAGCGAGCATCAGAACTAAGTTAGTCCGTAAAGTCCGTAAAGTCGATAAAGTCTGTAAAGTCCATAAAGTCGATAAAGTCTGTTAAGTCCATAAAGTCGATAAAGTCTGTTAAGTCCATAAAGTCGATAAAGTCTGGGAAAGTAAAAATGGTTTTTAGTTTTTGACATCCAATGCGTCTCTCAATGAGTTGCCAATCAGCATAAAAGCAAGTACTAGCAACATAATTGCAGCCCCAGGAATTATAGCCAAATATGCATAATCTAAAATGATATATCCATAGTTTTCTTTAATCATTGTTCCCCAGGATGGGACTGGTGGCTGAACACCTAAGCCTAGAAAACTCAATCCAGATTCTATTAATATTGCTGATGCAAAGTTAGACGCAGCAATAACAGATACAGTCCCTGTGACATTTGGCAAAATATGCTTGAAAATTATTCTAAAGTTACTGTAGCCTAATGCTTTACCAGCTTCAACAAATTCTTTTTCACGAAGGCTCATTACTTGTCCACGAACTACCCGCGCTACATCTACCCACATGGTGAGGCCTATTGCTATAAAAACTTGCCAAAATCCTTTTCCTAATGCAAAACTTATTGCAATCACCAACAATAAGGAAGGAATCGACCAAACAACATTAATAAACCAAACGATTAATTCATCAACCCAACCTCTGTAATAACCTGCAATTGCTCCTAGTAATACGCCAATAATTATTGCAATCAACACAGAAATCAATCCTACGGAAATACTAACTCTAGAACCAAGAATTAGCTGACTAAGAACATCTCTTCCGTATCTATCGGTTCCTAACCAGTAGGTTGTTTTTTCAATATTCTCTTCTTTAAATCTTTCAATATTACTGGTAGATTGAGAGCTTAAGCCTTTTCCAATCAAAAGTTTACTTATTTCAAAAGTTGCGGTATTGCAAAGTGAATCTCCTTTAAAAAGAACAACATCTACGCTGTCACCTCTGAATTTATAAGAAGTAATAGGAGTGTAATTGAATTTTTCTGGTCGCCCAAAAAGTGCTTGTTCGACAAATGAAACTTCTTGTATTTCGATTTCTCTTGGTGTTTTAAGCATCATTATTTTTGTACCAGGCTTTTGTAATGATATTTCTAAAATTTGACGATTAGCATACGGGGAGGTATCGGGCGTTATCAGCGAACCAAAAATACTACAGAGAACAACAATGCAAATAAAGATAATTGATGAAAATCCCATTTTGTCGTGAAAAATATGATTCCACACAACCTTATTTAATGATTTTGAAGCGTATTGTCGTTTTTTTCTGAATCTTAGTCGCATGTATTGTAATTATTTCACAAAAATATTAAAAAAAATCGAAGGAAACGTGATTTGTTTTTTAGTCCATTATTCTTGCCATCACAGGGTAATAATTCAACGAATAATTAAGTATCTTTGCACCTTATTTTAAGTAGTGCTTGCAAGAAAACGCCAACTTTTTCGTTTCTCTTGCAACGAATTTCTGTTATTTACACCAGTAAACGCCATAAATTCGTTGCTACGAAAGCCTCAAATTTGACGTTTTCTTATCAAACACTGGGTTTTCATGCAAACTAAGTAAAGGATTGATAAAATGAATGTTTTATTTAAACGACGTATCTTTTTAATTTTATTCGTGTTTTGTTTCGTTTTGCGAGGGATGTATGGGTTTTCTCAATCTATTGATTCTGCTTATTCTACACATTTTTTAAGCAAACTGATTACATTTGATAACTATTCTGGTGATGAGAAGCCAATATTTGAATATTTATCATCGTGGGTAAAAGATAAAGGACTTTATTATGAAAATCTTTCTGCAAAAGATTCAATTTATAATTTTATTGCATTGTTAAACCCTCCGAGTGATAAGCCATTAATCCTGTTTACAGCTCATTTAGATGTAGTTTTTGCCGATTCTTCTGGATGGAAATATCCTCCATTTTTGGGGGTAAACACAGAAGATTGTATATGGGGAAGAGGCTCAATTGACGATAAAGGTCCTCTAGCTATGCAACTATTAGCCTTGGCAAAATTTCATCAAAATAATCCTAAAATTGATTTGCCATATAATATTGGAGTTTTAGCACTTTCATCAGAAGAGACCGGCGGAGCAGGTGCTGATTATGTAGTCGCAAATCATCTTAAACGGTTGAATCCGATAGTTTTATTTGGTGAAGGAGGCTCTGGGTTAAAAGGGATTATCCCATCAAAACCAGATAAAACGGTTTTTGGAATTTCTGTTACCGAAAAAGTTCCTTTGTGGCTTCTTATTGAATCCAAAACTAAATCTCATGGCCATAGTGCAACCAACGATTTGTATGCAAGTAAATATCTAATAAAAGCACTTATTCGGATTATTGATGAGCCAAAAATTCTTCGATTTCATAAAGTTACACGCAATATGATGAAAGAACTTGGCAAGATGGAGGGAGGCATTAAAGGTTTTGTGTTACAACATTCTACCTCTTTTTTGTTTTGGCCGTTTACTAAAAAACTGTTCAAAGAAGGTGGCCCTTTTAATACCTTAGTGAGCGATACATATTCTGTAACTGAAATTAATACCGTTACTTCAGCCCCAAATTCAATTCCACAACAAGCCTATGCTTATGTCGATTGTCGATTGTTGCCAGGTACTTCTATAAAAAAGTTCTTATTTAGGCTTAGATTAAAAGCAGGTACAAGGGTAACTGTTACTCCAATTTATCAAGGTAAAGATGCAAAGCCTTCGGAAGTTAATGAGCAGTTTAATTGGATGGCAAAAGCAATTTGTTCCGTTTATCCTATTAGCGAAGTGAAGCCATACCTCTTTCCGGCTTCTTCGGATAATAACACGTTTCGTGCTGCCGGCTTTTGTACCTTTGGAATAACTCCAATTATTGTAGACAATGAATTAATGGAGACCGTTCATAATATTAATGAACGTATTCCCGTTGTAAATTATTTAAAAGGAATTGATGTATATTATCAGTTTATTGAAAATCTAAAATCTTATCAAAAAAATCAATAGTGTATGAAAAAATTGATGCTTTCTTGTGTTATCTTCTTGATTTGTAGTAATATAAACTCGCAGTCAAAACAAGCAACTACTGCAGAAATTCAACGATTCAAGACTTCTACTACCTATGTGGTACTTGAAGAGAATCCCTTTTCAGTTTTTAATGCTACCATTCAGCAATGCATGCCTTTATTCTGGAAAATTACACCATATAAGATTATTTCGGTGCAAGAATTTGATAAATTACGAACAGATCCCAGTAAATCCTTTATTTATATCTCTTATGCTGAAATTACCAAAACTAAAACTTCACTATTTGATGCAAACACTGGTCTATTCGACAATGTAGATCAATTTAGGTATAATCTGCTGAATCTTATTTTGGGTGATAAAAGTGGAAATTTGAACAAAATGGCCGATTTGGCCTCACTTCCTCTTTCGTATGTTGCTCCAATTTCAAAAAATGAGAGTGAAGATGAAGAAGATGAAATTGATTATTCGTATAAACTAGGAGGGATTCTTCGCTTAATGCAGTTTTATGTAAATTGGTCGCTCAACAACCCCTCAAAAACTTTTACCCAGTTAATGGATGAATATACTGCAGAAGTAAGTTCAACAGAAATATGGGTAACAAAAGAAGACTTAGCTGCCGAAGCAAATTCTCTTGAAAAAATAGCAAAGGTTTATCCATTTAAAGTTAAAATTGTAACCGCTACAGAAATTGAAAATGCGATTAAAGAAGGAAATTCTTCAGCAGTTTTTCTCCATAAAATTGGTCCAGAAAAATTTAAACTCAAAGATGCAATGTGTTTTCTTACTTTAATTAATTGTGCAGATGGAAAGCCATACTATTTTAATTATCATAAAGTTAAAGATAAGAGTATGGATGGAATTATGCTTGGTGATTTTAAGAAATTGATAAAAAAATAGTAAGATATAAGGCTGATTATATTTTTGGAATAATCTAAAAATATTTGGGACTAGCTACTCAAATATTGGCTGACTTTATTTGACATAGATAATAATTTTAATCGACTTTAGACGAAACAATTCGAATATTTATTGTTTTAATCGACTCTGGTCGAAACATTTTCAGTTTACACTCTTTGTCACATTGAGGGGAGCGTTTCACCATTTGTCACACCGAGCGCAGCGAGGTGTCTGTTTTACTGAATAATAGTACTTTATTTAGATTTTTTAAAAAACAAAAAGGAAGTTTTTTAGGCTTCCTTTTAAACACTGTTGAATCTGTTTTAAAAATTCTTTTTCAAGATGCTATTTTTGATTAATTTTTTTGAATTTTCTCCAATCTTCTTAACCACTTCATTTGGAATAACTTCTTTCCTAAGCTCTCTTAATTTGTGAATTTCGGTTTGCAATTTTTTTATATACACTCTTAATTGCTCTATAGTCAATTCATGCAATTGCTCTTCTTCTAAGATTTCAACGTCATTTTCCATAGTTTTAATTTTTTGTTTTTATACCTACTCCTTTTTGAAGTGTTTTTTGGGTTTGTAACCACCTTTTATTGTCTTGTTTGCAGCTACTAATCATTCTTGAAAATGCTTTTTCACTTTAAGGAAATTGCCATTAGAATCATCATCTTCTCTATTAAACATTGTTTTATAGTCAAGAAAAAAATCTTTTGTTTGTTTTGCTTCATTATAATTCTGACATTCGAAATATTTTTCATCGGCATTGTCATAAGCGATAGCGCGAACAGAAATTTCCCAACCAGTAAAATCAAGCTCTGAATTTGTCATTTGACCAAGACAGTACATGATGATTTTATTTATTACATCCTCGTTTGCATATACTAATCCTGTCCTAATTTTAAACAATTTTATTGCATTCATCTTTTAAAAATTTAGTTGTCGAATAATTTGCAAAGTTTCTTCAATACACTTTTTGTTTAAATTTTCATTTGTTGAGAAATCAGAAATGTATTGAATTGCACTTTCTTTTGAATGCCTTTGATATCCAAAATATGGTTCATCAATATCAAATCGTGTTTCTCTTATTTCTGATAAAACTAAATGCTGAAAGTCTTTGGCTAAATCAATTTCCACATATTTATAATGAACTTCACTTACATCAAGTTGTAAGACAATAATCGATTCATTAATAAAGACACCTATGCAAGTGTCATTAATCGAGTTAAGAGTTTTCGTATTAATCATATTATTTTTGTTCTATTTTTTACTTTTTAAATTGCTACTATTGCCATACAAGATTGCATTGGAGTGCATGTTACACCATCGACCCATCTATTAGGCTTTCTTTCGAGCACCCTCTGTAATAATTTGTCTTTCAATATTCTTACAGCAGCAAATTTTCAAATTACCACTTTATTGAATTACTCAAGTTCCTCTAAAATCTCATTTATCAAATTTATTGATCTATGAACATTAATGTCTTCTTCCTCTTTGATGGAAATCTTATTTAGAAGAGGTATTAATTTACTCAATTTGACTTTTAACGTTTCAGAAAAACAATTGTTGTTATTTCCGATTTCAATTGTTTTGCTAATTGAATCAGATATTTCAACAAGCATTGAACTCGGATTTTTCAATTCCGGTATTAAGTGATTTAATTTCACTGTTAAATTGGTAATTCCTTTTTTGCAATTTTTTTCTTCCATTTTTATTTTTTATTTAAACGTCTTATTCTTCTGTTTGGCTCCTTTTTTATTTGCTTTCTCAATTCCCCAAGTTGAATATCCGACATTGCTTCAATAATGTTTCTCAAATAATCATTGTTTACCATTTCTTCATTTGCGTCAATCAGGCTCGTAAAATGCTCCCGTAGTGAAATATTATTATTGTCATACCAGATTTTGCGGAATTGGATTAGATTTTCCATTGGAAATTTTGATTTCCAGGTTTTGATTGCTTTTTTTTCTTTCATAATTTTATTTTGTTTCAAAAAATCTAATCAATTCCAAACAAAAAATCAACAGTTTTTGATTTTTTGTTTTCTAACCCAACTTTTACAACTTTACAATCTTCCCAAATTCCGTCTTATTATTGCTCTTTGCTTGTATGAAATATGAGCCATTGGGGATTCCGCTGATATCAATCTGTTGAATAGGTGTTTTTATTTTGGTTTGCAACACTAATTGCCCTGTAATATTGAAAATAGAGATTGTTGTATTTTCAGGAAATGGTTGCTCAACAGTGATTGTATAGTGTGCTGGATTTGGATAAATATTGAATTTATCGTTGTTTGTGGTGTAATTATTCACATAAGTATCAATACTGCTTACTGTAACAGTGTCTGATGATACCCAGCGCACATATACACAAGAATCAGTTGGACTGGTTTTAGAAATATAAACAATTTTCACTTTTACACTATATTCACCGTTTTCGGTAGTAGTATATGATGTATCTGAAATGTTTAAAATCAACTCACCGTTTTTATACCAATAAATAGAATCACTATATGCATTATTAAAAGTACAAATTGGATTAATATAGATATTAAAATCAGCAAGTGTTAAAATTTTTGATGTGTTTTTACTACCATCTGCTATTGAAACAATTGGAGGAAGAAATTTTGGAAAAAGAGTACACCTAACGGTTGTTCCATTTGCAATGTATGCTTTTATAAATATAGGGTTTCCAATAAAACTTATATTATCACTAGGAAGAACGTAGAGAATTGTGTCACTATTTTGAATTGTGCAAAATGAATATGGTGTAGTATTATCATTTTCAATTACACAAGAATCGATATCGGCAACAGCGCCAAATGAATCTTGTATTCTCATGTAAATAGTGTCTCCACCAATTCCAGAAATACTTGAATTTTTGTAATTATTAAGTCCGCTTCCATATATCCAAGCAGTTTTAGCATCATTTCTGATAGCAATTTCATAACTTTGCGCATTCACCCCGCACAAAGCAAGATTAAGCATAATAAAGATTGCGATTTTTTTCATTTGTTTTTCATGTTTTTAATAATAGCTCCAATTCTTTCGTTTCTTGATGGTATAGCTTCGTCTTTTGCCTTTGAATTAATAAACAAACAGCACTCTCCCAAACAGTAATAACATAGCTTTCCCAATTCTTCCTTTAAAATATTGTGTAATTCAATATTACAAACTTTTTGATTGTTGAATTAAGTTTTTTGAGCAGTATATGAGAAAAAGTAATGGAGGAAATTACAAGATTAAGGAATCAACCTTGCAAATATAATAAATATTTCACAAAATGCATAATCTTAGTAATATTTTACATAAATTACTCCAAATAACGCTTTAGAAATTCTGCAAACGCTTAAATTTCCTTTATAACTCTTATAACTACCGCTTTATCGCTTTGTAAATCAATTCTTGTATTTCGGTTCGGATTCCCATTTTTGCTAAAAGATTATTCTCTGCCGAAGGATAAACTCGATTAGAAAGAAATACAAATGTGAGATCGTAATCAGGATCACACCAAACAAAAGTCCCTGTAAAACCGCTATGACCAAAGCTTTTTTCGGAAGCAGATGGAGCACATGGCGATTGAGTTCCATTTCGGGATGGCTTATCAAAACCCAACCCTCTTCGATTTTCGATATCTGTTGAGAACCAATATTTCGTGAACTTGTGAATCGTTGCTGGCTTTAAAAAACGCACGCCTGCATACATTCCATTATTCAGCAACATTTGCATCAGAATCGCTATATCGCTAGCATTAGAAAATATTCCTGCATGACCAGAAACACCGCCAAAAAGCGCTGCCGTTTGGTCGTGGACAGTACCCATTATCGTTTGCATTCTAAACGACCCGTCGCGTTCCGTAGGCATCAGCCGGTTTTTTGGGAATCGTAGCAAAGGCTTATATCCCATAGTCCCCAAGTTTAGCGGTTTATAGAACATACTATCCATAAAACAATCGATTGTGGTGTTAGTAACTGATTCAACAATCTCTTTCAATAAGATAAATCCAAAGTCACTGTATTGATAGGGCTTGTTCTGGTCGAGAGGTGAACGTGCAATTTGCGCTAAAATAGTATCTTTAACGGCTTTAGAGACAAACATACTATCGGCAACTTGATAGAAATTTACAGAATCAGAAATCGATTTAAATACAGTTGGATCAGGTTTGTTATTAACAATAAATTGCTTCCAAAAGGGTGAAAAAGGTTTTAACCCAGCATTATGAGTAAGCAATTGTGCGATAGTTATTTGCTCTTTATTGGTAGATTTTAACCAAGGGAGATATTTAGAAGCTTTATCATCGAGATCTATGTTTTTATTTTCATATAACTTCATCACAGCCAATGTTGTAGATAGAATTTTGGTAAGTGACGCAACGTCGTACAAATCAGTTATTTTAACCGGGTTTTGATCGATATAGGAATTTAAGCCATAGGCTTTATTTAGAATTAAATTTCCTTTATATGAAACCGCAATCTGGCATCCTGGAAACACACGTAACTTAATTGCTTTATTTACTATTGAATCAATTTTGTTAAAGCAAGAATCTGGCAATCCGAATTTTACGGGCTCATTCAAAGCTAATCTATCGAATTGATTTGTAACAATGCCAGTTCCAATTTTTAACTCTTGACCAACCGAAACGGGTATTGACCCATTTGCAATGTTAACTCCCATAATCATTTGAGCAGTAGATTCTTCAGCAATAATTGTGGGTTGATAAGCTTCTACAATTGCTGAATAAGGTAGGAGAGATGGAAATTTTTCTAAAATATATGGATTTCCAAAAATAGTTAATATTACTTTCGTTTTTTTTGAAAGTGAATCAATCAGTTTAACCGCTTCAGCAGAAACTCCATACCCACGTTGAGGAAGTTGTGAGGTGTTGTGAAGTGAAATTATCAGGGTTTTGAATTTAGAAAGCCTTGAATATAAAGTGTCGGAGTAATTACTGTCGGGAGTTGATGGGCAAACAAAATGGCTAAATCGCCCATGAATGGATAATATATTTTGAAAATGAGTTAACTGATTGGCTCCAATTGCCAATGTTGCAGTTGTTTGCGCATCGGTGTTATAAATTGGTAGAATTTGGTCAGAATTTTTAAGCACAGTGATAGTTGCTTCAGAAAGTTGACGAATTAAAAATTTTGCTGATTGAGGATTTAATTCATCTACTAAATTTCGAGTCGATATTTCATAACATTCATTTACTCTAAAATGCTCTTTATATCTTAATATTTTCAAACATTTTTCGGTAATATATTCCTCAGAAATAACACAGCTATCAACTGCATTTTTAATAACACGTATGGATGCTTCTGGATCTATTGGCAGTAAAAGCACATCATTATCAGCCATTAATGCGGCTAATTCAGTTTCGCCAGGTTTAAAATATTTAGAAACACCTTTCATATCTAGAGCATCTGTAAATATCAACCTCTGAAAATCCATTTTATCACGTAAAACATTATGAATAATTTTATTTGATAAACTTGAGGGTCTATTTGCTGTAGAATCTAAAGCCGGAACAAATAAATGAGCTATCATAACGGAGCTAATACCACTTTCAATAAGTCGTTTAAAGGGATAAAAATCTAATGAATCAAGTACAGCTGCAGAGTGTTTAATGACTGGAAGTGTAAAATGGGAATCTGAATCAGTATCGCCATGTCCAGGAAAATGCTTCGCACACGACATCAGTCCATTATCTTCCATTCCAAGCATATAAGCTATAGATTTTTGTGCTACATTTTCTCTGTCTCCACCAAAAGAACGGCTGTTAATAACTGGGTTTTTCGAATTGCAATTCACATCCGCAACTGGTGCAAAGTTCAAATGAATTCCTGCTCTTCGAAATTCCTGAGCAATCTCTTGCCCCATTTTATAAATCAATTTATTATCTTTAATCGCGCCTAGTGCCATTTGTCGGGGAAACATAATAGTGCTATCTAGTCTCATTGCTAATCCCCACTCACCGTCGATAGAAATCATTACAGGAATCGTGCTTGCATTTTGAATTCTATTGATTAGATTTACTTGTCTAACGGGACCACCTTGAAACATACAAACACCACCTAATCCTAATTTGGAAATCAATTCTATAGCTCTTTTGTTATATTTTTCATTATCATTTGAGACAATTCTAATCATTAACAATTGAGCAATTTTTTGTTCCAATGTCATGGTTTTAATTATTGAATCTGCCCATGAATATTTTGGACGTTGCCCCTCGGTGGTTAACGAATCAATAACACCCGCTTTTGAAGTGAATGATAGAAAAATTAGAAATAAAAAGAGAAATATTTTTTGATTAAAAGTCATTGTAATATATTGATAACTAGTATTTATGATAAATATTTTGTTGATTTATTATGCAATTAAATCGATTTATATGTTGGTCTTTTGATATTTGTTTTCACTTAATATTAAACGAAATAACAAATAATATCATCACAATACCTACCTTTGAATTGTTATTTATAAACATTATTTCGTTAACTACAATAAAACATGACCATACATGTCGCTATTCCGGCTATGAATGAAGCTGAATTCATTGATAAAACGTTGGAGTGCATCAAGTCCCAACAGACTGCTTCTCAAATTAATACCTATGTTTGTGTAAATCAACCCGAATCATATTGGCATAATTCAGATAAGGAATTGATATGTGAAAATAATAAACGTACCATTGATATTTTAGAAAAATCAGAATTAAATAATCTCAAAATCCTTGATAAATCATCTATGGGTCATGGTTGGGACGAAAAGAAACATGGGGTAGGTATTGCTCGAAAAACACTTATGGATTTTATTGCTAAAGATGCGAAAAACGACGATATCGTGATTAGTTTGGATGCGGATACTACTTTTGGAGCACATTATTTTCAATCGGTTGCAGATCAGTTTCTTAAATTTCCAAATGCGGTGGCCATGTCTAATCCATATTATCATCAATTAACTGGAAAAAATGCAGAGGATAAAGCCATTCTTCGTTACGAAATTTATATGAGAAATTATGCCATTCAAATGCTCCGGATCAAATCACCTTTTGCTTTTACAGCCTTAGGATCTGCCTTGGGGTATAAAATTAAATCATATAAAGCGATTGGTGGTATGAGTCCGATGAAAAGTGGTGAGGATTTCTATTTTCTTCAACAACTGCGAAAATATGGAGAAATAATCATTCATAATAGTCAAAAAGTATTTCCTGCTGCCCGATTTTCGGATCGTGTTTTTTTTGGAACAGGTCCAGCTATGATAAAAGGTAATTCTGGTGATTGGAATAGCTATCCAATCTACCATTCCTCGCTATTTGAAGAGATTAGAAAAGTTTATCTCAACATTTCTAACATGTATAAAAATATTGATTATGATACGTTGGAGTTTTTAGAATTTTTGAAACAGCAGTTTGGAACTAATGATTTTTTGACACCAATTAGACAGAACTTCAAAACTGAAGCGCAATTTAATCGAGCTTTTTATACTAAAGTTGATGGATTACGCGCACTGCAATATCTTAAAAAAGAGCAACAAAATCGTGAAATTGAAAACCGCATTTCACTTTTAAATAATTATCCATCGTTGAGTGTTATTGATGATAAGTATTTGTCTGATTGCTTATTAGAAGATTTTAGTGTGGAAGATTTGGCAACGATTAGAGAAGAACTTGTTTCTATTGAAGGAATATTAATTGAAGAAAAACAAACTTTATCATGATAATAATACTTGGACCAACTGCTACAGGCAAGACTACCTTTGCCACACATTTAGCATTAAAAATTGATGGCGAAATAATTAGTGCCGATTCCCGACAAGTATTTCGAGGAATGGATATTGGAACTGGAAAAGATCTTTCTGAATATACCATTGATGGTAAATTAATACCATATCACCTCATAGATATTGTAGACCCAGGAGTTGAATTTAGTGTTTTTAATTTCCAACACGGTTGTTATCAAGCGTACGATTCAATACTAGAAAAAAATAAAAAACCAATTTTATGTGGTGGAACTGGACTTTATCTTGAATCCATAACGAGTGCTTATCCTTTAATTGAAGTCCCTCACAATGAACGTTTACGCGAAAAAATAGCATCTAAAACGCTAGAGGAACTATCTAAATATTTAGAGACATTTAAGCCACTACACAATCATACAGATACCGATAGTTACGAACGGATTTTTAGAGCTATCGAAATTCAGAAATTTTATGCAAGTCATAAAGAAGAGGTTGAAAATAGCAGGAGAATCATCCCTCACATTGTCTTTGGAATTGATTTAGATCGTGAAGTAATACGTCAAAAAATTACTCAACGACTTAAACAACGACTAGAAGAAGGCATGATATCAGAAGTAGAAAACCTATTAAATAGTGGAATAAGTCATGCTCGATTAGAGCGTTATGGGCTCGAATATAAGTATGTGAGCTTATACTTGAGTGGAAAAATTTCCAAAGAAATTCTCTTCAATGAGTTAAATATTGCCATCCATCAGTTTGCAAAACGTCAAACTACTTGGTTTAGACGAATGGAGCGAAATGGAATAACTATAAATTGGATAAATGGGTTATTGTCTACCGAAGAAAAAGTACAAGAATCCTTAAAAGTGATTGCTAAATCTAATTTGCTAGTTTAAGATAATTATGGACAAAATAAATAAGCATTTTATTTGTTTAAAGAAAATTCAAATTTAATATCTAGATAAATTAAGAGATAGTATTTGTTTTTTTTATACTTTTGTGAGTTATTTAAAAAGTGCTATTTCTGATTATTTTTAGCATTTTATTTATTTGCAAATTTGCTACTAGTTCAAGCTAAAATTAATGATTTCAATACAACATATACATGAAAAAAGAAAATGACGATTTAAAAAACAATTCTACGGAAATGAATTTAAAATCAACCCAATCGAATAATATTTATTCGGCAAATATTCTCCAGCGAGAGCATAACGAATTTCATAACTGCTACACTATTAGCACTGTAAAAGATGATATTTCCTTTTTACGGTTAATATATGGCGATAAGATGGCATTGTCAGAAAATGATGTCACTCAAGATTTTGTAAACAAATTAAAGGTGATTAGTAAAGATATTTACTTCTTTTTGAAAACATTAGAGATTGATTTTACACCTCAAAACTACATCAAAAGTAAATATGAATTTATAAAATATCGTATTCCAAACGGCGATCCTCATCTGTTTTACTTGGCTTGGAATGGACTGATTAAGAATGACAGCTTTCGTCGTTTGCTATTGCAAACATTTAGTTTAAATCGCTTCAATGATGCACTTTGCCCTCAAAATATTCCTGTAGTAGGATCTTCAATGACCCGCTATCGTGCAAAATTAGTATTAGCGGATGATATGGCTATAAATCCCGATGGAACCAGAAGATTACACGGCAGAACTCTAGATGATGGAAGTGGGCTTAATATGCGTGAAGATATCATTTGGCTTCCAAACGGAAAAGCAATTCCATTATTTGCTCAAGGTTATGTGCCTCTAAATCAAACTCAAGTAATTTTAATTCGACATGGCAAATCGATCCATGAATCTGGTGGTGACAATCCAGAATTTGTAGGCTCAGGATTATGGGATTCTTGGGATAGCAATAGACGGATATCTGGCTCTATGAGTAATTTTTTGAAAGAAGAAGGTGTTGCCACTGCGCGTGAATTAGGAAAAGATTTTAAAGTAGCAGTGGATATTCTCGATAAAGCAGGTTGCCCACTTTGGTCGTGGTCTAAAGATAATCCCGTGCAAGTATTTGGAAGTGAGTCCGAAAATACGGAACAAACTGCTCGGAACTTTTTGTTAGAAGGTGGCTACAGCAATATTATGTTTAATTCGCTCTTTGGTTTAAATTCGCAAAAATATGGTGCTCTTACTTTTATGAAAAAGAAAGAAATTGTAGATAAAGCTGCTCGAATATACAGTAAAGGGGATGAGCCTTCAGATGAACATAAAGCAAAAATTTCAAAACTGTTTAAAAATCGCTTTTATCACTTTCCAGAAGGAGAAACTTTAATTGAAGCAGATTGGAGAATTGCATACAGTTTTGTAGATTTACTCAATAAAAATTTAGGAAAAAGAATCGTAGTTGCGGATCACTCTGGTGCAATTAGAGTGTTTGAAGCTGTTATCAGAACCCTCGATTTTGCCGAATATAGTTCAATTAAGGAAGCTCAAGATTCAATTATTGCACTTTGTTATCAACCTGGCAGAAACTTACGTTACGACTATCTTCAAAAGAAAGAATATCCACTCCGAAAACGATAAATTTTCATTATTTATTTTATGCTTTTCTTTGGGTTGAAAATTCATTCATAGCACCAACGGTGCGTAATATTAATAACCGCCAGTAAAACTGGCGGTTATTAAACAAGAAATAATTTCAGCCCCGAACGGGGTTGAATAATTCCCAAATAAAAAGATTTTTTTTAATCACTCAAAATACGTGATTCAACCACTTCGTGGCTGAGTTGATATTTTTATATTTATACAGTGAGTTGCACTCACTGTTATTTACATTCAACCACTTCGTGGCTGTTCTCGAGTTTTCTTCAAGCAAAAATGCTCAATGTGCATCAAAAGTATAATGATTTTAAATGCTCAATAGTTACATTAAGTATTGTCATTATTCTGCAATATCAAAAGGGAAAAGGGCAGAAGTATTAAAAATAGTTTTCGAAAAATCATACAAAAAAAGGAAACCCCAGTTTAACTAATTAACAATATATGTACTGCAAATTTTATTTTTTATCTGACTATAATGTTTTAAATACTTAAATTTGTAACAAAAAATCATGGTTCTACTTTTAATAATCCTTTTTTGTCTATTCTGTATCTTGCTAATAGTACAATTGGTATTAGTAAACCAGTTACAGAGACATTCATTTTCAGATTATGAAACAAAATTGTATAATTATCGATGGTTTACAAAAAAGTTGAATTCGTTAAATAAAAAAAATAATCAGCAAAGCACCCCAATCCCATTAACAATAGCAATTCTTGATATTGATGATTTTAGAAGGTTTAATAAAATAGGTATTCGGGTGGGAGATGAGGTGCTTCAGGCATTTGCTAAACAATTGTCTGAATATACTTTTGAGTTATCTGCGATTAAAAATATTGTTAGATACCGCCTTGGTGATGAGTTTGCAATTATTTTTGAGAATAGAGATAATGAATATGTTGAAGATATTATGAAAAAAATATTATCCTTTTTTGAACAGAATCATTTGAAAATTGATTCCTCCACTGATCCGATTTATCTTTCATTTTCTTATGGATTTGCGCAATTGAATCTTCACGAAGGCATAGATTCATTGATGTGTCGAGCAGAAAATATGTTGATGTTAATGAAATCAAACAAATAAATTTTTAAGTACAGTAAACAAAATTTGAAATCATTCGTTAATATTCAAAATCAACTAAAATTAATTTTGAATATGGAAAAACACACTGGAAAAATTACCTTTGGAGGAAATCCTCTAACGCTTGTTGGCTCTTTAGTGAAAATAGGAGATAAGGCTCCTGATTTTACAGTTTTAAATTCTGATTTAAGTCCTTTTTCGTTAAATTCTACTGCCGGAAAAGTGAGAATTATATCTGTTGTACCTTCCATTGATACTGGAATTTGTGATGCACAGACTCGTCGTTTTAACCAAGAAGCCGCCAATCTTGACGTTGAAATATTAACTATTTCATGCGATTTACCATTTGCACTTGGTAGATTTTGTGCTGCCGCTGGTATTGATAAAGTGAAAACATTATCAGATCACCGCGATTTAGATTTTGGCTATAAATATGGTTTTGTAATTGAAGAATTAAGACTTTTATCTCGTGGAATCGTAATTATTGATAAAAATGATGTTATCAAATATGTCGAATACGTTGCAGAAGTAGCTTCACACCCAAATTATGATGTAGCTATTGCTGAAGCAAAAAAGTTGCTTTAATATTCTAATACATTTCAAAAAAAGCTCATCAGTTAAAAGATTGATGGGCTTTTTTTTATTATCAAATGAGAGATTTTTTTTCGATATCCATAGTTCTATTGCCAATTAGGAGCATTTATTAATAAAACACCCTATTTGGCTATTTCGAAAATTTGATAAGTTGTATTTTTATAAATCAGCTTTTTTGATATTTTGCTATAATCAAGCGTCTTTTTCAATGTGTTAATTACGAGGACCAGTTTTCCCTCATTAATGCATGATAATTCTGCAGGAACTTTACTACTAGAAAATATTTTATCACATATTTTCTTCTTGTCTTCCCAATATGGAGTGTTGTAACCATGGGAGATATAAGTATTTATCGAGCAGTAAACTGTTGCTTTATATGGAAGCTCGTCATCATTAGAAATTAATAAATCATTCTTCGTATATGTTTTTTCAAGGGTATCAAAAATCACCCGTTCATCAGAATAAATATATCCATTGGAATCTGCTCTTGCTCCAGCAAACCAAGCAATATTATCTGATAATATTATGAAAATCATAGGAATGGATGCTAAAATCAGAATGCTTTTAGAATATTTTTGTCCAAGGATTTTAAACCAATTAAACAAAACTGGTAAGCCCATCAACCATAGGGGCGCTAGTACATAGCCTTTGTCAAAATGAAGTGGTTGTATTGGTGTAATTAAGAGATTATGATTTACAAATAAAAGACAAATAAAAAACCATATCGTTAGAACTCGGTGATTAAATACTGAAAAGAACTTGGAGAATCCACCATAGTTGTAAATATTTATTCCAGTTAATAATAGGCCAAAAATATATGCCATAGATAAACTAACTACCCCATGACTCCAATCAATTTTCCACTGAGACATCAATGATTGATGAGATTCAAAAGAAGGTAAAAACATCAAGTAGTAATAAATATGTATGGTTAGAAGCGCTAGGATGATTATCAGTGGATAATATGTTCTTTTTTGCTTCTCTTTTTTTATGATTGAATACCCAAATTCTATTGAATAAATTGCAGCAAAAACAATTAGAAATTCAATACCATAGAATGGATGCGACCATGAAAGAATGAATAGAGTAAGGCAAACACCCAAATGTTTGTTTTTGAAAAACAATATAAAACTTAATAATACCAAAAAATGATAATATGATTCTAGCGGATAAATCAGGTTTCTTCCAAAATTTAGCATCCACCATCCTTCTCCTGGATCATACCGAAATACTGCACTTAGAGAAGACGAATCGTATAATAAATACCATAAAGAACCACTGAAAATTAACAAACCACCTCCGTAAACAAATATTATTAACCCAATGATATGTTTGTACCCTTTTAAATCGAAAAATTGCTGGTAAAGTAAAACACATGCCAACATAAATAACCAACCAAATAAAAATCCAAAAATTAAAAAACTTAAGCTTGGACTTAAATGAAGGACTTTGATACAAAAAGCCAGAATTAATATTTGAGGTTGACTGTAAATTTTGGGAGCATTTGTGTCAGAATCAAATGGATTTGAATAAAAAATTGAAGTATTGTCATTGTCCATAAATTGCCTTGCATTGGCCAAATATGAATACATATCACTTTGGATAAATCCAGAAGCAGTAGCATTGTTGGGTGTATTGTAAAAATAATACCCATACATTAAACATACAGGAAAAAGAAGAATTAATGACCATAAAACTTCTTTTTTTCTTAGTTTCATCGGCTTATTGATTTTTGAATGTGATCCTAATTCAAATTTCGTTTATTTATAGTTCAAATTATATATTTAGCCTACAGATTAATCATCTGAGCTTGAACTTCCGCTGCCAGAAGGCTTCTTGCCTGAAAGTGCAAACGAAATACTAAAATAATAACCAGGTAAATAAATGGTTTTTACAGAAACATCATCAATCTCCTTATTTAAGTATATTTCGTTTACTTGGTATCCTTTAGCTAACCGTTCAACAGGGGAGAGGACTAGTCCAGTGCTTAATATCACCCGCTCTGTTTGGCCAATAATGCAACTTAAACCAAACATATAATGCATTTGTAGTTTTTCTTGAACAGCAACTCCAACGCCAACAGAACCTCCAAATTTTAGCGATGAATTGGTTCGTTGATAAAAATTCAACATCGAATTAACTAAAGGAACAATCCTCGTGTCGTTATTCTCCGATAAAATGGAATCATTCCTAAAAAAGTACTCTTTTCGCTGAGTGCCAATGTAACTAAAACTCAAACCCATTGAATTACTGATTTGAATTCCGCCAGATAAAGGTATTGAAAACATTTCTGTGGATATTACTTTAGACGCTGAAGCAGAGTCAATCTCTTCCAAATCACCCATTTCTTCATCTCCAATATTATTTACTTTTGCTACATTTTCAATCATTAACGGAGACCGTTTGAAATTTAGATTTAATCGAATATCTTTAGTCCCTGAAAGTAACGAATATTGATATGAATAATCGTTTGTTTCAATTTCATTGTACAAGCGATGAATAGCAAATAAGGGATCGTTTTTAGATTTAATTTTTGATACACCTTTAGCCATTGCATACATTTGATTGTATGGACATGCTTTGTTCATTGCATCAGAAAGTGCGAACATTTGCTCTGGTTTGATGGTTGATGGTTCTGCAATATTCATCGCTGGTAGTTTGTAGATATCGGTATTTACACTTGTTAAAAACTGCTGATATATTGCTTTTGATCTTGCTTTTATGGTGTCGATGGGCAGTTTTGAGTTGTATTTTAGCTCAAAAAGCTTTGCGTAAACAGTATTTAACAAAATGGTATTTTCATCGCACATTTGAGGCGAATCTCCTTTAGTTGCCGCAGAAACAGTAGAGATGAACTTGCCATATACTGAGAAAAAGGAAGTTAACGCATCAAAATTATTGGTTGATTCCATAGATGTGGGCGCTGTTTCTGTTTTCTTTACTTCCACAGTCCAATAATTCGAATTATAATTCAAAACTTCCACTTTAACTACTTCGTTTTCCTTTACATAAGGTCGTTTTACTTTTATTAATTTATTGTGTTTTAACCGATAAAACTCTGTGTTTTTTGAAAGAAGGTCGTATTTAATTACTAAGTTTTGAGCCATACTTAAGCTAATACTCATTAAGAGCAAACTTGTTAAAAATGTAATTTTCTTCATGACAATCAATTATTTAGGTTGATATTCTGATTTTTGTATGATAATAATAGCTTGCTGAATTATTGCGTTTACAAGCATTTTTAGTTCTGATTTTTGTGCTGATAATGAAATAGGAGAGCCTATCATTTGGTCGTTTTGCGATATTACAAAGTCGACTTTAATTCCTTGGTCAATTGTTGCGTATGTGCCACTTATGATATATGCGTTAGGATAGCCAATTCCATCAGTATAAAGGTATGGTGAAACCTTTGATTTTATAGGGTTTTCTCGCATCTGATTATTGATTAATTCCGAAAGCTTAAGACCATCGCGTTTTAGCTTTTCATCAATAAATGTGGTGGCACAAAAAATTGGTTTTGGCTCGGCAATACAGATTTGATTTTTTGTTTCGTTGTTCATACACCCGATATCAAAACTCCTTTGTTCGCTGGGACTTCGATATAATGGTTGTTGAATTCCGCCAATTCCTTTAGCCAACCGAGGGACTTCATCCACTGCATATTGTAACAGCATCGCAATATCTACATATTCCTCAGCGCCGTCGCGACGGAGGTAAGCTCCTTTTATGGCTTTTAATAAACTATATGTGAGTAGGCCTTGTCCATAAATGGACGTTTCGTAACTTACTGCATCTGAAGCTGATCCGGCAAGAATATAAAACCCAGTTCTGTCTTTCATACGTTCAAATGCACGAATTTGAGAGGAGGGAACCTCTTTTACATTTGCTAACATCAATTCTGCGGCTTTACCAGATGCACATGCATCAATAATTAAAACTTTCTTACGTGCCGATATTTTGTTCATCCATAAGGTTAATTCAGTGCTTGAAATTGCATATTTTTTACGAATAAATGGATCATTCAAATACGACTGCGTTGCTGCTGATGCTTCTTTAGTGATGTAATAAAAATCTCCATCCTGACCTCCATAATTTACTCCATGCCCCGAAAAATAAACTACAATGATATCTTCTGGTCGTGCTTTTTTTGCAACCCAATCAATTTGTTTTTGAATTGAGTCTTTTATGGGAGTGTTGAGGCTTTGATTTCCATCTGTTGTAAATAAAATTACTTTGGTTTGACCAACTCCAAATAAACAAGAAGATGAAATTTCTAGCGCGTGTGCAAATTCTGCAGCATCTTTTGCAGCATATTTTAAATCAATATTATCCCCAGCATAATCTGATGTTCCTACTACAATAGCATACAAGGTTACTTTTTTAGCATGTTGATTAGCCTTTTTCTTTGTCCCGTAACCCTTTTCGTTTAGTTGATAAGAATATGAGCAAGTCTGTGGTTTTGACGATAAATATCCCTCTCGATTGTACGCAATTGCTTTAAATGTGTTAGCAGAATCAATATTAAGCAGATTAGCAAATGGCGTTAAATCTATCGCAATTCGTCGACTTTTATTCGATAATATTCCTGAATTTCTAATGTCTTCTACAATTTCTATATCGTCAACGAATAATGAAGTCTTACCTATTTGTGCTGTGTCACTAGAATATTCAACGATGATAGAATCGGCAACCGTGAATATTGAAAATGTAGGCGGTGGCTCAATTGAATCAATGGAAGGCACTGAACGAAGTTGTTCTGTTGAATTTCCCGTTACAATATTCCAAAGAGAAGGCTGATAATATCTGTGTTTTAACTGTTCCAACTCAATGATTTTCCATGGTTGCAACGAATCTGTCGGTGTGTTTACCACAAAATGTATTAATCGCATAGTGGATGGTGAGGCATCAAATAGACCTTCTGGTGTTGTAATTAACCAATTATTTTGAGAAATAGTCAACATCGTAAGTAGCTCTTTACCAGTCTCTGCACTCCATAATTTTAATGTGTGATCTGTTGATGTAGTGATTATAAACTTATTATCTGGACTAAATCTAGCGGTTCTAATTGGCATTGCGTGACTGCTAAAAGTTGCAATCACAGAACTTGAATTAATATCCCATAATGTGAAAATATTGTCAGAAGAAGAGTGGCTATTTCGTGAGTTAGTCATCATTTTAGTCCCATCACTATTCACTTGAATTGTAGTAAAATATCCTTTAAATCCGGGTAGAATTGACTTTATTCTCCAATTATCAACATCCCAAATAATTACACTGCCATTTTCTGAAGCAAAAATCCACTTTTTATCTTCAGAAACAGACATAGCTGTAAAAAGATCATTCTTTCTATTTAGGGTGTCTATGATTGCGTTGCGTCGCGCATCGATAATGTAAATCTGCCCTGTTTTTGATAATGCGACTAAGGTGTCACTATTTGAAATAAATTGAATGTCGGTTAAATGCAATTTAGGTGTTTTGAGTTTCTTAAGCATTTTCCCATCTCGAGTTCTCCATATACAAACCTTACTGTCAGAACTTGAAGTAACTACGAAATTAAAGTTGGGATTAAATGAAGCACACTCTGTTAGCCACTTTTTTGACTCAAAGGATTTAATTAGTTTGCCTTCAGGGATACTCCATAATTTAATGGTTTCATCTAAACTGGCTGTTAATACATATTTTTCATCAACACTAAATTCAGAGTCTGTGATTTTCCATTTATGTCCAACTAACGAAGTAATGCTGTCTCCGGTAGTGAAGTTCCAAAGTTGAGCATTATAGTTATTGCCACTGGCTAATAGATAGTTATGCAATGGAGCAACATTCAAATAATCAACACCATTTTGATTTCCTTTAAATACAGAAACAACGCGTCCTGTTTTATTGCTCCATATTTTCACTACACTATCATTACCCGAAACTGTCGCAAAATGTTGATTGTTTGAACTGTAAACAATATTATTAATGTTTTGAGTGTATCCCGATAAATTATTAATTGGATTTTTTGAATAGTTCCATTCTAATGCATATTCATCATATCCACAGCTTAAAAATTTGGAATCATCAGAATTGAATTGAATTTTTTCTACATCTTTCGTATGCTTTGAGTTCTCTCTGATAAGTTCCCCTGTTATTTTCCAGACTTTAATAATTTCAATACAACTTGCAGCAATAATGGTGTCTGTATTTCCAAGAGTAAGTGATTCAATTTTAGCAAGATTAGATGGTATGATTTGAATTGTGCGATTTTTTGCCAAATCAAAAATATGGATATTGTTGAGTGTGTCTGATAAAGCAATGATTTTTCCATTAAAATTACTGCAAATATTGGTCGGGCGGAAGCCTAGTTTTACAGTTTTTTGTAGTTTCGAATCAATATCCCACGATAAAATATTTCCTTGATTAGTAACCGCAAATAGAATGTGGTTTTGTAATCCTAGATGAGAAATTGATTGATTCGTTTGTGCATAAAGTTTAACAATTGTGTCTTGAAGTGGAGAAACTTGATATATAGCGCCCTTGTTATTAGCTACATATAAAATATTTGTTTGTGTGTTTAATAATGTTGCTGAATACGAAGTGTCAGGAATCGAAAACTCAATAGTTGGAAGAATATTATTGATAGGAGTGACTGAAAATCGACTTTGTGAAACTTGATATATTAAAAATTGACTATTTGGCGAAAAAAATAATGTCTTTACTGGTTTTACTGAGCATGATTTTTTGAAGATAAGTTGCTCATTAATAACATCCCAAAGGTAAACTAAAGAGTCTGATGAGGCAGCTAACATCTTTCCATTTGGACTAAAAATGATGCTGTTTACTCCGCTTTTATGACCGGTAAATGTATATATTAACTTTCCGCTTTTTTCATCCCAAAGTTTAATTGTTTTGTCGTTTGAAGCTGTCGCAATTAATGGATATTTGGGATTATAAATAGCCATTTTTATATTTGAGGTATGTCCTTTGGGGACTATCATTTGTAATTTTTGCCCCACTGAGCAATTCACCATCAAAAAAATGATTAGAAAACAAAGTAAATGGTGTAATTTGTTAATCATGGATCAGTAAATAATGAATATTTTTTGTTAATGAAAAACAAATATACAAAAATCAAACCTTTTCGGTGCATAGCAAAGGGAGAATAGTTGAAATTTGTTCTATTACACTGAAATTGTTGTAGTTATTTATGACAAAATCTGCTTTAGATTTTTTTATTTCAGTGTTTAGTTGCCTTTTTAGTCTATTATTAATATCAATCTCTGATTGAAACCCTCTTTGAATAGCACGATTAATTGCAATTTCATCAGGGCAATACACATCTACTACAAAATCAAAATTTGATTCTAGGTGATGTTCGAAAATAATAGAAGACTCAAAAATTGTAAAAGGTGCAGTGTTTTGCAGCTTTTCCCATTCAAAATAATCTGCAATTACCAATGGATGAATGACTGCATTTACTTTACTTAATAAAACATCATTCTCGAAAATTATTTTAGCCATTTCAGAAAATATGATATTGTGTTCTTTATCAAGAATGTTTTCACCAATAATATCGACCATCGCTTCTTTGATGGAGGCTTGAAAAAGGAACTTTTTCCCCTCATTATCAGCATTATAAATTGGAATACCCATTAAAGAAAATAGGTGACCAATGGTTGATTTTCCACTTCCAATATTACCAGTTAATGCTACTTTATTACTCATCGCTTTATCTTAATAAATTCAATTATTTCTGGCGTTATCTTAATCACCTTCACATATTTGGGCATCTGTGTAATAACGATGGGAGCTCTGTTTTCTGTAATGTTTTTTGATAAATCCACAGATATTTTAAAACTAGAATCTGCGATGCTTTTATACTTAGATAATCCTACAAAATATGTGATTTTGACTGTGTTTGGAAATGTTTTTAACTCAAACTCGGGATTATTACTACTTTGAATTTTGCATTCAACAGTCGATTCAGTGTACTTTTCAATTGGAATTACTGCCGTTGTATAAGCGGGAAAAATCTGAATCGTAGAATTCTTAGTTGACTGAGCTTTTAGGGGAAGTTGACTCATAAATGGCTTATCCAAACCAGAAAAATGAACGAGACTGGTGGTTACATAATTTATTTTACTCACATCCTCATCAGTACCATAAACCCAAACGGAATCAGGATTGAAAAAAATTGAGTCGCTGTTGAAATACTGTTTTTTAGTGTCGAAGGAAATCAAAGATATGATGGGGACTTTTTTTCGAGCCTTTTTGCAATAATATAAGTTTATTGAATCAGCTGAAGCTGATTCAATCGTATTAATATTTAATTGACTTTTTGCAAAGTTTAATAATGTCTTTGACGAATATGTAACCTGAGACTTTCCCTTTTTTAATAAAGAATTGATGTCAATTGCTAAAGATTTTTTGTTATATAGTTGGTTAAATGATAGAATATTAAATCCTTTTATTTTAACTATTACTTGAAAAATACTATCTGATGTTTTTTTTATAAGCACATCATCGGGAATATTGGAATATTCGATTTTTAGTCTTAAAGAAATAAAATATTCTTTAGATAATTGTAAGCTGAACCAACTTAAAATGGAAATAAATAGACACAACATAAATATTGTAAACCCATATTTTGGTTTCAATAATTGTATGATTTTTTGTTTATTTATTTTCATTTTACTTAACTATAAATTACAAAAGCGAGGATATTTTTTAGAATATCCTCGCTTTTGTATCATGAGAAAAAATCTAAAAATTTATTTTCTACATTTCCTCTTATATTATTTACTATTTACTTTCAATCGCTACATCATTTACATTGGAAGCGACAGCAATTCTTTCGATTCTCAAACGGCCACCACCTTCAGTTTCAATAACGAATGTAGCAGGATTATTGTCTTCTACAATTCTACCATGAATACCACCAATTGTAACAATTTTATCTCCTTTTTTTAAGGCTTCACGAAACTTTTTCGCTTCTTTAGTTTTTTTCATTTGTGGACGAATCATAAAGAAGTAAAATACGACAATGATTAATCCTAAGAATATGAGTGATTGATAGCCACCACCTTTTTGATCGGCTCCACCACCACCTGCCATAAGCATAATTAAATTTAAATCCATTTTTGTTTTTTATTAGGTTAGTTAATGCTACAAAGTTATAAAAAATTATGGTAACTCTACCATTGCTTTTACATGTAAAACTGTTTCGGAAGGGAAACTATTTGCATATATGGTGATTGTTTTGTCCAATGGGCCTTTTTTTCCTTCTGTATTTAGTGATACTGAGATTATTCCGTCTTTTCCAGGGTTAATTGGTTCTTGTGGGAATTCGGCCACAGTACAACCACAACTACCTGTTGCTTGAGAAATTAATAAGTCGGATTTTCCAATATTTACAAATTTGAAAGTAAAGGTTAGTTTTTCTCCCTGAATTACATTTCCAAAATTATGTTCGGTTACATCGAACTTTAACACAGGTGAATTTTTTGGGTCTCCTTTGCCATCTGCAGTAGCTTCGTTTTTAATTAAGTCTGTAGAATATGAGCCCTTTTTATCATTGTTGCAAGCGCTGACAACAATAATTAATAATAACCACAAAATTTGTTTTTTCATATTTGTTTGTTTAAATATCAACTTTTAACCAATTAATCCTCTACCTACTTTTTTGATTTTTCCAGCTTCTTTTAACTCATTAGCAAGTTTATCTAGTAATCCATTGATGAAAATTTTGCTTTTTGGTGTGCTGTAATCTTTTGATAGTTCAATATATTCATTTATTGTTACTTTAATCGGAACAGAAGGACAGTCGATAAACTCTGCGATGGCCATTTTTAACAAAATCATATCCATGTAAGCAACTCTGTCGGTATCCCAATTTTGTAAACGAGGTGTAATCATTTGCTCAAATTCTAACGAATTTTTAATTGTTGATCGATATAATGATCGAACAAAATTAATATCATCGTCATATTCATCACTATCTTTTTCAAAACCTGGGAGTGTGTTAAAATCATCACTATCCTCACTTATCTGACGAATACACTTGATCGTCAACGCGGAAGCATCATAAAAATCATTTAACCAATGAATATTGTGCTCTTCAATTGTGGATGATAAATCATCATTTTGGAAATAAATTGCATCATAAAAACTCATTATAAAACTTCGATCTTCTTCAAATGAATTAAATCGATTTTCCATATATTTTTTATACAAATCCCAATCAAGTAATCGTTGGTAAATTTGCTTAAAAAGGTCTAATTCGTCGTGAAAATTGATTTTATTGTCACTAACCAGCTTTTGATAGTACTGATTTTGAGCTATTTTCTGAATTACTAGGTTTCTTGAGAACTTTTTATTAGGATTCAAATCTTCTTTGGTGGGAAGCATTTTATTTCGAGAATCTTCAATTTTTTCTTCAGCAACTTTAATAAGTTGTGGTAAAACCGCTAGTTGATAAGCACTAAGGACTTTTAAGTTGTCGATAGCTTGAATTAGGTTCTTTTCTCCACTGGCAATGTTTAAGTCTTCAGAAATGAATGCTTCGTAGACTGCCTGCATGGTTTTTACTCTCAAATAACGTCGATTGAACATTTTTAGCTTTAGGTATTAATTAGTCTGCAAAATTACAATTTTTCTACTAATTATTTTCAGTTTCAGGAAAAATGTTTTTATTTCAGCCAGATTGGCATTGAAATAAAATTTATTTTGCTGATTTATGGTATTAATAAATCGGCCAAGGCAATAGCTGTAACTGCTTCTAATATTGGAGGGACTCTTAGTGCTATGCATAAATCATGACGCCCTTTAACTGTAAATGTTTCAATTTTATTTGTAGAAAGATTCATTGTATTTTGCTCTGCAGGAGTACTAGAGGTGGGTTTCACGGCAATTCTGAACACAAGTTCATTCCCATTAGAAATTCCTCCATTAATTCCACCCGCATTATTAGTGGAAGTAAGCCCGTTTGAGGAAATAATTGAATCATTGTGGCTTAAACCAGTCATTCTAGCAGATTCAAAACCACTTCCAAATTCAATACCTTTAACTGCCGGAATTGAAAACACTAAATGACTGATTATTGATTCAACAGAATCAAAAAACGGTTCACCCAATCCAATTGGCATTTGAGTAGCTCTACATTCCAAAATTCCACCTATTGAGTCATTGTTTTCTATAGCTTTTTTAATGGCTGATTCAATATCTTTATCTCCACCAACTTCTAAAATTGTAGATGTTACGATAATTGGATTGATGATTTTTTTTGCTATCACACCTGCTGCAACTAAGCCAAGGGTAAGCCTTCCAGAAAAATGACCCCCACCACGAATATCGGCATTTTCCCATTTGTTTAAGGCAACAAAATCAGCGTGGCCAGGACGAGGAATCTCTTTAAATTGGGCATAATCGGAGGAAAGTGCATTGGTGTTTTCGAAAAATAGAGTTATTGGAGCACCAGTAGATTTACCCTGATAAATTCCACTTAGAAATTTTATTTCATCTTTTTCTGTTCTAGAAGTAGTGCCAATGGCTCCAGAACGTCGACGCGATAAGTCTTCGTTAAAATCTGATTCATGTATTTCAATTCCCGAAGGACAACCATCGATTGTGATTCCAATTCCAGATCCATGTGATTCTCCAAAGATTGAAAGTCTAAATTGTCTACCAAACTGATTCATAGTTATTTGTGTTGAGTTGTCTTGTGTAAATCATTAAAGAAATCAGGATAAGATTTATTAATACATTCATAATCTTCAATTTCAATTCCTTGTTCCGAACAAAGCGCTGCCACTGCCGTCGCCATAACAACTCGATGATCGTTATGCGAATTTACGGTATTAAATTTAATTTGTGATGGTTTTATAATCATCCTGTTTTCATCAATATTGATGGAAACACCAATTTTATTAAATTCTTCTTGCAAAGAAACAGCTCTGTTACTCTCTTTGGAGTATAATCGTGAAACACCATTAATGGTTGAAGGAGTTTTGCAATTAGCTGCCAGAGCCACTAGCGGAGGAAATAAGTCTGGACAATCCTCAGCATCAAAATCAAAACCGATTAGATTGTTTTTTTTGATAATTATTGATTCATTCGAAACTGAAATTTCTGCTCCGACTGCTTTTAACACATCCAAAATTCGAATATCAGCCTGCTTACTCTTTGGGTTAACTCCTAGTATTTCAATTTCTCCAGCAATAGCACCTGCTACCAGCATAAATGCAGCACTGCTCCAATCACCTTCTATATTGTAATTTGTATTTTTATAGCTTTGATTTCCAGTAATTCTAAACTGCTGATAGTTATCGTGATAAATACAAATTCCAAATTCACGAAGCAAATCAATCGTTATATCGATATAGGGTTTGCTTTTTAGATTTTTCACTGAAATTATCGAGTCCTTTTGCGCCAATGGAAGTGCCATAAGTAATCCGGTTAGCAATTGGGACCCATTAGATCCATCAATTTCGAAATTGCCACCTAGTAAATTTCCATCAATAGTTATTGGTAGTTGATGATTATTTGAGATAACTTTTATATTTAGTTGAGATAAAGAATCAATAATTAACTCAATTGGTCGGTTGAGAAGCGAGCCAGAGCCATTTACAGTTATTGGATCAGGCAATAGCGCAACAATAGGAGATAACATTCTGAGTGCTAATCCAGATTCATGACAATTTAATTCACCTGAAGGAACCTGAAATCCGCCAGTGATAATGATATCAGAATAATCTTTGATTACTTTAGCACCTAAACTTTGCGCAATACTTAGCACCGCTTTCGAATCATCACAAAGTGTGCAATTGTGCAGTACAGAGCGCCCTTGAGCCAGCATAGCGGCAATTACAGCTCGTTGCAAATAACTTTTTGATGCTGGAGCATTTATTTTACCGTTTACCAATGATGGGCTGATATATTTCTTCATATATTATCTCTGTAATTTCATTTAACGATAAATTTTCTGTGCATATCTTATAATGAGCAACATCGCTATATAATTGTTCGCGTTCCTGAATTAATAATTTAGCTTTTTCAACTGGATTTGGTGTGTTTAAAAGCGGTCGATTGGAGTTTCTTATTCTAGATAATGAAGTCTCTGGCGAATTATATAACCAACAATTTATTGCATTTTTTTTGAGTAATTTTCTGTTTGATTCTCTTAAGACGATTCCTCCACCACAAGAAATAATTTGATGATTATTTAAAAGAACTTCCGCTAATATATTCTCTTCTAAATCACGAAAATATGATTCTCCATATCTACTAAATATTGAAGTGATATCCATACCCGTTTTATTCATAATAAATCGGTCAATATCCACAAAAGTT
This sequence comes from Bacteroidota bacterium, assembly GCA_037130365.1. Lineage (GTDB taxonomy): Bacteria > Bacteroidota > Bacteroidia > Bacteroidales > WCHB1-69 > JBAXTE01. The sequence continues at coordinate 34,343 of JBAXTE010000006.1, forward strand.
AACCCACATTTTTTAGCTAATATTTTGCCAACTGTTGTTTTTCCGGTACCCATAAAACCAATAAAGACAAGGTTGGTCGGTGTATTGTCACAAATTTCTGGTGAAACAAGAAGAGTGCAAACATTACCTTCGGCTCGTTTCATAATTGTTATTTTAAAAAAATCAAAATATTAGATTTAAGCTCTAAAATGTCAATTGATAAGACTTCTGCTTTCCCAATTTTGCTCAGAATAATATAATCGATAGAGTTATTATTTCGCTTTTTATCTAAGGTAATGGCTTCAGATAAAGTCGTAAGTGATTTATTGTCAATATTTGTGGGAAGATTGTAAAGTTGAAGTAATTTAACTATTCTACTAATCTCTGTTTCAGAAATATACCCTTTTAGTTGCGAAATTTTCAGAGCCACCATCATACCAATACTTACAGCTTCACCGTGATTATATTTTGATGAAACTTTCTCTAAAGCATGGCCAATAGTATGACCAAAATTCAAGATTTTCCGAATTCCTTTTTCTTGAATATCTGTATTTACAATATTGGCTTTAATGCGAGCGCATTTTATAATTAGTTGGATGATTGCATTCAAATCGAAGTTTTTGTACTTTTCAATATTATCTTCAACATCAGTAAGTATAGATAAATCTTGTATGAGGCCATATTTAATGATTTCAGCAAATCCAGCATTGAATTCACGGGTAGGAAGAGTGGTTAAAAATCGGACATCACAAAACACAAAATTGGGTAGGTTAATTGTTCCAATTATATTTTTGTACCCATGAAAATTTACTCCGTTTTTACCTCCAATTGCTGCATCTACTTGTGCCATTAAGGTGGTTGCAATAAATCCAAATTGAATTCCACGCATGTACGTAGAAGCCACATAACCAGTGATATCACAAACAATTCCACCACCAACTCCAAGTAAAAATGAATGACGGTCGGCTTCTAATTCAATGAGTTTTTCGTAGATGTAGTTTACTGTTTGTAATGTTTTTTCTTTTTCTTCAGAACGAATTGGAATTACCGGAAACTCTTCGAATAATTTACTATAAAGACAATTTACTGTTTCGTCAATAATTACAATTACTTTAGAATTTGGAAGAAGCTCTTTTAACAGATCGATTGAATTATCAATATGAATTTTGGAAGTTGAATTATTCGAAAATATATCTATATTATTCATTATTAGATATTTAATTGTTCATTATTTCGTTCTGAATATTAATGGACTCAATATGTATTGCGCTAAAAACGGCATCTATAAACTCCTTACTTAGCCCATTTTGAACTGCATTAAGCTCTACTTGGTTGATTATTTGGTTCCATCGTACCTTTTGAAGAATGGTGATTTTATTTTCCTTTTTATATTTTCCAATTTCTTTAGCAACGGCCATACGTTGACCAAGTAATTCAATAAGCTTTTCGTCGAAACTGCTTACTTTGCAGCGTAATTCTTCAAGTACATGAATAAAATTTATATCCGTTGAATTAGCCTCGCGATAAATTAGTTGAGAGAGTAATTGGATTAAGTGTTCGGGTGTTATCTGTTGTTTTGGATCACTTAGCGCACAATCAGGAGTAGGATGTACCTCTATCATAAGCCCATCGTAATCTAAATCGAGCGCTTTTTGAGAAATTTCCAACAAATATTTACTTGTACCAGCAATATGACTTGGGTCGCAAAGCAATGGAATGTCAGGGAATTTACGTTTCATTTCTATTGGAATCTGCCATAAGGGTTGATTCTTGTAACGCAATTTCTCATAGCTCGCAAATCCTCGGTGAATTAATCCAATATTCTGAATTCCAGCCTTTTGAATCCGCTCCACTGCGCCAATCCAAAGCTCTAAATCTGGATTCACTGGGTTTTTTATCATCACAGTTACATCAACGCCAGAAAGTGCATCTGAAATTTCCTGCATCGAAAAAGGATTTCCCGAAGTACGAGCTCCAATCCACAGAATATCAACATTATACTTTAATGCTTCTAAAACATGTTTTTCTGTAGCTACTTCTGTGGCTGTCATCAATCCAGTTTCTATCTTTACTTGTTTAAGCCATTTAAGACCTTCGTTTCCAATTCCTTCATACGATCCCGGTCGAGTTCTGGGTTTCCAAATGCCAGCTCTAAACGCATGCACTTTGCCCGAATTGGCTATGGCTTTGGCGCAAGCCATCACTTGCTCTTCGGATTCAGCACTGCAAGGTCCTGCAATTATTATTGGTTTGGTTGGTAAATTCATTATTCTAATTTCTTTAATATCCCTTTTTAGATTTGACAAGTAGCGTTTTGAGTGAATGATGCCTTTAAATTATGCTTTGGTATTATAAAAGTATAACTTTTTTGATTATAAAAAAATGTATTTATTTTTTATGAAACTCTAAAAACATAAAAAATCCCAATATTTCTACTGGGATTTAGGTGATAATCAATTATTTAGATGTTATTATTCCTTTTGGAATCGTTGCTTCATTTCCTCTTTTGATAAATATAAGAAATCAAGATTTTGAAATATAAAGGCCCAAATATCTGTGGCTTCTTCAATTACTTTTGTGGTTGGTTTTCCTGCTCCATGTCCTGCTTTTGATTCAATTCGAATCAACACTGGATTTGTTCCAACGTGATTTTCTTGAAGTGTGGCAATAAATTTAAATGAATGTGCAGGAACAACTCTGTCATCATGATCGGCTGTAGTGACCAATGTTGCAGGATATTGAACCCCTTTTTTTACATTATGTAAAGGTGAGTATCCATACAAATATTTGAATTCAGTTTTGTTATCACTACATCCATAATCTGTTTTCCAAGCCCAGCCAATAGTAAATTGATGGTAACGCAACATATCTAAAACTCCCACTTGAGGAATTGCAACTTTGAATAAATCAGGACGTTGAGTCATACATGCACCCACTAATAACCCACCATTTGAACCGCCTTGAATAGCTAGCTTAGACGAAGACGTATATTTTTCTTGAATTAAATATTGTGCAGCGGCAATAAAATCATCAAAGGTATTTTGTTTGGTTAATTTTGTCCCTGCTTGATGCCAATTTTGTCCATACTCACCACCACCTCTTAGGTTTGGAATTGCAATAACTCCACCTTGTTCCAAAAATAATAGTCGGCTTATGCTAAACGACGGTGTTAGACTGATATTAAATCCACCATAACCATATAATAACGTTGGGTTATTGCCATTGAGAACGGTCCCTTTTCGGTGTATAATAAACATCGAAACGGGAGTGCCATCTTTGCTCTTGTAGACTACTTGTTCTGCAACATATTCTTTTGGTTCAAAATCAATTTTTGGAGTAAAATATATTGATGTGGTTAGATTAACCATATCTATTTTAAAAATTGATGAAGGATATGTAAACGAAGTAAACCCAAAATATGCAGTAGCATCGTTTTTATCACCCGAAAAACCATTGATTGTTCCCAATCCAGGAAGATCTAATGATTTGATTAGTTTACCTTCTAAGGAGTAAAAATTGGCTTTTGATTGCGCTTTTTCCATAAATTGAACATAAACCATCCCGTACGCAATTTGAGCCGATTGAATTACAGCACTTGATTCAGCAATAAAGGTTTTCCAGTTTTCTTTTTGTGGATTTATTGGGTCAACAAGCACTAATTTCATATTTGGTGCATTGTCATTTGTCAACATTAAAAACTTCCCGTTTATGACCTCAATAATTGAATAATCGCTTTTAAAGTCAGTAGAAATTTTTGTAAATGGAGCTTTGTCATTATCTGATTTGCGAAAGGAGAGTGCATTGCCACTTGTGGATTCTGTTTCGTACAAAAATTGATAGTCTTTATCATCACTTAAAGCCAAAGAGTAGTTACGCAATGGCTCTTTTGGATTTTCAAAAATCAATCTATCTTTTGATTGCGGAGTATTTAGTTCGTGAAAATATACTTTGTGAAATTCGTTTTTTGCAGACAATGCACTTCCTTTTGGAGCATCATACCTACTATAATAAAACCCATTTTCTTTCCAAGCAATTCCCGAAAATTTCACCCATTTTAAAGTGTCGTCCAAATGTGTGCCTTTTTCAACGTCAATAATTCTGATTTCATTCCAATCTGAACCGCTAACAGCATAGGAATATGCTAAATATTTTCCATCTTTGGTTACCGACAAACTTCCAATCGATAGTGTACCATCTTTCGACATTGTGTTTGGATCCAATAAAATACGTTCCTTATTCAAACCTATTTCGTTTACATATAATACACTTTGATTTTGAGTGCCACTATTTTTGTAATAAAACAGAAAATTTCCCTCCCGAAAAGGAACACCCATTTTTGGATAATCCCAAAGGGCTAATAAACGTTCTTTCATCTCTTCGCGATGTGGTATTGCCTGCAAATAAGCATTTGTGACGATATTTTGCGATTTTACCCACTCAGCTGTTTCGGCAGACTTGTCGTCTTCAAGCCACCGGTATGGATCTGCGACTTTTGTCCCGAAGTAGGTATCAATCTGTTTGCCTTTTTTTGTTGTTGGATATTTGGGCGGTTGCATTTGTGCCATTAAAGATGCGGATGTCATCATTAAAATTAAAATTAAATTTGCTCTCATTTTTTTAAATAGGTTTATTCTTTTACTTAACTTTGCCTCAAAGTTAATAATTATATCCAATCAATCTTTTAAATTATGTCTCAAAATAAAGTTAAATCCATTCATACGTATATCAGCAATCAGTTAGCAATGGTTGATTATGATTCTGCTGATTCAAATAGCCGTTACTTGGCATCTTATAAAGAATTTGATGAAAACGGAAATATCACGAAAGAAATTGGATATCGTCCTGATACTTTAATTGAAAATAATTATTCAAACATCTATGATGCAAATAATCATCTTATCGAACATTCTATCTTTGATGAAAATAATGAATTGTTGGAATGTCATAAATATGATTTAGACGAAAATGGTAGAGTAATAGGAGAGTCGTGTTTTTACGCAGAAATGGACGATAATGACTATACAACCTATCTTTATGATAATGATGGACATTTGATTGAAAAGCGAAATGTAGATTCTGATAATGAACTCTATCATTTAAAGCAATTTACTTACGAAAATCAGAAATTAATAAAAGAACAACTGTTTAATGATGAACAGAAGCTAGAAACCGAAACCATTTATGAATACGATGAAAATGGATTGCGAATTTCTGAAATTAATATTGATAATTTAGTAGGTGATAAACAGACTTTTAAATATGATTATAATGAGCTGGGGCAACGCATTGAAACGTTACATTACAATAAGAAAGATCAATTAGTGGCAAAGTCATTTTTTGAATATGATGAACAAGGTGTTAATATTCAGTTGATTGAAGAAGATGTTAATGGGGTGTATACCACAGTTTTTGATTATAATGAATTAGGAAAAATTCAAACTCAAGAAAAGTATAATCACGAGGAAGAATTAATTGTTCGGTGGATATATGAATATGAGGACGATAGATTAGTGAAAACAAAAACGTTAGTTCGTGATGAAAATGCTGAAGAATCTGATGAAGATGAGATGGTAGTCAAAATCATCTCAGAATTTATTCATGAACTCTATTAATGTTTTGTAGTATGGATTTTAATTCATGGTTTTTGGCAGATTCAGATGTGTTTACATGGGTTATTTTGCCAATTTTAATCTGTTTAGCTCGAATTACAGATCAGAGTATTGGTACTTTACGATTGATTTTAGTTTCTAAAGGGTATAAGTTTATAGCTCCATTTTTAGCTTTTTTTGAGTCGTTAATATGGCTGCTAGCAGTAAGTCAAATTTTAAAACATCTTGATAATTGGGTTACATTCGTTGCTTATGGATTAGGCTTTGCGCTGGGAAATTATATTGGAATAATACTAGAAGAAAAGATTTCTTTGGGAAATGTAATTGTGCGAGTATTTCCAAAAACAGATCATGCTGGGCTCATTGAATATATGAATCAGCAAAATATTGGATATAGCATTATTGATGCTGAAGGAAGAATGGGTGGTTTAAAAATTATCTTTTCAATTATTGGTCGAAAAAGCGTGAGTGCTTTTGTTCAAAAAATTGAGGAATTTACGCCAGGTTCTTTTTACTCTATAGAAGAGGTAAAATCTGTAAAAAAAGGAATTTTCCAACCGACACGTTCAAAAACTCAATTTAAAAGCGTTTTTGGTTCCAAAAAAACCAAATAAAGCGTATTAGTGTCTATTGTTTATAATTGCTTAAATAGAAGATTCAGAAAAAATAGTATCTGAATTGCATTTAGAATTTATTTCCTTTTTCTTTTGTTATTAAAATTTTGTAGAGCCCATTTAAAAGCTGCAAATATGATAAATCCTAATATTACCCCAATTGTATTTGCCAATGCATCATTTACGTTAAATGCTCGATATGGAATAAAATATTGTATTCCTTCTGCTAACATCGCTATTAAAATGCCTAATAATAGCCATATCCATATTTTTTTCGATAATGATTTGCTAAAAAATGCCCATGGAAGAAACATCAATGCATGAAAAAAATAATCTCCCCGAAAACGAAGAATAGTGATGTGGTTTAACTCACTATTGCCATTTAGAGGGAGAACTACTAATAAAAATATGATACTATTAAATATTATAAATAATGTCTTTGGTTTGATATGTATTTTCAAAATTTGAATATTTATAAGTTTCAAATATACACAAATATAGTTGAATCTTAAATTAATTTTGTCTCTTCGCAGTATGTCTTTAAAGTGACAAATTCAAAGTTCTTATCTCGAAAATATTTAATTTGATTTTCAAATAGAGGAATTGCAGCAATCCCAAGGTTTTTTGATTTGAGTTTGGCTCTTAAAAAGTCTTGTAAAAAATAACTCACTGGGTTACTAGATCTATTTTCAATTGATCGAATGATGTGACTTTCATCAATGAGTTCATTTGGATGAATATCGAAAACAATAGGTTTCTCAAAAAAATTCGATTCTAGCGCAAGTATCCTTTTTTGAATATTAGTAATATTTGGGAATATTCGCATAGTTGTTCCAATATACGGAATAATTAATGCACTTAGAGGAACCTCAACGAGGGGACTATCCCCTTTTTTAAATATGCTTTTTTCAGATGTATGATATGGTAAACGATGTGCTGTTATCCAATTTAACTTTTTAAGACCCCCAAACGACATAAACATATCAAACCGTTGAGATGCAACCGAACTATCTATTTTGTATCCTGTTTCAATCAATGCGCTTGCAGTATCGTTATTTACTCTAAGTGCTGGTGCCCTGAAAGAAATTACCTCTTCGCCTGAAATATCTTCTAATATTTTTTTTGATTCTAATAAATGAATTTTTTGTTTAGCAAACGGCATTACATCAAATCCATTTTCTTTGAGATGCGATAACCCATGGCTCGCAACTTCGTGCCCTCTATTTTGAATCATCTTAATAATATCGGGAATAAGTTTGGCGATATAACCGGTAAAAAAAAATGTACTTTTTATTCCATATTTTTCATATATATCAAGAAGTAACGGCATCCCCTCGCGATAAACCTTCCAACCAGTTTCATCGCTAAGCTTATTTAACCATATAGATGTCGTTTCAACATCATTTGAAAAGATACAATACTTAGTCATTCTTTTGTAATAAATACAGAAATGAAATTTGGCTCAAAGTTATTGATAATTTTACTTTGAGCTTGTTAATAATTTGTTTTTTATACAATCAAATATTCAATGAAAAAACAGCTCAATTGTTTGATGAATTTTCAATATTTTCAGCCCTTTTTCACGATAGATATCCTAATCCTTACCGCTTTTAAACTCGGGTGGAGCATAAGTATATTTATTCTACTTTATTGATTAGTTTGAAGTATCATTACTCCCTAATGAAAAGCGAAAATGGGGTTCGGTTCAAAACAAATTAAAAAAAAATGGGTGTCAGTATATAGGGTAAAACGTTTTTTCCGAGTTCACAATATTAATCGTGAGTCAGAAATGAAGGGGCGTTTGACATTGTTTCTAAACCGTGGAATGAATGCATTTCTGGATATAAAATTTTCTTGCGGATTGAAGGATGCAGTTAAGTTAAAATTTAGTCTTTTCTTTGATGCCAATTGGAATTCCATCTTCAACAATATATTCTCGAATTATTCTTGCTGGTACACCACCAGCCAAAACAAATGGAGGGACGTCTTTTGTTACAACAGAGCCAGCAGCAATAATGCTACCTTCACCAATTTTTACACCAGGTAAAACTGTAACATTCACAGCTAAAACAGCGTTTTTTCCAATTATTGTAGGTGAAACAAATGCTTCAGATACTTCCTTGTGAAACCTCAGAGGCTTGTAATGTGTAAGAACTACATTATAGCCAGATAGAGAACAACCTTCTTCCAAAACAACATAGTTTGGATACACATCATCGATAAAAACAAACGGACCTATGCTAACTTTTGGTGAAATTCTTACACCTCTAAATTTATGTAACCGAACTTTAAATCCTGAATATGGAATTTTCAATGCAATAATTTGCAAAATATGATCTTTGAGTCGGGCTATTAAAAATCTTGGTAACCCCAAAAAACCTGTATAACCATGTTCTAAAGCTGTTCTTTTTGCCCTTAGAGAAAAGCCAACTTCTTCGTCAAAAAAAGGTAGTTCGCGATGTTCTAGTAAGTGATATGATTTCATCTTTTTTTATTTTTTAATTATCATTTCCATCGAGGTATAAAACTCTAAGCAATCCATTTTTATCTACAGAAGCAGTTTCTGGCATAACCCAATCAGGATTCCATTTCATCCGGTCTTCGAATTTGTATGACGATTGTATTAATAATTGGTTGTTGTTGTCTTTTTCTAATATAGTGTCTTCGTATAGTGTAATTTTACCAATATCAGTCATTAGTGCGTACATCGGTTTCACTCTGCCAGAAACTAAACCACTGTTAGTTAGTTCCTTACTTAGCTCTAACCCTTTTTGAACAGTCGTTCTAAAATGGTGCATACCTCTCATTGGCACATGGTGAAATAAATAATGCGATTCAATACCAACATCACGCATTTTAGTGTATAATTCTGCTAATGTTTTGATGTTGTCATTAACACCTTTTATTAATACATTTTGGGAGTATACTGTAATCCCTAAGTCCCTTATCATTCGAAACTTTTCGATAACTTCTGGGAATAATTCTATTTCATGATTTATTTGTGTTGCAACTTCAAAAGTTACTCTGTTACGATGTCTTTTGAAAATTTCAAAAATGTTGTTATCTACTCTATCTGGATCGTGTAATGGAACTCTAGTCCCAATCCTTATTCGTTTAATATTTGGAGCAAGTTCAATAATTGATTCCACAAGAAATCTTAACTTTTGTGGAACAATGAATGGATCTCCACCAGTTATTAGAACTTCACTAACCTCATTTCTAAGTGATTCATGTCCACAATAATTTGCAATATTCTTTAATTCAGTTTCTGTAAGTGTGAAAATTTCATAATTTGCTCTCAAGCAATAACGACAATGCGCTGCGCAAATCATAGTTGGCTCGATAACTAAACTTTGCTTATAAAGTCTTTCAACACCATGAACAACGATACCACTATCATTATTACCGCCTAATTTTATATCTGCTTCCCAATGACGATTATTTGATTCTGCTTTTTCTTCGGTTTCAATATCTTGTTTTACATACTGAAGATATAATGCTTGATATGCTTGTGAGTTTATACCTTCTTCTCGTTCAAGTATTCCCATTTTTTTTCTTAGAAATGGAGAAATTTTTTCTGAAAAATCACCATTGCTTGTTAAACCAGCCATTGTTAATTTTTTTTATTATGATTATTTTTAGTGTTTCTAAGAAAACGAGCTGGGTTACCAACCACGATCGTGTGTTCAGCAACATCTTTGAGTACAACTGATCCAGCTCCAATTACACAATTTTTTCCTACAATAATATTTTCGATAATTGTAACATTTGGCGACAGCCAGCTATCCTTTTTAATAACCACATTCTGACTTAAAATACTTCCAGCAGTAATCATGCAACCATTTTCAATAGTACAACCAGAACCAATTTGAACTAAATCATCAATTTTTACATGATTCATAATTAATGTATCATTAATAGCTGCGCTTTCTATTGTGCTATTTGAACCTATCCAAACATTATTTTCAATGATGATTTTTCCTATATGCGGATAATGAATGGGAAGCCCATCTTCGTCAATTACAAATTCATATCCCTCGCTGCCAATAGTTGAATTATCTTTGATGATACAATTGTTCCCAATTTCCACTCTCCCTCCAATAACAACATTGTTTAAGATTTGAGTATTATCGCCAATAACAGTGTCTTGCCCAATTACACAATGCTCTCCAATTGATACATTCTGCGCAATGATTGCATTAGGATGAATGATAGCTGATTTGGATATCTTATATGATTCTATTTCAACGAAAAACTCATTAATAACTCTAATAAAATCAAGTTTGGGATTTTTCGAGAAAATATATGAACAATTAAGATTCAATGTGAGCGAAGATAAGCAAATTACTAACGATTCATTAGGAATATTTATGTTATTAATATTTTCTTCTGATTGCAAAAATGAAAAAGTATTCTCTTTGATATGACTAATAAATGCTGGTTCTCTTACAATAAAATCTAAGCCAAATAACTTGGCATTTATAAATTCAGCAATTTCTGATGCGTAAATCTCTGGTTTTTTTAATTTAAACATAGTTTTCTCGTTTTAAAGAATTCGTAATAACTTCTTAGTTTTTCCTTGAGTTCTTGGCAAATCTCCTTCTTTATAAAATTCGATGATGGGAGTTAGATAAATTTTTTCTTTAAATTCAATAATAATTTCATTTTTTAAGGACTCTTTGTCATCAACCTCGTCTTTAACTTCAATTTTTACAATAATATCTTCAATAGGATCATCTTTGCTCACTAAAAATTGATAGACTCCAGTTAACGAGGATAAGAATTTGTTAATAACAGAATCTACAGAGGTCATAAAGACGTTTAAACCTTTTATAACTAACATATCATCAGTTCTTCCTACTATCTCGAAACGAAATCCTTTTTCGCCACAATCACACTCAGTTGTGGATAGAATTTTTATTATATCATTCGTTTTATATCTTATAAGCGGTTGAGCTTCTTTTTGTAAATTTGTTAATACTAACTCACCAATAGCACCTTCTTCAAAGGTAATACCCTCATTGGTTTGTAAGTCAATTAATTCCGGATATAGTACGCCGTCGCCCATGAAATGCAAACCAATTTGAAGTGTACATTCTGTGCCAAACATACTTAAAACGTCTGACAAACCATAGTTTGCATTCATCGCCTTTAGACCCCAATCATCTTCAATTCTCTTTCTGAAAATTGGATTTTGCAAACCAGGTTCAGCGCCAAATAGACCAAGTTTGAGATTTAAATCACTTGGTAATATATGAAAATCAGTTTTAAGTACTAACTCAATTTTTTTCAAATAGGAGGGTGTGCAGTGAATTGCAGTTGGTTTAAGCAATAATATGGTTTCGATTAAATTATTCGTATTTCCAACTCCAAATGGAATTACCGTTGCACCAGTAGCTTCTAAACTATGATGGTCTGTATATCCTCCAGCCCACATGCTATAATTTAAGCAATGAACAACAACATCTTCTTTGTTTAGTCCAGCTAAATTAAAACATTTTGAGCCAATATGAATTGTGTTTTTAATATCATTTTTTGTTAATGCTAATATAAGTGGGGTATTTGTTGTACCTGATGTTTTATGTATACGTTGAATGGCATTTAATTCAACACATAAATTACTGCCATAGGGTGGATTGTGCTTTTGATCTAATAATAACTCTGATTTAGTAGTAAATGGAAGTGAAGATAGTGTTAAAGTGCTTTCTTGTAAAGAAATCCCTTTAAATTTATTTTTGTAAAATAAACTATTTTTAAAAACATACTCAATTTGTTTTTGTAGACTTTTATTTTTCATTAATTATCGAATTATTATTATGTTATATGCAAAAGTATGAATATTTCCAATTTAAAGAAAATATTTCTGGAAATAAATTAAATATTTTTTTATTTTTTTTAAATACTATAGAAATGCTTAATATATTTTGTACTGAAATTAGAACCAATTTGATGAAAAAGAATCACAAAATAATTAGAATTTTCTAAGGATATTTTACTAATTATCATTGTATGTTAAAAATTGTAATTGATATTTAGGATTTTCCTCCATTATTTTAGCACTTTGTGGGTAATTATCAACTAGCCAAACCATGAAAGCCGTAACGTCTATTTTTTCAGAAAGCATTTTTTCCCTGCGTGATTGGAATACTTCTTTTAAATTTATCATTTCTAAAAATTCTTTAGTTTTTTCGAGTACGCCTTCAGTTCCTCGATGACTAGAAATTAATCCATATTTTTCTTGTTCTTCAAGAGTTCCTGCTGATAATGAATTGACGTAAATTGCTGGAGTTCCAAGCATAGCACATTCTGAAGCCATGGTAGCTCCCTCACCTATAAATATTGTTGCAAAAGCTAATATATCATGCATTTTCTCTGGTGCAACCTTAATTTGATATTGTTGAAATTCTTCAGGCAAAGTTGCTTCTGATGAAATATATATTTTTACATGTTTTGATAATATATTTACCAGTTCTCTTTTCATATCTATAGTTAACCCAGAGTGACCAATATCGTGGCTAGCATTCCAAGAAACAAATCGTAAAATTGCAAATTTCTCCCCTTCATTAATTCCAATATCTTTGAGAGTTGAAATATTTGGTGTATAATATTTAGAGTGTAAATAGCAAAGTTCCATATAGCCATTGTATGATATTTGCTTTTTTGGAAAAGATTTTAAATAACATGAAGGTGTAACAATGTGAGTTGAATGTTTTAAATAGAGCATGTGCGAAAGCTTAGCGTGCTCAGTATCATCGAAAGTAATTGATCGAATACCTAATAATTTCCCAATTCTATTTGGACCACCTGCAAAACTCAATAATATGTCTGGTTTAAATTTTAGTACCCAAAATAACATATTGAAATCATCTAGGAAGATTTTTATAAATTTTCCAAAAATACTTTTTTTTGCTTTGCCACTTGATTTAAACGGAATTTGATAAAAATTTAGAAGAGAAAAAGTTACTTCCTTATCTCTTGCAATCACTAGAAACTTATTTTCTTTTTCTTCCATTATTTGAATAAAATTCCTAAAATAATGAACGTGAGCTGGGTGGCCGATATCGATGAGTATTTTCATATATATTTACTGATATAAAAATTTAAAATGTAAAAAAAAATAGAGCGTAAAACATTCCTGAATGTCTAAAAAAATATTGTCAAATGCCCTTTAGCTAATATGAAATATATTATATGAACAGAGTCAACTATCGTGATTTAAGTTAGTTAGCCCATTTTATAATAGCTGCACCATAAGTCCAACCACTTCCAACAGCAGCAAATAGTACAATATCACCTCTTTTTAATTTACCTGATTTTTTTAATTCGTCTAATAATATTGGTATGGTTGCACCTGAAGTATTGGCATATTTATCCATATTTGTCATTACTTTCTCAAAAGGTAATCCGATAATTTCAGCAGTTTTTTGTAAAATTCGAATACTTGGTTGATGAGGAATCATCAAATCTATATCATCAATACTTAACCCAGTATCTTCAAGCACTTGATTAATTGCTTTTGGAAGTGCAGTTGTAGCTGATTTAAAAACTGCCTTGCCATCCATCTGAAAATACTGTTCATTCATATTCTCAGGTGTCAACGGAATTTCGGAACCACCACCAGGAATTGTAAATCCTAGCATTTCGTTCGTAGTTTCTGTATAAAGCCGATAGGCTAAAAATCCCTCAGTTATATTTGAAGAAGTTACTACTGCTGCTCCTGCACCATCACCAAAAAAAACTGCATCTCGCTTTGTCCAATCTGTGATTTTCGAGAAAGTGTCGGCACCAATAACTAATACATTATTATAAACTCCAGATGCAATATATTGGGTTGCTACCGACATTCCAAATAAGAAGCCACTACAAACAGCCGTTAAATCAAAAGCAGCAGCATTATGAGCTTTGAGTTTGTGTTGAACAAAAGCAGCAGTTGAAGGAGCTTTTCTATCTGGGGTTGAAGTGGCTACAATAATTAATTCAATATCTTCATTTTTCAAACCAGCGTCATCAATTGCTCGTTGACCGGCAATCGTAGCTAAATCACTTGTTGCTTGAGTATTAGAAGCAATATGCCTCTCTTTGATCCCAATGTTCTCATAAATCCATTGAGCACTTGTGGGTAATATTGTTTCCAAATACTCATTTGTAAACACAGTTTCGGGTACATAAGAGCCAGTACCTGATATTTTTACGTTTCTAACTAATTGCTTCATTATTTATAATTTAATGATCACTTAAAATTATTATATCCTTTAGTTTTTATTTTTTGGGTTTGAAACGTTGTGATAATACTAGTAAAAGTATACATTTCAATTAGATCAATTATTATAATCGGCTATCAAATAAAACCAATGGGAATTCCATCTTTCAGTTCAAATTTTTTAATTACTTTAGCTGGAACTCCTCCCACAAGAGTGTTTGCCGGAACATCTTTATTTACAACCGAACCCGAGGCTACAATAGCTCCTTCGCCAATGGTGACTCCAGGTAGAATAATAACTCCAACAGCAATCCAAGCATTCTTTTTAATAACTACTGGTGCTAAAAAAGCTTCAGAAAGATGTTTGTGATATTCTAATGGCTTATTGTGAGTTATGATAAAATTTTGACCCGCAATTGAAACACCATCTTCAATAATTACGAAATTTGGATATACATCATCTATGGTTACTAATGGACCAATATGGACGTTTTTTCCAATTTTTACACCTCTCATTCTGTGTAGTTTGATACGAGTGCCACTATAGGGTACTACTCTTGAAATTACTTGAAGTGTATGATCCATAGAGCGCCTGTATAGAAAGCGTAACATGGCAAACAATCCAACATACCCATGTTCTTTAGTAGATAATTTCCAAGCTTTATAAAACGATCTTTCTACATGATTTGGTAAAGTCTGACGATGAAGAGGTAAATAATCTTTCATAAATTTATAGGTTCTCAGTATTTATAGGTTCTCAGTATTCTTTAACAATTGTGGGCACTTTTGTGTTTATTAGAAGAGTCGTTCCATAATTTGTAAAATATCTTTTATCTAATAATTAGACCTAAGAAATAGATATATTGAGGTGATTTTTTGAAGAATATAGCTAAAATAAACCTCCGTTAATATCTATGGATGTTCCTGTAATATAATCTGAAATTATTAGGAATTTTACTGCATTTAAAATGTTTTCAGGATCTCCAAGTTCTTGATATGGAATATTTTTTTTGATACTAGCTAAAATTTCAGAAGGAACTTCTGAAATCATTCCAATGTTAAAATATCCAAGGTTTAAGTTATTAATTGTAATTCCCTTTTGCGCATTTTCAACAGCAATACATTTTGTTAATCCCCAAAGCGCAGACTTTGAAGCTGCATAAGCACTTGTTCCTGGTATTCCTTTTTGTGCTACTACCGATGAAAAATTGATTATTCTTCCAAAACCTTTATGTTGCATATATGGCAAAATTGTGCTTATCATTCTAAATGTGCCAATTAAATTAATATCTATTAATTCTTTCCACTTTTCAATATCTGCTTTATGTGCAAGTGCATTGTAATTTGTTCCTACACAATTAATTAGAATAATTTCATCATCACCACTAACAGAATTTTTAATCCAATTCGCAACTTGCGTTTGATTATTAATATCAACTTTAGTAAAATATGGTTGGTATTCTATTGAAGGTAATGTTGAACAATATGTTCCAAAAACTTCGTAACCAGCGGCAGATAATTTTTGCATTAAGAAAAAGCCAATGCCTTTTGAGGCTCCAGTAATTAATACTTTCATTACGTTTCTTATTTGAAGTTATATTGATAATCTGAGTTATCTTTCAACGTTTGTACGCTTTCAGGGTAGTTTTCTACAAACCAAACAAGTAGTTGCGTTGGATTAATGGTTGAACTTTCAATTTGATTTCTGATTTTATTCTTAGTTTCAGTACTAATACTATTATCAAGTTTTTCTCGCAATAGTATCATAACATTGCTTTCATCTATAGTTTGAGATGCAATTTCTGGATATGAATTAACCTGTGCAATTACATTTCCAACTTCCTGCAAAGGATTAATATAAATGTATGGAACACCTAATATTCCGGCCTCTGAAGCCATTGTTGCACCCTCCGTTACAAAAAAAGAAGCATTTGCAATGATGTCATGCATCTTTTCTGGTGAAATAAAAACTTGGTATGGTTTATAAAACTCATCTGCATTATCGCTTTCCAATGAAACAATAACCTTCATTTTTTTAGATATTTCTAAAACAATTTGCTTTTTAAATTCTTCAGAAATTGGCTTTACTTTACTATCATGACGAGCATCATAAGCAATAAAACGAACTAAAGCATATTCAGTTTCAATTAAATTTAATTCTTCCAATACTGTAGATTTTGTTTGGTAGTAATGGCTATGTAAATATAATTGTTCTACATACGCATTAAAATATATTTGAGTAGTTCCGAGCTCTTTTTTGTAATAAAAAGGGGTAAGTACTATTGGTTGAAATGGTTTATTTAAGGAATGGCTTGCATTATTGTGCTCTGTATCATCGAGAAGGATAACTGGTTTTCTGAATAAAAAAGCGGTAAATGTACAAGGAAAAGATCCGAACCCTACATACATCTCTGGTTTTTCTTTTAAAGAAGCTTTAATACAAGCGTAGATAATTCCAATTAAATATTTTGCTGTATAGAAAAAGCTTTTTTTAGTAGGACGTATGTTTCTAGTTATATGGCTTATTTGATATTTATCTAAAAGTTGGTTGATTATTTTACTATTTCGATTTGTTATTACAAATGTATGACCTTTACTTTCCATTATTTTAATGAAATTTTTAAAATAATGGACGTGTGCTGGATGATTAATATCAATTAGGATTTTCATACGTGTGTTGTTTGATATAAGATGTTGTAGTTTAGGCAGTTGTTTTTTTAAGTCTTAATCGACCTTGAATTTTTATTGTGTATTTTGTTAAATTAACTTGTGACAAAATATAATCGTTTGCCATTTGGAGCCAATTTTACTTCATCCGAATATAAAATGGATATATTTGAGTCTATTCCCATTTGCTTTTTTAATGTAGATAATATAAGTGTTTCGTGCTCGGAATTGTAACCTGGCAAAACTTTAATAGAACAATTTATGGAGTTAATTCCATTTTTTTCGATACAATAATATTCTACCGGGATATCTTTGAATAGTATTGTAAAGCCTGGTCCAGTGAGTGTAATCCCATTCTCTAATTGAATAATATCTGATGTTCTTCCTAATACATTATTTATCACCTGACCATTGTAAGCGTAATTTATATTTGAATTTTGATTTATTAAGTATTCGTCTCCTAATTGATAATTAATTAATGGCATTGCATAGTTAAGAACATCCGTAAGACATGCTGGAATTATAGATGTTTCGGAGTTTAGGTTAGACATATTAATAATGGAATTATACGAAACCTCAAAAAAACCATCTTGCTGTTCATAAGCATTTATACCACCATCGTGAGCCCCATAGGAATTTAGCACTTTGCAATTAAAGGCTTTAATTATCGTGTCTCTGTATTGATCTGTCAATACTTCTGATGTGGTAAAACAAGCTTTGATGTTAATTTTGCCGGATGTTTTTAATACATATTTTGCTAATAAATAGATAGATGATGCATATCCGTACAAAAAATGAACTTTATTATTATTTATGATTGAAAGGTACTCTTCACATATTTCATCTGACATATTAATGCCACTTAGCCCGATTTTACTTTTTAATTTGTAATATAAAAGGTGCTTTAAAGATGCTTTTTTATTCACAAACAATGATGTACTTCCCAAAGCAATGAATTTATCACCATACTTATAGCCTGCTTGCTCCCAATTTATAGTGTTTGTTGCATTAGAAAAGCTCCATGATTTTCTATCCAATAAAAACATTAATGGGGTTCCAGTAGAGCCACCAGTAGATGATTTGATGTGTTGAATGTCATTGATGTTATCGGGAATGAGGTCTTGATAATTATTTCGAATTATCTCTTTTGTTAAAATTGGTAGTTTTTGTAAATCAGAAATTGAATTAATATCATTAGGTGTAAGATTCGCACTGATAAATATTTGCTTATAATATTTTGTATGGTCGAAAGCGTGCCAAAGTAGGAGTTTTAGTTTATCAATTTGCCATTTGCTAATCTCTTCTTTTGAAAGTTTTTTTAGTCTCTTAATCTCTTTATATGACCTAGAGATATCCGTTTTCATAAAATGATCGGCAATCGGTAAAATAAAATTCTTAATTATAATGGATTTTATTGGCAACATAAAAACGTTTTTTTTGCTTAAGATGTGTAATGCGAGTTTTAAAACAATTATTTGTGTATTAGCTTGATATATTGCGTATTGGGATTGGAAACTAACGATTTAGTTTTTGGTATAAATCAACCCATTGGCTTATTATGGCTTTGTGCGAACAATTTTGTTCAATAATGGACGAATTAGTCTGTGAATATCTTGATTTTAGTTCTTGAAACTTTTCTATATGATAATCAATTTCTGGGGCAAGTTCACTAAACGTATTAACTTTTTTATAATAAACGCCAAGTTTGTCGAGCACATTATATTTTAGCCAACTTGCAGATAAAAGAAAGCTACCAGCTTTTAACGTTTCTAGTATCGCACCAGCGATATTATCTGTAGTGCGCATATTTATATAAATATCGGTACACATTCGATATGATGCTATGTCTTTGGATGCTAAATAACTTTCAAAAATTCTGACTTCAAAATCGCTTAAATCATTTTTTATTTTTTCGATAACTTGTTGCTTGTATTCCTTTTTTCCACCATAAGTTAATAAAAACATAAGTTGAACTTTCTCTTTATTCTTAATTTTTGAAAGTTCATTAATTACTTTAAAGTGTTGATCATAAGCACTAATAGTTGAAGAACAAGAGATGTGAATTAAATCTTTCTTCAAATTTAGCTTTTCGTAAAGTGCTGATTTATCATCGTTACTCAGATTATAGACATAATCAATTTGTTCGATAGGTAACAACAATTCAACTAACTTTTGGGTGTCTAATTTTGGATTAAATTGATGAAATTCTTCCAAAGTATTTAAATTCTGAAAGGTAAAAACATCACAATTGTTATAAACAAATTTAAATAGAAATCTTTTAATACGAAACAGATACGTAGACCTGCCATAGACTGTTATGATAATTTTTTTTGTTCTTTTTTTTAAGAAGCGGATAATCCAAAAATTCTCTCGCTTTATATTTAATATATGGCAGATATCGAACGAGTAATGTTTGAATTTTATTAGAAATGCAAGAGCTGCAATAAATCGACTTATGTAATTGATTATTTTTCGGTTATAAAATTTACTTTTTCCTAATAAATGAATGACTTTTCCAGAGTTATAATCTGTAAATTCTCTATTTTTTAAATCAAGCAAATATATATTATTTTCGATAATAATATCTGAGGATATAAAGCTCTTAAAGTATCCATCTTCCTTATTTCTAATATATAATATCTTCATTGATATGGTTTTATTGATCTAAGAATGTTATTAGCTTTTTCGCATTATTTTTATAATCAAGATTTTCTTTTGCCCAGTTGAATCCATTTTTGCCAATAATTTTTGCTTGCATAGGATCTTTTAATAATAGAGTAATACCCTCTACTATAGCTTCTGATGAGTCTGGGTTTACCAAAATTAATTGATTCCCATTATCGAAATAGTGCTTTAGATCTCCTACAGCAGTGGCAACTATAGGCTTACTTGTTGCAAAATATTCTCCCAGTTTTGTGGGAAATCCCGCTTCTGCAAAAACACCACTTCTTCTGGGATTAATTAAAATATCGCAACTGTTTAATAGACTAGGTATTTCATTATTAGTTTTTCTTCCTACGAATACAAAATGACTTTCATGGTTTAAAATCATCTTTTCAATTTGATCTTTCAAATTTTCTGGAATTTCACCAATCATTAATAACTCAAAATCCTTATTATTTTTCACAATGCGCAAAGTTGCATCAATTAATTCAATTATTCCATTGGCTAGGAGCGCTGTTCCACAAAATCCTATTCGAGTATTTATAGAGTTATTCTCCGTTTGATGAGTTGTTGCAAACGATTCTAAATCAATAAAGTGTGGAATAATAATTAGTTTTTTTATCTCAGCTTTTTGTTCTAAGTAATGGTTATATAAATAGCTACTCACGCAAACAATACCATCGAGTTTAGTGTCGAACCAATTAGATTGTAGTTTGTAGAAATACCATTTTGGCCATTTCCACCACACTGAAGCAACTGTTTTTTTGTGGTAAATATCGGTAGCAATTCTAATTAGTTTGATATTTAATGTTCTTGTTAGAACCCATATTGGAAAAATCAAATAAAAATAATCAATGCCGTATAAAATTATTATGTTTGTTTTATTTGTGATTTTTCGTTTTAAAATGGAAAAAGGAATCATAAAGAAGAACCCAAAAAGTTCTAATGCTTTTGTTATTTCATTTTTTGATGTTGATTTAAAAAATAGAAAAGAGGAGGGAATGTTGGTGTCGTTTTGTCGGCTATTAGTTGGTTGACCTTTGCATATTACAACTTTTACGTTTTGCTCGTTAGACTTTAAACCTAATGCCATTTGTCGGACAAAATTCTCTGGAGCCAACCCATAAGGAAACCCACTTTTAGTGTAGATATCAATGTTAGATGCTTTCATCGGGCTTTTCTAAAGTTGGCTTTTTTGCTGTTTTATGGTTAATCATGCCTAGTGTCGCCCCTAAAATGAAATATGGAAAAAAACGATTAGGGAAAGCTAAAATACCATCGGAAGTGCTATTGATTATCAATGCAATTAATACTGTTATATATACTAAATGTAATAACTTGTAATTGGGATTGTTCATTTTAAATTTTCGAATATACCTTATATTCAAGATTAGTGAAAGCTGAATAGTTAAATATATTAAAAATCCCAAAATTCCAGTACCAAAGAGAATATTTGAAAAATCAGAATGTAAAACTCGGTTATCGTCATCGATAATATTTGAGTTTTGAAAAAACTTTGCTTGTGAATTGAAAATTTCCTTGCCAAATATTATTTCATTCGTTGAACCAATATTTAAGACTTCGTCTTTATATGCGATAAGTTCTAAATATCGACCTTCTTCTGTAATACTGCGGTCTAATTGACTGCTTCTTGCCGTGAAAAATTGATTTGTAATTGTCTGACTAATTGAAGGAATTAAAAATATCAACAGCAATACCAAGGCAGAAAAGTTGATAAATACTTTTCTGCTATTATAAAATAATGCTAAAAATCCAAATAGGGAAAGGTAAATGTATGTTCTTTTTCCAATGTAGAAAAATATTAGAAAAACAATCAATGTAACAAAAAAAATAAACACTTTAGACTTTTTAATTTTAGAAAAATACAATAAACAAGCAATAAGCAAATAACAAATTGGGTAGAGTGAAAAGAAATTTAGAGCTCCAAGATAAACAATGCTTTGATCTGAATATGAAAGAGTAGATTCTCCAAGTTTTAAAAAACTGCAAAGAACAATATTTACTATATAGAGTACGAGGCAAATAAGTAGAATATTAAAAAAAGTTTTAATCTCAGTTTGCTCTTTCTTAAAATAAATGAACCCAACAGGAAAAGATAATAACACGGTTGCAAAATTCATGACAATTTTTAAGCTAAAATACTGGTCTGTAGAATTCGAAATAGCATAAAACATTAAAAGAATAAAAACAACAATGATTTTTAAAGTAGTTATCTTAAAAAAAACACTCAGGTTTTTATATATATAAATCATAAACACTGCAAATACCGAAATTGTATTTAAATATTTTAAAAGAATTATTTCATTGTTTTGAATGTTAAAGTAAAATGGAAGTATTTCTACCAACGTTACAAAAAGGGGTATATATGGAATAATCTTCGATTTAAATTTATAAAACGAGATAATGATTGTTGCTAAATATAGTAAGACTAGTATCATCCTTTTTCAATAATTTGGTGATAAGCGTTAATCATATCTTCAATTGGGTTTTTAAGATAATAGTTTTCATTTACGGTTCTATGGCCATTAATGCCAAGTTCTATTGCTAAATTATTGTTTTGCAATAGATATTTGCATTTTAAAGCAAGTTGATTCATATCAAAAGCTTCTACAAGGATTACACTTTCTCTATTTACATTCAAATCCGATATTCCACCAACATTATATGAAATTGAAGGAATTTTTAGATACATTGCTTCTATTAGTGTGCCAGGTATCATATCAAAATATGTAGGAAGTAGATAAATTTTGGCAGTAGATAATTTTTCGTAAACATCATTTATAGATGGCAAAAAGCCAGTAAATTCAATGTTTTCAGTAACGTTTTTTTCTAATATTAGTAGCTTAATTTTTTCAAGATATTGCTGATTTGCTCCACCAATGATAATTGCTTTTACATCAGCAAAATCTTTTTTTAACAATCTAATTACTTCAATAAAATCTTCAATCCCTTTATTTTTTTCTAATCGAGCAAAGAATGCAATATCATATTTTTTTTGTTCTACTGTATTGCCAATCTGTGGCTTATATATTGGATAATTATACCAGAAGAAATTTGCTTTTTTACTAAATCGTAATATGTTTGATTTCATAAAATTAGCTCTAATCCCGTAATTGTTTTGTGTTTTTATGACTTTTTTTTCAATGAAGAATCTACATTTATTATACAAACTTTTATTGGAATTAATAAGATCCATCATAAAGCAGGAAAGTGTAATTATCGTTGGTTTATTTATTGAATTTATTACTGTTGAAAAAATTTGATCAGTTCCATGGCAATCAATGATATCTGGATTGAGTGTTTTGATTATTTTTTTCATTTTTATCTTGAGGAAGAAAAATGAAATTAGAAAGTTTAAAAAGTAGGGAAATGGTTTGTTTATTATTGGTACCTTGTTTGAAATAAAATGGAATGAAATGTTTCCATCCTCAATATTAATATCTTTTTTTAAGTTTTTATCTATGGAATATATGTGTAAAGTAATATCATTTCTTAGTCTGAATTGAGTGATCGATAAATCAATCCATGGTGATATAATAAAAGTTTTTTTATTATAAAAATAATCATTTTCTGACGTTAATTTACCTGGATTTAAAGAACAAAACCAAGCAACTTTAATCTTTTTCATAGTAACACATAATTTTTATAAAAAGTCAGAAAATATCTCGAAAATTAAATCTATTTGTTCCAAATGCCTTTAGCCTTGCCATTTATAATTAAATACGATTGATAAGGTTCTAAAAAAACACTCATTAATTGCAATGCAATAGTTGCAGCAATTATACCTGCAACTCCCAAGTCTGTTTTGCAAAACAGATAAGCGAGCGGAAAGAATAACATTACTTTAATGGTTAAATATCCTAAGCCAGCTATTAGTTTCCCTACTCCAGCTAGAAAATTGGTATATGGAGCAACAATAACGGTAACGCAAACAAAAAGGGCCAATGTAAAGGATAAGTTCTTTGGTATTTGAATTATGTCGCCAATCCAATGATAATATACCCAATCGGAAACGAAGAACATTCCTATGGCTAAAACTATAAACATCAGTGATAATAAATTCAAATGTTTAAGTGTTTTTTTAATCCATCCAAAATCATTTCTAGCATACGAATCGGTAAATGCACTCCAATAAGGAGTTAAAAAGAGTGAATGAAGCATAAGTGCAGCCGAAAAATATCGATATGCAATATTATAAACAGTAACATCTTTAGGCCCAAATAATTGAGTTATTATAATATTTGACATTGAAAATAAAACCATTCCACCAATTTGGAGAATGAAAAATTTTACACCTAAACCAGCAATATCTTTAATTAATGGGGGACAAAAGTATTTTATAGAAGGTGAAAATGATTTATATTTTGTGCTGAAAAAATATATTGAAATTAATACTTGAATTAATATTGGAATACCAGAAAACACTAGGCTAAGGGTGATAATTGAGCTATTAATTTTGAAGTGAACCAAACAAAAAATTATCACCAAAATCATAACATTACTTATTGGATTGATTAAGTTGTTTAATGCTGATTTTTGTGTAGCGTAAAAAATAACACCTATAGTCTTTGTAACAAATTGAACAATAAATAAATTGAATGTAACTACCGCCAAAATAATTAATTCATTGTTTCCAATAATTGTGGAGTTAAGAATGGTCTGCCAATTAAGAAATGGAATAATGAAGTTAATAACAACAAGTACTAACCCGAAAATAATAGCCATTAGGATATATGTGGTACTCACAAGTTGTTTGGCTAATTTTAGATTATTTTGAGCTAATGCAATGGTAAGTTTATTTCGTAAGCCATTACCTAATCCAATATCGAAAAAATTAAACCATCCAGCGATAGAGCTAATTATCAACCATAATCCATAGCGCTCGCTATCGAGGTAATTTAAGGTAAGGGGAATTAATACTAGGTTTATTACAATGCTAGTTCCTTTTAAAATAACTGCTAATAAGCTTTGTTTGAGCGCATTTGCTGTTTTATCTTTTCTGTGAAATATTAAAGCGATGAATTTTTGAAACAATTTTTTCATAAAGTTTTGTTCTCTAGCGACGATTTACACCCCACCAGTCGTTGCTTAGTTTTGAAAGACCTAAGATTAGTTTTAGCACCCTCCAAGAAGTGTTTTCGATAAGGTATTCTTGAGGTATTTGTGAGTTATTTTTTTCTGAAAATTCTTCTATTACAATTCTAATTGAATCAAGTACAACTTGTTCGTTAAATCCAGTCAGCACAATTGTACCTGCATCTAGTGCTTCTGGTCGCTCCATTGAACTTCTTATGGAAACAGCTGGAAATGATAATATTGCTGATTCTTCGCTGATTGTACCACTATCTGATACAGCACACAAAGCATTCATTTGAAGATTGATATAATCGAAAAATCCAAATGGTTTTAAAAATTGAATATTGGGATTCATTTCTTCGTTTGTAGAACTAATAAGTGCTTCAATTCTTTTTCTGGTTCTAGGATGAGTAGATACAATAACGGGTTTATTATATTGTGTAGCTAACGAATTGAGAATATTTAAAATGCTTTTTAGATTTTTTGGATTATCCACATTTTCTTCACGATGTGTACTCACGATAAAGTACTCATTTTTAACAAGGTTAAGCCGATTTAACACCTCCGATTTATGGATATTCTCTTTATAATAATTCAAAACTTCAAACATTGGAGATCCTGTGAGATATATTCGTCGATGATCAAGACCTTCAGATAATAAATGTCTGCGGGCGTGCTCGGTATATACTAAATTAAAATCTGCAATATGATCGATAATTCGGCGATTTATTTCTTCAGGAACATTTAAGTCGAAGCTACGGTTACCCGCTTCCATGTGAAAGATTGGAATATGGATACGTTTGGCCATGTAAGCAGCTAAGCTAGAATTGGTATCTCCTAAAATTAAAATTGCGTCTGGTTGTTCTTTCAAAAAAACTTCTTCAGACTTACGAATAATATCGCCAACAGCATTTCCTAAAGAGGAGGTATCGATGTTTAAGAAATAATCTGGTTTTCGGAGTTCTAGTTCATTAAAGAAAATTTCGTTTAATTCATAATCGTAATTTTGTCCAGTATGCACAAAAATATGTTGGGTAAATTTGTCAAGCAAAGTAATCACACGCGATAACCTAATTATCTCAGGACGAGTGCCAACTATGGTAATAACCTTAATTTTATTCATAAATTACAATGTGTATAATTAAAAGTAATGTGGATATAATTCTCGATGAGCATCAACCCATTCTTTCATTTCGATAATCATTTGTTCGTAGGAGGGGACTTTAAAGGAAAAATCATTTCGAGTATTGATGAGAGTTTTATCGAGTTTAAAATTAGTATTTTTATCAATTGTTATTTTTTCTGTATTAAAGTTAGCATTAAAAATCTGAAGCAAATCGTATTTTGAAATCGCCACATTATTTACCAAATTATACAACCCACACAAATCTTCAATAGCCGCTTGCTCCATTGCCTTAGCTAAGGTTAATGTTGTAACACCAGTCCAAATTGCTCCAGTATATCCACTAATTTTTCCTTTTTGCTTCATAAACCAATTAAATAGGCCAATTCCATTGGAATTAATATCTGGTCCAATAATAGAATTTCTAAATGTAAGGTTTTTAGAGTCATCTACTTCGCCAAGAGCTTTAGTACGATCATAGAAACTTTGTCCATCTTTAAGGCTATTTTCGTAATACGGACCAGAATTGCCCATAAAAACACAATCAGTGCTCATTTGAATAAGTTTTGTTTTCGTGTTTTTCAAGGTATTAGCAATTAAATGAGGCAAATAGCTATTCAAATATATTGCATTTGAGATGTTAGTGTCAGCATCTTGATTTAACAAACCAATACAATTAATCACCACATCATATTCTCCATCGAGTAACATTTGTTTGAATGTTTCAGTTTGAAATGCATTTCCAATAATGTTTTTGCAATAAGGGAATGGGTTCATAGAATATGCAGTAACATCATGGCCTTTTTCTTTAAAATAGAGAGTTATGGTGTGACCAGCCATTCCAATAGAACCTAAAACAAGTACTTTCATTATATTTCGATTAAGTGATTTATTAACTTAAGTCATCATTGATGAGCGATAATTTCATAAGAAGTAGATCCATCTCATCTTTTGTTAATCGATGAGTGTTATGAGAATGATAATCTTCGAATTCAGAAATTTTTTCTTGACCTTCAATAAAGTATTTATCATAGTTTAGGTCCCGAGCATCGCAAGGAATTCTATAATAATTTCCCATATCATCAGCCTTAGCCATTTCTTCACGAGTAACAAGGGATTCGTACAATTTTTCGCCGTGACGCGTACCAATAATTCTTACTTTTGAGTTTGATTTATATAACTTTATCAATGAATTCGCTAAAACATCTAATGTTGCTGCAGGAGCTTTTTGAACAAATAAATCACCTTGTTTTCCGAATTGAAATGCATATAGCACTAAATCAACAGCGTCGTCTAATGTCATCATAAAGCGAGTCATATTGGGGTCTGTGATAGTGATATCATTACCTGCTTTTATTTGATCTACCCAAAGAGGAATTACAGAACCACGACTCGCCATAACGTTACCGTAGCGAGTACAGCAAATAGTTGTGCAAGAATCTTCTTCCAATGCACGCGCTTTTGCGGTAGCAACTTTTTCCATCATTGCTTTGCTTATTCCCATTGCATTTATTGGATAACAAGCTTTGTCGGTGCTCAAGATAATTACATTGCTTACTTTGTGTTGAATAGCGCAGTTTAACACGTTTTCAGTACCAAGAATATTTGTTTGTACTGCTTGCATTGGGAAAAATTCACAAGAAGGTACTTGTTTTAAGGCAGCTGCATGAAACACATAATCAACACCAGCCATAGCACTATCAATACTTCCCAAATCACGAACATCCCCAATGTAAAATTTTACTTTTGAGCTTTGAAGGGTGTGTCGCATATCGTCTTGTTTTTTTTCATCCCGAGAAAAAATTCTGATTTCTTTAATATCGGTATTTAAAAAACGACTTAATACAGCATTACCAAAAGAGCCAGTTCCTCCGGTAATCAATAGTGTTTTATTTTTAAACATTATAAATATATTGTGTTTAACTTAAAAATATTATGAGCTTTCAAAGGTAAATTTAATTATTAGAATTTAAATGAACAAAGTATTCATCCCAATTTCCAATATCTTTCCAGGATTTTTCACTTACAGGAAATACGCCAATATTTCCCTTTCGTTTTAAAATAATATCGATTAAATCTGTAATATGGAAGAACTTATTATCTGGAATTTCATCTAAAAGGTGAGGCTCAAGAATGTACATTCCGCTATTGATTTTAAAAGTAAGTTCAGGTTTTTCGATGAGGTTTATTAATGAACCATTTTCGCCAGTTTCAATAGTCCCATAAGCAATAGGGTAGTGTTTCATTGCTGCTACAACGGTAATTTCGTTCTTGTTAGCTCTATGATAATCTAATATTTCGGAGTAATCTTGTTCAATTAATATATCGCAATTGCTGATAAAAAATGTTTCGTTTAGCAATCCTTTTAATAATGATAAACTCCCTGCAGTTCCCATTGGATTTTCCTCTTTAAAAAAGTTCATCGTATAAGGCAGATTCTGATTTCGTATATAGTATTCAATTAAATCCGCTTTATAGTTTACAGAAATATGAAAAGAGTTACAACCATGGTTAGAAAATCTTTCGAAAATATCTTCTAGCATAGTCTTTTCACCGATAGGGATTAATGGCTTAGGTAAAACATTCGTTAAAGGTTTTAATCGAGTTCCAATTCCTCCGGCCATAATCACAACTGGAAGATTGAATAACGAAGCTGGTTGTGGTTTTTTATCCAGAAATAAATCCTCCCAAAAGTAAACTTCAATAATTTGATTTAGATTGTTTACTACAGGGCATAGCTCCATTCGAAATTCTAACATCATTGCTTTTATGGTGTTAAAGTCATCTTCTGGCTTGGCTACTTTGATGTTTTTTCTAAGGATTGCAGAAATCGTAGTATCTAATGGTAGATTTTTAATAATTGCTCTTTGTATATCTCCAGCACTTAATAATCCCACAAAAGAATCTCCCGTTATAACAATTAGAAGCTTTTTGTCCAAAACATCCATTTGCTTCATCGCGTCAAGTAAGGATTTGCTAGGAACAATATTTCTGTTACGAAATTTCATATTATTTATGTTAGTGAAATTTTAGCTGGATTACCAATCCATTTAGTATCGTTGGGTATATCATTTAAAACAACTGAGCCAGCACCAATAATCACATTATTGCCAATGTTTACCCCTTGTTTAATCACTGAATTTGCACCAATAAAAGTGTTAAATCCTACAGTTACATTTCCAGCTAGAACTGCTCCTGGAGCAATATGTGAGTAATTACCTACAATGCATTCATGTTCAATAATTGCTGATGTATTAATAATCACTCCCAATCCGATTTTTGCAAACGGATTAATACACGCTCCTTGGCAAACCAGTGTTCCTTTATTAATTTCTGAAAATTTTGAAATATTTGCTTTTGGATGAATTGCAGTACCGATTAATAAGTTGTTGTCGATCAATAATTTGATTAATTTTTGACGAATATTATTATCACCAATAGCAGGAAATAAGTAATAATCTTTAGCAGTTTGAACAAACTCAGGATTTTGTTCAAATCCAAGATAATCTAAATGATAAGGGTTGTTTTGTGAAATTGTTCTTTCAAAATAACCTGCAATTTCAAAACCAGATTGTTGAAAAGTATCAATTACAACAAAAGCATGACCAGAATAACCAATTAAAGCAACTTTTTTCATGATATTTCATTAATTGTCTTACATCTTTGAATCCAAAAACTTACCTTTTTCCTCGTGTTGAAAATTTTGTAGAAATTGGTGTTATTTTTTAATCAATAACAGATTTTTTTGTATCTCTTCTATTAGTTTAACTTCTACACTAACAGAATTAGCATAAACTCCCCATTTTGAAATAACTTCAACAACTTGTTCAATAATGTGGTTTGGATTATGAATATCTGCCGTTTTTCCAAAACTTATTAAATCGGACCATGAAAAATCTGAACGCTTTCCATTTACCGACATTTGATGTTGAGCAGTCCATTTACTTTTTGGCGAATTAGAATACATCAAATCATAAGCTGGAGCCAAACGCCATTCTCCTTTTTTACTCATAATGAATGAATGATTTTTTGTGTGGTCATCATGATTTCTTGAAACTACATTAAAAACGATTCGTTTAAACATTTCTTCAAAATCAATATGTGGCATTCCTAAACCTCGCATTAATCTAAGCATGGTTTCATAAGACTGAGGGATATCTCTATTAAGATGCCCTATTGCTGCTAATGTTTGAACAAAAACCTTTTCTCCGTCATCAGTTCTGTCAAAGCGCTTAGTCATAAAATGAGCCTGCTTATCTTCTTTTACAAGCTCGCTTTGCATCATTTTAATTCCACAATCTTTAGCCATTAGATAGTAAGCATATTCTATTGCTCCAACTCCTAGTGAATTATCGTTATAATTCACTTCAGAAAATCCATCAAATTTCAGCAAAAAGTATTCAAAATCTTTTGGTGCTTTTACTTGTCCAGAACGCACCTCTTTAGTTTTTTTATTATATGCAATTATCGCTTTTGGCTTTGCACCACCAGCAGAAGTTCCTACGCGAATCAAATCCAGCAAAGTAGGATCTTCAGAAGCCCATAAAGTTTGGAATAATTTTCTATTGTTTAGTGTTTGCTGCGCCAATTCGACAAGTTTATTAATTTCAAACGTTGAAGAAATATCAAGTAATTTATTATCCAAACTCGGTTTAAAATCTAATGCTCCCATACCTCTAGAACCCACATAACAAAGTTGATCTAAAGGGGTGATATTTGTTAAATTATATCCTTTAGATTGAAACCACGATTCAATAATTTGTGAACCATAATTATCGGGTAAAGCATCTGCAATTAAACCAGGAAGCCCTTTAAAACAATTATTTTTGTTTTCGCTAAATAAATATGGATTTAATGAAAGTGGCATTGCAAAAGGAGCAATATTTAATCCTTTAGATACAAAATCTGAAGTGTACTGAAATATAGCAATATCACGGTTTTTATCCCAAGTTAAAACACCAATATTTTCTCCCCATAAACTTACATCTACAAATTCTGTCATAATTTATCGATTTTTTTAGACGCTCTAAATCGCTCTTTACCCTTCAATTTTTTAAGTAATATGGGACTTATTTCCTTTTTTGGCAATAACAATTCTAGTCCTTCAATAAGTTGCAGAATTCTGAGTACTTGAATAAAATTAATTAAATTAACAGATTCTCCTTTCTCTATCCTTTGAATTAAAGACAAGCTTAATCCACATCTCTGAGCTAACTCCAATTGAGAATAATTCAATTGCAAACGGCGATCTTGAACCCGCTTGCCAATATCTTGTATTACTTCAGTATTACTTTTGAATGTCCACTCCATTGAAAATTCAATTAATAACAATGCAAATATAATGTTTTAAATTGATTTATCATCATTAATAAGTTATATTTAACCTATTAACTAGATTTTAATTGGTTCTACATTTTTCCATCTAAAAACTTCCCTTTCTCTTCATGTTGGAAATTAGGAAGGAATTTTTTTAAAACAATTACAATATCCTCTTTTGTTGAGTTAGAATTTTCGAATAATGTTTGCAAATCAAAAAATAAATTGTCTACTTCAATTATTGGTCTTGGAGTTAAATTTGTCACTACCCCCAAAGAAGAGTAGCGATACATATCCAAGCATTCATTATTTGTATAAAACTCTTCGTAAGCTTTTTCTCCTGTAGTATCACTTTTAGAATAAAACACCGGAAAATTTAAACTACCATTCTTCAAATCTTCAGATAAATTTAATGCTTCTTGCTCCGAAACACACTCTTGAACAGAATATCCTAATTCAATGAGCAAATGTGTTGCAATATCGGAGAAAGTCATTACCTGTTCTTTTCTAAGTTTTGGGAAATAAACTTCTCCAGTTTTGCCTAAAACACATGCTAGCATACAAATCTGGCCACTTTCTTCTGGTGAAACAAAATAACGAGTTACATCAGAAGGCGCTGATATTGGTTGTTGCTTAGCAATTCGGTCTAAGAACCCTAAGGGTAAAGATCCATTTGAAAAAGCTACATTTGCAAATCGGGCTGTAGAAATTGGAAATTCGGAAGAATAGGACATTATCATATCCTCCATAATCTTTTTACTAGCTCCCATAATATTCACAGGATTTGCTGCTTTATCTGTAGAAACACAAAAAAAGTGTTTTGGAGGAAACTCAACTAGCAATTTTAGTAGATTTCTTGCTCTTAATACGTTATTTTCTAACAAAGCCTCCACTGAGTATTGATCTTTTTCGCTACGAACATGTTTGTGAGCAGAAAAATTGGCGACAATATCGAACCCACCACTATTTTTGAACATCTTAACAAAAACGGGATCTGAATAATTCATTGGATAGGTAATATAATCCGCTGGAATAAACTGACCATTCGTACTTCTTAAATCTCGAGTTAACTCAGTCAACCCATTTTCGTTAATATCTACTACTGTGAGTGAAGAGGGCTTGAATTTTAGAATTGCTTTTATAAAAGAGCTGCCGATTGTTCCAGCTCCGCCAATTACTAATATGCTTTTATTCTGAATTTCTGAAGTCAAATTATCAAAATTAGCCTCAATATCAGAAGCAAACATACTAATTTCTCGCTGAGTAATGTATTTGGAGATGAATTTTTCTAATTGAATCATATTTGTGAACTTTTAGATTTTAGCGGTGAAAAGGTCCAAGGTAAAGGGTGATAAGTGATTGGAGAGACGTGTGTGAAGAAAATAAATTTGCACCCGTCATATGGGGGCTGGTCAAACAAATTGATTTGGGTGTGCAGCGTGATTATGCATTGGGGTTTATACAGCTTCGCTCTTTCACTCACATTGATAATTGTGTATCATTATGAATTACAGATTGTTATAACAGAATTAAAAAAAGAAATACTATAAAATTTTTGATATTGAATTTTCACTTAATTCTAACAAAAACCCTTGATTTATTGCTTCAATTTCTACAAGAATTTTCGATTTTCCTTTAGCTTTTATTAAGACACCATTTGTTCCTGCAAATGGTCCATCAATAATTTTTATTTTGGCACCTAAAACTAAGTTTGAAGTAGAGATTAACTCTAATTCTTTATTTTCAGAAAGTCTATTTTTAATACCGTTAATCACAGATTCATTTACGATATAGTCTTTGTTTTCAAAACGAACAATTCTAGCCATTCCATCGATAGATAAGGCTAAAAACCTTTCGTTAGTACTAAATTTGACAAAAATATAACCCGGAAATAGCGGTTTACTAACCCATTTGTTTCGATCGCTATATTTTACTAAAACATTGCGCATTGGAAGGAACGATTCAATGCCATTAAGTTCTAATAACGTATTGCACTTTTTTTCGAATCGAGATCGAGTTACAACTATATGCCAGTTTTTAATCATTCGAATTTGATACAGATTAATGAGTTAGATAGTTAAATAAGAGGGGGAGAACTAATATTCCCCCCACCTTTAATTATAAGTTATTTTGAAATAATAATATCTACCCGTCGGTTTATAAAGTTACGTTTGCTTGATAAAGGCTCAGTGCTTACTTTTATTTCAGAATCTAAACGAGATGGATTAATATTATACTCATTAGTAAGAACATAAAGAATGACATTTGCTCTTTTTTGAGCAAGTTTATTGTTGGTATTTAATCTTCCAGTGTTGTCAGTATGAGCTATGACTTTTACCCGAACATTAGGATTAGACTTTAAAAATAAGGCAACTGTAGCGATATTCGTATGATTTCCTTTTGTGACGAGATATTTTCCAGTTTGGAAATATACTGATGGGAGCACAACGCTCGAATTGCTTTTACTACCATTATTTAATGAATCAACTTTTTTTGTTAAATCGACAGTGCTAATTTCAACATTTGTTAATCTATTGCTTACAGGATTTATTTTTAAAGCAGTAATAGAATCCAAATTATTATCTTTGATATCAGCAATCACTTTATTTAAGGAGTCAATTCTTGATTTTTGCGATTGAATTTCAGAATTGAGTGCAGAATTGGCGTTTAAAGAAGACCATTCAAGGGCTTTTTCGTGTTTTCCAAAAATATATTGAACGCCAACAAAAGTATAGCTATACTTATCTTTAGGATAGTATTGTCGCTCATAAGAATCTAGTTTGTCTGTGTTAACATTTCTAAGATTAGTTTCAAAACAGACATTCCATTTTTCGGAAATTTTATACTTTACTCCAATTCCAATTGGAAATACAGCTTCAGTGGTTCTGGTGGTGGTTGTCTGACCATTATTTGTATAACCAGTTGAGTTTACAAAAACATCTTGGAATGTATAGAGTCTCGATCTAAAGCTTACAACACCAAACCCAAGCATTCCATAAAAATCAAGTTTTTGGTTTAATTTAAAATTAGGAGCCCACCATTTACTCAAGCTAACAGTTGCATTTACTCCGAACTCGATAATATTGGCGTCAAATTTTAAATTTGCAACATTACCACCCAACCATTTAGTTTTTTTACCAGATAAATTTCCATAAATAAATTGACCTTGAAATCCAAGAATTGGAGTAGATTGATACCCAACAATTGCTCCACCACCAAATTGCCATTCTCCAGAAACAGGCATATAGTCTTTTTCTTTGATATTAGAAAAAGTAATCATAGCACCCCCATTTAATCCAATGTAAAATCTATTATTAATTTTGTTTATACTATCCACAGTTTGCCCATTAGATTGAGCTAGAAATACCATTACAAGGTTTAATAGTATAATCCACTTATAAATTTTCATATAATTATTGTTTATTTTGATTTATTGAATATTGATAATAATTTGTTTTTATTTTTTTTTGTTTTATTTTCTTCGTAATAATAGTTGTACTTATATTTGTATCCATATTTATATCTATAGCCATAGCGATCATTCATTAAATCGTCATTAATAACAAGTCCAATATTTTTTACTTTTTTAGTAGTGAAAAGCAAATTAACATCATCAAGAAATCTTTTTCTAGTATAATTTAATCTCACAACATAAAGAATTGTATCAACCAGAGGGAATAATTGAATGGCATCAGAAACAATATTAATAGGAGGGGAGTCGATTATGATATATTCATAATTAGTTTTTAACTGCTCAATTAAAGCGCCCATTTTTTCATTTCCAATTAATTCTGAAGGATTAGGAGGTATAGGGCCTGCAGGAAAATAATCTAAATTATCAATATGAGTTTTCATAATAGATTCAGCAATTGTAGACTGGCCAGAAAGATATGTACTTACTCCAAAAGGACTGTCAGTATCGAATACTTTTGTGAGACGAGGTTTTCTTAAATCAACACCAAGAATAATTGTTTTTTTGTTTGTAATGGCATACCCAATTGCAATATTTACCGCTAAAAAGGTTTTCCCTTCTGCTGGGATTGAAGAAGTAATTAATAATGTATTGTTATTTGTATTATTTAATATAAATTTTAGTTTTGTGCGCAAACCTCTAAAAGCTTCTGAAATATCAGATTTAGGAAAATCATTTACAACACTAGTTACTTCATGGTCAGAGTGTGGAATGCTACTGATAATTGGGATGTCAGATATCGAAGATACATCTGATTTAGATTCAACATAATCGTATATGTTTTTTCGAATTACAATAACAACGATAGGAAAAATAAGTCCAATGATGAGTGAAATTAAATATAGAGAAGTTTTATTTGGTGAAATTGGATTTGTGTTCATAGCTCGTGCATCGTCGATTATTTGACTATCGGGCATATTTGATGCTTTAGCAATTGCTGATTCAGCGCGTTTTTGAAGTAGAAAGGTATATATGTCATTATTGATCTTAAAACTTCGTTGAATTCCAATCAAAGAACGTTCAGTTTCAGGAATCTTCATTAATTCTTTATCGAAGATATTTAGATTTTTTTTAAGTTCAGCAACTTCGATTATAGTGGCACTATTTAAACTTTTTATGGTTCCTGAAATTGCATTTTTAGTTTCAATAATTTGATTATTAATATTAATAACCAATGGGTTATCTAAAGTTGTGTTGAAAAGTAGTTTGTTTTTTTCTGAAGAAAGTAAAAACAAGTCACTCACTAGTTTGTTAAGTAAAGGATCTGAAATGCCCATAATAGAAGGAGTAACAATGTCTTTAAACTCATTATGCGATTGTAAATATGCTTCTAAATATTTTAAATATTTCAATCGAAGTTCAGCCATGGCAATATCAGTCCCAATTCTTTGAGATTGATTATACGCACCTTGCGCTTGCACATCGACATTTATGACATTGTTGTTTTTTCTAAAGTACTCTAATTTTGATTCGTTTGAGCTCAACGTATCAGAAAGTACATCAAGTTGA
Organism: Bacteroidota bacterium; assembly: GCA_037130365.1. GTDB lineage: Bacteria > Bacteroidota > Bacteroidia > Bacteroidales > WCHB1-69 > JBAXTE01. Next base: position 70,593 of record JBAXTE010000006.1, read on the forward strand.
GCATCAATGAAATCAATAGTATTTGAGGCAATTTTGTTTTTTTCCTTTAAATTGTTGAGCGAATATTGGTCAACAAATTCCGACAGTAAAGCCACAGCTTCATCAACGTTGTCATATGTTAAACTAAGGTTAATGATATCGCATTGTTTGCTAGCTGGTTCAGCTTTTATCGACCGAGTGAGCCTCAATGCTAAAGTTCGTAAATCATTAATGTTGAAAAAATAGGATTCATTCTTAAAATCTTCAAACGTTGATTTTACAGGCATTCGAGGATCAATGCGGATTTTTAAAAATGGAGTTTCTATCCATTGCCCTAGCTTTACTGTTACGGATAGTTTTGTAGATTCTTTAGAGATTAATGAACCCTCAAACTTAGTAAAATCATAAACGCTGAAGCTTGCACCCTTTTGTTCTAATTCAACTTTAACAGATAAATTATCTACATAAGTAAGTTTATACGAACCAAGAAGTTGTACATGTGATGGGTCAACAAATACTTCGAAAGGAGATTGTTGGTAAATGTTATCTCTCCTTAATTTGTTTTGTCGATAATAGCCAATAAAATGATTTGAATTTTTGATAGTGGCTTCAGCAAGGTTATATGATTTTAAAATTCCAATTTCATTTTCAACATTTTGTTGGTTGTTAAAGAGACCAAATCCTTTCATCAGCCCATCCGTATTCGCTGATTTTGCATCTTTTTTGATTAAGATTGTTGAAGTTACATTATAAATTCGAGGCGTTTTAATATTTAAATAATAACCCACAGACATACACAATACAATGCTAATTGGGAAAAAATACCAAATACGAAGAATTTGATTTACATAAGATCTAATATCGATTTTATCTTCTTTTTCAATATTTTCGGTTCTTTCAAAATCCATGTTATATTATTTTTTTAAGAAAGTTAAGATAAGAATAAGTGTTGTAATGGTTGAAAATAATGTGGCATATGGAAAAGAAGCTAACCCAAAGGGCTTTGTCTTTAGCGGCTCCACATATACAATATCATTCGGCATTAAAATAAATGCTTCGTGTTTAATAATCTCCGATTTAGTTATATCTAAATAAAAAAGTTTATAATCACCATTTTGGAGTTTTCGCATGATTGTAATGTTTTGACGATTTCCGTATACAGTTAAATCACCAGCCATACCAATTGCATCAAATAAACTTGTTTGCTTTTGGTTCGCATAATATTGGCCAGGTCTATTTACTTCGCCCAAAATTGTAATATTGATATTTACTAATTTTACTAACACAAGTGCATCCGTAATATATTTTCGTAATGAATTTTGAATGCTGTCCCTTAAAATATCACAAGTCAAATTTTTACAGCTAATAGAGCCAACTAAGGGGAGTTGAATGTTCCAATTATCATCAATTTGATAGCTGATAACATAGAGAGATGTGGGTGTACTGGTAGCGGCTGCAAGGTTGCTATTATCTGATTTTCCTGCAATTAACGAGCGCATTTCAGGATTTGTTGTTTTAATGTCAATATATAAGTTGTCTCCTTTTTGTAGAGTATATGGAAGTTTGCTTGTGTTTATGGTATCACTGGAAGTTTTAGATTGCTTTTGTATATATTTTATCTTGCTTAAGGGAGTACAAGAACTTAAAAAAATTATGAAAATGAGAAGTGAAAAAATATTTCTGCGAATAACTTGATTAGCCATAAGAATTTTGTTAATAAGTCAAAAAAATAAAAATCAATTGCAAAAGTATGATTTTTATTTGATAATTAAAGCCATTCAATTGTTAAAATTGGAGTTGAAAATCTTTAAATGCCGATATTAAATCCAGATGTTAAAATTAAATGATTTCCTCGCTCAAATGGGGAAACGTATTTATTCATGTAATAATCAGCACTATACCCATCTGCAGCTTTAGCTTCAATAATAGACTTAGAAACTCCAAGTGTAAAAGCCATATTATTAATTATTCTGTAGTAAATATTGAATTCTAAAGCCTGTTTTTTCCAAATTACATCTTTTAAGTAAATTACTTTATTTAATATTGGAAAATTACTAGTAATATACTGATAATCATTTCCTTTATTGATATGGGTATACGATGCTGAAATTGTAATATTCGAAGTGGGTTTAAATGATAGGTTTAAAAATAATTCTTCAGAATTGTCAATCAAATAGTGTCCAAGATTAAATAAATTTGATTCAAAAGTAGTTGATGGAACCCTGTGTTTAAAGGTTATAGGCATGGTTTGAGTATATTCACAAGTTAAGCTTATGTTTTTTAACAAAAAATTACTTGTTTTAACTCCGCCCTTATAGCTAATCATGTTCGTATTGTATGGACCACCAATTCTTGTAAATGAATATTCATCAATAAAAATTGAAGTATAAAGATGAATGTTTTTAATGTTTCTTGAGCTAATATTACAGAACATTTGAGAATTTTCGTTTTCAACACCTCTTGTTAACGTGTGATCAATTGATTTGTAAAACATAACGGGAATTAAATACGCTGCTTGAATGCTTTTGTCGCTATATATTATTGAGTTTCCAAAAGAGAATTCAAAATCTCGAAAAGGACGAATCGTAAACATATTAGCAGCGATGTACTTGTCTTGATAAATAACTCTTGGATCGCCATTTGAAGTAATATATGACCGACTGCTATCGGGAACCATCGAAACTAGCCAACCGTGAATATAATTGAGTTCGAACCACTTTGCTGGTTTTAAGTTGAGCTTTATTGATGCATATGAGGGTGTACGGCCAGATAAAATATTAGAACCATGATAATTATCGCCCCATTCAATATGGTCTTTTACGATTCCAATATGACCCCATTTCCAAGAATAAACTATTCCTCCACGCATTTCACTGTAATCGGCACCAATGCGGCCACCTTCATTTGTTTTATAGCTTCCACCTTCATAAAGTGTGAGATAGCTTGGCTTAGCAAAAATATCATTTTTTTGATAATTATCTCTCAAACTACCATAAATCGACAGGTTTTTTCCAATATATCCAATAAAGCTTGCTCCAACTCTATTATGGTAGCGATATTCTTTATCGTCTCGGGACGAGTATGTTCTGCCAAAAATTGGTCGTAATGTAGCTCTAAAATTTGAATCACAATTATTTATACTTATTGGATTAAAAGAACTACTAAAAGAACTTGATTTGCTGAAAATATTATGCTTGCTTTTTTTGAAATTAGCTGCGTTTTCAATTGCATATTCTTTCTGATAGCTGGCAAGTTCTTTTTGCTGTCTTCGGTTCAACGATTTTTGTTGCTTTTCAGCAATTAATAGCTGTTCACAAATAAAGGTTCTGCTATAAGGTTTAATTGCAGAGTTGAGTTCAATAATATGTTGTGAAGCGAGTTCATCTAAAAATTCATATATAGCTTTGTTCTGGATATGTTCGTATGCCACTTGACTTCTTCCGATAAAGTGAAATGCCAAAAGGCACAAAAGCAGTATGGATGTTGAAATAGTTTTTTGCATAAATAATTATTTGCTACGTGCTTTTTTGAAAATTATATTTGTTAAAATCAAGAAAAAATATTTGAAGTCAGTTTTGAATTTGTGCTTTTCGTAGAGCTCTAAATACTTTTTTTCTGAAGCTAAGACCTCTTCAAATGTATTAGGCATATCGGCATAAAAAGGGGGCAATAATCCTGGTTTGAATTGAATTCTTTTTTGTTGAATATCAATGGGATATAGGTTAAAGAAGTGATTGCTTAAAGGCCTAACACCAATAAGCTTCATGTCTCCTTTCAAGAGATTTATTAACATAGGAAGTTCGTCAATCCAATATTTTCTACAAAACTTTCCTAAACTAGATATTCTGAAATCATCCTTAAACTTACACCCATCATCAAAGCTGTTTGATTTATAAACAAACTCTTGAATATACTCACTATATGGATGCATCGTTCTAAGTTTATATGTGTTAAAAATTTTACCGTGTTTTCCAACTCTTTTTAAACGAATAAGTGGGCCATAAGTGGGATCGTAATCGATAATTGGGTTTGACGTTTTTTTAGTCACATACCATGTGTTTTGATCAATAGTTTTATGCTCAATATATTCAAAACCACAAGAATAAAGTCTTCCAAGAACTTCGGCATGAGAAATATTTCGATCTCTACCACCAGTAAAATAAAAGTATATCCGTTTGAAATAGGGAAGTTTAGGCCAAACACGTTTGTAAATAAAGTAAAAAAAATACAATAAGTAATTTAATCCAATTGGAAATTTCTGTAGAAAAATTTTCTTTCGAGTTTTATTTGTAATTGCGCAACAAATTAGAAGTCCATTAAAATCAAGTTTAATTGAAACAGCTTCGATATACTTGTTGATTTTTTTTATGTCATTTAAATTAGCAAGGTTAATGATGTTATTAAATACGTATGGGGATTTTAAAACGTCAAATCTGGAAGTAGAAAATAGGTAATCAGTATGTTGTGAAGATTCATCTATATGTAATAATATAAAATCTAGAACTTGCTGCCCAAATTTTCCTTGAACTAGGTTGTGAATAATATTGTTTCCGTCGCTATTTGTTTGAGGTTTTCTAATTACAGTTTCTTTTGTATTTAAAATCCTATGCATCTCTTTTACGTGTTCAATATCTTCTTTGTTAACAATGACAATTGCTCTTTGATATGAAAAAACTAAAAGCAACGTAGCCAACTTAAGCCCAAAAAAAGTAACAATATAACCTAATATTACAAAGCGACTGGGGAAATCAATTTCAAATATATAAATTAAGGAAAGAAAAGCGAGTGCACTTATTGACCAATCAGAAAGATAATTTAAAAAAAGAATTTTGGCTTTTAAGACATTCTTTTTTCTTCTTACATTAGTTATTATTGAAGTTGTGAGATAGATAGTAGAGTATAGTGCAAATAAATATATGTATTTTTGAAAAACAAATATAAAATTTTCGTTTTTCAAAAAAGTAGCTGTAATATAAGCAAGAATGAGTAAAACAATATCTTCAAAGATTCTTTTGTTCATAGTATTAATCAATAGTTTTGCAATCAGATTACAAAGTTAATCGTTTTTTTTTAATGTTCTCCGATATAAACAAAATAAATAAACGTAAACTGATGATATATAGATGTTTGTAAAAAGTTATAATATTTGGTTTTAATTAATTTAAAAATTGGATTAATCATATTATCAATACTTTAGTCTAAAAATACAATTAATAAACAGGTAAGTTGAAATTTTTTATATCAATAGTGATTTATCACAACTAATTTACTAAAAGTTGCTCTAAACCCTCATGCAATTCGTCTTTATCCAAATGCTTTCCAATAAATATGATTTTTGAAAATGGTTTTTCTTGATCCCAATTTTTGCCGGGGTCTAAAAGAAATGAATCAACAACGGTATGGAAAATAAATCGTTCTGGGTAATCTTGAAATGCAAGAATCCCCTTAATTCTGAGTATTTTATTGCTATTGAAAAATATAAAGTTTTGTATCCATAAACTGAATTTTGAAAAATCAAAAACATCATCAAATTGAAAAGCTACAGTTGAGATTTCATGATTATGATTTAATTTTTTTTGCGGTTGATTATGGTGAACATATTTTAAGGTAGACATTTCAATCTGAGGAGCTGCATAGGAATCGGTATCAAGTACTTGAATTTTTGAAATATCACAAAAAGAGGTATGTTTTATTGAAGCCAATGTACTTATTTCGGAAATTTCGCGAGTAAGTTTATCGACAAATGTTTTATCAGCAGCATCAATTTTATTGATAATAATTAAATCTGCAACTGATAATTGTTTTCGAATTTCTGAATAATCATGAATTAAATTTTGGATATTGATTGCATCAACAACACAAACCACACTATCAATTTTAAAATTATCTTGAATTCCGCCGCCATCCAAAAAAGCATTAATTATGCTAAGAGGATCAGCAATACCAGTGGTTTCAACTAATAGATGATTAAAAACAAATTTGCTGTTTAGCAATTTGTCAATTACTTGATAGAAGTCAGAATTTAATGAGCAACAGATGCAGCCGTTGTTAAGTTCAAATATGTTTTCGTTAATCCCAATGATTAAATCGCTATCAATGCCTATTTTCCCAAACTCATTTTCGATGATAGCAAATTTTTTTTTAGGATGATTTTCAATCAATTGGTTTAAAAGTGTTGTTTTACCAGCTCCTAGAAATCCAGTTATTACTGTTACAGGAATTCGAAAATCGTTCATTATATTAATGTGTATTTGTTGTTTGAGTGCATAAAATTACGATTTTTCAATTACTTATTTTAAAAGTTTCATCAAAATATTTTGGCATAACCTTTAGACATTGAACAAAATCCATCAAACATAAGTTGAAGAAATTAGACATAATTAAATCATAATCAATGAATATCAATCGAGATTTATCAGAAAGTAGAAGAGATTATTCCAAAGATAAACTTTTAGAATCAAATATATCAAAAAACCCTATCGAACAGTTTGATCTCTGGTATCAACAAGCTGAATTGGAACTCAAGGATGAAGTAAATGCGGTGGCGCTTTCTACGGCTGATTTAAATGGGTCTGTTAGTTCCAGAATGGTTTTATTAAAGGCATTTAACGAAAATGGATTCATGTTTTTTTCAAATTACCAAAGCAAAAAAGCAGAACAGATTGCAAATAATCCCAATGGTGCATTATTGTTTTTTTGGCCATCACTACAAAGACAGATAAGAATTGAAGGAGAAATAATTAAAACAACAGCTGAAATAAGTGATACCTATTTTTATAGTCGTCCAAAAGATAGCCAAATAAGTGCAATTATTTCTTCTCAAAGTAAAATTGTTTCGGATAGAGATTTTTTAGAAAAATGCTTTGAAAAAGAGTCTAAAAATCCAATACATCAAAGACCTGAAAATTGGGGAGGATATTTGCTATTTCCTCGTTCAATTGAATTTTGGCAAGGTAGATCGAATCGCTTGCATGATCGGATTTTATATTCTCTTTGTAACGAAAAGTGGATTATTAATAGGTTAGCGCCTTAGAATAATTTTTGATGTTAATTAATGGTTAATCCAAAATTGTGGATACTTTAAAAATAGTCAATCTACTCTTATTAGTTCATTTAGGAGAATCTAAAATGTTTACATTTGATTGGTTCTAAATTGTAAATTTTCAAGTTTATAAGAAACTTCTTGTTATTTTTGTTGATTACTAAACTTCAATAATTTTTTGTAAAAGGAGAGGTTCAGATTTTTAGCTAATATTTGAAATATTATAAGCGAGTATGTTCGTTGAAAATAATTATTAATGATAATCTTACATACGAGAATCATTTGAATAAATTAAAAAAAATAGCGGATGAAAAAAATGAGTACGAGTAAGTGGACTATTTTGTTTTTTTTAGTATTCACACTTCAAATTAGCACATTAAATGCGCAAATTAGTAAATCGGGAATGCCGGCATCTAAAATTTATCAATTACAAGATGTTCAGGCAACGTTAAATGCGACGCCTATGAATTTTAATTTGCAATTGTGGCAGGCAGATGCTGCACAACGAGCAGTGTTGCATTTACCAGCAAAAGCTGGGATTTCTGTTGATGTAAACAAATCGATAGACAATTCTGGAGAGTGGTCTCAATTGGCAAATGGGGACATGGTCTGGAGGCTAAAACTTGAAGCACTAGGAGCAAAGGCTTTGGGAGTTGTTTTTGATCAATTTTATTTGCCAGAAGGAAGTGAATTATTTATTTACGACGAAAATAAGACGTTTATTATTGGGGCTTTTACTTCCGAAAATAATAATCCATCAAATGTTTTCAGTACTCATATTATTCCTGGAACTAAAGTCGTGATTGAGTACATAGAGCATCCAGAAGGAACGAATAAGGGACAATTAAAGCATTCTGCAATTATAAATGGAAAAATTGTTGGGGCATCCGTACAATCAAAACCTACCATAAATCCAGCAGATTATAAATCAAATGCACTACTGAATATTGGTTCATTAATATATGTAATTAATGAACCTGTGATGGATCAAAGTAAAGATCTTGGCGATGCCGCTTCATGTCAAGTAAATATTAATTGTTCTCCAGAAGGCGATACATGGCAAGTTCAGAAAAGAGGAGTTGCTAGAATTTTATTCAAAGAAGGTACGGGCTGGTATTATTGTACTGGAACATTAGTTAACAACACATCTCAAAATACAGTACCGTATTTTCTAACAGCATACCATTGTGGAGGAGTTGCTTCAGCAGCAGATCATACTGCTTGGCAGTTCTATTTTAATTATGAACGAGCAACTTGTGCAAATACCGGAACTCCTGTTAATAATATGCTTACTGGATGTACAAAACGTGCCGAAGGGGGTATTAGTGGTGGAACTGATATGCAATTATTAGAACTCACAACTACGCCACCACTAACATGGAATCCATATTATAATGGTTGGGATCGATCGGGAACTGCAAGTACAAGTGGCGCTGCAATTCATCATCCATCAGGCGATGCAAAGAAAATTTCTTCATATACTTCAGCATTAACAACAGGTACATGGAATGATGGGACAAATGTTGGTTTAACAAATGGACATTGGAAAGTAAGCTGGGCTGCAACAACAAATGGATTTGGTGTAAGTGAAGGAGGCTCTTCAGGATCTCCAATTTTTGATTATAATCATAGAGTGGTAGGCACATTAACTGGTGGAAGTTCTTCCTGCACTGCAACATCCAACCAAGATTTATACGGAAAATTTAGTATTCATTGGGAAAATGCAGCAAATGGAGCTACAAATGCATACAAATTAAGACCATGGCTTGATCCAGCTGGTACAAATCCTACAACATTAAATGGATATGATCCTAATGCTGTTACAACTCCACCAGTAGCAGATTTTGTAGCCGATAGAACTACAATAGTTGCTGGCGAAACAATAAATTTTACTGATTTATCAACAAATGCAGCTACTTCTTGGAGTTGGACATTTGCGGGAGGTTCACCAGCAACTTCAACTCAACGAAATGTGCCTGTAATGTTTGTTACACCAGGAACATATACCGTTACACTTATAGCCACAAATGCATACGGCTCAAATACAAAAACAAGAACATCATATATTACAGTTACATCTTATGTTCAAGCAACCACTAATCCAATAACTATAGGAACTGGCACAACTGGAGCTGCATATCCATTGGGAGTTGTTAGAGCCTATGAGCGTAGTGCTGCAATATATACAGCTGCAGAAGTAACCAGATCTGGATATATTGATTCAATTGCATATCAAACGGGTTCATCTCGTGGTTATCGTCCAATTAAAGTTTATCTAAAGCACACAACAGCAACAACGCTAACTGCTTCAACATGGGCGACTATGATTGATGGTGCAGTATTAGTTTATGATGATTCTTTACAAACATTAGCTGGCGGAGTGTGGATAAAATTGGCTTGTAAACTGAATAATTTCTATTACAATGGAACTTCCAATTTATTAGTACTTGTTGAACAAAATAAAAATTTAAACTCAAATCAATCTTCATTATGCAGATATACAACAGCAACAAGTAAACATCAGACTTGGAAAAGCGCTGCAACACCTATTGCAATTCCTACTGGAACAGGAACAATTGATAACAATAGGCCAAATATTCAAATTACGTTTAAAGTTTTCACAGTTCCTGTTGCTGATTTTGTAGCAAATTCTTATCCTTCAATTATGCAACAAGGATTTGATAGTACTTGGTTGCCTTCAGGATGGAGTGTTATAAATACCCACGCAACAGAACGTTGGCAACAAGGAAATCCATCGACGAGCAATTTCTCCACAATTGATCCAGGAAATGTATCTTCGGCAATAGTTCCTTGGATTGCAGAAGCACAAGACGAATGGATAATTTCTCCAGTAATAAACACGACAGCTTATGCAACTCGTCCAATGAAAATTAAATTTTACGTAGGTTTCGGTCGTTCATGGTTAAGTCCTGGGGCTACTTTGAAATTTAAAATTTCAACAAATAATGGAACTACATGGACAGACTTGTGGAATGCAATTGGTGACGCTACTGAACCTGCAGGAACTTCTTGGGCTTGGAGACTAATTGATATAAATTTAGCAACCTATGCTGGTCAAAGTGTGAAATTTGCTTGGGAATATGTAGGGAATGATGGTGATATGATGGGCTTAGACGGAATTAATTTATACGTTGCCGAACCACCAACCCAAGTCAATATTTTTGAAGGTGAATCGTTAGGGTTTTTAGATTTATCCACAGGAAATCCTATGACTTGGAACTATTCATTTGCGGGTGGAACCCCAACTACTGCAACAGCAAAAAATCCAACAATTCAATATAATACAGCAGGAATTTATAATGCAGCCTTAACTGTAGTAAATCCTTTAGGAACAAATACAAAGACTAGAACATCATACGTTGTGGTAACTGGTCGTGCACCTATTGCTAACTTTGAAGGTTTTGGAAATTTGAAAAGTAATACTGGAAATCCTTTCATTCCTGTTGGTGGCAATGTTCGTTTTAATGACTTAAGTTCAAGAGTTCCAACTTCTTGGAGTTGGTCATTCCCAAGTGCACTTCCTCTTACTTCTACAACTCAAAATCCTACGAATATTATTTACCCTACAGCTGGAATTTATAATGTGTCACTTCAGGCAACTAACCTAAGTGGATCTAACTCAGTAACTGATACTGGATGCGTTTTTGTAAATGGAACACATTATGTGACAAATCTTTTAGATATTGATGCTCCAACGGTATATACTTTAGGAACAACTCCAGGAAAACTACCCGGACATAATGGGGATACCATTAAAAAATATGCTGAGTTTTTCTCAAATGCTTATGAAGGAGATATCACGAAGGTGCGAATTGCGATTGACTCTGCAAAAGGAGTTGGAAAAACTGTAAATATTGTTGTTTGGGATGGATCTACAGGATCACCAGGTACTGTTATTAAAACTCAAACATTCTCAATTCCAACATTTGCACAAACATCATGGGATACTATTACTTTTACAACTCCAGCGCATGTTACAGGAAATTTCTTTGTTGGATATGAAATAACGTATGATGCCGCCCATAATTATTACACTCATATGTTTTGTCCTTATATGGCCGTGGATCGAGGTAGCAACTATCCAAATTCTGCTTGGATGTATGTTGGGTCAACATGGGCTACAATTGACGATGCTTTTGGTGGTTTTAAAACGGCGTTGTATATTCAACCCGAATTTACTTACTATTCTAATGTTCCAATCGTTTCAGCCATAGCAACTCCAGGTTGTGCTTCAGGATCGGTTACAATTACATCATCAATTACTGCAAATCAAACATTCCATTTATTAGATAATGCTGGAACTTCATTACAGAATTGGACAGGAAACACCAATACCCATACCTTTACTGGCCTAGCAAATGGTACTTATAAAGGTAAAACAGTGAATGGAGCTGTAACCTCAGCAATCTCTGCTGCTGTTACCTTAACAAACGATGTTGCTACAGTTGCCGGAACAGTAACTGGTGGAACAACGGTTTGTATTGGAAGCACAAGTGGAATTCTTACTTTAGCAGGATATACAGGAAATATTGTAAGATGGGAGAGTTCAGTTTCACCATTTACAACTTGGACTCCAATAACAAATACATCAGCAACATACACCTCTGGTGTTTTATCACAAACTACACAATTTAGAGCAGTTGTTCAAAATGGAAGTTGTGCCAATGCAAATTCTGTTTTCACAACCGTAACTATTTCTCCATTAACGGTTGCCGGAACAGTAACGGGAGGCACAACGATTTGTACAGGAAGCACTAGTGGAATTCTTACTTTAGCAGGATATACAGGAAATATTGTAAGATGGGAAAGTTCAGTTTCACCATTCACAACTTGGACTCCAATAACAAATACATCAGCAACATACACTTCTGGTGTATTATCACAGACTACACAATTTAGAGCAGTAGTTCAAAGTGGAAGTTGTGCCAATGCAAATTCTGTTTTCACTACCGTAACAATTTCTCCATTAACGGTTGCTGGAACAGTAACTGGTGGAACAACAATTTGTACTGGAATCACAAGTGGAATTCTTACTTTAGCAGGATATACAGGAAATATTGTAAGATGGGAAAGTTCAGTTTCACCATTCACAACTTGGACTCCAATAACAAATACATCAGCAACATACACTTCTGGTGTATTATCACAGACTACACAATTTAGAGCAGTAGTTCAAAGTGGAAGTTGTGCCAATGCAAATTCTGTTTTCACTACCGTAACAATTTCTCCATTAACGGTTGCTGGAACAGTAACTGGTGGAACAACAATTTGTACTGGAATCACAAGTGGAATTCTTACTTTAGCAGGATATACAGGAAATATTGTAAGATGGGAAAGTTCAGTTTCACCATTCACAACTTGGACTCCAATAACAAATACATCAGCAACATACACTTCTGGTGTATTATCACAAACTACACAATTTAGAGCAGTAGTTCAAAGTGGAAGTTGTGCCACTGATAATTCTGTTTTCACTACTGTAACTATTTCTCCATTAACGGTTGCCGGAACAGTAACGGGAGGCACAACGGTTTGTACAGGAAGCACGAGTGGAATCCTTACTTTAGCAGGATATACAGGAAATATAGTAAGATGGGAAAGTTCAGTTTCACCATTCACAACTTGGACTCCAATAACAAATACATCAGCAACATACACTTCTGGTGTGTTATCACAAACCACACAATTTAGAGCAGTAGTTCAAAGTGGAAGTTGTGCCAATGCAAATTCAGTTTTCACTACCGTAACTATTTCTCCATTAACGGTTGCTGGAACAGTAACTGGAGGAACAACAATTTGTTCTGGAAGCACGAGTGGAATTCTTACTTTAGCTGGATATACAGGAAATATCGTAAGATGGGAAAGTTCAATATCACCATATTCAACTTGGACTCCAATAACAAATACATCAGCAATATATACTTCTGGTGCATTATCACAGACAACACAATTTAGAGCTGTAGTTCAAAGTGGAAGTTGTGCCACGGCTAATTCTGTTTCAACCATAGTTACTGTTGATCCAACTACAATTGGAGGAGCTGTTTCAGCAGGTGTTACTCAAATTTATTTAGGAGAGTCTACTGGAACGATTTCATTAACTGGCCAAACAGGCGCTATTGTAAAATGGCAAAAGCGACTTGGCGCAGGAACTTGGATTGATATTGTAAACAACAGTGCTACTTACTCTGAAATTCCAAATGCAATTGGGTTATGGGAATACCGTGCAGTTGTTCAAAGCGGAAGTTGTTTAGTAGCAAATTCTGCATCAGTAATAATTGAAGTTTTAGCTTCAAATGCTGGTGCGGTTACAGGTGGATTAACTTCCATTTGTTTGGGTAGTTCAACAGGAACTTTGACTCTTGGAAGTTATGTTGGAACAATTGTTAAGTGGCAAAAAAGATTAAATTCTGGAACTTGGGTTGATATCTCTAATATTACAACAATTTATGCTGAAACTCCATTATCAGCTGGAACCTGGGAATATCGTGCAGTTGTAAACAGTGGAACGGACTTGTATTCAGCTCCAATGGTTATTATTGTAAATTCAACTTCTGTTGGCGGCAGTGTTACAGGTGGTACAACTATTTGTAATGGCAGCATTAGCGCATTACTTTCATTGACTGGTAATGTTGGAACAGTAGTAAAATGGCAAAGTTCAATATCTCCATTTACTTCGTGGATTGATATTTCAAATACAGCGTTAACATACACTTCTGGAACATTATCACAAACTACTAAATTTAGAGCTGTTGTTCAGAGTGGCGTTTGTACTGCTGTCAATTCAGTAGAAACAACAGTTATTGTTGATCCAACAACAGTTGGAGGTGATGTAAATGGTGGAACAGCTGTATGTAATGGAATCACAAGTGGATTACTTACATTATCTGGAAATATTGGTACCGTAGTAAAATGGCAAAGTTCAATTTCTCCATATACTTCATGGACGGATATTTCGAACACTGCACTTACATATACATCTGGTGCATTAACACAAACTACTCAATTTAGAGCAGTAGTTCAGAGTGGAAGTTGTGGAATTGTAAATTCTAACTCAACAACAGTAACTGTAACTCCTGCATTAGTGGGAGGGAGTTTAGCTGCAGGTGTAACTCAGATTTATTTAGGACAACCAACAGGGTTAATCACATTAACTGGAAATTCAGGAACTATATTAAAATGGCAAAAACGTCTTGGCACTGGTGGAGCATGGACTGATATTGTTAATACTTCAGCTACGTACAGCGAAATTCCAACTTCTGTTGGCCTTTGGGAATATTGCGCAGTAATTCAAGATGGAAGTTGTGGACCAATTAATTCAGCAACTGTTATTATAGAAGTTCTTGCAGTAAATGTTGGAACAGTAACTGGCGGAACAACTCCAATTTGTTTGGGTAATTCAACGGGAACTCTTACGTTAAGCGGATATACAGGAACAATCGTTAAATGGCAAAAACGTGTTGACTTAGGCGCTTGGATAGATATTTCAAATATATTATCCACATATTCCGAAATACCTACTACTGTTGGTTCATGGGAATATCGTGCTGTTGTTAGCTCAGGCACGGATCAATATTCAAGTTCAGTAACTATAGTTGTAACCCCAGCAACAATCGGTGGTGTTGTATCTTCAAGTATTGCAGTTTGCACCGGAAGTACGAGTGGATTGCTCTCATTAACAGGAAATATTGGAAATGTTGTTAAATGGCAAAGCTCAGTGAACCCATTCAGCACTTGGCTTGATATTTCAAATACTTCAACTTCATACACGTCAGGAGTTCTAATTCAAACAACCCAATTTAGAGCAGTTGTTCAAAATGGAAGTTGTGGTATCGAAAACTCAACTCCTGCAGTTATTCAAGTTGATCAAATGCCAACAGCAGCATTTACATATACATCCACAGATCTAAGCGTAGTATTTGTAAACCAATCTACAAATGCAACTTCATATTCGTGGGTATTTGGTTCAGGGAGCTCTACTTCATTAGAGACCAGTCCTACTTTTGTTTATCCTGCACCTGGACAGTATACTGTGATTTTAAATGCTTTTAACGGTCAATGTATGGCAACTTCTACACAAATAATTACGGTTACTTCTGTAAAAGTTGAAGAGCAAACTTCTCAATCAATGTCTGTTTACCCAATTCCAACTACTGGTAAGATTACAATTCAATTTGGATCTAAAGTATTGGAAAACACATTGTTGAGTGTGTTTGACATCGCTGGTAAAGTTGTGTATTCGAAATCTGTGACTGATTTAAATTCAAATAATTCATTAGAACTTGATTTTTCATCTTTAGTTTCTGGAGTTTATCATATCCGGATAAAAGATAATGCTACCGTGATGAATAAAGTAATAATAATTGAACGATAATGTTCTTCTTACCAATAAAAAAGCGACTTGAAAGAGTCGCTTTTTTATTGTATTAAATATTTAATACCGCTTCTAGATATAATATAGTCCATTTTTCAAACTTTAAAAGAACCATTTATATCTACGAGCGGCATTAGCCCTACTTATTATGGGCTGCCTTTCTTGTTTTTCGTTTAAACACCATTCTATTTTTATGGTGCTATTATGTCCATTACTGGTTTTGCTCCTCTTCTTGAATTGCAGTGTAGACAGGCAGTAACAAGATTGTCATATGAATTGTCCCCACCTTTACTGACTGGCTGAATATGGTCAAGTGTTGCACTAAATCTTGTCAGTTGTTTGTCACAATAGTGACATTTAAAACTATCTCTTTCAAATACTTTGAGTCTATTTTCCTTGATATTGTAATAGTCAGCTTCCTTTTTGGGATCAATAACTGGCAATTCTTCAATTATTATTTCTTTCATCCTTGATCTACAAATTTCGATTTCTTCTGGAAGATAAATTTGATAAAGTGTTCCTTCTCTATTGGTGTCACCTACCTTTTTGATAGCACCTTTTTTCTCAAGTCCAATTAATGCATCTTGAACACCTCCATAACTTATACCTTCACTTTTTCCTGATGATGATTGGATTACAGTCTTCGGTTTACCAAGTCCTCTTGTGCTAACTCTTAAATAGTTTTCTCCTGTTCTTAAAATGCTATGTCGGAACATAAACCAGTAAATTCCACTTTCATATGGTAACAAGAGAGGCTGTAAAAAATCCACGATTGAAGTCATTATTTGAGGCAATTCAAAAAGTTCAAATGATTCTTTAAATGATTTTTCGGAATCGTCTGATTGTGAGTTCTCAATCGTATCGAGAAAGACTCTAATTTGTTTTATTTCATCTGCTGTCATATGATGTGTTGTCAATTTTTTTTCAGGTTGCCCATAACGAGCATATAAAATATCTTTGGGCTATTTTATATTAAGATTTGGTATAATCTAATGGCAAAAAAAATGTTTATTTAAACTTCTGCTGAATGATCAAAAATGAGTTTTTATCGGTTTAAAAGAAAACTAATTGCTGCATTGTATCCAAACATTCCTAGCCCACTTATTATCCCAACACAATTTGCTGCAGTATAGCTATTATGACGATAGCTTTCGCGAGAAGCAATATTACTCAAGTGTACTTCGATAACAGGAGTAATGATACCCTTAATAGCATCAGCCAAAGCGATAGAAGTGTGAGAGTATCCACCAGGATTTAGAATTATTCCATCATATGAAAATCCAACCTCATGCAGTTTGTCAATCAATACTCCCTCAATATTCGATTGGAAATATTCGATTTGATGATCTTTGAAAATTTCCTGCAAATGTGTGATATATTCAGGAAAAGTTGTTGAACCATAAATTTCGGGCTCACGCTTTCCTGTAAGGTTTAAATTAGGACCATTAATAATAATAATTTTCATTATTTTGGAATAAAAAATGAATAAAATAAAGTTATGAATAAGCTATTTTTTGATGCAAATTCTAGCGTCTACTGCGATTACTTTCTCTGCTTTTCCGAGCAAAGGATTTAAATCCATTTCAACTATTTCTGGAGCTGCAACAAGTAATGCAGATAAGCGAGTTATAATTTCACCAAACTTATCTTCGTTAATACCTTCTTGACCTCTAACGCCTTGTATAATCTTGTAACTCTTTAAGTTACGAATCATATACATAGCTTCTTTTTTAAGTACAGGCACCAAAGCTGCTTGAATATCTTTCAGAACTTCGATAAAAATTCCACCCATACCACATAAAATCATATGGCCAAATTTATCTTCACGAGTTGCACCAACAAACAATTCAGTCCCCGACAACATTGGTTGCATTAGAATAGCAGTAGTTTCTGGAATCACAATCATTCTATCAAATTCTCTAGCTACAGTTTCTTTATCTTTTACATTAAGAACTACACCACCAACATCAGATTTATGAATTGGTCCAACAACTTTCATAACTAGGGGATAACCTAGCTTTTCGGAAGCAATTACCGCCATTTCTCGAGTAAAGACTGTTGCTTGTCCTGCACGAGGAATTCCAGCTGCATCTAGTAACGAAATAATATGTTCGGGACTTAAATAACCATCTTCTGCGCTATCAATTACGGCTCTAACTAATGCAACATCAATTTCTGGTTGACAAATATGTTCAGCAGCTGGTTTTGGTGTATTTATCACTTTACTTAAAGCATTTCCTAAAGCTACCTCATCAGGAAAATTAATTCTGCCTTTCGATAAGAATTCAGCTACTTCATCTTTTGCTGTGAGCGTAGATGGGAGCACAGGGAAAATAGGTTTTTTTGATGTTTTCATCTTCTCATCAAGCAATTCATATACATCCCAAAGTGGAACTAATCCTGGTGTTCCAAAAATTACAACCATTCCGTCGATTTCATCAAATTTTTGATCTACATAATCGATAATATTGCCTAGTTGTTCAGCTGTTCCAGTTGCCAAAAAGTCAATTGGATTATGAACCGATGAGCCAGCATATAATTTTGTCAATAGTTCATCCGCAATATCGCCATCCAAAGCAGGAATTTGTAAGCCACCATTAGATAGAGCATCGGTAAGCATTACAGCTGGTCCACCAGCATGGGTAATAATTGCAATATTTTTTCCTTCGAGAGCAGGATGCATAAATACAGAAGCAACATTAATTAGCTCATCGCGTCCATTACACCTTACAATGCCTGCTTTACGAAATAATGCTTCAACCGCAATATCAGAACTTGCAAGCGCGCCAGTGTGAGAAGAAGCAGCACGACTTCCAGCTTCTGAGGATCCAGATTTTATAGCTACAATTCGGCACCCTTTTCGAATTAACGAAGAAGCATGTTTTAATAACTTTGCTGGATTATTGATATTTTCTACATATAATAATTTTACTCGTGAACTAGTAATGGGGTCAAAAGTAGCATCAAAGTACTCTAAAATTTCTTCAACTCCAGTTTGTGCGCTGTTTCCAACGGTAATTACATTGCCAAAAGTAAGGCCTTTTGGAATGCCCGATTCCATTATAAAGCACGCTGTAGCGCCAGATCCAGAGATAAAATCACAACCTTTTGAATCCAATTTTGGAATTGGATAGGTGAAAATACTATGATGATTTGGAGTAAGAACACCAGTGCAATTAGGTCCAATTAATACGCCATCAACACCATTTATTATATCTACAATCTTCTGTTCTAGTATTTTGCCTTCTTCACTCTCTTCGCTGAAACCAGCGGATAAGATGATGAAAGCACGCGTATTTTTTTGCTTTGCTAAAACTTCAACAGTTTCAGGACAATATTTAGCGGCAATTGCTAAAATAGCTAAGTCGACTTCAGGAAGGTCTTTAACGTCATTGTAACATTTGATGCCTTGAATCTCAGCCTCTTTTGGGTTTACAACCATTAATGATCCTTTAAAACCACCGTCGATTATGTTTTTTAATATTTTTCCGCCAGGTTTGCTTGTCTCATTAGACGCGCCAATTACTACTATACTGCGGGGATTAATAAGTTGTTGATTTATCATGTTTTCTGTTTTTATCAGACCACGAAATTATAAAAATGTTTGGGTAAAAAAAAATGTTAAGGAGATAATAATTGTTAATAATTGTAAATTTGGATTCATTAATTCAAATTGTCGTTAATCTGAAAATACAATTGTTCACTAATTATATTGATATAGGCGAGTAAATTCTGTCTATGATTCCAACTCTTCCATAATTTTCGTAGCCTCCAACTGGGAGCTTCCACAGATAAGTTTGTCAAATTTAAATCCCTCACAAACTTTGGGTCGTAATGGTGAATCTATTAATTTGCAAAGAAGATCATCGGTTAGTTGAATACAGCGAACTCCTGATGCTTTTCCCTTAGGCATTCCTGGTATTGGAGATGAAATTGAAGGTGCAATACAGCAAGCTCCACATAGAGGACGACATTGATGATTTTCAGGTTGGTTATTCTCCATATTTTGCTTCTATTTCTGATTCAAAAACCATTCCGATTAACGCTATTCGAATATCATCATAAGAGAATTTTCCATCGAGTATTTCTAAAATTGGTTTCAAAGCACTGCTGTTCAATCGCATAGCCGCATCGGTTATTTCGTCTATTGCCGATTGCTCCATTAACTGTGTTTTTTCTAACTGACCCTCTTTGATATACCAAGTTAGATGATTTAGAACAGTTTGTGGAGCACAGCCTCTTTCTATCGCAATTTCCTCAATTGTTTTTCCTGATTTAAAAGATTGAAATGAAATATCTCGAGATGGAATTTTTACCTCTTTTTCTATGGTATTATCTTTTTTAGGCCTTCGTTTTTTCTTTAATGGTTTTACTCTGGATGGTTTATCGTCGTCAAATCCACCATACATTAAGCGATGTTGGAGCTTCCTGAATTTTTGTAGAATTCCTTCACGATTTTCGTCAAATTGAAGTAATCTAATGTTCTCTTTATCAATTAATTGATTTGAAAGAGCTGATTTTAGAATGTAATCAATCACTAATAATCCTCGAAATTGTTCGTATGTAAGTAGCTCTAATTCAATGATCTTGTTGATGTAATCATTAACATCTTCAATAACTTTAAAGTTTGAAAGATAATCAATAATTTGTGCAGATTGTTCTTTTAATATCGGTAAAAAATATCCACTGGCAGCATCAACGCGGGCAATTATTTTGTTAGGAGTGTGATCTTCTTTTAAATGATGAATTTGCACAATTTCACGAATAAATTTTGTGCTAATGGCAATTGTTTTATTGAATTCTGATTGCTGCGTTAATACCCATTCCAAGTATTCTTGCTTATTTAATAAACCATTATTTGAACTCAAGTAATCAACAATATCAATAAATGCACGAGCTATTGGGTCGAATGTAAAGGCTTCTAGCGCCTTGTCTCGATAATAATCGGATGAAGCGCTGTCTAATTTTTCGAGAAGCTCTTCTTTGCGATTATTGCTTTGATCATAATCTAACACTCGTTCGTCGATGGATAAGTTTTGATACCGAATTTTTGTTTTTAAAATCAACCCATCCAGCGATCTTAAACGAGATAGCGCCACGTAAACTTGTCCTGGGGCAAATGAATCGGTGATGTCTAAAATGGCACGTTCAAAGGTAAGTCCTTGACTCTTGTGAACAGTAATTGCCCATGCTAATTTTATTGGATAATGGCTAAACGTGCCAATAATTTCTTCCTCGATTTCATTTTTTTCTTTATTGATAGTGTAGCGAATGTTTTCCCAAATATATCGGTCTATCTTGGTCTCTTCTGAATTTCCGTCTATTAGCACATAGATTTCATCTTTAGTTAATCGCTCAACTTTCCCAAGTTTTCCATTAAAAAATTGCATTTCTCCGGAAGGATCATTTTTAATAAACATTACTTGAGATCCTTTTTTTAAAATCATCTCTTTTTCAATAGGATAGAGGCTCTCTCCAAAATCTTTATTAATTAATGCTTCATAAGTTATTGATTCCTCGTTAATTGATTCAAGAAATTTTCTGTTTATATCATCTGCTTTATAGTTGTGAGTGGTTACCGTAACAATATTTTCTGCAATACTAGCTTCGTAATCTGGCTGGTATTTGGAGTTTAATAATTTTACATCATCTTCATTTATTTCGTTGGTACGCAGATGGTTGAGTAAAGAGATGAATTCAATATTGTCTTGACGGAAGATTTTGTCTAATTCAATAAAAATAGGTTTTTCTGTCTGCAAAGCTAATGCGTCAAAGAAAAATTGTGATTTATAGTATGGTTTTAAAAACATCCATTCTTGGTCTTTTATAACTGGTGGAAGCTGATACATGTCGCCAATAAATAGCATTTGAACTCCCCCGAAAGGAATATAATGTTTGCCTCTAATGTGGCGCAAAACAGTATCAATTGCATCCAATAAGTCAGATCTTAACATACTCACTTCGTCGATAACCAGCAATTCGATTTTTCGAATAATTTCTCGCTTCCGACCTTGAATTTTTAGGTTTTTAATCAACGAAACTGGATCATTTATCTTTGAATATATCTCTTGATTGTGTGTTACAGGTTGAGGAATATAACATCCAAAAGGCAATTGAAAAAAAGAGTGAATTGTAGTTCCTCCCGCATTTATGGCTGCAATTCCAGTAGGAGCAACCACTACAGTTTGCTTAAAAGTATATTTTGATAATTCCTTCAGAAAAGTGGTTTTTCCAGTCCCAGCTTTTCCAGTCAGAAAAATATGTTTCGAAGTCTGATTTATAAATGATGCTGCTAATTTAGCGGTTTCTGTAACAATAATGTGGGTGTCTGTTTGCACTGTTCAATATCTTTTTGCAAAAATAACGATTTTTTGCAAGCTATTCTCTAACAATCATATTATAAAGTTATGTTATTTAAATTTAATTTGATAGATTAAATAGAACGCCAAATTGAAAAATTTGACAATAAAATAGTTCATTTTTATTGGAATTTCTTCAATTCTCCTTATTTTATCAAAGTGACCGCTGTTGGTAAATCTTCAAATTGTGTCATTTATAAATTGCTACTTCAGCAACCATTTCCAAACGGGAATCAATTGTATTTTTTTTGTCTTATAGATGATTTCCTCTTCTTGGTCATACGTGAGAATAAATCCGTTCTCGATAGAAAGTTCTGACATGGCTGAAAGCAATCCTTCGCATTCACGTTGCTCGTTTTGCTCATTTACCCACCAGCACACTTGTATGGCTTGTGTAAGTTTATCGTTTTCTTCGAGTAAAAAATCGCACTCTTTTTTGTGGTGATAGTAAAAGACATTGCCTTTTTTGAGTAATTCCATGCAAACTAAATTTTCTAGCAACCAGCCGTTATCTGGAGAGTATTTTATAGAGATATTTCTGATAAAACCGTTGTCGATTACGTAGACTTTTTTTTCTGAAATCTGCTGTTTTTTTATGCTGTAATCAAATTTTGAAATGGTTTTGATAAAGTATGTGTTTTCAAGATATTCTACATACTTGATGATACTCATCGGACTAGCATAAGGCGATGCTTTGGCTAATGAATTATAGCTGAATCGTTGTCCAGAATTGGAAACCATAAAGCGATATAGTTCTCTGAGTTTCAGATTGTTTTCGATGCCATATCTAACCACAATATCTTTTAGAACAATGTCTTCGTAGGTTCGCATTAAGATTTCAGGATCTTTAAAGGTGACGTACTCCGGCATTCCTCCTTGGATTAAGTATTCAGCGAAGAGCTTTTTTATCTTCACTTTTTCAATTGATTGATAGATTTCGTTTTGGGTGTATGGCTGTTTTTTGAAATTCAAATATTCTTTAAATGAAAACGGAGAAATTTTGGTGTCAAGATGTCTGCCTGTGAGTTTGGTGGAAATTTCGCTGCTCAAAAGTTTTGCATTAGATCCCGTAATGATGAATTTATAGCCATCGTCTGCGAATCTGCGGACAAATGTTTCAAAATTTTCTACATTCTGGACTTCGTCAAGGAAAAAGGTTTTATGCTCTCCAAATAATTCTATTTGTGTTTCGAATAATTGAGTAAAATCATTTGCTTTGAACCCCAATAAACGTTCGTCTTCAAAATTGATATAGTAAAAATCGTTTTTTGGATAGTGTGTTTGAATGATTTGCTTCATTAAAGTAGATTTTCCGCATCTTCTCATTCCGGTGATTACTTGGATGTGAGGGAGTTGTAATTTTTCTGATAACGAATCATAACTTTCTCTGGTAATTAGGTTTTTCTTGCGTAAAACAGTGTTTCGTTGTTCTACAAGCATTTGTTTTATTTGCTCTTTGTTCATCACCTTGTTTTTATTGACAACAAAGATATAGGAAATTATCAACAAATATATAAAATCAATAAATATTATTTGATTCAAATATTTAATATAATATAAAAATAGATTATATAAATATATAATAATATATATTATTGCATATTATAAATATATAAATATCACATAATATATATTGATAATCAATATAATAACAATATTTATATATAATATATATAATGTTTGTTATGATTAAAAATTGTTATTAATATTTTCAAACAGATTTACAACAGCTTTTTTATTGATATATATCCGCTAAATCTATGTTTTATTCGTATTGTGAATTGAAAAAGCCATTATGAAATGGTTGTAACTTTGCATCATCAAATAAATGATATTCAAAAAACTAAAATTATGAAAAACAATGTAATAACTTCATGGAAAGGCAAAATGAAGTTTGATTCAATAGTTAGTGGACATCATATAGTATTAGATGCTTCCACTCAAAATGGTGGCGAAAATGCTGGTCCTCGTCCCAAAGAATTAATGTTGACCGCATTAGCCGGATGCACAGGAATGGATGTGGTTTCTATTTTAGAAAAAATGAGAGTTGAAGTTGAAGGCTTCGAAGTTATTGTAGAAGCTCAAATGACTGATGAACATCCAAAACATTACACGGCATTTCATATAGTTTATCAATTTGCTGGAGCTAATTTGCCAATAGAAAAACTCCAAAAAGCCATTGATTTATCCCAAGAACGCTATTGTGGTGTTTCGTATATGTACAAACAATTCGCAACCATTACCCACGAAATTAAAATTATAAACGCTTAATTCTTAAGTTTTTACTTCATAATTATTTGCTTCTTACTTCTGTATTTCTTTTCACGTTCTTTTCACATTTTGTTCTTCCTTTCACGTTTCACGAAAAATCTTTTCACTTCATTTCACGTTTCACGAATATTCTTACTTCTGTATTCTTACTTCTTATTTCTTCTTTTCACGATACGTCTTTTCACTTTATAAACTTTAAAACTTAATATCATGTTATACACAAATTTAAAACACATCCTCACCGCTGATCAACATCAGCAAGTTATCAACGAAAACGAAAATGTAATGGTCTGCTGTGGCCGAATGGGGCCTATGTGCATTCCTGTTTACGGCGTTATGGAAGAACTTGAACCTGAATTTGCAAACGTGAAGTTTTTAGATATGGAATTTGATAATCCAGAAGCTCATGTAATTCGCGATGCTGCTGAATGTAAATCGTTTATGGGAATTCCATTTGTAATGTACTACAAAAATGGAAAAGTGGTAAAAGCTACTTCAAGTATCCAAAGTATGAGTCAAGTGCGTGAGAATTTGAACACTTTGTTTGAAAAATAAGACGATGACAAACCAAGAAAATCATTACGATGTTATTGTGATAGGTGCTGGTCCTGCTGGTCTTACGACTGGAATTTACTTATCTCGGGCAAGAGTTAAAACATTAATTCTTGAAGATAATACAGTGGGTGGTCAGATGATTCTGACGCATGAAATTGCAAATTATCCCGGTGTTGAAAGCATTTCTGGGTACGGGTTGGCTACAATCATGAAAAAACAAGCACTTTCGTTTGGTTGCAAAATCAAAACTGGCTTTTCAATTCAATCTTTTAATCTTGAGGGAAATTTGAAAACAGTAACACTTAGTGATAATTCTGAATTCTCTGCAAAATCTATCATTCTTGCCCCTGGTGGCCGTTCCAGAACCTTAGGTGTTGCTAATGAAGACCTTTTTAAAGGTCGTGGAATTTCGTATTGCGCTACCTGTGATGGCGATTTTTTTACAAATAAGGAAATTATTGTCGTTGGTGGAGGAAATTCAGCATTAGAAGAAGCGGTTTCACTTACAAAACATGCTAGCAAAGTAACGATTGTTCATCAATTTGATCACTTTCAAGCTTTTGAACATGCCATTATTGAGGCTAAAAACAATCCGAAGATTAACTTCATAATGCAATCAACAATTGCTGCTTATAATGGAGGTGAAAAACTTGAATCAGTGGATATTGAAGATTTAGTGACTCATAAAATTTCAAAAATTCCAATCGATGGTGTTTTTGTCTTTATTGGTTACGTTCCTAATACTGAGTTTTTACTCGAAAAAATTGCCCTCAACAATCGTCAGGAAATAATTGTTGACAGCGAAATGCAAACAAATATTTCTGGTGTTTTTGCCGCTGGTGATGCAAATCAAAAAAGGTATCGACAAGTGTCAATATCTGTAGGAGAGGCCACTATTGCTGCACTTTCTGCTTCACAATTTGTAAATCAACTAAATAAAAATAACATATGAGTACTGCATTTATTATCGTAATATCAATTATTGTTGCATTTGTAATCTATCTTGCATATGCGTCTTATCGAATGAAAAAAGCGCCATCAGTGGCTAATCATGAAAAAATTAAAGTTCTAAATGATTCGAATTTCAAGCAACATATTGCAGGTGGAATTACCTTGGTTGATTTTTGGGCAGAATGGTGTATGCCCTGTAAAATGATGGCTCCCATCCTCAACGAAGTAGCCTCTGAAGCTCCAGATGGAGTAAAAGTAGCGAAGCTCAAAGTGGATCATGCCAAACAAATAGCAGGTAAGTATAATGTGAGAAGTATTCCAACTATTATTGTTTTCAAAAATGGAAAAGAGGTAAAACGAATAGTGGGAGTGAAGCAAAAAGGATTTATTCTCAACCAGATTAAAGATTTATAACAAAAAAAGATTAAACAATGGAAAATGATAAAAATACAAGCCTCTTTTTAGAAAATTTGAGTGCTTATAATTTCAACGATACTGTTGAAAAATTAACTCTTGAAATTGAAAATAAATTATGGAAGGTATCTGCAATTCATGATTTACAGCAGACTTTACTGAGCCATGGAAAAGAAGTCCTTCCAGTAAAAGTATTTGCCCTCTGTCATCCAAAACATTCAAGTAAAATATTGGAAAAAGATAACGAAAGAATTGTCTCGTCATTAATGCCATGTAGGATTAGTGTCTATATGAAAAGCGATGGAAAAACATATTTATCTAGAATGAATACTGCTATTTTAGCGAAATCAATTGGTGGAATTATTGAAGAAGTAATGAGCGATTCATCGAATGAAGTAGAAGAGATTTTAAGGAAAATCATTAAAAAATAATATAAAATAAATTATGGCACTAACTGTTAATCCCAACAAATGTCCTCAAAATCACTATTGTCCAATGATTCGTGTGTGTCCGACTAATGCAATTTCTCAGAATTCTAGTGGACTACCCATAATTGATGCAGAAAAATGCACTGAATGTGGAAAATGTACTAATTATTGCCCAATGCGTGCCTTGGAAAAAGCATAATTGATGAATGCTTTTAAACTGTGCCTCTTGAATTGAATAAATGATTCATAAGGCACAGTTTTTATTTACCCAGTTTTCTCACTTCTTAATTCTCTTTTGGCGGTAAATGGTCAACGGTCGATGGTCAAGGGTTCGCGATGCGTGGCGCTCGAAAAAAAGTCAAAAGTCAAAAGTCAAAAGTTCGCGATGCGTGGCGCTTTTGCCTTGTGTCCTTTTTCCCTTTTTTCTTTTCACGAATTCTCTTTTCACTCCCTATAGCTATCGGGATCACGAAAAATCCTTTCACGTTTCTTACCTCTGCATTCCTTTAGACTTTATAAACTTTCGATCCCGAAAAAAAAGAAATTTCCAATTTCGTGTTTTTTCGAGGATCCTCGAAAAATTAAAAAATCAAAGATTTTTATTTTTCGGGACTTTATAGACTAATTACACCACTAAGATATTTATCTAACAGCTTGCTGGAAGACTAAGTAACACTAAGTTTACTTACTTATTGCTTCCTGATGCTTTATTCTTACTTCTTTATTCTGTTCTTCTTTTCACGTTTCACGAAAAATCGTTTCACGATTCCTACTTCCTACTTCTGTATTCTTAATTCTGTATTCCTTTTTTCCTTTTCACGTTTCACGTTTAACTTCGTTGAGGGCTTCGCCGTTCACGAACCATCTTTTCACGGTATTCCACTACCAGTCCCCAAATATCGATTTCGCTTCAATCTTTGCTTCAACATCATCTGGCAGCTGATAAAAAAAATCAATATTAGTTCGCTTTTCCAAACTGTCTACTGATACTACAAAGTGTGATAATGGGAGGCTTGAACCATCATTTTTGAATATAAAAGCAATGGCTTTAGGTGCTTTTGGTGGATTGTAATACAATATTGCTTTATAAAAATAGGCTGGGACTCCAATTTTTCCTTTTCCAATATATTCGATAAACGAATCTAATATTGGCCCAGTTGTGATGTAAATTTTTCCATATTTTACGGCCCAATCCCGAACCAGTTCTTCGAGTTTTTTCCAGATTCCACGGTTGAAGCTTGGATTTTGTGGACTCATATTCGAAAAATAAAATGACTCAGTCATAGTTTTCGAACTCCAGCCCATATCTGCAGCTGGCGCTATATGTCCCTTATCATAACCAGATTTTGAATAATCGGCATTTGAACCTTGTGAGCTTTTTGGAATTTCCGGATCGGGCGTAAATTTATTTGAACGTTTAAATCCTCCTTCTGTATTTCCTTTTGTTAACGAATAAGCTACCCAATATGCTTGTTTATTTTTAAGCGAAAAAGAGATTATCGTAGCTGATTTTGTAAGTGATTTTTCATCCAAAAAATGGCTTTTTGGAGTTTCGTACCTAATGACTGATTGCCCATAAATTGAAATCACATAAGATAATACTGCAAATGATAAAAGTAAAAACCGCTTCATCGTTTATTTTTTTTGTAAATGTATTCATTTTTTCAATTATAAGTAGTAATTTTAGCCATTAATTTGCACTAAAAAACGTTATTATTTTATATGAAAAAAATTGTATTATTGATTGTAGCATTTTCTACAATTTGTGTATTTGCACAAAAAAACAAAGGAGGAAGTTTGGCTGTTCAACTAAAACAGGGAAGTGCTAAAGGAAAAGTAACTCCCGAATTTTTATGGTCTTTAGGCCGTGTGAGTGATGTGCAAGTTTCACCAGATGGAACGCAAATTGTTTTTGGAATCACATATTACGACGTTGCCGAAAACAAAGGAAATAGAGATCTTTATCTCTTATCTGTTAATGGTGGTGAGGTTAAGCGTCTTACAGAAACTTTGAATAGTGAATTTAATGCAATTTGGCGTCCTGATGGAAAGAAAATTGGATATATTTCTTCCGAAAAAGGATCTCCTCAAATCTGGGAAATGAATCCAGATGGTTCGGATAAAATTCAAATTTCAAACATTACCAATGGAGTAAATGGCTTTTCGTATGCTCCATCAATGAAACATCTTTTATATACTTCTGACGTAAAACTTGATTCTGACGTTCAAGATGTATATCCTGATTTGCCAAAAGCAAATGCACTGATTTATACAGAATTAATGTATCGTCATTGGGATTCATGGTCAGATCAATCGTATAGTCATATTTTTGTTTCTGCTTATCCAATACCAAAAGAGGAGCAAGGAAAAGACATTATGCCAAAAGAACGTTGGGATGCCCCAATTGCTACAAGTGGTGGAATGGAACAAATTGCTTGGAATAATGCCGGAACAAAAATCGCTTATGCTTGTAAGAAATTGGCGGGCAAAGAATATGCAATAAGTACAAATTCTGATATTTATTTGTATGATATTACTTCAGGCAAAACGAATAATATTAGTGCTCCCAACCCTGGTTACGATATGGATCCAGTGTTTTCTACTGATGGAAAAATGATTGCTTGGAACAGTATGAAAACAGCAGGTTTCGAATCTGATAAGAAACGAATTATGATTTATAATTTTGCTGCTTCAAAAGTGGAAGATTATTCTGCTTCTTTCGACCAAAGCTCCACAAATTTTGTTTGGAGTAGCGATAACAAAATGCTATACTTTATTAGTGGGATTCATGCAACATATCAGTTATTTCAATTAGATATTGCTAAAAAGAAAATTACCCAAATAACCAAAGGTGCCCATGATTATACTGAATTACAATTAGCTGGAAACAAGCTTGTTGGAGCTAAAATGTCGATGTCGATGCCTACCGAAATCTACACTGTAGATATTGCAAAAGGACTTGAAACTCAAATTTCATTTGTAAATAAAGATAAGCTTGCAAAAGTTACGATGGGTAGAGTAGAAGAACGTTGGATTGGTTCTACCGATGGTTCTAAGTTATTGACTTGGGTTATTTATCCACCTGATTTCGATTCAAAAAAGAAATATCCAACCTTATTATATACTGAAGGTGGTCCACAAAGCGCAATTAGCCAGTTCTTTTCATATCGTTGGAATTTCCAAATTATGGCTGCTAATGGGTATATTATTGTCGCTCCGAATAGACATGGATTGCCTACATTTGGCCAAGAATGGAACGACCAAATCAGTTTGGATTATGGTGGACAAAATCAGCTTGACTGTTTGGCAGCCATTGATTCTATGTGTAAAGAACCATTTGTAAATAAAGAAAAACTTGGTGCTGTGGGTGCCAGTTATGGTGCTTTTTCGGTATATTGGTTGGCTGGAAATCATAATAAAAGATTTAAGGCATTTATTGCTCATTGCGGGATGTTTAACCTCGAAAGTTGGTATGGAACTACCGAAGAGATGTTCTTTGCTAATCATGATATCGGTGGCGCTTATTACAATAAAATTCGTCCCAAAAGTTATGATTTTTCTCCTCATCGTTTTGTTGGAAATTGGGATACTCCAATTTTAGTGATTCATGGTGGAAATGACTTTAGAATTCCTTATACCGAAGGAATGCAAGCCTTTAATGCAGCTCAAATGAAAGACATTCCAAGTAAATTTTTATTCTTTCCAGAAGAGTCGCATTTTGTTCTAAAGCCTCAAAACTCAATCCTGTGGCAACGTGAATTTTTTAAATGGTTTGATTCCTATTTAAAATAATTCATATAAATCATAATTTCAGCATGCGACTTTTTCATCGCATGCTTTTTTAATAGTACATTTGCATAAATGAATTAATCAATAAATTATTATGAAAAAAGCAAGTTTTTCTTTGTTTATTATCTTCATATTTTCTTTGAAATCTTTTGCTGGTTGGATGTTTATCGAAAAAAAAACAAATAGCCAAGGACTGACCACAAATGATACAATTGTGGTTCAAAATAACAAAATGAGGTCGGGAGGTAAAGAGGCAACCTATATTTACGACCTTGATTTACAAAAAGTCACTGTTATGAATAATTTTTATAAAACATACTGGACTGGTTCTCCGGAAGCTTATAGAGAAGGTGTAATTGCTGGATTAAAAGAGCAAATGGAGGTAATTGTAAATCGACTTCCTAAAGAGAAACAAGCTGCAGCTCGAAGTAGATTAGAAGGAATAATGAGCGCAATGTCTGCTCCAAAAGAAAGTGCTCCTAAGAAAGAAGTTGTTGATGTGAAAAAAATTATTGATAAAATAATGGTTTTAGGCTATAATACTCAACGATATGAACTTTGGATGGAAGGCAAGAAAAAAATATCTATTTGGATTTCTGAGAAAATATTAATTAATAGTGATTTTAATCTTGATAAATTCAACCAGTTAATGCAGCGATTGATGTCTAATAATCCGAAGTTAGCGATTAAATCATCCTCAGAATATATTGCCATACTTAGAAAAGGATATCCTCTTAAATCCACCGAATATTTAGGAAATGGTGAAGTTAAAAGTGAAGTGGTTTATGCAAATAAGCAAAACTATGCTCCAGTCTTATTTTCCCCAGGTCCTTCCTTTAAAGCTGTTCCGCTAGATGTACTTATTAAATCAATGAAAATTAAAGGTTAATCAAATTCTTTTAAACTAATGAAAACTCGTTTTATTATCTTCTCCATACTTGTCTGTATTCTGGTAGCTATTGGAGAAAATACAATTGCTCAATGTCCATGGAAAAAAGTTAATTGCACTGGCCATTGCGGTCGACATGTGGATAATAACAATAATAATATCTGTGATTTATCAGAAGTCCAAGCCACTGTTGACACTCCAATAATTGTGAAACAAAATTTAACCTCTGATAAAAAGGAAGTTAGTCATAAAAAAGAGGTCGTATCCAGCAAAAAAAAATGTGATGACTGTACTCACAAAAAATGTCTTGAATCTGAATCTTCAAAAAGTGATAATGGTTTGAACAATAGTAAAGTTGAAGGTGATGATGAATTTAAGTCTATCGACGAAGCTGAAATTGATACAGCCACTGCTTCAAAGACTACTGAAGTTAAAGCTCCAGAAGAAAAGTCAAAACCATATAGCTTAATATTTATTTCTGCGCTTACGCTCGGACTATATCTATTGAGTTGGCTTGCAATAAAGATGAAATTGATAAAGTTATCTAACCACCGTAAAATATGGAATGTACTTTTACTATTAACTTTTTTGGTTTCCTGCTTGTTTGGGTTTTTCTTAGTCATTCAAATTAACTACGACTTTGTGCTAAGTTGGTATCGCACTGTATTATACTGGCATGTTCAAGTTGGAATAGGAATGACAATTGTGGCTGTTATTCATGCAATTTGGCATACTAAATACTATGTAAAAATATTCGTTAGAAAAGATTCCACTAAAATAATTCATTCAGAGAATCCAAAAAAACATCATTCACACCATTGAAATTCTTTATCAGATATTTTATCATCGTTTTATCTTTATCAAGGTTTGAAGCTGTCTGCGCGCAAAATAGATTGAATAATCCATTAATTGTTAAGCATATAACTTCATTTGATACTGTACAATATTTTAATTCTAATTGGAAGCTAACCTGTAAGGATAGTTGTGCATTTTATAAAATTATCAAACAAAACGATGCGAAATACATCATAGAATATTATAAAAATTCTGGTGTAATTACAGAAAGGGGAGAATACAGTTCAATCAATCCAGAAGTAAAATCAGGCCATTTTGTGACTTTTTTTGCTGATGGAACTATTTCATCCGAGTTTGAGATGCTAGACAACAAGATAAATGGAGAATTTAAAGAGTACCACCCAAATGGGAAATTGAGCAAAAAAATGTTTTATAAAGATAATAATCGAAAGGGAAATCCGATTGAATTTTCAGAAAATGGAGATGTAGTTTCATCTAAACAGCTTGAGAATCAAGATGTAGAAGAATCTGATACTTTAGATCTTAAAACAGATGAAATACCAAAATTTCCAGGTGGTGAAAAAGCGTTACGCAAGTTTTTTGAAAAGAATATTTACTATCCTTTAAATGCAGATGAGGTTGAAGGTATTGTCATAGTTTCTGTTATTATTGAAGTAGATGGCTCTGTTTCAGATATAAAGATATTAAAAAGTGCTCATCCTGAATTTTCAGCAGAAGCAATAAGAGTTATGAAGTTAATGCCTAATTGGATTCCCGGGAAAAAAGAGGGCGAAGAAGTGAGGGTAATTATCGAAATTCCAATTCTGTTTTCGATTCACGATTTGGATTAATCTTGTGCATACAAACAGTCCAAGTATCTCGAAAAATTTTCGTAAATTTGTTCAAAATCCAAACATATAGTGAAAGTCTGCATTGCCGAAAAACCAAGTGTTGCCAAAGAAATTGCTCGAATTTTACAAGCAAATGCTCGTAAAGATGGCTATTTTGAGGGAAATGGTTATCAAGTAACTTGGACCTTCGGACATCTTTGCACCTTGAAAAATCCCGACGATTATACCGATAAATGGAAATGGTGGAACATAAACACATTGCCTATGATTCCTCCACGTTTTGGAATCAAACTGATAAATAATGAAGGTGTTCAAAAACAGTTTAATACGATTGAAACTTTGGTTACCAATTGCGATGAAGTTATAAATTGTGGTGATGCTGGAATTGAAGGAGAGCTGATTCAACGATGGGTTTTATCTAAAGCACAATGTAAAAAACCAATGAAACGCCTTTGGATTTCTTCATTAACAGATGAAGCCATAAAAGAGGGCTTTAACAAGCTAAAGGAGGGCACTGACTTCGATTTGCTATATGCAGCTGGAAATGCCCGCGCAATTGGCGATTGGTTGTTGGGAATGAATGCAAGCAGACTTTTTACACTAAAATATGCAAATGGAAAAGGCGTTTTGTCTGTTGGCAGAGTTCAAACGCCCACTCTTGCTTTGCTAGTGCGACGCTTTGAAGAGATTCAAAACTTTGTTCCAAAAAATTATTGGGAGCTTAAAACTAAATATCGGGAAGTGCTTTTTAATTCTACAAAAGGACGTTATGATACTCCCGAAGATGCATTGGTAATTCTCGAAAATATTAAAACAAAACCATTCGAAATTGTCTCCTTCGAAAAGAAAAAAGGCTCTGAATATCCTCCTAAATTGTTTGATCTGACTTCTCTTCAAGTAGAAGGAAATAGAAAATTTAGCTTTTCGGCCGACGATACTTTGAAATATATTCAATCGCTTTACGAGAAAAAATTGGTGACTTATCCTCGTGTCGATACCACTTTTCTGCCTAACGATGTGTACCCAAAAGTGGAGGGAATATTACGGAATATGGAACCTTATGCTAATTTTATTGAACCACTATTGGGGAAACCAATTCGGAAAAGCAAAAAAGTGTTCGATGATAAAAAAATAACCGATCACCACGCAATTATTCCCACGGGAATTAAACCTTCGGGGCTCATGCTTTACGAAAAACAGATTTATGATGCAATTGCTCGACGCTTTATCTCAGTTTTTTATCCAGATTGCATCGTCTCAAATACCACTGTAATTGGGGAAGTTGATGAAACTGAGTTTAAAGCTACTGGTAAGGAAATTCTTGAAGATGGTTGGAGAGTACTTTATCCAAAAAAAGAGAACGACAATGAAGAAACTGATGCCACCGAAGATCAGTTGATGCCCACTTTTGTAAAAGGAGAAAGTGGTCCGCATTTTCCTGATTTGCTCGAAAAACAAACTCAACCTCCCAAAATGCATAACGAAGCTACGCTCTTACGGGCAATGGAAACTGCTGGAAAACAGGTAGATGATGAAGAGTTACGTGAGCTGATGAAAGAGAATGGAATTGGGCGTCCATCAACGCGTGCCAACATCATTGAAACTCTATTTAAACGCAAATACGTCACTCGCGAAAAAAAGAATCTAGTACCTACTCAAACTGGAATTCAGTTAATAAATACGATTCAAAATGAATTGTTGAAATCGGCAGAACTCACTGGAATGTGGGAGAAAAAGTTGCGTCAGATAGAACGTGGAGAGTACGATGCTAAACTTTTTCTCGATGAAATGAAACAGATGGTTACCGATTTGGTTTCTGAAGTAAAAAGGGAAACAGCTCAATATATTAATATCGAGCAAGATGTTGTTGTTCCACCAAAAAAGGAAATTGCATCTAAAACGGATCATAAAGTGACACCAAAACCATCTGTTGAAAAACCTATTCAATGTCCAAAATGTAAGAAAGGAACGATGTTAAAAGGTAAATCGGCTTTTGGATGCAGTCAATACAAAGAAGGTTGTAATTTTAAAGTTGAATTTACCCAGTTTGGAAAAACTTTAACCGATAAACAGTTGCTTACCTTCATTTCTAAAGGAAAATCACCAAAGTTGAAAGGCTTGGATATTGATGGCAAAAAACTCAATGGACTGATTACTTTTGATTCACAATTTATCCCAAAATTTATTCCCGATGAGGTTGAAAAACGTATACCAACAGAATCGAATAAGCTAATTTGTCCGAAATGTGGAGAGGGTGAGATGTTGAAAGGAAAATCAGCATTTGGATGTAGTCGATTCAGAGAAGGATGTGACTTTACAATTTCATTCGAAAAATTGTCCACAGATTATAAATCAAATATTCTTACTTCAGATATTTTAAAAAAGCTTGTTTAACGCCAGAATAGCCAGTGTAAAAGCGATTATTTATGTAGAAAATATTTTACAATCTTCTAACTTTAATCCCCAACCAAAGCTCTAAAGTATCATAAATTTTGTTTTTTGTATCAGTATCAAAATATGCAATTCGAACTCCGTGGTTGCCGTTTTTAAGTACAAACACTGGTAACTCAGTTTGGTCATTCGGTATCCAAGCAGATTGTCGCCAAGGGTCTAACTCACCAACGATTTGTAAAATATGTACACCAGTTTTATTTAGTAATTCCACAACTTCGTTATGAGATTCTGGATGATATTCTACCTTTGCGCCCTTTGGGACAAGCACATCGTTGGAATATGATTTTAACTTCAAATATTTTTTGAAAATAGGAATGTACGCATTATAATTGTAATACCCAACTTCGGAATATGCTTGATAATAGTATGAAAGATGCGCTTCGGAGCCACTTTTTGAATATCCAGATGGATCTACAATTCGAATTAAATGATCGAGCATTGTTTTAGTGTCATCTTTTTTTGTCGGAATTTTATCGCTTGTAACTCCCCATTGCCAATGAGAAAATGGATATTCTAAGATTAGATATTCTAAGGTTGTTGTGTTCCCCAAAGAGAATTCAAATTCCATTTTTTTTGCATATTCATTAAATTGGGATAAGAGATCATCAAAATGTTTAAACATTAATAGTTGATAATCTGTA
Source organism: Bacteroidota bacterium (assembly GCA_037130365.1). Taxonomy (GTDB): domain Bacteria; phylum Bacteroidota; class Bacteroidia; order Bacteroidales; family WCHB1-69; genus JBAXTE01. The sequence continues at coordinate 106,403 of JBAXTE010000006.1, forward strand.
ATTAATTTTCTGTCAGCCGCAGTACCTGCTTTATTGATAATAAAATCAATGGGTCTGCTATCTTCTTGAGCATTAGTAATTGGCGCAACATAGGCAACCACAGCATCTACAACGTTAGGATAATAGGCTTTTAAATACAATGCTGTAGAACCTCCTTTGCTAGTTCCTGTTGCAATCCATTGTTTTGGATAAATGGATTGTAATCGCTTGATTATCATGTGATGGTCGGCTGCAGCTTGCTTAATAGTTAAGTATTTATAATCCATCGGAGTTGGTTTTGATTTTCCAAAATAACGATGTTCGACAAAAATTAAATTTGCTTTTAAAATTTTGCAGAGTTCTTCGTTATAACTCGCTGGTTCTGCATAATCAGCACCATAACCTTCGGTAACGACAACCGTTGGACAATCAAATCCACGGTGCGAAATATACACTAATTGATTAAAGGTCTCGCTTTTTGCATTATTATGATCTATTTGCTGTGGAACCATCACTTCAAATTTATACAAATATGGCTTGTTCACATCGATAGCTTTGATTTTAGCGCCAGGAAGCTTTTTTTGAATTAAAGATATTAAACTGTCTTTTTGAACTGCTGAAACTTCGTTGGCCTCTTGAGCAAAAAGAGAAGGGGGAATGACAGTTGAAAATGCGAATAGAAGGGCTAAAAGAAGATAATTAATCCTTTTCATTGTTGATAGATTTTTGTTGATGAAATCGTTGATAAATGCTTACTGAAAAAATAATGAGTGCCACCCATACAAATCCAAAGCCAATGATGTGGCTGGTAGAAAATGTTTCTTTGTAAACGACAATTCCTAAAATTAATTGAATTGTAGGGGAGAGATATTGTATGAATCCAATGGTTGAAAGTGGGATTTTTCGTGTTGCAATTCCAAACCAAAAAAGTGGAATAGCAGTTACAACTCCTCCTAACATTAGCAATAGAGTAGTGGTAGTATCCGAACCAAAATAATTGGTGCCGTTTATTTCCGAATAAATAATCCATCCAATAGCAAATGGTAATAGGACAATAGTTTCTACTAATAAAGCCGTCATTGAGTCTATATTTGCCATTTTTCGATAAAGTGCATATAAAGCAAATGAGGTGGCTAATACTAACGAAATTATGGGAATTCTTCCCAGATGAATAGAAATGACTAATATTCCCAAAAATGCTAAAACAATCGCCACAATTTGAAGTTTTGGAAGTCTTTCTTTTAATACAATTACTCCTAATGCAACATTCATCAAAGGATTGATATAATATCCAAAACTTGATTCCACAATATGTCCGTTGCTGATTGCATAAATATATACTACCCAATTTGTGCCAATTAAAATACCTGTAATAGTCAGCCAAATCCAAGTTCTTCGTTGTTTTAATACGATTAAATATTTTTTTCGTTTAGAAAAAAATATAAGTAAAAAAACAAAAATAAAGCTCCACAATATACGATGAGCAAGGACTTGAACTGCATCTACATGTGAAAGCTGCTTCCAAAATAGCGGAAACATTCCCCAGGCCAAATAGCAAATTATTGCAAAAAATATTCCTGAGGTAAAATCGTTCGGTTTTTTATTTAACATGGCTAATTGTGTATTCTATGTGAGACAATTCGGTGTGTAAAACATCCTTTAATTGTTTAACATAGAGATAAACAAGAATCATAAAAGGGAATACGGAGGCAAAACCAATAAATGGAATAAACATTAATATAAAAAGGATGCATATAGTTATAGCAATATTCTCACTCATTTTTTGACCTTGCGGTGAGATGTAACTCATTATTCGATTATTTTCTTTTGCTAAACTATATATTGCAACAAAGACCCAATAAAAATTATAAAAAGGAATAAATAAATATCCAACAGCTTCAGATCCTTTCGCAACGGATTGGGCACCTTCGATTACACGCCAACCATAATAAATAAATTCAAGTAAGAAAAAAATCGCAAATGAAATTGGAAAAATGATTAGAAAAAATGAAAAGGAACTAAAAATGGTTATAAATAGAATTCGGATATCCAAACTTTCACTCAAAAAACTTAATCCAACACTAAGACTATAGAGCATTAATAGTCCGAATGAAACCCAAAAAGCAATTGAAAAGTAGGTGAATTTTTGAGTGATTTTATCAGCAGAAATATTCATCTGGAAATACTTGATTCGTAACATTTGAATATCTCCAAAAATATTTGAATTATCAGTATTTGGATTTAAAAACATTGATACTTCTTGATAATCAATTGCTTTTAACCAAGAGTTTGATTCTTTTGTCCAGATTAATGTCTCTAGATTGATGTTTTTTTCTTTTAGCTGAAAAAGCGTAAATGGACCTGTAACTGTTTCATCAATAAATAAAAAATACTCTTTCATATTAAGTTTGACTTGTATTAAACTACAAACTTACAAATTATCTTGGTTGAAAATTTATAGAGTAACAAATGGATTGGAATGTTAGGGTGGTTTTGTCCTAATTAATTATAATTGATTAGGTGATTATTACAATGTTAGCAAATTGATTATTTGTAAATATTCTTCTTGAAAAAAGTATGATAGGAGATGATTAATATCATTTAAGCAATTTTTATTTTTTAAAATTAGGATAATAGTTGTAAATTTGCCAAATTATCTAGAACTGTTCATTAATCGTCAACAAAATAATATTTATGAGTTTTAAAATTGTAGTATTGGCAAAGCAAGTCCCCGACACGCGCAATGTTGGAAAAGATGCAATGAAAGCTGATGGAACTGTTAACAGAGGAGCCTTGCCAGCCATTTTTAACCCCGAAGATTTAAATGCCTTAGAAATGGCATTACATATTAAAGATATTTTACCTAATGTAGAAGTGATTGTCCTTACAATGGGGCCATCAAGAGCGGCTGAAATAATTCGTGAGTCTGTTTATCGTGGAGCTGATAAAGGCTATCTATTAACGGATAGAAAATTTGCTGGATCCGACACATTGGCTACTTCTTATGCCATTTCTATGGCAGTTCGTAAAATTAATCCTGATTTAATTTTTGGTGGACGTCAAGCTATTGATGGAGATACTGCGCAAGTTGGACCTCAAGTTGCTGAAAAACTTTCGATGCCTCAAATTACTTATGCCGAAGAAGTTGTAGCCGTTACCAGTACAAATATCACGATTAAACGCCGTTTAGAACGTGGAGTAGAGGTTGTAAAGGTGAAATTTCCAGCTCTAATTACTGTTCATAGCTCTGCACCAGAATGTCGTGCCCGCCATGCTAGCCGATTGATGCGCTTTAAACATGCTCGTACAGCAACCGAATTACAAGAAGAAACTCGTGATTATACAGAGTTATATACTCAACGTCCTTATCTTCAAATAGATGAATGGACAGTTGATACAATTGGTGCTGATGTAGAATGGCTTGGATTATCTGGCTCACCTACAAAAGTTAAGAAAATTGATAATGTGGTGTTACAACAAAAAGATTCGGTTATTCTTACCGAAAATGATAAAGATATCGAACTGCTCATGGTTGATTTGTTGTCAAGTCACATTATTGGATAATTATTTTAGTATTGATTTAAACACAAGAAGTCGTGAATAATATATTTGTATATTGCGAAATATCAGAGGATTTAAAAATTGCAGATGTTAGTTTAGAATTAATTTCTAAGGGACGCAAGCTTGCTGACCAGCTGTCAATTAATCTTGAAGCGCTAATAATTGGTAGCAATTTAACTGGAATCGAAGAGCAACTTTTCCCTTATGGAGTTGATGTTGTTCACATTGCAGACCATAAAGAGTTGTTTCCATATAGAACTCTTCCTCATAGCGCAATTGTTTGTGAAATTTTTGAAAAAGAAAAACCCGAGATTGCTATTTTTGGTGCTACCAGCGTGGGTAGAGACCTTGCTCCTCGAATTGCATCCGCACTTCGTTGTGGACTAACTGCTGATTGTACCAGCCTCGAAATTGGTGATCATACCGAAAGCAAATCAGGGATAACTTATAAGAACTTATTATATCAAATACGTCCAGCTTTTGGAGGTAATATAATTGCAACAATTATAAATCCCGAAACACGCCCTCAAATGGCTACTGTTCGTGAAGGTGTGATGAAATTAGAACCTCTGAAATCGCCAAAAAGAGCCATGGTTAAATTAGTGGATGTTGATTCCATTCTTAAACCAGAATATTATGTGGCAGAAATTATCGAACGACACATTGAAGAACAAAAAGTAAACCTTAAAGGTGCTCAAATAATTGTTGCTGGTGGCTATGGAGTTGGATCTCGCGAGAGCTTTAATTTACTTAAAGATTTAGCTGCTACTCTAGGTGGTGAGGTTGCTGCTACTCGTGCAGCTGTTGATGCTGGCTATATAGAACATGAACGTCAAGTGGGACAAACGGGTGTTACTGTCCGTCCAAAGTTATATATTGCATGCGGAATTTCTGGTGCAGTGCAACACAGAGCAGGTATGGATCAATCGGTGAAAATAATTTCAATTAATACCGATCCAAAAGCCCCAATTAACTCAATTGCTGATTATACTATAATTGGCGACGTGAGCAAGGTGCTTCCAAAAATGATCGCATATTATAAAAAACATTCAAAATAATTTTAAAGGCTTAACATAAAATAATATGGCAAACTTCTATTCAGATAATAAAAATATGTTCTTTCATCTTACTCATCCATTAATGGAGAAAATTGTAGCCCTGAAAGAAAAAAATTATGAAGATGCAAAAGTATTCGATGAGGCGCCTTTTGATTTTGAAGACGCAATTGATTCGTATGATAAAGTTTTAAACGTAATGGGCGAAATTTGCGGAAATATTCTAGCAGAAAATGCCGAATCTGTTGATCATGATGGTCCATTATTAGTTGATAATTCTGTTTTGTATGCTAAAGGAACTCAACAAAATATTGATGCCCTAACTCAAGCAGGTCTTTTTGGAATGTCCCTTCCTCGTAAATATAATGGACTAAATTTTCCAATGGTTCCTTATGTTATGGCTGCTGAATTAGTCTCTCGTGCTGATGGTGGTTTTTCTAATATCTGGGGACTTCAAGATTGTGCTGAAACATTGCATGAATTTGCAAGTGAAGAAATAAACGACGAAATCCTTCCAAAGATTAACTTAGGTCAAACAATGGCTATGGATTTAACCGAACCTGATGCAGGCTCTGACCTTCAAGCTGTTCAGTTAAAAGCAACTTGGGACGAAAAACGTAATTCATGGTATCTCAATGGAGTTAAACGTTTTATTACAAACGGCGATGCACATATTTCGCTCGTTCTTGCTCGGTCTGAAGAAGGAACTAAAGATGGTCGTGGTCTTTCGCTATTTGTTTACGAACGCGATGAAAAAACTATGAAAGTTCGTCGTATCGAAAATAAAATGGGAATTAAAGGATCTCCAACTTGTGAATTAGTTTTCAAAGATGCTCCTGCTCGTTTAGTTGGCGATAGAAAACTAGGTCTTATAAAATATGTGATGTCACTTATGAATTCCGCTCGATTAGGCGTTGGTGCCCAATCATTGGGAATTTCTGAAGCTGCTTATCGTGAAGCTTATAAATATGCAATGGAACGTGAACAGTTTGGAAAAGCAATTATTGAATTTCCTGCTGTTTATGAAATGCTAGCATCAATGAAAGCTCGTATCGATGCAATTCGTAGTTTGCTTTATGAAACTTCTCGATATGTAGATATCAGTAAATCACTTAATTATGCTTCAAAATCTCGTTCGCTTTCTCCTGAGGAAAAAACGGATATGAAATATTATCAACGTGCTGCTGATTCGTTTACTCCGCTTCTCAAACTGTTTGCTAGTGAATATTGCAATCAAATTGCTTATGATTCACTTCAAATCCACGGTGGAACTGGCTTTATGAAAGATTTTCCAATCGAAAGGATTTATCGCGACGCTAGAATTACCACCATTTATGAAGGTACATCTCAACTTCAAGTGGTTGCTGCAATTCGTTCAGTTGTTAATGGAAGTTATGTTGCTAAAATTAAAGAGTTTGAGCAAATTGTTTATAAACCAGAACTTGAACCACTCAAACGTACTCTTATCGAAATGACCACATTGCTTGAAGAAGCTTCAAAAATAGTTCAAGATACTAATAATGCAGAAATTCTCGATTTCCAAGCACGTAGATTAGTAGAAATCGCAGGATTTATTGTGATGGGTTACTTACTTATTAACGATTGTATGAGAAGTTCTGACTATATTGATTCTGCGAAAGTAATGGTTAGAATTGGACGAGCAGCTGTTGAAGAAAGAGCTTTCTTTATTCGTAATTTTAATGTTGATGATATCGCTTCATATAAAAGTCCATTTTTTATTCCTTCAACTTAAATAATATTTTTTTGTTGAATATTACTTTATAAATGAACTTCCATTTAGCTTTATAGTAAAATTTAAGTTTGTGCCTTATTGTTAAATAAATTTAATAACAATATTAATTATTAAATAATTTGTAATTTTACAGCCTGATGTGACTATTATTACAAATCAGTTCGATGTATAAATAAATGTATCAACAATATATACTCTGATAGATCATTTGAATTTTTCTATCAGTAAATGTTTTTTTTAATAATAGGTTTCAATTTTTTAAAAGATTCCGAATAAATTTTTTCCAATGAAACAGACCGTTAAAGTCAATGTCAAATCAGAAGTAGGAGAGTTAGAAAGCGTTATCATTCATTCTCCTGGTGCTGAAGTAGAAAATATGACTCCTGAAAATGCTCAAAGAGCGCTTTATAGTGATATTTTAAATCTAGATATTGCCAAGTGGGAGCATGCCCAATTAGCAGGTGTTCTTAAAAAAGTAAGTAAGACTTACGAAGTTACCGATTTGCTCGAAAAAGTATTAGATAATGCAAAAGCCAAAGAACTTCTGATAAATACAATATGCAAATCGGAAAACCTAATCCATTTACAAGATGATTTATTAGATATTGAGGCAAGCGAACTAGCTCGAATTCTTATCGAAGGCATGCCTTTAAGCAGAAATAATCTTACCGAATTTCTTTGCAAAGAACGATTCTCTTTACGACCTCTTTATAATTTCTATTTTACTCGCGATGCTTCTGTAGCAATGAATAACGACGTCTTGATATCAAGAATGGCGAGTAAAGTTCGTTATCGGGAAACTTTAATTATGGAATCAATTTTTAACTATTCTGGAGTTTTTAAAACATCTACAGTTAATGCTGCTTGGTATAATCCAGCCTCAAATTTAACTATTGAAGGTGGAGATGTTCTTATAGCCCGTGAAGATATATTAATCATTGGAAGTAGCACTAGAACAACTACTCAAGGTATTGATTTTATTCTTTCTAGAATTTTAGCTCAGCACGATGAGAAAAAGAGATATATTCTGGTTCAAGAACTTCCAGATAGCCCTGAATCTTTTATTCACCTTGATATGGTGTTTACACTTCTAGATTATAATTATTGTATGATGTTTGAGCCTGTAATTATGAAATTAAATAAATTTCAAACGGTTCAAATTACAGTCGAAAATGGGAAAGTGGTTGAAATTAAAAATGTTCCAAACTTGATTGTTGCGTTAAAACAATTAGGTATGGATTTAGAACCTCTATACTGCGGAGGAAGAAAAGATTTATGGATTCAAGAACGGGAACAATGGCACAGTGGTGCTAATTTCTTTGCTTTTGCTCCCGGAAAAGTTTTGGGCTATGGCAGAAATATGTTCACTTTAGAAGAATTGAATAATCATAATTTTGAAATTATTCCAGCAATAGATGTTGTTAATGGAAAAATTAATGTAAATGATTATTCAAAATGTGTAGTTTCAATCGATGGAAGTGAATTGCCTCGAGGTGGCGGTGGGGCTCGTTGTATGACAATGCCTGTAAGAAGAAAATAACTATTTTTCGATATTATTTTAACGAGTAACAGATTAATCTTTGTTACTCGTTTTGTTTTGTATCATAAGTAGTATCCACAAAAAACTCAGTGATTGAGGAGAATAACAACGAAGTTGAGGTTTTAGCTTCGTTGAGCTCGTAAAATCGGTTCTTCCAAGAACTAAGTAAACTAAATCAAGCGGTTATTGTTATACCAATGTAATTAATAATTGATTTTAGATTCTTATACTTAAAGTAAATATAATGAACAATACAGTTTTTAAATTTGAAATACCTCAAAATGAGTCTATTGCAGCTTATGGTCCACGGAGTAATTCGAGGTTGAAGCTCGAAAAAGAAATAGCATTCTTGCTTAGTGCAAAAACTGAAATTCCATTGATAATTGGTGGAAAAGAGGTTAGAACAGGAAATCTTGGTTCTGTTGTAATGCCTCACAATCATAAACATATATTGGCAACATATCATAAAGCAGGTAAGCAAGAGATATCTGAAGCAATTGCAGCTGCGATGGACGCCAAAAATAAATGGATGTCCCTTTCGTGGGTCGAAAGAGCTTCAATTTCAGTTAAAGCAGCTGAATTGATTTCAGTAAAATATCGTCATTTATTAAACGCTGCAACGATGCTCGGTCAAGGAAAAAATGTTCATCAAGCAGAAATAGACGCTGCTTGCGAAACGATTGATTTTTTGAGATATAATGCATATTTTGCATCCCAAATTTATTCAGATCAACCCCGTTCTGGATTTGATCAATTGAACAGATTAGAGTATCGTCCACTCGAAGGATTTGTGTTTTCTGTGAGTCCATTTAATTTTACAGCCATAGCGTCAAATTTAAATATGGCTCCAGTAATTATGGGAAATACAACAGTCTGGAAACCTGCAACTACTTCATTATTATCCAACTATATCCTGATGAAAATATTTCAAGAAGCCGGTCTTCCTGATGGGGTTATTAATTTTATACCCGGTGAAGGAAGCTTGATTGGAAGCGAAGTGATAAAACATAAGGATCTAGGCGGAATTCATTTTACAGGTTCTAACAAAACGTTTAATTTCTTATGGAAAAGTGTGGGTGAAAATATCGAAAAATATAAGTCTTATCCCCGAATTGTTGGAGAAACTGGTGGTAAAGATTTTATAATTGCACATCCTACAGCTATTCCAGCTCAAGTTGCTACAGCCATAGTTAGAGGCTCGTTTGAGTATCAAGGACAGAAATGTAGTGCAGCTTCTAGAGCTTATATTCCAATATCTTTGTGGAATGAAATTAAAGTAAACATACTTCGGCAAATGAGTGATATTAAGGTTGGACCACCGACGGATTTTTCTTGTTTTGTGAATGCCGTAATTGATAAAAAATCATTTGATAATTGTATGAAATATATCAATCTTGCAAAAAACGACCCTCAAGTTGAAATTATTGTCGGTGGGGAAGGCGATGATTCTAAAGGTTATTTTATTCAACCAACTATAATAGTGACCAAAAATCCACATTTTACGACAATGGAAGAAGAAATTTTTGGACCCATAATGACCATTTATATTTATGAAGATAGCGATTTTATTGAGGTGTTAACACTTTGTGATTCTACTTCTCCTTATGCTTTAACTGGAGCAATTTTCTCAACAGATCGATATGCAGTTGTAGATGCGATGGAACATCTTAAATATGCCGCTGGAAACTTTTACATTAATGATAAACCGACTGGTGCAATGGTTGGTCTTCAGCCTTTTGGAGGCTCTCGAAAGTCTGGGACTAACGATAAAGCTGGTGGTCCATTAAATTTGCTCAGATGGGTGAACCCAAGAACAATTAAGGAAACATTTGTCCCTGCTACTGATTTTAAATATCCATTTTTGAAATCATAAAATGAATTATTTATGATTAGGCAAATATAAATTTGTATTCTTAATAAGTTGAAAATTAGCTAAATAATTGATTTGACTAAACCTAAAAAAGCAGTTCAATTGAACTGCTTTTTTAGGTTTAACATCACTAAATTAATCTTTATCTTCCCCTTTTTTCTCTACCTCTTTTTTTATCACAACACCATTTATATCAATTCCAACTTCCAGTTTTTCTTTGCCTTTTTTTATTTCAAATTCATATAGCTTTCCAGAAGCTGTTTCCGAAATTTCAGATTCCTTAATTTTATAACCCAAAAAATCTTTATCTAAAGTTGTTTTTACAGCAACAGGAATATCTTTTAATGCTATTTCATATTCTGTTTCGAGCCATAATCCATTATTATCAAAATTAGCAGAAGTTTCTTTACCATTGAATTGAAATTCAGCTTCCCATATTTTTTCATTTTCTTTATCCCATTTTACTTTGGTGGTATTTGGAAATTTTTGAGTAAATGCACTTTTAACTGCATCTGGAACTTGTTTGCTTTTTTGTCCAAACGAATTAAATCCGAACAGAGCCACAATGGCAATAATCATCATTGAATTTTTCATTTATTTGATTTTTGTGATTAATATTAGACAAATCTATATTTAAATTCTAAAGATAATTTGAAGTTTATCAACTCGTTATTTTACAAATTCTGGAGGATTAGATATATTCACATCTTCCATCTCTTTTTCCTTTTTAAAGGCCATTTTACCAAATTTGTACGTAAAATTAAACCCAAACGATTGATAAGGAAGTTGACGTACATTTGACATCTTAAAATTCGCACCAGTGAGTTCTGTTTTTTGATTTACATACTTTTCTAAGAAATTAGTAGCAGTAAATGCAATACTTGCTTTTTTATTGAATATTTGCTTTCTAAAGGCAAAATTATAAGTGGTAAATGAAGGCATTGTTCCTTGAGCATTTATTTTTGGCGAATTAAAATTACCCAATAATTCGATAACTAAGGTATTACTTATTTGATAAGATGCATTTAGATTTGCACGATAAATAAATCCATGAATATTGCCACCAGAAGGCAATCCAGTGTATATATATCTATCGAAAAATGAAATATTTCCTCGAATATTTATTTTCGAATTAATTGGAATTGACGTATATAAACTTGCTCCAAAATTATCTTCACGACCAATGTTTTCGCGCGAACTGATAGCAACATTTGTAAACGTAGAATCGCCAATTACGTAAGTAGAATAGTAATTTGTATAGGCTTGAATATCATCCATATTTCCTCGGTAAAAGAGGGTTGAATTCAGGGTTATTCCATTCTTAAACGTCTGATTATATCCCAATTCAATTTTATCACCAATTTCAGGACGAAGATTTGGGTTTCCTGTTGTAATATTTCTTGGATCGCTGGCATTAAAAAATGGGTTTAAATCACGGTAATCTGGACGCTCAATGCGATGAGAATAGCTGATTTTCAACGTCTGTTTATTTTTGAATTTGTGCGAAAATACCAACGAAGGAACAATGGTGTTATAAGGTTTAATGGTTACCAATCCAACATTTGAAAAATTAGCGTTTGCTTGGGTGTACTCATCGCGTAAACCTGCTTTTACATCCAAAAATTTGAAGAGATTAAAAGTGGCAGATAAATATCCTGCATAAACAGTCCTTTTGTAATCAACACTTGATGATTGGGCAGTACTATAATCATAATTGCCCGTAGTTGGAAATAGCAAATAGACATTTGAAACGCTATTAATATGATTAAACTCAGCCTTAGCTCCAGTCTCAAAAATAGCATTTTCAGTTATTGGAAGGGTATAGTTTGCTTCAATATTCGTTTCGTTTTCAATTCCTGGATTGTTTCCGTATGAACTATTGTAAACTTCATTCGATAAGAGATTCTTTTGGGTTTGATTGTAGTAAGAAAAAATATTTCCATTGGATGAATTCAGTTGAATTTCTAATTCATGATCTTCTTTTTTAAACTTTCTCTTATACGTTAAACCGCCATCAAACGAGTGTTCATGAAATTTATTTGAAGTAAGAATAACATCATTGAAATCAGAAAGTTGATTTCCTGATGCATCTAAACATAAAGTTTGACGGTTGGCATTTCCTGAATTATTATTTCCAAAATAATCGTAGTTGAAATTACCCGTAAAATTATCTCTTGGAGAAATGTCCCAATCAAAGCTGATCCCCGATTGATAGCCGTTTCTTTCGAATTCACTAGTTCCATTTTGAAGCAATTGAGTGGACGTAATGGAATCTTGCGACAACCGATTCATGTTATTAATTGTTTGCGATGGCAACTGAGCATTTCCACTAAAAAAAACATTTACGCCAAAATTCCCTTTACGAATATTCATATTTAATGCCCCATTTTCTAAACGGGTACCGCCCGATATTGACAAATTTCCATTGAATCCTGCTGCACTATTCTTTTTTAGAATAATATTAATGATACCACCAGTTCCTTCTGCATCATATTTTGCACCAGGACTTGTAATAACTTCTATGCTCTGAATTTGGCTTGCAGGAATAGATTGCAATACATCAACAATATTACTCCCAAATAAAATTGATGGTTTTCCATTAATTAAAAAACGAATATTTGCATTTCCTTGCAACTCCACATTTCCATCAACATCTACCGAAACTTGAGGTACTTTTTTCAACACATCCGCAGCCACACCCGTTTGAGAAGTGATATCTTTATCGGCATTGTAAATTGTTTTATCAATTTTATCCTCTATTAAGGTTCGAGCACCAGTAACCGCAACGACATCAAGCATCGTTTGCTTTGGTACTAATTTTAAATCTTTCAATACTAAATTCAGATTCTCTTTATTCACGATGATGGGTTTGATTTCACTTTTATGAAATCCCATAAAATCAAAAAGTAATTTATAGGATCCTTCTGGAATATTCGTAATTTTAAAAAACCCTTTACTGTCTGAAGAGGTGCCATTTACAACTTTATTAGCTTGAAGAGAAACCAAACTAATAGAAACATATTCCATTGGTTTTCCCGATAAGGAATCAATAATTTTGCCTGTAATTTTTCCTTCAATTTTGGTTGTATTTTGTGCTGTTGATGAAAAACTTATTAGTAAACAGAGAAATAATCCTAAAATTTTATGGTTAATGTTGGGTTGAAAACGAGCCATATATATTAAATTTATTTAGTACAAAAATGCGAAAATATGTTTAAATTCTAAAGAAAAATTGAAGTTAAAAAATGATCTGTAGCATTAATTTTCATCAACTTTTTCTTTTTTCCAAATCAACTTTATCATACTTGGCAAAACAATTAAAAGCAATGGTAATGCGATAATAAGTCCACCAATTACGGCAATAGCTAATGGTTGATGCATTTGAGCACCAGTTCCAATTCCAAGAGCCAAAGGTGTTAAGGCAACAATTGCGCCTGTGGCAGTCATTAATTTTGGTCGTAAACGAGCCGCTATGGCAAACGAAAGTGCATTGCTTACCGATGTGTTTTTCAACTCCGAAAGAAACTGCTGAATGGTGAATATTGAATTTTCGCCAATAATTCCTACAATCATAATTAACCCCGTGTAACTTCCTACATTTAAGGGTGTATTTGTGATAAATAATGCTACAACTCCTCCTGCTAGACCTAAAATGCTGATTAAAATTACAATTAATGAAAGTCTCAAATCTTTAAACATAAATAACACGATAGTAAAAACCAACAATCCGCCAGCAATCAATATTTTAAGCAATTCGGCAAACGAGTTTTGTTGCTCAGTATACGAACCACCATACACAATTTGATAGGAGGGTGGTAAACTAATTTTATCAAGCTTTTTCTTTACATCGCTCATAACACTACCTAAATCTCGGTTATTAAGTCTTGCCGTAACTACTCCCATGGTTTGTAAATTCTCTCGCTCAATCTCCGAAATACCACTTTGGATAGAAAAGTCTGCAAATACATCGAGCGATAAATAATCACCCGAGGAAGTACAAATTTTCAGTTGTTTCATTTTTTCATAAGGAGTTTGATTGCTTTGCGGAAACATCATCCGAACATCTCGCATTTGCTCCTTTTCGGGAATTGCTCCTACCACTGTCCCCGATAAATAGGTTTCCACCTGAGTTTGTAAATCAGTTGGGCTCAAACCAAATTGCTTTAATTGCTCTTCCTTTGGAACCACTGTGATCATAGGACTTGCAACAACAATTCCATCAAAGACATCGGCTGTTCCATCCACCGTATTTACGCTGTCGGTAATTTGTTTTGAAATCGCAATTAATTTCGGGTGATTATCTCCAAACACCTTAATTTCAATGGGTTGTACGCTGCTCATTAAATCACCCAGCATATCGTTAATCACTTGACCAAAATCAATGGTGAGCATGGGTAAGGCTTTTTCCACTTTTGAGCGAATATCATCCGAAACTTCGTCGGTTGTTCTATCTCTTTTGCTTTTTAATTCAATTAAATAATCTCCTCGGTTGGGTTCTGTAATAAAAAACCCCATTTGCGTTCCAGTTCTACGTGAATAAGTTTTTACTTCTGGAATTGATTCAATAATCTTGTCCACTTCATCCAGAATTCTATTTGTCTCTTCCAACGAAGTTCCTGGGGGTGAATTATAATCCAAAACAATAGAACCTTCGTCCATTTCAGGCAAAAAGCCAGTTTTCAGATTTGGCATTACAAATACAATACTCAAAATCAGCACCACCACAAAACCAATGCTTATTGCAGGCCGTTTAATAAAAACGTCAATCCATCGATAACTGTTTTTCTGATTTATAGTAGGAGTTGTTGAAAGCCCTGAATTTTTCGAAAGCAACAAATAAATTACTGGAAGTCCTAGCCAAGTAACTATAAATGAACACACCAGCGTGATAATCATGGTTTCGGTAAGAATTTTAAAATATGCACCTGCAACTCCCGACATCAATTCAAACGGAACTAAAATTACAATGGTACTTAACGATGAACCAACCATTGCAGGAAATAAATAGCGAATAGATTTTCCAACAAGTTCGCGTGGAGTCTGCTCCGGATGCTCTTCGTGTGTTCGATGAATTTGTTCAACCACAATAATTGCATCATCGATAATAAGTCCAATTGAAGCGGCAATAGCCCCAATGGTCATAATATTAAAATCGAAACCAACAATACGAATTACTATAAACGTGAAAGCTAACGTTAAAGGAATGGAAATTAAGATAACGGAACTTGCTTTAAACGATTTAAGATAAACTACAGATACAATAATTGCTAGAAGCAAGCCAATCCAAAGCACATCAACAATACTGGTAATACTGCCATCTACAAACTCAGCTTGGTTGTAATATTGCTTCAATTCAACGCCTTTTGGTAAAATTCCATGATTTAATTCTTCAACTTTGTTTTTCACTTGATTTGCAACATCAATTAAATTGCTATTGGGTTGTTTAAGTACCGCAATTAATGGGACATCTTTACCATCTGCCTTAATTTTGACATATTCTATTCGCGATGAAATTTCAACTTTTGCAATATCCGAAATGGTGATTTTTGAGATTGAATCATTGAACAGAACGAGAGTTTCAAGCTCTTCTTTATTTTTAATTGTGGCATCGGTTACTGAAAGATAAAGTCTGCGATAATCAATGGTATAGCCGTTTGATTTGATAAAATCTGTTTGCTGAATTGCATTAAACACCGATTGAGGGCTGATTTTCAAAATACTCAGTTTCTGTTGATCGAGAATAATTCGATATTCCTTCTCTTTTCCGCCAATAACATCCACTGCTGCAACACCTTCTATTCTGGAAATATATGGTTTAACAATGTTTTCAGCCATCATTTTAAGCTCAACTTGATCATGATTTGCGGATTGCAACGAATATCCAATTACGGGCAAAATGGAGGGATTCATTTTTTCAATCGAAATCTGAACATTGGGTGGAAGATCGTTTCTAATCTGATTAATTCTTGATTCTACTTGTTGTTTGGCTAAATCTACATCAGAATCCCATTCCATAAATGCAGATATTTCGCAACTTCCCATACTTGTTGCACTTCTGATTAACTTCAGGTTTTCAACTTGCTTAATCGCATTTTCAAGCGGTTTAGTCACCGTAATCATCATTTTATCAACAGGTTGCTCCCCATTTTCAGCGATAATTTTAATTTTCGGAAACGTTACATTTGGGAAAAGAGAAGTTTTCATATTATGATATGACAACCCTCCACCAATCATGATAATCAGAAGAATAGCAGCGATAGGACTTTTAAAATGAATATAGAAATTCTTCATACTATTTCTCAATTTTTACAACCGTACTATCCGACAATCCATATCCACCTTCGATAATTATTGTATCGCTGATTTTTAATGATGAAGAGGTGATCTCAACCTTCTGCCCATCATCAAAACCCTTAATAATGGGGACTTTTATGGCTTTATTATTTACTATTTTCAACACCCAAAATTCTTCTTGAACTTCATCTGTCAAAACTGCTTTTTTATCGACCAACATGCAATTTCTATGAATTTCACCTTTAATATTTACTCTTACGTTCAAATTTTCGGGCAATAAACGTGATGAATTGGGCTTAATCAATATGTTTTGAGTTTGAGATATTTCATTTAACGTGGGCATAATTTTAAAAATTGTTCCTTCTAAAATTGACTTATCCGATAACAATATTTGACAATTGGAGCCAATTTTCATTAATTTATTGAATTCAAATGGCACATTCAACTGAAACATTAAATCTTTATTTTCGGTGATGGTACAAAGAGAACTTCCATCGGAAACATAAACTCCAGATTGATTTACACTTAACTCATTAATGATTCCGTTGGATGGAGCAAAAATCTTAATAATTCCCACTTTGGATAATGATGAATCGGAGTTTCCTAACGCCTTTTTCTCTTTGGTTTGAATTTCAAAAAGCAGGTCGTTTTTTTGAACCACATCGCCATAATTCACATTTACCTTGACGATATATCCCGAAATAGGCGAAATAATCGAATTCTTTTTTAGATAAATGGTTTTACCATTAAAACTGATTATATTTTGAATATCTCCTTGACTAACTATTCCAGTTTTTACAGCAACTTCAGGGGTTTGTTCCGTTTCTTTTGCGGGTTGTTCTTTGCACGAAATCATCCAAAAAAGGATAAAAGTTGTGAACAATAATTGCACTGTTTTTTTCATTCTAGTAATATTAAAAGTTCCAATAGTTATATGAATTAATCAACATCAGTTTTTCGATTTTTAGCATCAAAAATTGTTGCTGTTTTGAAGCAATATCTTTCATGAAATTTTTAAAATCCATTACCGAAATTTCTCCTTGAGAAAGCTCTTTTTCGTAAGTATTTCTCAATTTATTATACTGATTTAATTGTTCTTGCAAAAGTGATGTTTGTTGATTTAAAGAATTAATTTGATTCAAAATTTTACCTCTATTTATTTCGTTTTGGGTGATAAAATTATTCTTTTGAAATTCAATGGATTGCAACGAAATTAAAGACTTTTGATTTTGAATTCCACGTTGATTTCCATCAAAAAGATTCCAACTAAACGTAATGCCAGTGCTAAACCCCATACGATTGAATGTGGGTTGATAAACGGCATTTAAACCCGCATTGGCAAACAAACTTAATTGTGGTTTATACTTTAAATTACTGATTATCAAATCGGAAACTACGTTTAAACTATCTAATTTAAATGAATTCAAAAACTTAGAAGATGTTGGCAAAAGCGATTTTATCTGAAAATCAACTTGTTGAATGTCAACAATTGTGGTGTCTTTAATTCCACAAAGCAAGTTTAAATCATAAATATTGGTTCGATGATTGGCTAAAAATGTTTGATAATCAAACTCGTAATTCTGAATTTCTAATTGTAAAAGCATCAAATCCGAATGCTTGTACAACGCGTTTTCAACCAACTTCTTCATAATTGGGAGTTGACTTTTGAGCTCTGTATAAAGTGAAAACCCATTTTCGACTTGCAACTTTGATTTTAAACATAAAACATACTGATAGCTAACCAATTGTTCTATTTCGTGAATTGTAAGCATCGTTGAATTTTCGTTTTGATGACTTAAAACAGCTGATTTATCTGAATATGCTCTAAATTTTGAAGCATTAAATAACGGTTGTGTAATTGCCACTACAGCTTGATACTGACCTCCATCAGAAGTTGATAAATCGTAACCCGAATAACTGGTTGCACCACTCGAAACCCATTCAAGACTATTTGAATTGTTATTGTGAGCGATTATAGGTGCAAACAAGACATTGGCTTCCAAATTGATTTCGGGTTTGGAAAGTGCTCTCTGAACCTGAGCTAAATCGAGATTTATTAGTTTGTTATCGTTTCTGTTTTTGTTAAGCAATGGACTATTCGTCTGGGCTTGTGCTATATAATAGTCTAAATTGCGCTGTTGGCTGTGCCCAATTTGAATTGATAAGCAAAATAAAATCGAAAGGAATAAGGTCTTCATGTTTAATTTTTCATATTATTGAATATAAATTATTTATTCTTTCTGAACAAAGTGAAGAATCTATTCTCTTGATATATAGATTCTTCGTTACACTCACAATGAGCAAAGTTGAAATATATCATTCTTTATTTTTTTTAATCGTAAAACAATGCAACTCCGCTTGAGTGTATTGAATATCTAACCGATGAGTGTCACAAATGTTTTTTACAATTGCTAATCCTAAACCAAATGATTTTGAATTTCCTTTCACAAACCGATTAAAAATAGTTTCCTGTGTTAAACTACTCTTTTCGCCAGTATTACAAAACTTAAGCTCATTTTCGTTTACCCAAATTTCAATTTTTCCATCTGCAACATTGTGATTTACAGCGTTTGAAAGTAAATTTCCAATCAAAATATCCACCAATTGTTCATTGATATTTAGTTTAAATTCTTGCTGATTGATAATCTCGACATCCAACTTTTTAACTTCAAATAAAGGGGCAAAATCAATCACTTTTTGTTTTACGATATTGTTGATGTTGATTATAAGTTTCTTATCTGCAGTAAACTGATTGTTTTCAATTTTTGCCAATAAGATTAAATTTTTATTCAACGACGACAGCCTTTTAACGGCATTAATGGACGAGACAATTTTATTTAAAAAGTCTTCGGATAAATCCTCTTGCAATAGTTCTTCAAGATTTAGCAATGCTATTGAAAGTGGAGTTTGAATTTCGTGTGACGCATTTTCGGTAAATTCTTTCAATGCCAAATAATCCAACTTTAATTTTTCCGTTAACGAAATCACTACCTTATTTAGTCGATCAAACTCCTCAATATTTGAGTTTTTAAGACTTATATTGCTATTTGATTTGAAGTTAAACTGCTCAATTTCATTTAGATTCAGTTCAAAATCAGTCCAAATGGTCTTGTTCATTTTTTTTGTAATAATAAATGAAATTCCAAAAGAGGAAATTAATAAAAGAAGAAACGAAAACCCAATTATGGCCACTAAATCTTCACTTTCGAAAGAAGCTTGCCTTATTTTAATAGAATAAAAGGAATCTTTAATTTTAAGTTGATTTGAATATTCCAAAAAAAGTTCCGATTCATCTTCTTCTTCATTTTGAATATAAATTTCTTTAATTATTGGCTTATCATCAGTGATTTGAACTATTTTTTTTACTTCTATTAAAGGATAAAGATTTGGTAATTCAGCCGTTGTAGAAATTTGACTTTTAATAAGATTCTCTTTTTCAATCAAGTTATCTTTCGTTTCATTTAAGATAATTGCATGCAATACAAAGTAACCCACTATTGAAATTACGCAAAGAATAATCGTCAATAGGTAAAAATAGTTTCGATTTATTTTGGTTAAGAATCTCATTTTTCGGTAAATTTATAACCCATTCCGTAAATTGTTTTAATGTAATCGGTGCCACCAAGGCTCTTTATCTTTTTTCTGATATTATTTAAATGGGTATAAATAAAATCAAAATTATCGGCTAAATCAATGTTATCGTCCCATAGATGTTCCGCAATTACCTCCTTTGTCAGCACACGATTTTTATTGACTAAAAAGTACAAAAGTAAGTCGTACTCTTTTTTTGTAAAGGTAATTTCATTTCCACAAATCGAAATGATTTTACTATCCGTATTTATGGTTATTTCATTAAAATTCAATGTGTTACTTCCATCAAATTGCCTTCGACGAATCAGTGCTTTAATTCTGGAATTGAGTTCCGATAGTTGAAATGGCTTGGTCATATAATCGTCTGCCCCTGTATCGAGACCATCAATTTTGTCGTTTAATGAATTTTTGGCTGATAGAATAATTACCCCAGATTTTACGCTATTTTTTTTGATTAATTTAATTAAATCGAGTCCATTTCCATCGGGTAAAGTAATGTCTAACAGGATAATATCATATTGATAAATGGATAATTTTTCTTTAGCTTTAGTGAAATTTTCAGCAAGCTCGCAGATATAATTTTCCTTCACCAAAAAATTATTGATGGCAATAAGTAATTCAACCTCGTCCTCAATGATCAGTATTTTCATCCGATGATTATTTATAACGTGCAATTAGTCATGCAAATTACCATATAAATTCTAAAGAAAATCTAAAGTACAAAAAAAAGCCTTTCAAATGAAAAGCTTTTTAATCAATTTTTTTTTAAGATATCAGGAATCAAAAGATTCTAGAATAAAGGGTTTTTTATTTTTTGGAAGTGCTATCTGCTTTATTCTGATTGGCTTCGAATTCGGCAACAAGTTGTTCAGGTGTCTTTCCTAAATTTTTCAAGCTAGCTTCAGCATCTTTGGCAAATGCGTGAGTAGGGTATTCTTTTAGGAACTGATTGTAAAATTTTTGAGCAAGACTGAGATGTTGCATGATGTTTTCTGCAATATATCCTTTCAAAAACATGCAATCTGGTGTTTTATTAAAATTTGGATAGTTATCAATAATTCTATCTAAACAAGTGATTGCCTGATTTCCACGTTGTAAACCCATATTCAAATCGGCTGCACGGTACAAATAAATAGGAGCAAGGGAGTCTTTAGGAAATTCGGTCACAAAATCGTTATACATTACGATTAATTTGGATGCTTTTGCAGTATCAAGTTTAGTCATTTTAGTCTCAAGTAGTGCTTTTTCCAATTTGGTTATTTGTTCTACTTTCGACTTATTTGATGAACACGATAATGTAACAATTACGGTTGAAATCATTACTAATATTGCGATTTTTTTCATTCAATTTGAGATTTAAGAATTAGTTTATATATTGTTATTCAATAAGTTATCTTTTATTACTTGCAAAAATCATTCGATAATCGGTTTGCACTTTTCCGGTTGCAATATCATTTAACCGGCGCTTCAAAAGCATTCTACGAATAGAACTCAATCGGTCAACAAATAATTTGCCTTCAAGGTGATCGTACTCATGTTGAATAATTCGAGCCATCACACTATCAAAGGTTTCCTCAAAATAGTTCCAATTTTCGTCGTAATATTGAATCTTAATTTTTGGTTTCCGATAAACATCTTCTCTAATTTCAGGAATACTCAGACAACCTTCGTTAAAAGGCCATTCTTCGCCCTCTTCATGAATAATTTGAGCATTTATCATCACTTTTTTAAAATTTCTAGCACGTTCGTCTTCTTCTGCAAAAGGAGTAGCATCAATCACCTGAAGACGAATTGATTTATTTACTTGAGGAGCAGCTAAACCAACACCATGCGAAAAATACATGGTTTCCCACATATCGGCAATTAATTTGTGTAAATCTGGATAATCTTTATCGATATCTTTAGCTACTTTTTTTAATGTTGGATGTCCATAAGCTAAAATTGGAAGGATCATAATTGCAAATTGTTTTGTTTATAACTCATTGATTCTAAATATGATTGCAAGATAATAGTTGCACTAATTGTATCAACTAATGCTTTGTTTTGTCGATCTTTTTTTCCTAATCCAGAATCGACCATCGTTTGAAAAGCCATTTTTGAAGTAAACCGTTCATCTACTCGTTCCACCTGAATTGTGGGAAAGTCTTTGGCTAATTTTTTTACAAAAGGCTCAATAAATCGAGCGGATTCTGAAGCGGTTGCATCCATTTGCTTAGGCAAACCAACCACAAAACAATCAACCGTCTCGCTGTTTACATACTGTTTTAAAAATTCAAAAATCTTTCCTGATGGAACGGTGGTGAGTCCAGTAGCTATAATTCTCATCGGATCGGTAACCGCAATTCCCACTCGTTTTTGACCATAATCGATTGCTACTATTCGTCCCATTCTGTTTTTTTTTGCAAAATTACATCATTCTAGATTTATATTAGCATTTTTGAGATTATTTATTGACTAAATAACTCTTTCGTAAAACACTAAAAAAACACTTCAAAATAAATTTCTTATATTTTCGAAATTTAATAATTAACTCCAAAGTGGAGATGGATAGACCTTTTCGGCATGCAGCAAAGCTAATTTTGCTACAACACCACTTCTATCTTCCTGATATGTTACTCCAAACCATTGAGCAGTGGTATCCAGAATTTTCACATCAGCCATTTGGGTGTGAATCAGCTGATTAACCACCGTTGGGATGTAAAATTCTGACTTCAGATTGTCAATGTTATGATTGATAAATTCAGTAAACATTTGGTCTAAATGATTGAAAATGGAAGGAGTAAATCCCCAAAAATTCATCGAAACGGGTGTGTTTTCTTCCAATTCTATTACATTGTTGTTACCATCAAATGCTTCTATTCGATTATTTTTTCGCTCAATTTGAGTGTGTTCCACAACGTTTGTAAGCTCATTTTTAGAATTTGCTGCACAAACACCTCTAGATACATAGCCATTTTCTGACAACGTATTTCCAAGTCTGTAACCAACCATAGAATATTTCGTGGTGCTATCTGCTGAAAGTGACATCAAATATTTGCCCATCGCTACAAATCCGTCTGCACCATAAAAATCATCACCATTAATTACCGCAAAAGGTGTAGTAATTTTATCTGCAGCCATCAAAATTGCATGTCCAGTTCCCCATGGCTTGATTCTTTCAGGATTAATAGCAATCCCTTTTGGAACTTTATGTACCTCTTGAAGCACATAATCTACTTCAATTTTTCCTGAGTATTTGTCGGCGATTGCCTCTTTAAAATCAAATTCAATGCTTTCACGAATTACGAAGACCACTTTCCCAAAACCGGCATTCATGGCATCAAACACTGAGTAATCAATGATTGTTTCGCCATTTGGGCCCAATTTGTCAATTTGTTTTAATCCGCCATATCGACTTCCAACTCCTGCTGCTAATATTAATAAGGTTGGTTTCATATTTTATTTCTCAATTTTTTAATTCCTGATATTTATATTATTTTAATCATACAAAAATACAATTTTTTGGTTTGAACACATTGTAAAAAGAGCAAAACATTAAATTATTAGAAAATATATTTTACTTTAGCAGAAAAAAGAATATGAAACGTACACATTCTGAGCAAAAATCCTATCTCTTTTCGCTCGTAATATTAGGAATTTTATTTTTTGTCTTTGGCTTTGCCACTTGGATAAATGGTGTTTTAATCCCATTTTTAAAAACAGCATGTGAACTAAACGATTTTACTGCTTATTTTGTCACATTTGCTTTTTATATTTCATATTTTGTGATGGCTATTCCATCGTCTATGATTTTAAAAAAAATAGGATTTAAAAACGGAATGAGCATAGGATTATTTGTAATGGCTGTTGGTGCTTTGATGTTTATTCCAGCAGCATTTTCTCGTTCATACATTCTTTTCTTGACTGGATTATTCGTTATGGGCACTGGCTTAGCATTGTTGCAGACCGCTGTAAATCCGTATGTTACTATAATTGGACCTATCGAAAGTGCTGCAAAACGAATCAGTATTATGGGTATTTGTAATAAAATTGCCGGAGTTTTAGCGCCAATAATCCTTGCGTCGCTGGTTTTACATGATGCTGAAGCGATAACTAGTCAATTAAAATTAATTACAGTATCTGCCGAGAAGGAAGTTTTGTTAAATGCACTCGCTCAGCGACTTATAGCACCTTATTTGCTGATGGCAGGAATTCTTTTATTGCTAGCGTTACTTGTTCGGTTTGCAAATCTTCCAGAAATAGTTCAAGAAAAGGAGGCTGTTAACGCTGATAAAAACATCACAAAAAAGACATTGTGGTCATATCCGCAACTTTGGGTTGGTGTAATTGCTCTCTTTTTCTACGTAGGCGTTGAAGTAATTGCTGGCGATACCATTATTCGTTATGGACAGTCGCTAGGAATAGCAATGGAATCGGCTAAATATTTCACCTCGTTGACATTAATTGCAATGGTTGTTGGATATTTTGTGGGAATTGCATTAATTCCTAGAGTAATTAGTCAGCGAACCGCATTAATTATTTGCACAATACTTGGCATTAGCCTTACCATACTTGCAATTACTACTCCTGATAATTTAATGCTTACTTTTCCATTTATCGACATCACGACATTTAATCCAATAGAAATCACGATTCCAAACACAGTGTTATTTATTGCGATGTTAGGTGTGGCAAACTCGCTGATGTGGCCTGCAATATGGCCTTTAGCACTTGATGGAGTGGGTAAATTCATTAAGTTAGGCTCTGCACTTTTAATTATGGCAATTGCTGGTGGAGCTGTGCTTCCATTAATCTATGGTATGTTGGCTAATAATTTGGGAACGCAAAAAGCATATATCATTGCAATTCCTTGTTATCTTATCATTTTAACTTTTGCCATAATCTCTGAAAAGTTAAAAAAGTTTTCGATGAAATAGTTAATGAAGAAAACTTATTAATATGACCACTCAACATCAAATGCTCTTAAAATGAACTCATTGAAAAATAACTATTCATGTAGTTATTATCATTGGAAATATACCCCAAATTAAAAACTAAATAATTGAAAAAAAGCTTTATTAAAAATCCCGTACTCTTGATTATTGTATTTTTCTTGTACAATTGCGGTGGAAATACAAGCAACAATCAATCAATAGAAAAGGTTGTAACAACAATTGTAAAGCGTGAAAATGCAGAGTTTAACCTTTATGAAGTTAAACCGAACCTCTATCAGGTATTAGATACAGTTATTGAATCGGCGAATGCTTGTCAGGATGTTAAAAACAAGAATTTTGTATATGGCTTATATGTTGATGATATTGATTCTGCAACAATTATTGGCATTAAACTTCAAGATCCAAGAAAACGATATTGTACTGATTTTGAAGGTGTTTTTATACATAAGAAAGCCATATTTACTTATAGTGGTAAGTTCCTTAGTGATTTTTTTATATTCAGAAACCAAAAAGTTAAATTTAGGTGCAGAATCCCAGATATATTAAAGAATGATCTTGATCGTGGGGCAGACAATTGTTTTGGCTTTTGGAAGTATGCCCTAAAAAATAACAAGCTAAAAAATGTTGGATATGATATTTGTGGTAAGTCCTGGGTTGATGAGAAATACAGCTATTATAAAGCAGGGAACTAGATATCATTCCAAATAGCACAAAACACTATATACGTTTAGCGAAAGTTCAGCGTTTAATATTATTTTTTGGAAAAAAGTCTTTGAATTTCTCTCAATATTTTATGCTTTTGTTGTTATCATTGACCTAAACACAATGAAAACGAAATAATCATATATCAAACCAATGAACTTTCTACTCGTATTGAAGTAAGAGTTGATGAAGATACGGTGTGGCTTACTCAGAGCCAAATGGCTGAACTTTTTCAAACCACTTCTCAAAATATTACTATACACATTCATAATATTTATAATGAAGCTGAATTATCAATAAATGGAACTACTAAGGATTTCTTACAAGTTCAAAAAGAGGGCAAAAGAATAGTAACTAGAAAAGTGCAAATTTACCTTCAATGAAAGATTTGGAAAAAAATGGTTTGCATTTTCAAAAATGGAGATTGAAGCCATGAACATGTTGAATAAAATAAGTTGAATTTGAAAGAAAAAAGCATCAAGAGAAAAAAGTAATATATTTGCTAGGCAAAAGCACAAACTACATGAAGGATTATCGGCAAATATTACTCAAAGAACATCATGACAAAAGCCAACAAACTGATGTTTATAAGTATTCCAATCCAGATATTATTAAGAATGAGCATCTCTATTTATTAAACACATTGTTTAATATGCGAATTTCATCATTCTTTGTTCTGCTTTTACTTATTTTAAGCACTAATTTATCTGCACAGGTAAATGTTGAAATTTCTGAAGCTACGATTGTTCCATTGGATTTACAGGTTGTTGATGTTACAAATGAAATTGGAGGGAAGCAGGAAAAAACACAAATGACAATATTCTCAGAATTTCATGGCGACAATCTTCTTATGTATATTAAATGTAAAATTGAAAACAAATTTGAATCAAAGATTGAAGTTTATCTATCAGAGATTGCAATGGATTTTAAATGTTGTGGCAGATTTTATAAAATACCACTAGAAACTTGCATGGCAATTAGTAATAATTCAAATATTTCAAAAGATTCAATTTTAGTTGTTAATCCCAAAGAATCATTAAATATTAATTTTGCAAATTTTTTGTCTTTGAATTATTGTCCAAGGCTAATTCCTCTTAATGTAAAAAAGGTTATTCATGACCTCAATTCAAGGTTTTATATTAAATTTAAATATGTAAAATTTGAAAACAAAGAAATAATCAATTCTAAATTAAGAATCAGAAACATAAAACCATACTTTTTAAACAATTGTGTCTCGATAAATGAAAATCGATCAATTTGTTCAATCATTTTCGAAATTGAATCAGAAAAGAGTAAAACAAAATAATTTACTTTTTAGAATTCCCCGTGATAAAAATTACTACTTTTGCATCGAAAAACAACATATTAGATGGAAATCAAAATAAACTCGATAGAAGAGGCAATTGAAGAGATTAAAGCTGGCAAACTAATTATTGTAGTGGATGATGAAGATCGCGAAAATGAAGGCGATTTTTTAACCGCAGCTGAAAACGTAACTCCCGAAATCATTAATTTTATGTCGAAACATGGACGAGGACTCATTTGTGCTCCAATTTCAGAAGAAATTGCTACTCGTCTCGATTTAAATTTAATGGTTGAAAATAATACAGTACTTCATCAAACGCCATTTACGGTTTCTGTCGATTTAATTGGACAAGATTGCACAACAGGAATTTCTGCATTTGATCGTGCAAAAACGGTTCAAGCACTAATAAACCCGAATACAAAACCGGAAGATTTGGGCCGACCTGGTCATATTTTTCCGCTGAGAGCCAAGAATGGAGGTGTTTTGCGTAGAACTGGTCATACCGAAGCAACTGTTGACCTTGCCGTTCTTGCCGGAATGCAACCTGCTGGAGTTTTAGTTGAAATAATGAACGATGATGGAACTATGGCTCGTTTACCCCAATTAATGTTAATTGCTGAAAAATTTAAGTTGAAAATTGTTACCATAAAAGACTTAATCGCATATCGTAAACGCACCGAGAAATTAATCGTTCGCGAACAAAGTGTGACTTTGCCTACAGAATGGGGAACATTTGAACTAATCGCTTATCGCCAACTTGATAACGATATGATTCACCTCGCTCTTAAAAAAGGAGATTGGCAAGCTGACGAGCCAGTACTGACTAGAGTTCATTCCTCTTGCATTACAGGAGATATTTTTGGTTCTTCAAAATGCGATTGCGGATCACAACTCCACAAATCAATGCAAATGATCGAAGAAGAAGGCAAAGGGTTGGTATTATATATGAATCAAGAGGGTAGAGGCATTGGATTGATTAACAAACTTAGGGCTTACCATCTTCAAGAACAAGGTAGAGATACCGTTGAAGCTAACGTAGAACTCGGGTTTAAACCGGATGAACGTGATTATGGCATTGGGGCTCAAATTCTTTTTGATCTTAACGCAACAAATATCCATTTAATTACCAATAATAACACAAAACGTGCTGGTCTGGCTGGATATGGCATCGAAATACACGAGTTAGTTCCACTAATTATTGATCCAAATCCATTCAATCTTAAATATATGACCACCAAACAAGATAAAATGGGGCATAATCTGAATTTGAATCATAAGTAGATTGTTCATGTAATTACTTGTGATTTAATAAATTATCTCATTTTTTCTATTTCTACAGTCATAAACATTCCCAATCCTCGGTTAAATGGGGTGAGCATAATTTCAAACCCTTTTACTAAGCCATAAAAATAGGAGGGAAGTAGCTGTCTCATTGATACACCGCCACTTATGAGGTATCTGAATGGAGTATGGTGTTTTATAATGTTAATTTGATATTGAGGAAATTTTTCGTTGAATAATTTTCGATCTCGAATAAAAAGAATCCATGGAATAGCGCCATTTGCCGACGACATTGGTCCAGTGGATTCAAATCCCCAACCTCCTTTAGAATTGAAGGGTTCGTGATGGAAATTCCGGTAGATAAAACCACCCCAAAGAGTATTTGCAGGCTCAATCATGACAATTTTTCCTCCAGGTTTTAAACACCGCAAAGCTTCAACAAAAAAGGCTTCAGAATCGTTGATGTGATGAAGTACATCTATCATTACAAAAGCATCCACAGAATTGTTTTCAAAAGGCATTTCCAATGCAGAAAAACACATCTCAACTTGTGGTAATTCAATTACATCACTTGTAATAGCATTTGGAATGATATCTTTTATAAAACCGCCACCACTGCCTAATTCTACAATTTTTTTTGAAAGATAATTTTCTCCAATTGATTGAATAAATTGTTGGTAGTTTTCGAGATAAATCCGTTTCAAAAACTGCTTCTTTAATATAATTGAACCATGCAATTCAGTAGTTGAAACATCGTCGATACTTTTAATCTCTTTTGTTTCGGGAAGTTTAAGCCATTTCGAAAATGCCATATTCTAAAGTTAAGTTTTGTGATAAATTGTAGAGGACAAATTTACTATATTTGATTGATTAAACCCAAATTTAATCTTATTGTGTTTACTGTAATTTCAATATCTGAAATTAATTTTCTAAAATATATGAATCAATTTGGATTAAAAGAGGTTACTTTTGTGAACTAAAGAACATGAATTAGGGTTTATCAAAAAACAATCATAAGTATGATACCAAACATATCGATAAAAAAGGTTTTAGTAAGAATTGGGCTATTTTTTCTAATTTTTATTGGATTAATTCTGTTTGTTCCATATCTGATTCCCTTATCAGAATCGCAAGCAAAAGGAGTGGAGAAACCCTTTGTTAATAGCCAGTTTATGAATATTGATGGCATGTCTATTCATTATCGAGTATGGGTTCCAAAAGCAGAAAAAATAAATGCCAAATGGGTGTTATTAGTTCATGGATTAGGTGGTTCTACCTATTCGTGGGAAAACAATGCCCAACGTTTTTGCGACGAAGGATTTCACGTTGTTGCTGTTGATGTTCCTCCTTTTGGCTATAGCGACCGCAATCCCGATTTTAACCAATCCCCAGACAGCAGAGCGAATCTTTTGTGGAAATTTGCAATAGTGTTAAATGCAGATGTTCAATGGAATTTGATTGGACATTCGATGGGCGGCGGTATTGTTGAGGCAATGGCTATAATAAAACCCGAAAAAACAAAAAGTGTAGTTTTAGTAGATGCTGCTTTATTTAAATCTATGAAAAAGGAGTTTTCGTATTCGCAATTTATATTGACATTTCCTCCATTTGAGCGACTTTTTTCGGTAGTTGGAGAACATTTTTTTATCACAAAAAAGCAAATTAAAAAGATGCTTCTTTCTGCTTTTGGTCGAGAACCCACCGTTAAAGAGATAAATGCTTATTACAATGCACTTTCGATAGATGGAACAGCAAGAGCCTTTATCCGAGCTTTTACCAAAGCAAAAGTGGTAACCGAAATGGATTTCGATCAGTTTAAAGCTCCTACTTTAGCCATTTGGGGCGATAACGACACTTGGGTGCCATACGACGGATACAAATTAATGCTAGATCAACAACCCAATATTCAAGTAAAAATGATTAAAGGAGCACATCATTGTCCAATGGAAACTCATATTGAAGAGTTTAATAAATTAGTGTTGGAATTTCTTTTGAAAAATAATTGAATTTCAGCTAATCCATTTCCCATTTTCGTCTTTTAGAGCCATTTTTTATGACTATTTTCCAATGGTTTTCCTTTGCTAATTTAAAAAGGATTTTTCTGAATTTTTTTGGATAAAATATTTTTTTGATGGTTTTTTGATAGGATAGTTTTTTAAGAATATTTAATTGACCTAAAACTTCATAAGATGCAGAACTACATCTCATTCCAAAAAAAGCATAATCGTAAGGAGTTTGTAATAAATAGGATGCAACAATGCTATCGTATCTTTGCTTTTGTTGAATAGTGACAGGAATATATACAATTGCTTTTTTTACACTATCCACATCTCCGCCAAAGATTTCATAAAAATCGTTACAGCTTTGAATTTTAAAATTGCTAAATTTTATCTTTTTATTATCAAAAACATGGAATTTGCCATTTAACTCAAAACTTAATATCTGATTACTGTCTCCTTCGATCCCAACATGTCCACCATGAATTCCTCCAAACCATTTATGCTCAGTTTGCTTATATTTGCTAATAGGTTTTGAACCATAGAGAAAATGAACTTTGAGAAATATCGAATCTTGAGATAAGCAAAAACTTTTTAGGGTAACAAAAAATACGATTAGGATAAATTTAAACTCAATTTTGTGAATTAACTTTAGCCTTTTAATGGTTATCATAGTGTTTTATTTGTTTGAATACAAATATACAATTCATTATGAAAAAAATATCACCGGTTTGAAAAGCTATTTAACTTTAATAATTTTACTCTCTATGTTGTTCTTCAGTAGCAATATGTTGTTGTTTCCAGACTTTGACACTGGGACACCCAAAATTAAATATCTAAATTTGTAATTGAAAAGCATAGCATTAAAAAAAATATTATGTAGGGCTTGCTGAAAAACTTTCAAACAACTTATTATCAACACCATATATGACATCTATTCAGAATCAAGTGCAAGATATTTTTGAAGTTTATTAAATAAACCTTGCACCTTGTGTTCTAAAATCATTTTTTTATCGCCTTACTTTTTGTCATTGCCACAAAAAGTAAGCAAAAAAGGCTAGGCGAAGCGATGCTCCACGCGCCCTGCCATAAGACTAACAAAACTAATTCGGAGTAGTGTGGCGCTCTGGCGCCACAAACGTAAACGCCTCCGAAAGTTTTGTAAGTCTTACGTCATTCCCTCCCTGTCTGGCACCGCCGCTTCGCCCATGGCATCCCACGATTTTAGAAGAAGTAGAGATGTTTTAGTTACTTCAATGCTTCGTTGATGCTAATTGGTAACTTTTGAGTTTTTCAGCAAGACAATAATGGCGCTTGAGTTTTTCAGCAGACCCTATGTAGGGGTAATAAGCATTTTTTTAGTATTATCTAACAAGTTTTAAAATCGTTTGTTGCCTTACTTTTTTTCTTCAGCTGAAAAAAGTAACAAAAAAAGCCACCGCTGTCGCAAAAAAGCTTAAAAATATACTGTTTTACTAAAATCTATGAACTCCTCCTTATAGCCAAAATGAGTATTTTAAATGTAAAAAAGTTTCCTCATTTTGTCTAACATCGTCAAACACCATAGATTTCTTAACGTAAAAAAGTATATTTTTCTTAACGCTCTTTTGCTCAATGCGGTTGATAATCACATTATAAACATCAATAAACAAAAAGTCTACTTGCAATCTGAAACTGTTTTCTGAATTTGAATAAAAAGAAATCATTTTTTCGGAGTTTGGTTGTTTTTGGACTGACTGAGCGTAGTTTATAGAAATAATAAGGATTACAAAATATTAGCAATACAGCAGGGGCATTTATGTCCAAATTTAAAGCATTTTTAAATGCAGTTTAAAGAATAAAGTATTAGGCTTTAAATTTGCCTACGCTGCTTTGTATTGCTTTTATTTTGAAATCTTTATAAGAACAAACACATTCGCTCTGTCTTGACTTTTGCATACTTTTTGTCAAGAAAAAGTATGAATCGGATTAAAATATAAGAGGTATATTTGAAATTCTTGTTTTGACCCATCTCTTTGTATTTCTTATAAACATGACCCCAAAAACAGAACATATTTGTATTTGGGACACCCATTTTGACCTCTCAGATATTATATCTTACTGTATATTAATGAGATAAAAAATTTATAATTAAAATGTGTCAAAGTCAGGAGCCTTTTAATGGTTATCATAGTGTTTATTTGTTTGAATACAAATATACAATTCTTTATGAAAAAAAATATCAACGGTTTGAAAAGCTATTTAACTTTATAAAATTTTACTCTCATTAAAGTACTTCAATAGCAATACGTTGTTGTTTCAAATACAAACTATATAAACACAACTTGCAAATTCAAAAAATCAACAACTGATTTCCGTTTTAATAATCGGATCTTAAGCATATAACTATAGCTGCGATTCTAGCTTTTAATTAAAAGTAAAATTATTGGATTAAAAAAAGGCTGCAAGAGCAACCTAATTGGAATTAAATATTTTTTAAGATGTGAGTGATCCCGGCGCGATTCGAACGCGCGACCCACAGCTTAGAAGGCTGTTGCTCTA
>JBAXTE010000060.1:0-18267 GCA_037130365.1 Bacteroidota bacterium
ATACGAGTCAGCAAAAAATGCCGCCGCTGTCGCAAAAGTGCTAAAAAAGAACCAGGTCTGCTAAAATCGATGAACTCCTCCTTATAGTCAAAATGATATTTTGAAGGAAAAAAATACTTCTAATCATTATTTTGCCTAACGTCGTCAAACACCATCGATTTCTTAACGCAGAACTGTTTCTTTTTATTAACGCACTTTTACTCAAGGCGGTTTATGCCCCCATAGAGAGTTTAATTCTATGAATATAAGGCTTTTATTTTGTGGGGTTTGTTTCCAAGCACCGCGTGAGCGTTAAGGCAAACCTTGTCAAAAATGCTATTAATCCATACTTTCTCCACTACTTTTTAAGGTAACCCATCTGTATTTTTCGGAGTTTGGTTGTTTTTTGACCGATGGAGCGTAGTTTAAAAAATAATAAGGATTACAAAATATTTATGCAAACAAATGCATTCGATTCGTCTAGATTTTGCATCTTTTAATCAAGAAAAAGTGTGAATATAATCAATATTTTGACAAGCTAAAGTCAAAAACAAGAGAAACTAAAGATATGTGTTTTAAAATTTCTCCCCTTAGTTTTTAAGGTGACCCTTTTATTCGTCTCCAAAATAATCATTGTCAATTCGCTTTATCTCAAATGTACTGGCAGTTGAAACAGCAAGATTGTGGTCAATCATTAATTCGGCTAATTGCTCTCCATCAATCAGTACTATTTTAGTCTCATTTCGTGGTTGATATTCGCGTGCTTCATTTGTATATCGTGAAGTTGTAATGAAAACACCTTTTTTTGCTCCTTGTCCAGCAAGAGCACCTACGAACTTTTGAATTTCTGGTCTACCAACAACATTTTCCCATCTTTTGGCTTGGATATAAATCACATCAAGTCCGAGTTTATCCTCTTTAATAATTCCATCAATACCTTCATCTCCAGAACGTCCAATTGAACGACCAGCATCCTTAATGGAACCGCCATAGCCCATTTTTACTAGTAATTCAACAACTAAAGTTTCAAAGAATGAAGGAGTACTGCTTTTTATTTTGAAAAGTAATTCCTGAGCAAGACTCTTTCTAATGGCTAAATAACAATTTTCAATAATCTCTTCTGGTGTAGCTGAAATTTGAGAATTTTCAATATCAATAGAAGAACCTTCGTCACGTGCTCGTGCTGTCCTTTCTTGAAAAGCTGGAATAGTTTTTAAAACCCGCAAATTTATTTCTATAGGATTAGTGTCTAGAAGTTGTTTCCCTGATTCTGTAATTCGGAATGAACTTCTTTTAATATTTTCAAGAAGTCCGGCCATTTTGAAATACGATTTTGCCCAAGCCACTCGATTAGGAAAAGTCTTTGCAACTCCGCTGGGGAGAAACTCGTCTAATTCCTGATCTGTTAAATTAAAATATGCCGCCAATTTTTGATTTGTCTCAATTGTTGTATGTTCTTCTCCGTCAGAAATGATTTTTAAGAACGGAAGCATAATTGTTTGAAAATCTGGAATCATAGTTGTTTTTATTATAACCTACCGGCTAAAGGGAATAAATAATTCAATTCCTAATGTTAGTTTTGGTAATTCAATATATGAGTCTTTCATGACATCCGTTAAGTGATATGTTGCACAAATTGCACCCCATGAGTAGCCAAATCTCAGCATTGCTTGAAAATCATTATATTGCTTAATATTTCGAGTTGATAATCGGTTGTATTTATCAATAAATCTACTATACGAAAAATAGTATGGGATATTGTAACCTGCTCCAATATCGATAAATAAGCCACGAGATCCTAGAGATTTGGTTGTTGTTGGAATATATCTTAAATAACAAAATAGTGCTCCAGAAGCTCCAAAATATCGCTCTTTAATGTAAAGAGAATCAGGTGAAGATAACACGTACCAAGTTAAATCAATAGGAGTGATTTTAAATCCAAGCTGCAACTTATTTGCTAATTTTATATGCGCATTAAGATTATAAAACTGAATTGAAAATGTACTTTTAAACTGATTTTCAGATTTATTTGTAATGGGAGAATATACGTTGTATAGTATGCTGTAATCAAAATTATCTTCCTTAGCCACATCTTTAATTCTATAGCTTTTTGATTCGTAAGAATATACATAAATAATTAATGTATCAGAGTTTTTAGATGCTTCAACGAAACAGGTGTCAAAGCTGCGATAATCTGAATGGTAAAAGGCTAAACAATAATTATCACTTTCGACGTTTTCGAAAAAGAAAGAACCATTATCGTGAGTATGAGTAGTGGTGAATAGGTCGCTATCATTGCTTGATAATTCAACATTTGCACAAGGGATTGGTTCTTTTGTATCGAAGTCTTTTAGTATTCCAATTACTTTTTTTTGGGCTAATAATGAAGAAATAGAAAATAGGATTGAAAGGATGACTGAAAGGGTAATTTTCTTTTTCATGTGATTTTTTTATTATTTCTGGTTAATAATCAGATTCTAATTGCAAAAATAGATTTTTTTGTAAAAAAATTATGTTAATTATGTGAGTTTATCAAAAAATATTTTCAAACATTAAAAGGATTTATGTAATTTAGAAATCTGTATGAACTTATTGTTACCTTTGTAAGTTAGTTAAATGAACATAATTTTATAACAATGGATATTTTTTTAAAGACATTAATTGTAGATGCCAATACTGGCTTTTATAAATCAAAGCGTTATACAGTTGGAGAATATTTTGGACCCATAGATTTAGGCCTGCATTTATCAGGAAAATTTAATAGTTTAAACTTTGGAACAGGTCTACTTGCTGGATCAATTTTCCCTGGTTCAAATAGACTTTTTTTTACTGGCTTCTCGCCTTGTTGGGGTGGTTTCTACGTTTCGTCGATGGGAGGTGCAGGTGTGGTTTTTGACAATCTTGGATTAAACATGATTTCAATTGTTGGTCGTGCAAAATCACCTTCAATTTTATATTTAAATAGAACTCATGGTGAAGAAATAGAAGTTCAGTTTTTGCCTGTAGATCCAATTAGTATCTGGAATTCTGGAAAGGGTGGTGTTTATTCGATGATGGAATATGCGTATGAAAAATTTGGTCACCGATACGAAACCGATCCTCGAATTCTAGCAGTAGGGCAATCGGCAATGATGACTGATTTTGGCTCTATTGGCTCTGCTCCAATTAAAGATGGGAATATTACCTATGTCGATACTTGGGCTGGTCGTGGTGGATTGGGAACCAAAATGTACAAAGATCATGGGATAGTTGCAGTAATTTATGGTGGTACTTTTGTCGATCAAGATTTTACCGATCGAAAAGTGGCAGATACTTGGTTTGAAACTAAATACAACAAAAAATTAGCTGCCAAAGCCATAGAAGCAACTACCAAATATCGTTTTGATGAAAACTTCGAAACAGGGGGGACTTTTGGTGTAAATTATGCCTCGATGGGCGGAAATATTATTGGGTTTAATTACAAAACAATATATTGGAGCGAAAACGACAGAAAAGAGCTACACAAGAAGTTTATCCTCGACCATTATCTGAAACAATTCAACGAAGAGACCATCAAAACTAAGCAACAGAAAACGTGTGGTGAAAAGTGTGCAGCGGTTTGTAAGAAAATGAATCATGAATTTAAAAAGGATTACGAACCGTATCAAACAATGGGACCGTTGTCTGGAATTTTTGATCAACGGGCTGCAGAAATGGTCAACCATCGTGCTGATATGTATGGTTTTGATGCTATATCTGTTGGTGGCGTAATATCGTGGTTGATGGAATGTATGGCAGACGGCCTAATAAAACCATCGGAGCTTGGACTCAATGTAAAACCTGTTTTTTCTCCTGATGGATTTAACTTGGTGAGCGATTCTATGCATAATGCTCAAATTGCAGTAAAAATATTGGATGGAATAATTTCTGGGACAAATAGCATGTTAGACTTGTCTCAAGGCGCTCGTGCGTTGGCAAAAAAGATTAGTTATGATCGTGGCAGAAGAGTGATTGATAAGTTTATGTTTACTGCCTATGGTCGCAAAGGATGGATGGTTCCCAATCAATATTGGACTCCAGGAGTGTTATCACCAATGCCAATAATGGGAAAATATTATATGAACTATGGCAAAGATTTCTTTGAACCTCGTAAACTTGGAATTGAAAATGCAAACAGAATGGTGAAAGAAATCTTAATTGATAATCTTGGGATATGCCGTTTTCATCGTCAGTGGGCAGAAGAGATGATTCCTGAAATTATGGGCAAATTATATGGAATGAAGTATGATTATCAAGATGTTACAAAGCAAACTGTGAAATGGATTAATACAAGAAATTCATCTCAATTCTGGGAATCTGAACGGAATTTTGATTTCATTCAATCGTTCTTAAATAAAAAAATTGATGAAGGAAAAGATACTCCAGAATTAATTAAATGGGCAAATAAATTTAAGGAAAATAAACACGATGCTGCATTTGAATTTTGGTATGATATTCATAAAGGAGTAAATGAAACTTTAAAAGATTTTTAGATTAAGTAAAAAAAAACTCGGATATTTTATCCGAGTTTTTTTATGATTAATTCCCTTTTAATTTTTCTCTTACTAAACCTTCAATTTCGTCGAAGAGCTCAGGATTATCGAGTAATATTTGCTTAGCAGCATCACGTCCCTGACCTAATTTGGTATCATTGTATGAAAACCACGAACCGCTCTTTTTAATAATGTTGAATTCAACACCTAAATCAACGAGTTCGCCGATTTTCGAAATTCCTTCGCCATAAATTATATCAAATTCAGCCATACGGAATGGGGGAGCAACTTTGTTTTTCACTACTTTTACTCTAACACGGTTTCCGTTTACTTGGTCGCCTTCTTTTATTTGACTTATTTTACGTATATCAAGACGAACAGAAGCGTAGAATTTTAGAGCATTACCGCCAGTTGTTGTTTCTGGATTGCCAAACATTACCCCAATTTTTTCGCGGAGTTGGTTTATAAAGATACAGCAAGCACCTGTTTTGCTTATAGTTCCAGTAAGTTTACGTAATGCTTGCGACATCAAACGAGCTTGTAATCCCATTTTAGAATCACCCATTTCGCCTTCAATTTCACTTTTTGGTGTCAGAGCAGCAACGGAGTCAATCACAATAATATCGATAGCACCCGAGCGAATTAAGTTTTCAGCAATTTCTAATGCTTGTTCGCCGTTATCGGGTTGAGAAATTAATAAACTAGAAGTATCAACACCTAATTTTTCGGCGTAAAAACGGTCGAAAGCATGCTCTGCATCAATAAAAGCTGCGATTCCACCTTTTTTTTGTGCTTCGGCAATAGCATGAATTGCTAAGGTAGTTTTTCCAGATGATTCTGGTCCATAGATTTCAATAACTCTACCTTTAGGCAGACCACCAATGCCAAGTGCAACATCTAATCCAATAGATCCTGTTGATATAAATTCAATATTTTCAATTGGAGAATCCCCTAATCTCATGATAGAGCCTTTTCCGTAGGTCTTTTCTAGTTTGTCTAAGGTGAGTTGTAGTGCTTTTAATTTTTCACTGCTCTCGTTTATAACTTCTTTTTCTTTAGCCATGTTGTCGGATTTATTTTTGTTGATTAATAATTTGTTCTGTGTGGTTTTTTGTGTCAACTTGGGTTAAAATATCTTCAATTATACCTTGTTCATTTATGATAAAAGTAGTACGAAAAACACCCATATAAGTGCGACCCATAAACTTTTTTTCGCCCCAAACCTGATAATCAGTCACGATTTTCTTATCGGTATCTGCAATCAACGGAAATGGTAATTCATATTTTGTAGCAAATTTTTCGTGAGATTTTACATTGTCAGGACTTACTCCAATAATTTTAAATCCTTCTTTTTGAAGCAATTCATAATTGTCTCGCAAGTTGCAAGCTTCAGCAGTGCATCCGGGAGTACTGTCTTTAGGATAAAAATAAAGAACAATTTTTGAACCTTTGAATTGACTGATTTCCAGTGTGTTATTATTTTGATCTACCCCTGAAAAAGATGGGGCTTTTTCTCCAATGTTTAACATAGTATTTGTGTTTGGTGTAAAGTTATTGATTTTTTTATTTTGAAATGTAATTTACCTCTTTTTTTTATCAACAATAAGAAGATTAATAATGTTTACCCTTACAGAAAAAAGTAACTGAGTAACCAAGTTAACGAGTGACCAAGTTACTCAGTCACTTAGTTACTTGCTATCTCATCATCAAATTTTCAAATTAATTAATCTTCAAATTAGCACACTTGTCCAGCTTTAGCGGGATTCGCAAAATAAATAATTAGCACATTCCCAAATTCTTCTTATAAAAATCACAAAGCTCCGTAAAAGGACAACTATCACACTTTGGTTTACGAGCAATACACACATAACGTCCATGCAAAATCAGCCAGTGGTGAGCAACAGGGATTAAATCTTGAGGAATATATTTTACAAGTTGCAGTTCTACCTGAAGCGGTGTTTTCGCATTTGTTGATAGTCCCATACGATTACTCACTCTAAAAACGTGTGTGTCAACAGCCATCGAGGGCTGGTTGAAGATTACCGAAGAAATTACATTTGCAGTTTTTCGACCCACACCAGGAAGTTTTTGCAAATCATCTAAATCGCTAGGGATTTCACCGTTAAAAGTTGAAACAACCTTTTGAGCCATACCACTTAAACTTTTCGACTTATTATTGGGATATGAGCACGATTTAATAAAAGAGAAAATCTCTTCGATGGAAGCATTAGCAAGGGAATAGACATCAGGAAATCGTTCAAACAGGGGTGGCGTGATTATATTCACCCGTTTATCGGTGCA
Source organism: Bacteroidota bacterium (assembly GCA_037130365.1). Taxonomy (GTDB): domain Bacteria; phylum Bacteroidota; class Bacteroidia; order Bacteroidales; family WCHB1-69; genus JBAXTE01. Next base: position 6,792 of record JBAXTE010000060.1, read on the forward strand.
CTGAGCCGAAAGAATAACGGCAACCAGCAGTTGATAGGGGCTTTCGTAATGCAACTCCGAAGTAGCATCGGGTTGATGTTCTTTAAAATAGTCGATAATTAGTTTAAACTTTTCGCTTTTTCTCATGAGATAAGTATTGAGTGCAAAGGTACAATTATTAATTTTCTTCAGTATTTTTGTATTAAAGAAAATTAATGTAGGTTTGTAGAAAACTATGCACTATGAATGACAACACAATAATTCTTCGAGAATTTAACGATCAGTATGCGGCATTAATGGTTTCTGATCAATTGAAATCAGCTGGGGTGGAGTGCTTTTTATCTAATGATAACTTATACAATAACAATCAGTTAATTATGGTGTTGCCGACCATCGTTTATCTTCATATCTTTGAAAAGGATTTGGAATTAGCAAATTCAATTTTGCTAGAAATCGAAAAGCCTGAAGGTTTTGATGGCGATTTATTGTAATCCAAAAAGTTGTTTTAAATGTTTTCTCCTTGAAAAAGACAAATTTTATTTTATATTTACTTTTTGCTTTATTTTCAAGTAAGGCAATTGCTCAAAATAGCGCACAAAACTTGACTGTTTTTGTTCGAGATTCAGTTACTTATCAAAGACTTTCTGATGCATTAATAAATATTTATATTATTGATTCAATGAATGTTAGCCTTTTAAATGTAGATAAAACAAATAGTAAAGGAGCAATTCAATTTAATCTTTCCAAAAATAACAACTATCGTTTGTCTGTAGCTAAAAAAGGGTTTGTAAATGGTGAATTTTTATTGCACACAAGTTCAAAAGATTCAGTTACTTTATGGTTGAACTTAATTGCAAGCGAAGAAGACATTTGTTTGCTTTATTTCAATACGTTTGTTCATTTTGGAATAAATGAAATTGAAAACAATTCAGATTCAGCAAACAACTTTCTGAATATGTTTGTTAATGACAAAACTTATAAAGAGAATAAATGGGATGTCATTGGTTATTCTGATTACAATGAAGACCAAAGTTCTGATTTAGCATATAAAAGAGCTAAATTTGTTTATGATAAATTAATATGTTTAGGTGTTAATCCTGATTTTTTAGAGATTAAAACACGTTATAATGAGCCATTTTTTATCGATGGATACTATTCTTTTTTAAGTGGAAATGCATTTTGTATAAGAGATCGATTATCCAAAAAATATATATCAACGCTTCCATCATATCTTCAAGAATTAGCACATCTCTTTAATCGAAGGGTGATAATTAATAGTCACAAAGACTAAAATATCTGATTTTTAAGTTCATTTGCGTGAGGGATTGCAACGAAAAACCCACAGGAGCGAAGCGACGAGGATTTGAAGTGGAAAGCCCGACCTCGCCTTCGTGCAATTTGGCGAGGGCACGCCCAAAAAAATATTAAAATATGAATTTTTCTTCGTGAATCCCTGCACCTTTCACCGTTTACCATTTACCGTGAACCATTTACCATTTACCGCTTTTCCCTACCACGTCTTGCACCATAGCATACAAAGCGCTATCTTTGCACCCAAAATAGAATAATTTATGATTTCAATTGATGGACTGGCTGTTGAGTTTGGGAATACTACACTTTTTAAAGATATTTCGTTTGCAATAAATCCCAAAGATCGCATTGCACTTATGGGAAAAAATGGAGCTGGAAAATCGACATTACTTAAAATAATTGCAGGAGTTAAAACAGCGTCGAGGGGCAAAGTTTCATCTCCAAAAGACACCGTAATCGCTTATTTACCACAGCATTTATCTACCAATGATAGTCGCACTGTATTTGAAGAAACAGCTCAAGCGTTTGCAGATCTTAAATCAATGGAATTGGAGATGGAAGAGCTTAATAATCAGCTTTCTTCGCGTACCGATTACGAATCGGAGGAGTATTACGAAATTATTGAACGAGTTTCTACTTTAAGTGAGAAATTTTACAGCACCGAAGAGGTGAATTTTGATGCGGATATTGAAAAAATACTCTTGGGGTTAGGATTTTCTAGGGAGGATTTTACTCGACCAACTTCCGAATTCAGCGGTGGATGGCGGATGCGCATTGAACTCGCTAAAATATTACTTCAAAAACCTGATTTAATTCTTCTAGATGAGCCTACAAATCACATGGATATTGAGTCTATTCAATGGCTCGAAGACTTTTTAATTAATAATGCGAAAGCGGTTATGGTGATTTCTCATGATAAAGCATTTATTGATAATATTACCACTCGAACCATCGAAATAACCATGGGTAGAATTTATGATTATAAAGTAAACTACTCTCATTATCTGATACTTAGGCAAGAACGGCGTGAGCAACAACAGAAACAATTTGATGAACAACAGAAGTTTATTGCAGATAATACCGATTTTATTGAACGTTTTAAGGGAACCTATTCCAAGACCAATCAAGTGCAATCGCGAGTAAAAATGCTCGAAAAATTGCCAATAATTGAAGTCGATGAAGTGGATAATTCAGCCTTGCGATTGAAGTTTCCACCTTCGCCACGCTCAGGTAATTTTCCGTTGATTATTGATGATTTAGCGAAAAGCTACGATAAACATTTGGTGTTTTCTGGTGTGACTTTAGCGTTGGAACGTGGCGAACGTGTAGCATTTGTTGGCAAAAATGGTGAAGGGAAATCTACTTTGATTAAAGCCATTATGAACGAAATTAAATTTGATGGAAAGCTAACGTTGGGTCACAATGCTATGATTGGTTATTTTGCTCAAAATCAAGCTTCGCTTTTAGATGAGGAAAATACGGTGTTTCAAACAATTGATGATGTTGCAAAAGGGGATATTCGAACTAAAATCAGAGATATATTAGGAGCGTTTATGTTTGGAGGCGACGATTGGAATAAAAAGGTGAAAGTCCTCTCTGGTGGCGAACGCACCCGTTTATCAATGATTAAATTACTTCTCGAACCCGTTAACTTTCTAATTCTCGACGAACCAACCAACCATTTAGATTTAAAAACGAAAGATATTTTAAAAAGTGCCTTACAAGATTACGATGGAACATTGGTTCTAGTCTCCCACGATCGTGATTTCTTAGATGGTTTAGTTAACAAGGTATATGAGTTTGGAAATAAACGAGTTAAAGAACATCTTGGGGATGTAAAAAGTTTCCTTGAAAAGAAAAAAATAGAGAATTTAAAAGAGTTGGAACGGAAGTAAATAATGTGCAAATTTGCTAATTTATTGATTTGAAGATTTGAAAATGTACCAATTTGAAAATTAAAAATGAATATAGCAGATTAAATAAATTGAACAGAGGTCAGGGATTGAAAAAATCAGAAGTGAGTTGAATCATTGTTTTGAAATAATTGAAATGTTATGAGTTTATTGGATAACTTGAAAAAGGCTGAAGCTGAAATAGTTAAACTTCGTGAAAGTATACATTCTAATGAATCTGAAAAGGGGAAAAAAAAGTCAGTTTTGAAACTTAACAGCTTGGAATTTGAGCAAGAGACTTCAATTATGGACTATTTGGAGCAAAATAATAAGCCTTATCAAGTAATAGTTCAAGAAAATTTTGATTTATTAATCAATGACAAGATTGAATTTGTAGTTATGAGTGAACAAAGTGGTTTTTTCTCGTCCCATGCTGTAGAAATGAAGGGAAAGGTACATGATAACGGCTATTTTTATGGAAATACTTCTCAAACTGATGCTACGATATTTAGAATTACGAATAATTTTTATCCGTTATGCTACAAAGGAGTAATTAATTATTTGGGGGAATCAGAATTACATGTCGTGAAAAAGAAATTTAAATTATTTGGAAGCAGAGTTCCTCAAAAATACATAGGATCAATTGATTACAATGGAAATGTAACCATGGAAACAGTAGAAAGTTTTTGGGAAGTGGATGGCTGTATCTATGTTACAAGCATAATTGCCGACTTATTTTCGGGCAATTTAGAGAAAAGAGGAAAGTTTTTAACCAATAAAGAACAAATAAACGAAATGATTATTGACGTTAAACAAAATTTGATTTCTTGATTTCCATAAAAAACAATAATTTTGATGAGATTACCAATATAAACTATCGAATAAACCTTAGGTTATGAATAACAACGATATATTACGCCGAATCCGCTTTACTTTTGATTTCACCGATTCTGAAATGATTGAACTATTTGCCCTTGCTGATTTTCAAGCAACAAGATCACAAATAAGCGATTGGTTAAAAAGAGATGACGATCCAGCGTTTCGCGAACTTTCGGACAATCAATTGGCCATTTTTCTTAATGGATTTATAAACGAAAAACGTGGAAAAAAAGAAGGCGAACAACCAATTCCAGAAAATAGATTGAATAATAACATCATCTTTAGAAAGCTTAAAATTGCATTAAATCTCAAAGATGACGATATCCTCGATATTCTTGAACTGGTTGATATGCCCATAAGTAAGCACGAATTGAGTGCGTTTTTTAGGAACCCAAATCAAAGTCAATATCGTCTGTGTAACGACCAGATATTTAGGAAGTTTCTTCAAGGAATGCAGAAAAAATATCAAATTAGTCTATAAAGTCCCGAAAAATAAAAATCTTTGATTTTTTAATTTTTCGAGGATCCTCGAAAAAACACGAAATTGGAAATTTCTTTTTTTTCGGGATCGAAAGGCCATAAAGTCAAAAGTTTGTAAAGTATTGTATTGACTTTGGACTTTAAGGACTTTACAAACTTTACGGACTAAATAGACTTTACAAACTTTACGGACTATACAGACTTTACGGACTTTTTATTACCTTTGCCCCATAAACCTCTGATTTAAGGAGGGTATAATCAATATTTTTTAAAATGACTTTTTCTGAATTAGGAATCATCCCAACCATTATCCAAGCACTCGAAGTAAATAAAATAATCGAACCTACAGATGTTCAATTGCAAGTAATTCCGCATATTTTAAATACAAATAAAGATTTAGTTGCAATTGCGCAAACAGGAACAGGAAAAACTGCAGCATTTGCACTTCCAATTTTGCAAACCATTGATCCAAAGCTAGATAAAATCCAAGCTTTGGTGATTGTTCCCACTCGAGAATTGGGTCAACAAGTGGCTCGAGAATTTTTTCTTTTCTCGAAATTTATGACCCGTATATTTGTAGAATCTGTATACGGCGGTGTACCCATTATCGATCAAATTGATAAATTAAAACGTACTACACATATTGTAGTGGCCACTCCTGGTAGGTTAATCGATTTACTCGATAGAGGCGCATTAAGTCTCGATAATCTTAAATATTTGGTACTTGATGAAGCAGACGAGATGATGAATATGGGTTTTAAAACCGAAATTGATGAAATATTGAAATCTTGTAAGGATGGAATAACCAAAATGTTATTTACAGCGACAATGCCGAATGATGTTACTGAAATTATCAGTGATTATATTCAACCTGATTTTGTAGAAATTAGAATTAATGCTGAAGAATTTGTAAATCAGAATATTAAACATAGTTATTTGGTGTACCAACAAGGTGACAAATTAGATAGTTTAAAAGTTTTTTTAAGCAAACGTCCAACCCAACGAGGAATCGTGTTTTGTAGAACTAAAGTTGCAGCTAAGCGATTGGCAAAACAACTAGCTGGTTTTGTGGTTGTTGCAGATGCTCTTCATGGAAATTTGAATCAAGAAATGCGCGATAAAGTGATGCGTGGGTTTAAAAATCATAGAATTAACTTATTGGTTGCCACTGATATTGCTGCTAGAGGAATTGATGTTAAAGATTTGGATTATGTGATTCATTATCATCTTCCCGAAAAAATGGAATATTATACGCATAGAAGTGGCCGAACTGCTCGTGCGGGAAAAACTGGAAATTCCATTTGCTTGATAAAAGAAGAGGAGCTAGACTCAATAAAATCATTAGAAAATGAACTCAATATTGAGTTTTCGGAATTATCTGTTATTTTGCCAGAAATTTATCAGGGATTGCCCATTACAATTTATATGAATATGGGATATAACCAGAACTTCGACAAGTATTCTTTAATTGATTTTTTAATTGAAGAGGCTGGTTTAAATGGTTCAGACATTGAAAATGTTAAGATAGAAGAAGAAGAAGCGCAGTTTGATATTCCTGAAAATTATCAACAACAAGTTTTTCTTAATCTTAAGAATATCAAGCTTTTCTGCCGTAATTTGAAGCTATCCCTGGATAAAAAAGCGAATAAAAGAAGATAAAAATAGCTCCATATTCTCTTAATTATTATTAATTTACTTTGAACTTTTTCTTCAAAGTGTACCCTTGTTTTTTTTAAACACCACTTTCAGTTACATAAATGTTTTTTTTAGAAGTTATACCAACACTTATTTCAAATTAGTCCACAGGACAATTTGAAATTTAGTATGGCATGCCCTCGCCTTCAAGCGGGGTTAATGCCGATAGAATTTATGTTATAGTGCAAACGATGGAAATTGTATTGGACTATTACATAAACCGTAGCGGTATTAAATTTAATTGAGCATTACGTTTTTATACCTTTTGTAAGCAATAGATATATATTCAAGTATATGATCAAAACTTAACACCAAATACCCTTTCCTTATTAATTAATCTAAATTATATTTTCAAAAATATTTTTTATTTTAGGAATATAATATTAATTTTGGAAACAATATTTTTTATCTGCGAATTTTAAATTTCTGCCATTTAATAAATAAACGAATTAATTAAACTATCAACAATGATTTTACATAATTACTATGTGGAATCAATAATTAAAATATATCTAGAATTGTAATAATAAATATCAATACAGGGACAAATGAAACAAAAAAAAGGAAAAAGACGAATGGCAAAAGTAATAGGAGTGGCTACACTTTTATATTTTGTTTCATCCGTATCAACAGCATCAGGTCAAAATGCCATTCCTGCTACAGGGGGCAATGCTACAGGGAGTGGAGGCTCTGCGAGCTATTCGGTTGGACAAGTGGTTTATACTACGAATGTAGGACCAACTGGTTCTGTAGCACAAGGAGTTCAACAACCGTATGAGATTTCAATCGTAATTGGACTTGAAGAAGCTAAAGAAATTAACCTTTTGGTTTCTGCATATCCGAATCCCACTAAAGAGTTCTTAAATTTAAAAGTAGAAAACTATAACGTTGAAAATTTAAGTTATCAGCTTTTCGATATTCAAGGCAAACTTTTAGAATCAAAAAAAATTGAAAGCAAAGAAACAAGCATAGTAACGAGCAATCTTGTCCCAGCTACTTATTTTTTAAGAGTTATAGAAAGCAACAGGGAGATAAAAACTTTTAAAATCGTTAAAAACTAATTGATTTTTTTAATTTAAAGATGAATCAATTTGAATCCCGATTTAGATTTTGTAAGTTTTTTTGAACAAAAAAAGCCAACAAATCTTTATCGGGATGAAAATGAAGATAGCAAAGCATTGCTTTGTCATTCCGACCCCAAGGAGGAATCTTTACTGACAATGCAATTTGAAAAGAGAGATGCTTCGTTGCCTCAGCATGACACAAAAAATTGCTTTGTCATTCCGAGAGCAAAGAGGAATCTGTACTGACAAAGCAACATACTAATGAAGAAATTAAAATTAAAACAAATAACAACTAAAACAAAATAATATGAAACTAAAAAGGTACAAGTTAACAAATCAACTCATTCGCAAAGTAGTTCCTTTGTTTGTTATGATGTTGATTAGCTCAACCATTTGGGCACAAACTCCTCAAAAGCTGAGTTATCAGGCGGTCATCCGCAACAGTAGTAACCAGTTGGTTACCAACACACAAATTGGAATGCAAATATCCATTTTGCAAGGTTCTGCCACTGGAACCGTTGTTTATACTGAAGTAAAAACACCAACAACCAATGGCAATGGGTTGGTAACCATTGAAATTGGAGGTGGTGTTGGTTTCGACACCATAAACTGGGCAAATGGTCAATATTTTATTGAAACAAAAACAGCAGTTACACCGCCATTAACTACTTATACCATTACTGGAAGTAGTCAATTGTTAAGTGTCCCTTATGCTTTATATGCAAAAACATCAGGAAGTAGTATTCCTGGACCACAAGGTATTCAAGGATTAATTGGAAATACTGGTGCGCAGGGAATTCCAGGAGTAACAGGAGCTCAAGGAAACACTGGAGCTGTTGGAGCCCAAGGCAATACAGGATTACAAGGAGACCAAGGAGTTCAAGGGAATACAGGTGCTGTTGGCGCAACAGGCGCACAAGGCATTCAGGGAGAAACAGGAGCCGTTGGACCAACTGGCGCTCAAGGTGATCAAGGAATACCAGGAGTTACTGGCGCAATTGGCGCCACTGGCGTACAAGGAAATACAGGTTCAACAGGCGCAATCGGTGCCACTGGTTCAATTGGTGCAACAGGTTCGCAAGGACCGATTGGTCCACAAGGGAATCCAGGTCCTATTGGCCTTACTGGTCCTTTTGGTCCCCAAGGTGACACAGGTGCTGATGGTAATACAGGCGCTACTGGTTCAACAGGTTTACAGGGTATTCCAGGAGCAACAGGTTCAACAGGTGCTCAAGGATTAATTGGACCAATAGGATCCACAGGTTCACAAGGAGCCCAAGGAATACAAGGAGTTACTGGTGCCACTGGTTTGGTTGGTGCAACTGGTTCCACTGGTGCTGATGGTTCTACTGGCGCTGTAGGTCCAACAGGTTTACAAGGTGTTCCTGGAGTTACAGGTGCAGTTGGTGCCACAGGCTCAATTGGCGCCACTGGTGCACAAGGAAATACAGGTGCCACTGGTTCAATTGGCGCTACAGGTTTTATTGGCTTTACAGGTGCAACTGGAGCTACTGGTTCAACAGGTGCACAGGGTATTCCAGGAGTTACAGGTTCAACTGGCGCTGTTGGCTCAACGGGAGCTACTGGTGCCATTGGCGCTACTGGCGCAACAGGTTCACAAGGTATTCCAGGAGTTACTGGTTCAATTGGCGCTACCGGTTTTATTGGCTTTACAGGTGCAACTGGTGCCACTGGTTCCACTGGTGCTGCTGGTAGTTTAAATGCATGGGGTTTAACAGGTAATGCAGGAACTAGTGAAAGCACTAATTTTATTGGTACCACTGATTATGTAGCGTTAAATTATAGAGTAAATAACCAAAAAGCAGGTTCAATAACTTTAACAGGTTCCACTTTTTTAGGATATCAAGCTGGGAATGTTAATACTGGAACACAAAATGCTGGTTTTGGCTTTAATGCACTCAAAAGTAACACAACAGGAAACTACAATACTGCAAACGGATACCGATCTCTATATTCCGACACATCAGGTAGTTTTAATACAGCCATCGGATTCTATTCTCTATTTTCCAACTTAAGTGGTAATTTAAATACTGCCAATGGCAACGAATGTCTATTCTACAACACAATAGGATTAAGAAATACTGGAAACGGTGCCGGTTCTCTATATTTCAACACAACAGGGAACTACAATACTGGGAGCGGTGCTTATTCTCTATATTCCAACACAAATGGTTCTAACAATACCGCATTAGGCTACTTTGCCGATGTAACTTCAGGAAGTTTAACTAATGTAACGGTAATAGGAGCGAATGCTCTGGCAACTACTAATAACCAAATTGTGCTTGGTGATAACAATATTACCTCTTTTGTGGTAAAAGGAGCATATAATGGAACCAGCAGTGCATCCCCTAACTTAGTGGTTGATGCAACTGGTAAGATTATGAGAAGTACAGCTTCTAGTCTTACAGGCACAGCCGCTGGACAAATGCAGTATTGGAACGGTACGGCATGGGTGACCGTTGCTGCCGGACTAAATGGACAAATATTAAAATATAAAAACGGCGTTCCAACGTGGTCGGATGAAAACATTAATAATTTATCAATTGGAGATAATTACCAAGGTGGAATTATTTTTTATTTCTTAGTGTCTGGAGATCCAGGTTATAATGCAAATGTGAGACACGGCTTAATTGCGGCTCCAACCGACCAAAGTACAGGAGCCGAATGGGGTTGTACGGGTACCGCAATCACTGGAGCAGATTCAACTGCAATAGGAACGGGTGCTCAAAATACGATTGATATTGAAAACGGTTGCAACACTTTCGGGACTGCAGCCGATATTTGTGCTAACTTAGTATTGGGCGGTTATAGCGATTGGTTTTTACCTTCAAGAGAAGAGTTAAATTTAATGTATGTAAACTTAAAAACCCAAAGTTTGGGTAGTTTTACTACTGACTACTATTGGAGTTCGAGTGAGGGCAGTGCAGCCGGCGCTGGTTTCCAGAGCTTTTACGATGGCACCAAGTACTTCAACGGCAGTAAGAGCCCTACGCACTCTGTGCGTGCGATTCGGGCTTTTTAAATCTGAGATTGTCGAAAGTTTAATAATACTATAATGTAGAATTTTAATAACTGGCAGGGAGTAAAATCCTTGTCAGTTTTTTTATGAGAATCATTAGAATTTGTATCTTAAATTTTATGGTTACCCAAACCTAATCGAGGATACATTTTTTGTAAAAAACAGGAACATAAACGTTAATGAAATATCGATATTTTATTAAATCTGTATCAATTTAGTTTGTTTTTTAAATTGTCACAAAAATTATTTAAATTTTCTAAAACCCACTGATACAACGATTTAGGTTCTATGTTTATAAATTTTTGTACATAATTAAATTTATTTTTGGTTTTTATGGATTCATTTTTTAACTTTGAACACAGTTATTTTAAATTTTCAAACATAAAATTATAGTTTCCCATAGATGATCCTAAATAAATATTGAATACAATTTAATCTTTGAATAATCAAAATTTGATAAAAAAAAGAAGTATTCAAATACTTAAAAAAACTAAGGCAAACACATAATAAAATAAAAAAGGGAGGCTAAATGAACCTTAAAAAAGGAAAAAGGCGAAATTTCAAATCGATTGGAATAGCAATGTTTTTAACTATTGTGTTATTCCTTTCAACTGCAACAGCTCAAAATACAACATCTGCTACAGGTGGTAATGCTTCAGGGAGTGGAGGTTCTGCAAGCTATTCGGTTGGACAAGTATTTTATACTACAAATGTCGGCACAAATGGTTCTGTAGCCCAAGGAGTTCAGCAACCGTATGAGATTTCAATCGTAATTGGACTTGAGGAAGCCAAAGAAATTAACCTTTTGGTTTCTGCATATCCGAATCCCACTAAAGAGTTCTTAAATTTAAAAGTAGAAAACTATAACGTTGAAAATTTAAGTTATCAGCTTTTCGATATTCAAGGCAAACTTTTAGAATCAAAAAAAATTGAAAGCAAAGAAACAAGCATAGTAACGAGCAATCTTGTCCCAGCTACTTATTTTTTAAGAGTTATAGAAAGCAACAGGGAGATAAAAACTTTTAAAATCGTTAAAAACTAATTGATTTTTTTAATTTGAAGATGAATCAATTTGAAAATTAAGATAGCAAAATACAATTAATTAATTTGAAAATTTGAAAATGAATTGATTTGAA
>JBAXTE010000061.1:0-16435 GCA_037130365.1 Bacteroidota bacterium
CTTTCTAATATTTATGCCTAATATTTTACTATCCCCAACTTTTCAGACTGATCCCTTGATTTCCCATTTTTGGTATAAAAAAACCCACCAGACGGTGGGTTGATAAAATTTGGTTGCGGAGAATGAGGGATTCGAACCCCCGGACCCGTGAAGGTCAACGGTTTTCAAGACCGCCGCAATCGACCACTCTGCCAACTCTCCGGGGCAAAGATACAAAAAAAATCAACGTTCCAAAAAAAAAATTAAAAAAAGCTCCGAATTTATCGACTTATTTAAAGGTGTGTTTGAAACTCAAACAATTACAATATTAAAAATAATTATTTTTTTTATTACCTTTGTTATCGATAATCAATTTTATTAATTCAATAATTAACCACATGAATATGAAACGCCTTATTTTATTATCCGCGATGTGTTTGGCTTTCTTGACTTCAAATGCAAAAATCAGAGCATATCTTTCGTATGCAACCTTTAATACCCCAGCTGAAGGTGCTTATATGGAGACCTATCTTTCTGTAAATGGTAGTTCGGTTAAATATCTAAAGCTAGAAAACGGAAAATTTCAAGCTAAAATTGAAATTATTTTCACATTCGAGCGCAACGACTCCATAAAATCTTTTCAGAAAATTGTATTGAATAGTCCAGAAATTTCTGATACAACTCGTCAAAATATTGCAGATTTTATTGATGTTCAAAGATTTGCTGTTCCTTTTGGAATTTATAATTTTAATATCTCTTTACGAGATTTAAATGCAAATGAATCTGAAATATCATCTACCGAAAAAATAGTTATTCAGTATCCAAACGATAAAGTAGGTATTTCTGGCATCCAAGTAATAGAAAAGGTTGTAGAGAGCACTAAAGCATCATCATTGACTAAACTTGGATATGATTTATATCCATATTTTAGTAATTTTTATCCTGATTACATCAAGAATATTAGTTTTTACTACGAAGTTTACAATACAAAAAACGTAGTTGGTGATGGATCAAATTACATTACGAAATATTATATTGAAGATGCAACATCACATCAAAAAGCTGGACAGTATTCTAAACAAAAAAATCTAAAATCTTCTTTAGTTGATGTAAATTTCGGCAATTTTAATATTGCAACATTACCCTCAGGAAATTACAATCTTGTGGTTGAAGTATTAGACACGAATAATCAAGTTCTTGGTTTTAACGCTTTGTTTTTCCAACGTAGCAATCCAAGTGCTGCAATCGACAAAAACGCCTTTACAAGCATTGACATTACGAATACTTTTGTATCTAAAATCACTAATTTTGATACACTTAGACAATATATAGACTACCTCTACCCTATTTTTGACGATAATGAAAAGGTTGCAAAAAATTCAATTTTTATGGATCAAAAGCAAAATATGGATTCAATTATTATTTCTAAAGAGTATAAAAACAAACAATTGATATTATTGCAGCAATACTTTTTAGATTTTTGGGTAAAAAGAAATGCTCAAAATCCTGAGAAAGAGTGGGATAAATATAAAGAGCAAGTGGATAAAGTAAATAAACTATATGCATCGCTCAGACAAAAGGGATATCTTTCGGATAGAGGAAGAGTCTATTTGCAATATGGAGCTCCAAATACTGTTAGTGCAGAAACAATGGGTGCCGATTCGTATCCTTACGAAATTTGGCATTACTATCAAATTAAAAGTCAAGGAAATAGAAAATTTATTTTTTACAATATAGACAGAGTTTCAAACAGTTACGAGCTGTTACATTCTGATGTATTTGGAGAAATGAATGAGCCTGAGTGGGAAAAAGTTCTACGAAATCGTCGTCAAAATCAAAGTGATCATGATACTAAAATCTCTACCCCCGTTTGGGGAGATCGTTCTAGAGATTATTGGAATAATCCTCGCTAATTGGGGCTGATTTTTATTTATTCAAGAAAAGCTATTATTGAAATAAATCGAGTAAATCTTGATTTGAAAATGCAGAAAGTGGATTTGAATTTTGGATAAATTCATTTGCTAAAGTACGTTTTCTTTCTTGCAGAATCAAGATTTTTTCTTCTATGGAATCTTTGGTAATAAATCTATAAGCAAACACTTTTTTATCTTGTCCGATTCTGTGAGCGCGTGCAATTGCTTGACTTTCAGCAGCAGGATTCCACCAAGGATCAATAAGTAAAATATAATCAGCAGCAGTTAAATTTAAGCCCACTCCCCCAGCTTTAAGAGTCATCAATAAAACTTTTGAATCCTTGTTTTGCTGGAATTCATTCACAATATTCTGTCGTTCACTTTCTGGAGTCATTCCAGTAAGCATTAGCACTTTCTGATGTTCAAGTTCTGGAAATTGCAACACTAATTTCAAATGACGCACAAATTGACTAAATATCAATATCTTATGATCTTCTTGCAAAATCTGCAAAATTATTTCTCTAAGTTCAATATGTTTACCCGATAAAAATTCAAATGATGGATCTAATAGTTTTGGGTGAATTGATGCTAATCGTAATTGCATTAACCCACGTAAAATCATGATATTCAACTTTCCACGATCGTTATTAGACATTGAAAACAAAATTGAGTTTCGCACAGATGATTTGATATTTTCATAAGCAGAATTTTGTTCCTCTGACATATCACAATAATGAATCACTTCGGTAAGTGAGGGTAGCTCCGGAGCAACTTCATCTTTGGTCCGGCGCATAAAAAAAGGTTGTAGAATTTTCTTTAATTTATCTTTAGCCTCTGTATTATTTTGTTTTTCAATTGGGAGGACATAATTTTTTCTAAATTGTTTCAATCCTCCTAATAATCCGGGATTTAAAAAATTCACCTGAGCCCATAAATCAACTAAAGAATTTTCTATTGGCGTACCTGTTAATGCTAGTTTATAATTACTTTGCAGCGATCTTACTGCACGGTATGCTTTAGATTGTGGATTGCGAATATTCTGACTTTCGTCTAAAACCACATAGTTAAAATTATATTTTTTAAACAATTCAATATCGTTACGCACCATCCCATAGGTAGTTAGAATAATATCATGAAGATGGAAAACAGATGCTGATTGACTTCGATATAAACCACTATGAATGTATACAAGTAATGATGGCGCAAACCGAAGCAATTCTTGTTGCCAGTTAAAAATTAATGATAATGGCATTACAATTAAAGATGCTTGAGCAAATTTTCCAGGATCTGTAGATGCTCTATTAAACATATCTATTTGCGTATTAGACGAAACTAATTCTTGAGGTGCTAGCGTATTAACATTTCCACGATTGTGGGTTTCAAGCAATACGGCAATGGCCTGAATAGTCTTTCCAAGCCCCATATCGTCGGCTAAACAACCACTAAATTTTTGTTCTTCAAGTAATTTCAACCATTTATATCCCAAATATTGATAAGATCTCAATTGAGCATTCAAATTAGATGGCACTAATATATCAGAGGCTAGGTCTAATTTTGCTACTTTTTTATAAAAATCATTGATATTTATATTCTTAGTTCCTTCAATATTAGAAATCACATTAAAGTGATATTTTTTAACCTTGAATTTATTATTACTAACTGTACTAAATTGTACTAATTCGGAATATTCTCCAAACCATTCATTCGGAATTAATGCAATTGAACCATCGGGTAGCTTAAACTCATTAATTTTGTTAAGAATATTATTTCTTAACATCACAAATGGAATCTTAAATTGACCAAAAGTAACTTGAATATCAACATCAAACCAATCTTCATGCTCTTTGACTTGAGTAGTTTTTGCAACCTGCCCAAAAAAATAATTTACTTGTTTTAGATTTTGACGTATTTGAATTCCAAGACTTATTAATTTATCATAATTCAAACATATTGTATTGATTAGCAAATCGGTAGTGTCAATATTTGCTTGATCTATCGGTGATGGATAAAAAAAATGTACATTTTCAAAGGACCTTAACCCAATACTATGTAATTGATCAACAATAGAAAATTCGAAAGACAAATTACGTAAAATTCTTCTAAGCGTATAAACGCCATCTTCAACCAAGCATTCACTAATTGCATGTTGATTTTTCGACATGAGTACCATATTTCCTTCATAATCAAAGGAAAGGGCAACAATTGGTCGAGAATTTATTCCATAATCTAAATTTAAAATTGCTATAGGCTTCGGGCTTTCAGTAATCAATTCGATCCCTTCTGCTTCTACATCAAATTTTCGGAAAATCTTTTGAATGAAATTTTGAATATAAATATCTACTGAAGTATTAGGAATCTCAATAACTTCTTTATGTGTAAAAGGTATAAGCTTCTGTGAATCAATTTCTTCATCAAAATGCAACAGCGTATTATTAAAAATTATCCAACATGGTTTGTGCGTAATAAACACAACATTTTGATTAAACAAATGCATTGAACTATCCCCATGTTTAATTTTTAAACGATAGGATATTCCAAAATCATGTTTCACAAATCTAAAGTGTACATCAGCTTCACCACTTTGAATATCAAGAGGTTTTTCAAAAACTTCATCGTGGCTTTTATTGATTGTAAATAATTGAAGATTATATAATGATATTAATGCCAATGCTTTGTTTAAGTATCCCTCAATATTTGGGCGAATTAACGTCCTAAATTTTTTCTCATCAATTGACTTAAAAAATTCAGGAACTTTCATCTTTTTTGTGGAAAATTTATGAACAATTTCCTCCTCTTCACAATGATATATAAGCCTTAACACATCAAACTCTACGTCAGAAACTTGGACAGAATATCCGGATACAGTTTTACTATTTACTTTTTGTGGATTTAGGTTAAACTTTCCGATTGAATTAAAAATTGCGATATAAGCCTCTATGGTTGTTCCAATAAAAGGAGAATTAGAAATAACAAAGACTAGTTTAGTATTTTTGCTCATCAGAATATTGAATTATTTAAGATCAAGAATTTCAAATTCTGAATTATTGCTCTTAAATTCAGGAATGATTAATTTCATCATTTTCACTAGCTCTGTCTCATCTTGATTAATCAAACTAATTAGCTGCTCAATCTGTGGCGAAACCTCCTCTAGTTGTGCAAATCGAACTTTTGCAATCATGATTTTTTTATGTGTAGTAGGCAATGTGTTTTCTTTGGTAGCTAGCAGCTCTTCAAATAATTTTTCGCCTGGACGAAGGCCTGTAAATTTGATTTGAATATCTTTACCCAAGATTAATCCTGACAATTCAATCATTTTTTTGGCAAGATCAACAATTTTTACGGACTCGCCCATATCGAAAATAAATATTTCGCCACCTTTACCCATTGCACCGGCCAATAAAACTAATTGACAGGCTTCTGGAATTGTCATAAAGTATCGAGTAATTTCAACATGAGTAATTGTGATCGGTCCTCCTTTTTCAATTTGATCGCGAAAAACTGGAATTACAGAACCATTGGAACCTAGCACATTTCCAAAACGAGTAGTGATAAAAGCTGTTTTATTTAGCTGATTTAATGCTTGAATATAAATTTCAGCCACTCGTTTTGAAGCACCCATGATGCTAGTAGGATTAACAGCTTTATCTGTAGAAATCATCACAAATTTATGAACACCATATTTAATTGCTAAATCAGCGATTACTTTTGTTCCATATATATTATTTCGTACAGCTGCTGAAGGACTTTTTTCCATTAATGGAACATGTTTATATGCTGCGGCATGAAAGATAACATCTATACTATGGTTTTGAAAAATCAGTTCCATCTGCTCCTTGTTGGTGATATCAGCAATATGAGTTTCAAACTGTCGATCGATATATTTTTCTTTTATTTCTAGTTCTAAAAAAAATAAAGGAGTTTCGGCAACATCTACAAGCAATATCTTGCGACAATTAAATGTTGAAATTTGGCGAACAATTTCACTCCCTATAGAGCCTGCAGCACCAGTTATCATAATGGTTTTGCCTATTACTTCTGGTTTGATAAATTGTTCTTCTAACTTAATTTCATCACGTTGTAGCAAATCTTCAATTTTAATTTTTTTAATTTGTTTAAAACTCAACTCTCCATTAATCCATTTGCTAACAGGTGGAACTACAAGCACTTTCACGTGATAAGATAAGCACTTTTCAGTAATATTTTTCTTTATTTCAGGTTGAATATTTTGAATGGCAATAATTACATGAGCAACCACATTTTCAGTAAGAAGTAAATCCAGTTTTTTAGAACTATAAATGGATACTCCTTCCAATTTTTTCCCAATTTTATTTGATTCATCATCAATAAATGCTAATACTCTATATTTTAGTCCAGCATCCCTATCAATAGCCCTTTTAGAGTTTAATCCAGCAATTCCAGCCCCGTAAATAATTACATTTTGCTTATCTTTTGATGGGTTTACAAATTCCAAGTATGCAACCTTAATTGACATTCTATAAAACCAAATTACAAAAGTTGTAATTCCAAACTCAAGAATTATAATTGAAAATGGGATAAAAAAAGCTGAATCAATAAAATAAAATGTAATTACATTGGTCAATACAAAAAAGATTGTAGTTATGCTGTTGGCTAATAATATTCTAAAGATATCTCGAGTAGCAGTGTACCTAATGATACTTTTATATGTTTTTGATATTAAAAAAGAACAAAGTCTCATCAAAACAACAAATATCAATATTCTAGGAATTGTTAGTTTTTGATCAACAGGAATTGCAAAATTAAACCTTAGCAAAAAAGCCATAAACAGCGATCCAGCGACAATAAAAAGGTCTAAAGTCAAAATTATAACACCAGGAATATTTTTATCTTTAATATAATCTCTCATTATTTAGTATAGTTTAGATATAAATGGAATATAAAAACATCAATAAGAAAAACAATTAATAAAATTAATTATTACGTTTCAACATTTAATTGCAAAGTTATAAAATCATTACGAATAATCTAAATTTTTATTTCTCGATCAAGTAGTGATGATTGTAGATGCTTTAGATTGCTGATTAGCAAGAAAGGCAAAGATGTTGTTTGAAAATAATTAACAAATCCACCACATTATAAAAATAAAAAAACATCATGCATCGTTTAAACAAAAAACGCAACAGCTTCAGAAAATTTAACAAATTATAAAGAAAAATTCAATTAATTAAATTCATACCTTTGCTTAAAATATTAATAGCAATAACAACGTTATGAAAACAACCGCATTTACAAAAATTCACGAATCACTTGGCGCAAAGATGGTTCCTTTCGCAGGATATTATATGCCTGTTCAATATGAGGGTTTACTTGCAGAACACGAACAAGTAAGAACAAAAGTTGGCGTATTTGATGTATCTCACATGGGTGAAGTGTATGTTAAAGGTCCAAAAGCTTTTGATTTCGTTCAACACATTACTTCTAATGACGTAGCCGTTTTGTATGATGGCAAGATTCAGTATTCATGTTTTCCAAATGGAAAAGGTGGAATAGTTGACGATTTATTAGTTTATCGAATAAGCGAAGAAGTATATTTATTGGTAATAAATGCTGCAAATATTGATAAGGATTGGGCTTGGATTCAAGAACAAAACAAAAAATTTAATGCTGATATCACAAATGTTTCTGACGAAGTTTCACAACTTGCAGTTCAAGGTCCTCTAGCATTAAAAGCAATGCAAAAGTTAACGGACACCACCGTTATTGACATGGAATATTATACTCATAAAACCATAACTTTTGCTGGTATTCCAAATGTATTATTTTCTACAACTGGGTATACAGGCTCAGGTGGTTGCGAAATATATTTTCCAAATGATGTTGCAGAAAAAGTATGGAAAGCAGTTTTTGAAGCTGGTGCAGAATTCGATATAAAACCAATTGGATTAGGAGCTCGTGATACTCTTCGCTTGGAGATGGGCTTTTGCTTATATGGGAATGATATTGATGACACAACCTCTCCTATTGAAGCTGGTTTAGGCTGGATTACCAAATTTACTCCTGAAAAAAATCATATCGACAAAGAAATTCACTTAAATCACAAACTAAATGGAGTTTCTCGTAAACTTGTTGGATTTGAAATGATTGACAGAGGAATTCCTCGTCACGAATATGAAATTTGTGATGTTGATGGAAATCATATTGGTATCGTGACTTCAGGAACACAAGGACCATCTATCAACAAAGCGGTTGGTATGGGATATGTTAAACCTGAATTCTCAAAATCTGGAACTGAAATATATGTAAAAATCAGAGAGAAACTGATTAAAGCAATCGTTTGCAAATTTCCATTTTACAAAGGATAATAGAAATTTTAATTACTAAAACTAATAGAAACGGATAACAAAGTTATTCGTTTCTATTTTTAACACAAAGAAAGCAAAACTCATGTTAACACTCGAAGTATGTTTTACACCAGAATTGTACTTACACAAACAAACTAATAGCAAACACGTTACAATTATTATTGATGTTCTTCGAGCTTCAACTTCAATATGTGCCGCATTATCAAACGGTGTTAAAGCAATAATTGCAGTTTCTGAAATTGAAGAGTTAAAGAGATTGAAACAACTTGGGTATGTTATAGCTTCTGAACGTGAAGGTTTAAAGCTAGATTTTGCAGATATGGGCAATTCCCCTACCCACTTTTTAAGCGATAAATTGAAGGGGGAAACTATAGCTTATAGTACTACAAATGGAACTAGGGCTATAAACCTAATAAAAGACCAAGAAGAAACTCCAATTTATATTGCTGCATTCACCAACATTACTGCACTTACAAACTACATTATTAATCTATCTCAAAATGTGGTTATCGTTTGCTCTGGATGGAAGCACACCTTTAGTCTTGAAGATGCTGTAATTGCAGGTGCATACTGCGAAAAATTACTCGAATCAGCTAAATTTGCTACTATTTGTGATTCTTCTAGTGCTTCTATTGATTTATGGAATCTTGCCAAAGAAGATTTAATCTCGTATATCGACAAATGTATTCACCGTCATAGACTTGAGAAATTGGGACTCGACGAGAGTATTCCATATTGTTTAACCGCAGATTCAACGAATGTGGTACCGTTTGTAAACAATGGAATGATTATAAATGTTAATAAATAAATATTCAAAAAATACACTTTAGTAATTAAACAACAGCAAATTACAATGTATTATTTCTGCAAAAAGGCAATTTTAATTTTATTATTAGTTATTAGTTCATCTGTATTTGGGCAACTAAACAGATCGTACGAAGATTGGTATATTGGATTGCATGGTGGAATGAATTCTTTATGGGGTGATGTAACAGATAACGACAACCATTTTTTGCCTGGCGGTCCATTTCAACAAGGATTTTATCAAGACAGAAAATTTATGTGGGGAGTTTCGGTTGGCAAAAATTTATCTCCAATTTATGCAATGCGTGCCCAATTTATCTCTGGTCCTATTACAAGTCATACCGTTTCGGAGAGACAATTTATGACTGGAACAATTCAAGATTACACCTTATCACTTTCGGTAGATTTTATCGATTTATTTGATTGGTCGACAAAATCTGATTGGGATTTTTACGGATTTATTGGACTGGGTTTCTCTAAATTCAGGTCGCAATTATATAGTTCAATTGTCAATGATTCTGTAAACCAGCCATTAATTAATTTTTCCCCGAACGATTCGCTTAAGTTTTATAATAACAAATACACAACAACCTTTTCAATTCCATTTGGATTAGGTGTAAATTATAAAATTGGACGAAAATTGGTAGTAAATGTTGAATCATCATTACGATATTTAAATACCGATTGGTTGGATGGGATTGTATCAAATAAACGAAGTTTTGAAGGATTCGGGTACTTATCTGTAGGCGTTTCATATCGTTTTAATCTACCTAGAGGCGGAAGTACGTGGTCGAGAAAGACAAATCATGGTTTTGATGCTCATAAAGAAAATTCTGGGGCTGCTTACCGAAATAAAAGACATAATGGGAATATGTCAACAGACCCATTTAATAACATTGGAAACAAAAAAAGTTCTATTAAAGGAAGGCGAAAAAGCAAAGGTAAAACTTTTAAAACTCCGAAATAAAAACAGGTTTATCTGTTTTAGAGAGCGTTTTTTCATAATAATATCCTGAGTCAAACCCGATTATTTCATCTGGATTTTCAATTTTATTTTCCATAATAAAGCGAGTCATCATCCCTCGAGCTTTCTTAACCCAAAAACTGACCATTTTATATTTTCCATTTCGTTGGTTATAAAATGATGGGGTAATAACTCTCGCTTTTATTTTATTAAAATCAATAACTTTAGAATATTCTTTTGATGCTAAATTTACAATTACATCTGTATTAAGTTCATTTAATTGGTTTTCAATATTTTGAGTAATAATTTCAGACCAAAAATGATACAAGTCAAGCGCATCACCTAATTTAAATTGCAATCCCATTTCTAAACGATGGGGCTGAATTAAATCAAAAGGTTTTATAACTCCATATAATCCCGAAAGGATTCTAAGGTGCTGATGGGAATAATTTAAAGTTTTAATGGACAACGACTTGGCATCTAGCCCTAGATAGGCATCTCCATTATAAGCAAAAATTGCTTGTTCTGAATTTTGGAGCGTATTTAATGCAGAAAAAGATTGAAACTGGTCAAAACTTATCTGAGCTAAATTATTACTCACCTTCATAAGCTTACATATATCAGGAACCGACCATTGTTTAGCCTGACGAATTAGGAACAATGATTGTTGAAAAAATTCAGGAGTTGATGCTTCCAAAGGATTGCCTTTGTATGTAAAATTCATAGTTTTTGATGGAGATAATAAAACTAGCATATTGTCTTTTATTATCAGAACATAAAACCACAAAATATGTTTAACGCCCTTATCGCAAAAATCAACTTTTTAACCTAATATCAGAAGTCAGCAAGATATTATATTACTAATTATTGTTGTCCGAAATAAACTATCATGTCATTTTTAAATAACTAAATATCAGTATATTATAATATATTTATTGAGACATAGCTTGCTTTGGGAAACACTAATATTCTTGATTTTCCGCAATTTTTTGCCTCGGTCCTAAAGGATGTAAATTGCTGAAAATCAATTCATCCTTTAGGATTGAGGCGAAAATTGATTGAAGCAATTTACTTAATAAGCAATATTGTTGATTTTATCGAACAAAAGTGATTCAAAATTCAAATACCAAGAATTTATAGAAAATGAATATGCTCCTTTTTAGTAATTTTTTCGCAGTAATGACAAACTAATTGCACTTCGTTGTTTTCTGATAAATTTACTTCGAATTTTGTAGTCACTTGCTCAAAATTAGTAATACATTTTGGATTAAAGCATTTGGTGATTCCAACAATAGATTTTGGAATTGAAACTTGATATTTTTCAACCACATCGAAATTTTTTATCACAATAATAGTTGCAGATGGCGCTACTAGGGCAATTTTATTAATCTCATCAGTTTCAAAAAACTTATCTTGAACTTTAACGATTCCTTTTTTTCCGTACTTTTTACTGTCTAAATTTACACCAAAAAGAATTTGTTGAGTTGCAGACTCAAAATTTAATATTCTAAGAACTTGAAACACTTTATTGGATGGAATATGGTCGATAACGGTCCCATTTTCAATTGCCGATACCACTAATTCCTTACGATTATCTTTATTCATATTCATTTGTTTTAAATATTAAACTAAATCTAAAATTGAAGCAATGAGCGCTTGACGGACATAAACTCCGTTAAGTGCTTGCTCAAAATAATACGCCTTTGGATTTGAATCAACATCCATTGAAATTTCGTTAACTCGAGGAAGTGGGTGCAGAATTTTCAAATTTTGTCTAGAATTCATTAACATTTTATTTGAAAGTACAAATACATTTTTCACTCGTTCGTACTCTAATTGATCTTGAAATCTTTCTCGTTGAATTCTAGTCATATATAAGATATCGACTTTATCAATAACCTCCATCATATCATTATATTGATAATAATTTAGGTTATGATCTTTGATATGCGCCTTAACAGATCTTGGTAATTTTAATTCTTCGGGCGAGACTAAATGAAAAGTTGTATTAAATTTACACATGGCTTCTACCAATGAATGAACGGTTCTACCATACTTTAAATCACCTACAAGAGCAATGTGCAAATTATCTAAAGTGCCTTGAGTCTGACGTATTGTGTATAAATCTAAGAGGCACTGAGATGGATGTTGGTTTGCGCCATCGCCTGCATTTATTACGGGTACTTTTGCAACTTCACTTGCATAACGAGCAGAGCCTTCGATAGGATGTCTCATTACTATTAAGTCGCTGTAATTTGCCACTGTTCGAATGGTATCAGAAAGTGATTCTCCCTTGGCTACCGCTGAATTAGTTGCTTCACTAAATCCAATAATACGAGCACCTAGTTTATTTGCAGCACTTTCAAAGCTTAAGCGAGTTCTTGTTGACGGTTCAAAAAAAAGTGTAGAAATTACTTTCCCTTCTGCAATTTTCTGCACCGGTTGTTTTTCAAACTGCTCTGCCAAATCAAGGATTTTTAAATACTCTTCTTTGGAGTAATCGGTAATTGAAATTAAACTTCGATTTTTCATTCTATATTGACTTTGATGTTTATATTAATTGATTTACAGAATTAATGACCAAAAAAAAGGCGACCGATAAGGTCGCCTTAAGATATTTATTTGCAGCAGCTGCAACCGCCTTTAACTAAATCGTGTTTTTTGACAAAATCACAAAGAATTTGTTCTAAGTTAGGGAATCCAATTTCTTGTAATTCGTATCCAACTTTTACAGTAGGTTTGTCAATTTTGATGATTCGTTGTAAATCAATTGGAGTAGCAATAACAACTGTATCACAAGGAGTGTTAGCAATTGTTGTTTCCAAATCCTTAACTTGTTGTTCGCCATAACCCATTGCAGGTAGAAGAACGCCAATGTTTGGATAAATTTTAAATGTTTCAGCTAATTTACCAACTGCAAATGGTCTTGGGTCAACTAATTCAGCAGCACCAAATTTTTGAGCAGCAACAGTACCAGCACCAATTTTCATCTCACCATGAGTAAGGGTTGGACCGTCTTCAACTACTAATACACGTTTTCCGCGGATTAATTCTGGTTTGTCAACAGTTAAATAAGAAGCAGCGTCAACAACGATAGCATTAGGGTTAATCTTAGCTAAGTTAGCTCTTACAATATTGATATTTTCTAATGATGCTGAGTCAATTTTATTGATAACAATAACGTCAGCCATACGAGCTACTACTTCACCTGGATAATAACTAACTTCAGCACCTGGACGCAATGGATCAGCAACACCTACAAATAAATCTGATTTGTAGAATGGGAAGTCATTATTTCCACCATCCCATAGAATGATATCACAACCATCTGGATCGTTTTCAGCAGCACGAAGAATTGCTTCATAATCAACACCAGCATAAATAACATTACGTTTTGAAGCTACGTGTGGTTCGTATTCTTCCATTTCTTCAATGGTACATTCGTGTTTTTTTAAATCTTCTACCGTTGCAAAACGTTGAACTTTTTGTTTAACTAAATCACCATAAGGCATTGGGTGACGGACAGCTACAACTTTTAATCCTTGTTCTACTAAGATTTCAATAATACGACGTGAAGTTTGGCTTTTGCCACAACCTGTACGAGTAGCGCCAACAGCGATAACTGGTTTTGTTGATTTAATTTGAGTGTCTTTTGGTCCAAGAAGCATAAAATCAGCACCAGCTGCGTTTACGATAGAACTAATGTTCATTACGCGAGGATAAGGAACATCACTATATGCAAATACGCAAATGTCTATATTTTCTTTTTTGATTAAACCTGGTAATTCAGCTTCAGCATATATTGGAATGCCAGCTGGATATAAATCTCCACATAATTCAGCAGGGTATTTTCTTCCGTCGATATCAGGAATTTGAGCTGCGGTAAAAGCAATTACATCATAGCTTGTATTTCCTCTAAAATAGGTGTTAAAGTTGTGAAAATCACGACCAGCTGCCCCAATAATGATAACTCTTTTTTTCATTTTTAAATTGTTTTAGATTTTAAATATTAGTTTATTCAGTATTTCTAATGCAAAATTATTGTTTTAAAAATACCAAACAAGTTTTATTTGTTATTTTATTCCTAAGAATTAGTAATATACTGATTATCAGTTAAAAAAAATCACATCAGAAATATCATTTAAAAATATTTACATTTTTGGGTTCAAATTCCCCAATCGTTTGATTTTGATTTTCTTTACCTTATTTTCGTTGTGAAAGCCATAGAATAGTTGTAAATTTGCAAAAAAAATATAATGAACATTAGCATCTCCATTTTAATAAATCAAACTATTTGCAATTTTTTTGAGCAAAATTATCAAGTAAATATTCCTCAAGACAAAATTGTTATCCAAAAGACAAAACCTGAATTTGAAGGTGATTTTACCTTGGTTTGTTTCGGCTTTACCCCTTTTACCCGTAAAAGTCCAGATATCACTGCAAATGAAATTGGTGAATTTCTTACTAATAACTGTGAGTTTATAACTGACTTTAATGTGATTAAAGGCTTTTTAAATCTCACAATTGCTAATAAATATTGGATTGACTTTGCTAGTGATAATATTTCAAATGCTAAATTTGGCTTTGCCCCTGAATTATCAAAAGGAAAAATTGTAATTGAATTTTCATCACCAAACACTAATAAGCCTCTACATTTAGGCCATGTTAGAAATAATTTATTAGGTCATTCAATTGCGGCTATTTTATCAGCAGATGGTTTTGACGTAAAAAAAGTAAACTTAATCAACGATAGAGGAATTCATATCTGCAAATCGATGTTAGCCTGGTTAAAGTGGGGAAATGGGGAAACTCCAGCAACTTCTGGATTGAAAGGAGATCATTTAATTGGAAAATATTATGTTCTTTTTGATCAAAAATATAAAGCCCAAATTGCGGAATTAGAAGCAACTGGAATTATTAAAGAAATAGCTGAAAAACAGGCTCCATTAATAATTGAAGCTCAAGAGATGCTCGTAAAATGGGAAAACAATGACTCAGAAACTCGCAAAACATGGGAACTTCTCAATTCGTGGGTTTATGATGGTTTTGAAAAAACTTATCAGCAAATGGGTATTGAATTCGACAAAATTTACTATGAATCTAACACTTACACAATTGGAAAATCATTGGTTCAAGAAGGCCTTCAGAGCGAAATTTTTAATAAAAAAGAGGATGGCTCAGTGTGGGTTGATTTAACTTCAGATGGTCTAGACGAAAAATTATTACTCAGAGGCGATGGAACTTCAGTATATATGACTCAAGATTTGGGAACTGCTCAACTTCGGCACAATGATTTTTTACCAGAAAAGATGATTTATGTGGTTGGAAATGAGCAAAATTATCACTTTGATGTCTTGAAAATAATTCTATTCAAAAAAATGGGATTAGATTGGGCTGGTGGAATTAAGCACTTGTCTTATGGAATGGTAGAGCTACCATCGGGAAAAATGAAATCGAGAGAAGGAACTGTGGTCGATGCAGATGAATTAATGGATGAAATGATTCGCGATGCTAAAGCTCAAACAATTGAAAAAGGGAAAATTGACCAATTTACTACTGAGGAAGCTCAAGAATTATTTAAGACAATTGGTTTAGGAGCGCTTAAATATTTTATTCTCAAGGTTGATCCAAAGAAAAACATGATGTTTAACCCCGAACAATCAATTGATTTAACAGGGAATACGGCTCCATTTATTCAATATACTCATGCTCGAATAAGCTCATTGCTGGATAAAGCTTGTTTTAATTCAAAAAATGCGCAAGAAATTCCTCAAATAATTTCAAATATTTCAATTGAAAAATCTGAGTTAGAAATACTTAGGCAAATTCATGAGTTTCCTACAATTATTTCAGAATCGAGTGCAAACTATAGTCCAGCACTGTTGGCAAATTATATTTATGACTTAGTGAAATTATATAATAGCTTCTACCAAGAAAAGCCAATTTTAAAGGAAGAAGATGAATCAAAACGAATATTTCGCATTGCAATTTCTCAAATTACACGAACTACAATTAAAAATGGGATGAAATTACTAGGAATTGAGGTGCCAAATAAAATGTAATAAATTATCTATCAATTAAATATAAAATAAATCAAAAAAACATTTGGAGAATAGAAATTAAAAGCATAATTTTGCACCCACGTTGATTGAAAAGCTAAAAAATTGAATATCCGGAGAGATGGGTGAGTGGCTGAAACCAACAGTTTGCTAAACTGTCGTATTCGTAAGGGTACCGGGGGTTCGAATCCCCCTCTCTCCGCGATTATATTCAATTTACACATAAAGACACTCGGGGTATAGCGCAGTCCGGCTAGCGTACCTGCTTTGGGAGCAGGGGGTCGTAGGTTCGAATCCTGCTACCCCGACTTTTTTTTATGGGGTTCCGTAGCTCAGTTGGATAGAGCAACAGCCTTCTAAGCTGTGGGTCGCGCG